>DASZVZ010000065.1:0-42195 GCA_035546875.1 Pseudolabrys sp.
ACACGTCAATCTGAATTCCTCGCGATCCGACAAGGAGACGATTCATCTCGCGCTGTCGTTCGACGGTCCGGCGCCCGCTTACGAGCCGGGCGACTCGCTCGACGTCTATGCCGAGAACGATCCGGCCTATGTCGACGAACTGCTGAAGCTCGCCGGACTTTCCAGTGACGACAAATTGCGCGCCGACCTCGTCAAGTCGCGCGACGTCACTACGCTGTCGCTCAAGACGCTGGAGACTTACGCGGCGCAAACCGGCCATCAATACGTCAAGGCGCTGATCGCCGACGGACAAGCTAAGGACTGGATCGTCGGCCGCCAGCTCATCGACCTGATTGCGACATTCCCGATTGCGCTGACCGCCGATCACCTGCGCGCGGTGACGCGCTCACTTGCGCCGCGCGCCTATTCGATCGCGTCGTCGCGCCAGGAAGTCGGCGAGGAGGCGCATCTGCTAATCTCGGCGGTGCGCTACGAAACGCATGGTCGCGTGCGCAAGGGCGTAGCCTCCAACTTCATCGCCGAACGGATGAAGAAGGGTGGCCGCGTGCGTGTGAAGCTGCGCCCCAACCGGCATTTCGCGCTGCCTGCGCCGGAGCGCGACATCATCATGGTCGGTCCCGGGACAGGCGTCGCGCCGTTCCGCGCCTTCGTGCAGGAGCGCCGCGCGACGGGTGCGACCGGCCGCAGCTGGCTGTTCTTCGGCGACCGCACCTTTACGCACGATTTCCTCTACCAGCTCGACTGGCAGGAAGCGCTCAAGGACGGTGCGCTGACGCGTCTCGATCTCGCGTTCTCGCGCGACCGGCCGGAGAAGATCTACGTGCAGCACAAGCTGTGGCAGCAGCGCCGCGACCTGATCGAATGGCTGGACGGCGGCGCGACGTTCTATGTTTGCGGCGACGCCAAGGCGATGGCGAAGGACGTGCGCGCGACGCTGGTGCGCGCCTATGCCGACGTGCAGGGGATTGCGCCGGAAGCGGCCGAGCAGGCGGTCGCCACACTCGAGCGCGATAAGCGCTACCTGACCGATACGTATTAGGCCGTCGCGTCGCGCGGTACCAATTTCCGAAAGGCACCACCGATGGCCGGCAAAGAATTGTCGCCGATGGAGCACCTCAAGGCGCGCAGCCGCTATCTGCGCGGCAATCTCGCCGAGGACATGGCCGATCCGCACACCGGCGGCGTGAGCGAAGACAGCACGCAGCTGCTTAAATTTCACGGCATGTACTTGCAGGACAACCGCGACCTGCGCCCTGAGCGCACGCGTAAGAAGCTGGAAAAAGCATTCGGATTCATGATCCGCATCCGTCTTCCGGGCGGCGTCATCACCCCGCAGCAATGGCTCGCGCTCGACGAGGTCGCGCGCGTCTATGCCGGCGAGACGCTGCGGCTCACCACGCGCCAGACCTTCCAGATGCACGGCGTGCTGAAGTTCAACGTGAAGACGGCGCTCAAGAAGATCAACGAGGTCGCGCTCGACACCATCGCGGCCTGCGGCGACGACACGCGCGGCGTGATGGCGGTGTCCAATCCGCACCAGTCGAAAATCCATGCCGAGGCCTGCGACCTCGCGCGCCGCATCTCGCTGCATTTCAAGCCGAAGACGCACGCCTATTACGAGATCTTCCTCGACGGCGAGAAGGTCGCGGGCGAGGGCGAGCGCGACGACGTCGAGACGATCTACGGCAAGACCTACATGCCGCGGAAATTCAAGATCGGCTTTGCTGTGCCGCCGTCGAACGACATCGACGTGTTCGCGCAGGATCTCGGCTTCATCGCCATCGTCGGCAAGAACGGCACCATCGAAGGCTGGAACGTCACCGTCGGCGGCGGTATGGGCATGACGCATGGCGAGCCGGAAACCTATCCGCGCACTGGCGACGTGCTTGGCTTCTGCCGTCCGGAGGACCTTTTCGCCGTGGCGGAAGCGGTCGTCACCATCCAGCGCGACTGGGGCGATCGCACCAATCGCAAGCATGCGCGGCTGAAATACACGCTCGACGACCACGGCGCCGACGCCTTTCGCGCCGAGATCGCCAAACGCGCTGGCAAGCCGCTGGAAAAGGCGCAGCCTTATCTGTTCACCTCGAACGGCGACCGTTACGGCTGGACGCAAGGCGAGAACGGCAAGCACCACCTGACGCTGTTCGTGGAGAACGGCCGGCTGCGCGATTTTCCCGGCGGGCCGCAGCTCATGACCGGCATGCGCCGCATTGCGGAAGCGCATGACGGCGAAATCCGGATCACACCGAACCAGAACCTGATCATCGCCAATGTCGCGGACGAAAACCGCGCGGCGATCGAGAAGTTGGTCGCCGAGCACCGCATGACCAGCAATGCCACGGGGCTGCGCCGCAATGCGATGGCCTGCGTCGCGCTGCCGACCTGCGCGCTGGCGCTGGCCGAGAGCGAGCGCTATCTGCCGAGCCTCATCACGCGGCTCGAGGAAAAGCTTGCCGCGCATGGCCTTGCCGAGGAAGACATTACGCTGCGCATGACCGGCTGCCCGAACGGTTGCGCGCGGCCCTACATCGCGGAGATCGGCCTGGTCGGCAAAGGACCCGGTCGCTACAATCTCTATCTCGGCGCGGCTTTCGACGGCTCGCGCATGAGCAAGCTGTTCCGCGAAGATCTCGACGACGACGGCATCGTTGCCGCGCTCGATCCGGTATTCGCGGCCTATGCGAAGGAACGGCAGAAGGACGAGCGCTTCGGCGATTTCACCATTCGCGCCGGGTTCGTCGCGAAGACGATCAACGGTCTCGATTTCCACGCCGATACCGGCCCGAAGAGGGTGG
The DNA here is from genome assembly GCA_035546875.1 of Pseudolabrys sp. GTDB lineage: Bacteria > Pseudomonadota > Alphaproteobacteria > Rhizobiales > Xanthobacteraceae > Pseudolabrys. The sequence continues at coordinate 2,799 of DASZVZ010000065.1, forward strand.
CATGAGCGCGGCTTCGACGCGCCACCCCTCGCAAGCGCGGCCCGCGCGCATGGAGCCGCTGGCGCGGCTGCCAGTCTTCTTCGCGCTGGAAGGAAAGCGCGCAGTGATTGCCGGCGGCAGCGCGGCTGCTGCATGGAAAGCGGAATTGCTTGCCGCGGCTGGCGCGAAGGTCGAGGTGTTCGCCACCGAAGCGTCCGATGAACTGCTGCTTGTCGCCTCCGATCCGCCGCGCGACGACATCGCCATTTACGATCGCGCATGGGCGCCGGGCGATCTGTCCGGCGCGGCCATCGCGATCGGTGCATTTCAAGATGACGAACAGGCGGCGGCGTTCGCTGACGCTGCACGCTCCGCGGGCGTCCCGGTCAATGTGATCGACAAGCCGGCGTTCTGCGATTTTTCCTTCGGTTCGATCGTCAACCGCTCGCCGCTCGTGATCGGTATCTCGACCGACGGCGCCGCGCCTGTGTTCGCGCAAGCGATCCGAGCCAAGCTCGAGGCGCTGCTGCCGCAAGGCTTCGCGCTGTGGGCGAAAGCAGCAGCGCGCTGGCGCTCGGCGCTGAAAACCACCGAACTTTCCTTCGTGGCGCGGCGCAAGTTCTGGCACGTCTTCACCGCGCATGCTGTCGCCAATCCCGACCGCGCGCCTGCCGAGAGCGATTTTCAGCGCTTCCTCGCCGAGGTGCGCGGCCTCGGTACGGCGGTCGAGCACGGATCGGTGACGCTGGTGGGTGCGGGGCCGGGCGACCCCGAGTTGCTGACGCTGCGCGCGGTGCGCGCGTTGCAATCGGCCGACGTGATCCTGTTCGACGATCTCGTTTCCGCCGGTGTGCTCGATTTCGCGCGCCGCGAGGCGAAGAAGATGCTGGTCGGCAAGGCCGGTTACGGCCCGTCGTGCAAGCAGGACGAGATCAATGCGCTGATGGTCAATCTGGCCAAGAGCGGCAGGCGCGTCGTGCGGCTGAAAGGCGGCGATCCGTTGATCTTCGCGCGGGCCGGCGAGGAGATTGCCGCCTGCCGCGCCGCGGGCATCGCGATCGACGTCGTGCCCGGCATCAGCGCGGCGCAGGGCGCCGCCAGCCGCCTCGGCGTTCCGCTCACCGACCGCGATCATTCGCGCCGCCTGCAGTACGTCACCGGCCACGCACGAAGCGGCGCGCTGCCGAAAGATATCGATTGGCAGAGCCTTGCCGACCCGACGACGACGACCGCGATCTACATGCCGGTGCGCACGCTCGGCGCGCTGGTCGAGAAGGCGGTCGGGCAGGGGCTCGATCCGTCGACGCCCGCAGTCGCGGTTGCGCGCGCGACGCGGCCTGATCAGGAGGTGGTCGCTTCAACCATCGCGGACCTTCCGGCCCGGCTGGCCAGGGCCGATCTCAAAGGCCCGGTGCTGGTGATGCTCGGCCATGTTTTCGCCGGGCAACTTTCCGCCCAAGCCGCGACCCCGACCGCCCAGATCGTGTGATTTAGCTCCAAGACACCTCGCTGGCCACGGCCCGCCCGCCCTTTTAAGATGGAAATTCCAAGGGTTAAGGCCGGGGTAGCTATGGCGCTTCCGCTCATCGTCGGCATCAGTGGCGCGTCCGGCGCGATCTACGGCGTGCGCCTTCTGCAGGCGCTGCGCGACGTCAATGTGCCGACGCACCTCATCATCTCCAAATCGGCGGCGTTAACGCTGAAGGAGGAGACGAGCCTCGGCGTCAACGAGGTGCGCGAACTTGCGACCGTCACTTATGCCAACGGCGACGTCGGCGCTTCGGTGTCGAGCGGCTCGTTCAAGACGCGCGGCATGGTGGTGATCCCGTGCTCGATCCGCACGCTCTCCGACATCGCCTACGGCACGACCGACACATTGTTGAGCCGCGCCGCCGACGTGATCCTGAAGGAACGCCGCCGCCTGGTGCTGATGGTGCGCGAGACACCGCTGCATGCCGGGCATCTCAAGAGCATGTTGGCGGCGACCGAGAACGGCGCGATCATCATGCCGCCGGTGCCGGCCTTCTACCATCAGCCGAAAACGATCGACGACATCGTCAACCAGACGGTCGGCCGCTGCCTCGATCTCTTCGACATCGACAGCGGCCTTGTGAAACGCTGGCGCTCGGCGCCAGACGAAGACCAGGAATAAAGAATGAGCAATGCCCCGCGCAGCTATCCTGACTTGCACGAGCACATCGAAGCGCTGGAGAAGCGAGGGCTGCTGCGCCGCATCGAGCGCCAGATCGACAAGGACGCCGAGATGCATCCCCTGGTGCGCTGGCAGTTCGTCGGCGGCATCGAAGAGGCGGAGCGCAAGGCTTTCCTGTTCACCAACATCACGGATGGCCTCGGCCGCAAGTACGACATGCCGGTCGTGGTTGGCGCCATTGCGGCCAATCCGGACATCTACAGTGTCGGCATGGGGGCCCCGCTTGATGAGATTCAGGCGAAGTGGGATCGCGCCATCGCCAACCCGGTCGAGCCGCGTCTCGTCAACGACGCGGTTTGCCACGAGGTCGTGATCGAAGGCGACGCGCTGAGGAAATCCGGCGGCGGCCTCGACATGTTACCCATCCCGATCTCGACGCCCGGGTTCGACAGCGCGCCAACGCTGACCGCGACCAACGTCATTACGCGCGATCCGGAAACCGGCATCCAGAATATGGGCACCTATCGCGCCGCGCTGAAGGCACCGGACCGGCTCGTCGTACGCATGGCGACGCGGGTCGGTGGCGCCGGCGGTTATCAGCATTACCTGAAATACCAGAAGCGCGGCGAGCCGATGCCCTGTGCCATTGTACTCGGCTGCCCGCCTTTCGTCGCCTTCATGGGGCCTCAGAAGCTGCCGATCGGCGTCGACGAGATCACGGTCGCTGGCGGACTTGCCGGCGGGCCGATCAACATCGTACGCGCCCGCACCGTCGACCTGATGGTCCCGGCCGAGTCCGAGCTCGTCATCGAGGGGTTGATCGACACCGAATATCTCGAGCCGGAAGCACCGTTCGGCGAGTCGCACGGCCACGTCGCGCTGGAAGAATTCAACATGCCGATGCGCGTCACCGCGATCACTCACCGGAAGAACCCGATCATCCCGTCCTACATCAGCCAGGTGGCGCCGTCGGAATCGAGTGTGATCAAGCGGGTCGCCTACGAGCCGCTGTTCACGTCGCACCTGCGCAACACGCTCGGCATCAAGGGCGTGAAGAAAGTCGCGCTCCACGAGCCGCTCACCGGCCTGCTGCGCGTCACCGTGGTCACGCTGGAGAGGGGCACGTCACGCACCGAAGTCTGGCGCGCGCTTTATGGCGCCGCCTTCTTCAAGGGCGACTGCGGCAAGATCTGCATCGCGGTGAACGAAGACATCGACGTCGACAATGCCGACGCACTGTTGTGGGCGATGGCTTACCGCATGAACCCGGTCGAGGACGTGCAACTCGTGCCGCACCGCGGGCAGGGACACGGGCCGAAGCGCGAGCACGACCAGGAAGAAGACTCGACCATGCTGATGGACGCCACCATGAAGGCGGACCTGCCGCCGCTGGCGCTTCCGAAGAAGGAATACATGGAACGCGCGAAAGCGATCTGGCAGGAGCTCGATCTTGGGCCGCTGCGGCCGCAGGCGCCCTGGTTCGGCTATTCGCTCGGCGACTGGCTGCCGCAATGGGACGAGGCGGCAAAGCGCGCCGCGCAAGGCCGTTACATCGACAACGGCAAGATCAGCGAGAAGTTGCGCCGGAAAGGCCTCAAGCCCGAGACGAAATATCGGCCCGACCGCGAGGGCGGCAACGGCAAGGGCTAAGGCTTGCGGATGCTGCGCGCCGCGGCCTCGCGCAGGCGGATAATCGAAGACTGCTCGCGACCGTCGGCGCGGTAGAAGGCGAGCGCGGCGTCGAGGTTGGCGTTCAGCGCGGTATGCCGGTCGCCGCGCGGGCGGCCGTCGAAATGCCGCTCGCTCCAGGCCCACAGCATCGCCTGCTCGACCTTTTCTGCATTGATCTCGGCGTTCTTTACCTGCGCGCGCACGGAGGTCGCCGCGACGCGCAGTGGGTCGTCTTCGTTCGCGGTCATCGGCTTCAACGTGCGGCGTGCTTCGCGCAAGACGCGCACGACGTCGTTGTGCCAATCTTCGACCGACTTTGCGGCGGCGGTGATATCGTCGACACTTAACGTCACGCCCTCAGCCGCGCCGGCGAACGCGGCAAACAACAGCAAGTTGACGTCAAGATCGTAGCGATCCTGCAAGTCGAGGCATTCCGCGGCGACGCCGTCGCTGCCGTAGACGGCGAGCGAAAATGACCAAAACGGCGTGTCGAGCGCCTGATCCTCGCTCATGCCGGAACGCTCTCCTGCGCAAGCACTTGCAGGATCCGCTCGCGGATGTCGCGCCGGGTATTTTCGCCGGTGTCGGAGGAAACCCGTGTTTCGTACGCGATGCGAGCGGGGCGATGGAAGACCAGCACGCGGTCCCCGATCTCGATCGCCTCGCTGACCTGATGCGTGATGAAGACGGCGGTCTTGCCGTTCTGACGCACCAGTCGCACAAATTCCGCGCGCAGGTCGCGCGCGGTCATCTCGTCGAGCGACGAAAATGGTTCATCGCACAGCAGAATTTCCGGATCGACCGCGAACGCGCGCGCGATCGACACGCGCTGGCGCATGCCGCCGGAGAGTGCGTGCGGATAATCATTCTCATGACCGGAAAGCCCGAGACGCGCCAGCCAGCCCATTGCGGTTTCTTTTGCCTGCTTGGGATCGGTGTTAAGGATTTGCAGGCCGAGCAGCACATTGTCGAGCGCGCTGCGCCACGGCATCAGGCGGTCGTTCTGGAACACGATGCCGATCTTGCCGCGGAAGAATGCGAAATCGCGGAACGGGTCGTGGCCGATAACCGAGACGTCGCCGGAGGTCGGCGCGATCAGCCCCGTGACGATGTTGAACATCGTCGATTTGCCGCAGCCGGTCTTGCCGAGCACGGCGACGATCTCGCCCTTGTCGATCTCGAAGGAAAGCTTGTCCATCGCGGTGAAATCGCCGCGGCCGTCGGCGCGCGCAAACACCTTGCTCACGTCACGGAAGCGGATGACCGGCTCGCCCATCGCTCAGATCGCCCGCTCGGAAGCCGCCCGGTAGCGCAGCACGCGCGTTTCGATTGCCGTGATCGTCTGCTGGAAGATCAGCACGAACAGCACAAGCTGCAGCGTCCAGGCCATCGCGCCCGCCATGTCGAATAGTTGCTGCTGGCGGAGCAACTGGTAGCCGACGCCGCCGGTTGCGCCGACAAGCTCGGCCACGACCACGACGCGCGCGGCGTTGCCGAGGTTCACCTTGAAGGCCGTCAGGATGCCGGGGACGATCGTCGGCACGATCAGGAAACGGAACAAAATGAATCGGCTCGGCCTGAACGCCAACGTCATTTCCAGCAAATCCTTCGACATCGAGCGGAAAGCGTCGAGGATCTGGAAGGTGAAGGCCGGCAGCGTCGTCATCACCATGATGAACAGCACGCGAAACTCGGTGCCGTGAAACCAGATGATTGCGAATACGACCCAGGACAGCGCCGGAATGCCTTGGAAAAAGGTGAGCACCGGCGTCAGGAAATTCTCCATCAGTCTGGAGCGGCCGATCAAAAGTGCCAGCACACAGCCGAGCAGAAACGCGCCGACCAGCCCGCCGAATATGCGCGCGGCCGTCACAACCACGTCCGCCAACAACGAGCCGGTGATGAGGATCTCGATGGTGCGCGAAATGATCTCGGGGACGGGCGGGAAGATGAAGTGCGGAAAGAACATCGACGCGACCTGCCAGGCCGCCGCCAGCACGAGCATGCTGGCGGTGGCCTGCAGGGCCCGCATCGAGCGCGAATTCATCATTGCATCGGCTTGGCGTAGACGGTGTCCAGCGACGGCGCGGACTTGAGAAAACCGACATCCATGCCGGCCTTGTAGACCGCCTCGATCTGCTTGCGCACGTCGTTGGCGGGCACCACACCCATGCCGAGCCGGTCGTTGGCCTTGATGAGCGACACCAGTGCCTTGCGGTCGTCGGCTGTCGATTTCGGCGCGATCTCTTCTGCCGCCTTTTCCGGATTCTTGGCGATGAAATCGGCGGCGGCTTTATAGGTCGCATAAAGCTTGCGCACCGTTCCTTCGTGCTGCTCGATCCAGTCGGTATGCGCGGCGACGCCGAGGTAGGGGATGCTCTGGCCGCCGGCGAAGGCGCTCCACGTCTTGCTCATGTTCGTGTCGAGCATGCGGATATCGGGCTTCTTCGCCTTCAAAAGCGTATAGGCGGGCTCCCAGAGCTGCACGGCGTCGGCGCGGTCGGCGACGGCGTAGCCGACGAGGCCGGGTGTCGCGGTGTTGACCACCTTGATCTTCGAAACGTCGACGCCGAGCTTCTTGGCGAAGAACTCGAACATCACATAATTCGTGGTGGCGTGCGCGGCAGCGAGCTCCTTGCCTTCGAGATCTTTGAGGGATTTCACTTCCGGCCGCGAGGTAACGACCGTGCCCCAGAAATCGAACAGGTTGAAAAGATACTTCACCTTCACGCCGCGCAGGTCCGCCAACCCGACCGTGAGCAGCGCGGCACTGCCGCCGACCTTGAACTCGCCGGAGTTGAATTGCGTGGTGTAGGCGGTCGGCGGGCGTTCGACGAAGTCGATGTCGAGGCCATTGGCGGCGTCAAGCTTTTGCGCCTTGATCACCGGCGGCATGAATGCGCCGAGCGAGGGGAAAGAGAAAATGACGATAGTGACTTTCTCCGGCGCCTGCGCCTGTGCCGGAGCTGCGGCAAGAGAGAGCAAGGCGACCGCGCACAGCGCGCCAGTCCAGCGTATGAACGAACGGATCATTGGTTCCTCCACATTGGGCCGTCAGTTGAACCTGAACAGCCTGGCGGCAAGGCCGCCGTTGATTGACGTAGCCTGCTCGTCTTTGAGGCCGGCGTCGGCGACGATCTTCATGGGCTCCATGTCGCCGATCGGGAAGGGCATGTCCGAGCCCATCATCAGCCGTTCGGTGCCGATCATCTCGACCACAAATTTCAAGACACGCGCGTCGTGCACGATGGTGTCGGTGTAGAGCCGGGCCAGCCCCTCGACCGGATCGCCAACGTCCTTGGTGATGGCGGCGTTCCGCTTGAGCCGTCCGAGCACGAACGGCAGTCCTGCCGCACCCATCGGCACGAAAAATTTTGCATCAGCGTACTTGGTGACGTGGCCGCTGCTCACGAGCCGCGCCACCGCGATCACCGCGTCGGTGATGCGGCCGAGTCCGTTGGCAAGACCGAAGTCGTTCACGCGCACATCGCCGGCGTCGAAGCTCGGATGAATATGGATAACCGCGCCGGTTTCGTCGGCGGCGGCCCAAAACGGATCGAGGTCGGCGTGATCGAGCGTGCTGCCAACGCCGCGCGGCAGCGTGCCGATCATCGCGCCGGGAAAACCGGCCTTGATGGCATCCTTGAGCACCGCTGCGGCGTGCGCGCCGTCCTGCATCGGCACGGTCGCGAGCGGCACGAACCGCGGCTCGGCTTTCGCCGCATCGAGCAGTACGTCGTTGGCAAGCCGCGCCCAGACCTCACCTTCCTCTGCCGGCAGCTCGTAGCCGAACATGTCGACCCAGCCGCCGACGACCTGCCGATCGACCTTTTGCGCGGCCATCCAGGCGAGACGCGCGGGGATGTCGGATAGCGGCTTCGGCACCGGGCGCGTCGGCTTGCCGCCGGCAAACGCAAGCGCGAGGCCGCCGCCGTCCTCGATCTGCCGCACGGAAGGAAAGCGGTTTTTCTCCTTGCGGATTTCCGTCAGCAGTTCGGACGGCACCAAATGCGCATGCGCATCGACGATCATTTCTTAATCCTTGTCACGTGCGGCGGCTATCATGTCGCCGAGCCTGCTTGCCTTCAACGGCAGCGTGTTCACCGAGATACCGAGGGGTCGCAGCGCGTCGTTGACCGCGTTGGCAATCGCGGCGGGCGCGCCGAGATAGCCGGATTCGCCGGATCCCTTTTGCCCAAACACAGTATGCGGCGAGGGCGTCTCGTGATCGACGATTTCGACCGGCGGTACCTCGTGCGAAGACGGCAGCAGGTAATCCATGAAAGTCTGCGCGATCAGCTGGCCCTCGTCGTTGTAGGCGAACTCCTCGTAGAGCGCCGCGCCGATGCCATGCGCGATGCCGCCAAGCGTCATGCCGCGCACGATTTTCGGGTTAATCTGCGTGCCGCAATCGTGACCGAGCCGGTAGCGCACGATTTCCGGCACGCCGAGGTCGGGATCGATCTTGACCAGCATCAGGTGAAATTCGAACGAGAAGCACGGATACATCTGCGCGCGGCCGTCCGGCGTCGGCAGCGTGCCGCCGGTCGGCACCGGCATGATGTGGCTCACCGCGAGTCCCGGTTCGAGCCCCGGCGGCATGCGGTGGATGTTGCGGTCGGCGATGGTCGCGAGTTCTTTCCAGGTTCGGCGATTGTCCGGCGCGTCCTTGTCGAAGACGGCGCCGTCCTTGTAGACCGCGCGCTCCGCTGGAATGCCGAGATCGTGCGCGGCGATCTTGATCAGCTTGTCTTTCAGCTTGTTTGCCGCATGAAACGCCGCGCCGCCGAGCATGATCGCCATGCGGCTGCCGACCGGCGTGCCGCTCGGCAGCGAGGAGAGCGAATCCGGCCGTGTGACGCGGATGGTGTCGGGGTCGATTTGCAGGACCTCGCCGATGACGGTGGCGACCAGCGTCTCATGGCCTTGTCCGGACGACGTGGTATGCATGGTGGCGGTGATCGCGCCCGTGCCGTCCACGCTGATGCGGCAGGAATCCATAAAGGTCGAGGTGGTCACTTTCGGATTGATCAACGCTTCGAAGGTCGCGTTGCCGCCGCTCGGCTCGAGGCAGGCGGCGATGCCGATGCCGGCGAGCATGCCATCCTTGCGCAGCCGGTCGCGCTCTTTCTTCAAGTCGTCATAACCGTGGCCGGCAAAAACTTTGGTGATGACCGCTTCGTAGTTGCCGCTGTCGTATTCCGTGCCGCTCGGGATCGTGTAGGGAAATTCGTCGTGCCGGATCAGGTTGCGGCGGCGTACTTCCAGGGGATCGAGCTTAAGCGTATTGGCCACTTCGTCCATCATGCGCTCGAGCGCGAGGTTGGTTGGCCCTTGTCCGAAGCCGCGCACCGCTTCCTGCGTGGTCTTGTTGGTGAGTACCGCGATGGCGCGGTACTCGACGCTCTTGATCTTGTACGGGCCGACGATGGAGCCGATCGGCTTGCCGAGCTGGAACGGCGAACGGCCGGCATAGGCGCCGACGTTTTCCAGCGCGCGCATCTTCATGGAGCGCACGATGCCGCTATTGTCAAAGGCCACCTCGACGTCGAACAGCCGTTCCGGTCCGTGCGCGTCGCCGCCGCGCATGTTTTCCAGCCGATCCTCAATCAGCCGCACGGGAAATCCGAGCCGCCGCGTCAGGTAGCCGGTGAGCACGGCATGCTTGATGCCGCGCTTGATGCCATAGCTGCCGCCGACGTCGACGTCATGATGCAGGCGCACGGACGAGGCCGGTATCTTCAGCGCGCCGGCGATCTGCTCCGGATAGCGCGGCATCTGGATCGAGGCCCAGACGTCGAGCATCTCGCGCCAGGGGTCCCAACTCGCCACCACGCCGAATGTCTCGATCGGCACAGTCGAACTGCGGCCCCATTTCACCCGCAATGACAATTTGCGCGGGCTGTCATTGAAATCCTTCTCGACCTCGCCCCAGACGAAGGTCTTGTCGAGCAGCACGTTGGAGCCGTGCTCGGCATGCACAAGCGGGCTGTCTTTTTCGAGCGCTTTCTCGGCGTCGAGCACGAACGGCAACGGATGGTAGGTGATGTCGATCGCCTCGGCGGCGTCCTCGGCAAGCGCGCGGGTGTCGGCGACCACCGCCGCGACCCATTCACCGGAAAAGCGCGCGACATCGACGGCAAGCGGACGGCGCGGCACGTTCGGCGTATCGAGCCCGGTGACGAGCGGCGAGGTGGCTTCCGCGAGCTCATGCCCGTCAAGCACGTAATGCACGCCCGGCATGGCGAGCGCTGCCTTCTTGTCGATGTTCTTGATCCATGCGGCGGGATGCGGACAGGTCACCAGCGCCACGTGCTTGGTGTTGGCGATATCGACGTCGGCGACGAAGCGTCCTTTGCCGGCCACGAAGCGGCGATCCTCGCGCACCCGGCGGTCGGCCGAGACGAAGCGGAAGTGCGATGGCGCGCTCATGACTGGCCCGCCGGGCGGTTGGCGCCGCGCATGCGCTCGGCCGCGAGCGAAATTGCTTCCACGATCTGCGCGTAGCCGGTGCAGCGGCAGAGGTTGCCGGAAATCGCTTCGACGATCTGCTCGCGCGTCGGCTCGGGATTGTCCGCGAGCAGCGCGTGCGCGGTCAGGATCATCGCCGGCGTGCAGTAGCCGCACTGCATGCCGTGGGTCTCGCAAAACGCGTCCTGCAGCGGCGACAGTTCGCCGGGCCCGGGTGCCAGACCCTCGATAGTGGTGATCGGAATCCCGTCAGCCTGCACGGCGAACATCAGGCACGAACGCACGGCGGTACCGTCGAGCAGCACGGTGCAGGCGCCGCAAACGCCGTGCTCGCAGCCGGCATGCGCGCCGGTGAGTCCGAGGTTGTCGCGCAGGCAGTCAAGCAGCGTGGTGCGTGGCTCCACGTCCACCGCGCGCTTTTCGCCGTTTACGGTGAGTTCAATGCGCATGGCTGGCCACCCTCGCCTCCTTCACGGCATCGGCAATCGCACGCGCGGCAAGCTTTACCGCGACGCGCCGGCGATAATCGGCGCTGGCATGCAGATCGGAGAGAGCATCCACCTTGGCGAGCGCCGCACGAAGGCTCGCCTCGACCGCCTTCGGCTCCAGTCGCGTGCCGGTCAATTTCTGTTCGGCCTTGGTGAGGCGAATCGGGAAATCCCCGAGCGCGCCGATGCCGATAGCCAGACGGCGGCAGGTATTGTCGACGCCGAGCGAAAGCTGCACCGCGGCCGAGACGAAGGCAAAATCGCTGCGCCGCGCATTCACCTCGTGAAAGCCGGTCCCGATCTTGCCGCTCCGCCGTCGCAGTGGAAAGCGCACGGCTGTCAGGCATGCGCCGGGCGGCAGCGCCGTCGTCATCGGCCCGACGAAAAATTCGGAAGCCGGCACGCTGATGGATTGCCCGACGACGCGATATGTCAGCGTCGCATCGAGCGTGATGGCGATCAGCGCAAGTTCTGCGGCGGGATCGGCGTTTGCCAGCGAACCTCCGACGGTGCCGCGCGCGCGTGTAGCCACGTGTCCGATCCATGGCATCGCTTTCGCCAGCAAAGGAAGACGCGTTGCGATGAGCCGGTCGTGCTCTACAGTGTACTGCCGCGTGGTCGCGCCAATCGCGATACCATCGCCTTCCTCGCGGATGTAGGAGAGCGCATCGATACGGTTGATGTCGATGAGCCGTGTGGGGCGCGACAGCCGCATCGCCATCATCGGCACCAGCGTCTGTCCGCCGGCGATGATGCGGGCGTTCTCGTCGGCGGCAAGAAGTGCGCAGGCTTCGTCGATGTCGGAGGGGCGGGAATACTCGAAGGGCGCTGCTTTCATGATCGTGGCAGATACTTTCGACCATACGGAAACGGAAAAAACGGCCGACCCCGACACTAAGCCGTGGAGCCATAAAAGGAAACACGTGCGGCGGCGCAATCCCGGCAGGCGGGCCTGCACCAGAAAACGCCGTATTGCACCTTTAGACGGGGTGCGGAAAACGTCATTTCACCTCAGGCCGCTGCCGGCCTGCGATCGGAGCCGACAATGGCCATTCGTATCTTTCACACATTCATTTTGATGTTTGCGCTTGTCTGCACGCCGGCCGTCGCCCAACAACGGCATGGCGCACCTCAGGGCGGGGAACAGAAATCGTCAGGCGATCCGGGCGTGCTTCGTTTGCTGCCGCCCGATTCCGTTACCGAACATGCGCTCCAGGTGCGCGGCCGCACGCTTGCCTATACGGCGACCGCCGGCACGCTCAATCTGTATCAGCAGAGTGGCGAGCGCTCCGCGGCGGTTTTCTACACGGCCTATGTGCTCAAGGGCGCCGATCCGGCAACGCGGCCGGTGACCTTCGTCTTCAATGGTGGGCCGGGCGCGGCCTCGGCCTATCTACATCTCGGCCTGGTCGGCCCGAAAATCCTCGACTTCGGGCCGGACGCGCGCAATGTCGGAAACGCACAATTGCGCGACAATCCGGACACATGGCTTTCCTTCACCGATCTGGTGCTGATCGATCCGATCGGCACCGGCTGGAGCCGCACCGCCAAGGGCACCGACGACGGCGATTTCATGAACGTGCGCGCGGATGCATCGGTGCTGGCAAAAACGATCGCGCTTTACCTTACGCACAGCGGGCGGAGCGGCTCTCCCAAATATATTCTTGGTGAGAGCTACGGCGGTTTTCGTGCGGTCAAGGTAGCGCGCGCAGCGTGGAGCGAGCAGGGCGTGGTGACGAACGGCATCATCATGCTGTCGCCGCTGATGGAAGGGTCGTTCCAGTTCGGCAATCGCGCCTATGCGCTCGGCGCCGCGTTGCAATTGCCTTCGCTCGCCGCGGCGGAGCTCGAGCGCAAGCATGCATTCACGCCCGCTGCGCTCGCGGCCGCCGAACATTTCGCGATGACGGACTACCTGACGACCCTCGCCGGACCCGAGCCGGAAGGCGAGGCGGCAACGGCATTTTACGCGAAGGTGGCGCAAATCACCGGCTTGCCGGTCGACGTGGTGGCCAAGGCGCGCGGCTTCATCCATGGCGCCTATATCAAGCATTTGCGCGAGAGCAGCCGGGAGATCGTCAGTTCGTATGACGTCACCTTCGCGGCGCCGGATCCGTTCCCGGAATCCGCATCCGAATCCGGCGACGATCCAATACTTAGCGGCGTCACCCGCGCCTATGGCGGGGCGTTTGCCAATTACGCGCGCAATGAACTCGGGTTCAAGACCGAGATGACCTACCAGCTTCTTTCCGGTGAAGTCGGCCGCAAATGGAAATGGAACGAAGGCGGCGGCCGCGACCAGGTCAGCGTCAGCCGCGACTTGCGTGAATTGCTGGCGCTCAATCCGGCGTTCAAGCTGATGGTCGCGCACGGCTACAGCGATCTGGTCACGCCTTATGCGATCTCGCGGTACGTCCTCGACCACTTGCCGAAGATCGGTGCCCCCGGCCGTGTCTCGCTTAAGCTCTACCGCGGCGGACACATGCTCTACCTCGATCCGCAATCGCGCGCCGCCTTCACCGCCGACGCGCGCACGTTTTACGGGACAGTCTCCGAGTAGCGCAACGGACCTCTGCGCCGGCGCCGGATTGACGGCTGCCAAGCGAACATGCGAGCAGATCGCTTGCGGCGTTTCACCGGCGCCGTGTTTCGCGAGGCAAAAGAGGCGTGGATCTATCCCAACCTTTCGACGTGGTGGTGGTCGGCGGCGGCAATGCCGCACTTTGTGCTGCGATCAGCGCGGCGCGCGCCGGCTGCCGGACCATCGTGATCGAGGGTGCGCCGGAGTTCTATCGCGGCGGCAACACGCGCCACACGCGCAACCTGCGCTGCTCTCATGACGGCACCGCGCCGACGATGACCGGGCCTTATGCGGAAAGCGAATTCCTCGACGATCTCTACCGCGTCACCGGTGGCCAGACGACCGAAGCGCTCGCAAAGCTGACGGTGAAGCGCTCGAACGAGCTGATCGGCTGGATGGACCAGCAAGGCGTGCGTTTCCAGCCGCCGCTCGGCGGTACGCTCAGCCTCGGCAAGACCAACGCCTTCTTCCTCGGCGGCGGGCGCGGAATGCTCAATCAGCTCTACCGGCAGGCGGCGGCTCTCGGCGTCACCGCGATCTACGATTCGCCGGTAACCTCGCTCAACATCGAGCACGGCTATTTCATCTCCGCGACGGTCAAGCACAACGGCAGGCCGGCCAGCATCCGGGGCCGCGCGCTGGTGGCCGCGGCCGGCGGCTTCGAGGCCAATATCGAGTGGCTGAAGAAGCATTGGGGCGAGGCGGCGGATAATTTCCTTATCCGCGGCACGCCCTATAACCGCGGTGACGTGCTGCGCATGCTGCTCGATGCGGGCGTCGCGCCGGTCGGCGATCCGACGCAGTGCCACGCAGTCGCGATCGACGCGCGCGCGCCGAAATTCGACGGCGGCATTGCCACGCGTCTCGACAGCATCATCTTCGGCATCGTGGTCAACCGGGACGCCAAGCGCTTCTACGACGAAGGCGAGGACACCTGGCCGAAGCGCTATGCCATCTGGGGCCGCTTGGTGGCGCAGCAGCCCGGGCAGACCGCCTATTCGATCATCGATTCGAAATCGATCCGGCAGTTCATGCCGTCGATTTTTCCGGCGGTGGAAGCCAATTCTATCGGCGAGCTCGCGCAGAAATTCGAGCTCGATGCGGCCGCGCTCGAAAAGACCGTCGCGGATTTCAACGCGTCGGTGCGGCCCGGCACCTTCGACCACACGCAGCTCGACGATTGCCGCACCGAAGGCCTGTCGATACCGAAGTCGCACTGGGCGCGCGCGATCGACAAGCCCCCCTTCTACGGCTATCCGCTGCGTCCCGGCATCACCTTCACGTATCTCGGCGTGCGCGTGAACGAGGAAAGCCGCATGCTGCTCGCGGACGGCAAGCCGTCCGGCAACATGTTCGCGGCCGGCGAGATCATGGCCGGCAACGTGCTCGGCAAGGGCTATCTCGCCGGTATCGGCATGACCATCGGGGCCGTCTTCGGCCGCCTCGCCGGGCAGGGGGCGGCTTCGCATGCACAGAACTGAAGCGCTCGCCGAAGCCCCGCGTGCCGCTCATTCCCGCGCAAGCGAGAATCCAGTAGCGGGGTCCCCGCTTTCGCGGCGACGAACGGGGAGACGAATATGACGGCCGTCGCACCACGTTCTGCCGCCTTGCAGGAGGCCGACCGGCTGATGACGATCTGCAATGCATGCCGCTATTGCGAGGGCTTGTGCGCGGTGTTTCCGGCGATGGAGATGCGGCGCTTCTTCGGCGACGGCGATCTCAATTATCTTGCCAATCTCTGTCACCAGTGCGGCGCCTGCTACCCGGACTGCCAGTATTCGCCGCCGCACGAATTCAACGTGAATATCCCGGCGACGCTCGCCAAGGTGCGCAACGAGAGTTACGCCGCCTATGCTAGGCCGGCGGCGCTGGCGGGCGCGTTCGAACGCAACGGCCTCGTCATCGCCTTGCTTGCGGCCGCGTCCGTCGCGCTCTTCATTGCCGGCTTCGTCGCGTTCCAGAATCCGGCCGTGCTGTGGGGCCGCCACGCCGGCGACTTCTATGCGCTGATGCCGCACAACGCGATGGTCTCGCTGTTCGGCGCGGTGACGCTTTACGCGGTCCTCGCCTTCGTGCTCAGCCTGCGCGCGTTCTGGCATGACATCAACGGCGACGGTCCGCGCGCGGGCCTGGCCGCGATCGGAAGGGCTACCGCCGACACGGCGCATCTGACTTATCTGCACGGCGGCGGTGGTGGCTGCACCAGCGAGGACAAGCAGCCGTCGCCCACGCGGCGCATCTGCCACCATCTGACGTTCTACGGCTTCCTGCTGTGCTTCGCCGCGACGTCGGTTGCCACGATCTACCACTACGCGTTCGGCTGGCCGGCGCCGTATCCGCTCTACAGCCTGCCGGTCGTGCTCGGCATTCTTGGCGGCATCGGCCTGCTCGCCGGCCCGGCGGGATTATTCGTGCTGTCGCGCCGCCGCGATCCGGCGCTGACCGACGCGAGGCATCGAGGCATGGATACAGCGTTCATCGTCATGCTGTTCCTCACCAGCCTCACCGGATTCCTGCTCATGCTGCTGCGCGACACCGGTGCAATGGGCATCCTGCTCGCGCTGCATCTCGGCGTCGTGCTCGGCCTGTTCCTGAGCCTGCCGTGTGGCAAGTTCGTGCACGGGCTCTACCGCTTTCTCGCGCTGGTCAAATACGCGCGCGAAAAACGAAGCGGCGTCTTCGTGGACTAGAGCGCGGCGATCGCCTGCACTTCGATCAGAAGCTGCTCGTTCACCAGGCGGTTGATCATCAGCAGGGTATTCGGCGGATAGCCGGCGTTGCCGAACATCCTGGGAAATTCGCGCAACCGGAATTTCATGAACGACGGAATATCGTTCGCACGCACCATGTAGGTGGTGAATTGCGCGATATTGCCCCAGCCGGCGCCGACCGCCTTCAGCGCGGTCTCGATGTTGGCGAAAGTTTGCATACACTGCTTGTCGAAGTCGCCGGCGCCGACGATGTTGCCGCCTTTGTCGACCGAAACCTGCCCGGCGATGAAGACGAGCTCCGACGCCTTCACCCGCGTCATGTGCGAGTACTGGCCCAGCGGTTTGCCGAGCGCTTCGGGGTTGACGGTTTTGACCTCGGCCATGGCAACCTCCGTGTGCGGATAAGGTGCGGGGGCTTTCACGCCCCCGCACTATAGCTCATTCCACCAGGACGCCGCTCGCCTTGATTGGCGCCGCCCATTTCTCGATTTCGCTCTTGACGAACTTGGCGAGATATTCAGGCGTCGCGCGGTCTTCCGCGACGAGCTGGGCGCCGAGCCCTTCGAGGCGGTCGTGCACGGCGGGCGTCTTCATCGCCTGCACCATTGCATCGTTGAGCTTCTTGACCACGTCGGCGGGCGCGCCTTTCGGCAGGAACAGCGCGTTCCAGGTGTAGGCCTGCACGTCGAGCCCCTGTTCGGCGGTGGTCGGCACGTCCTTTTCGACCGCGGAGCGTTCCTTGGTCATCATCGCGATCGCCTTCACGCGGCCGCCGTCGATCTGCGGTTTGGCCGTGCTGATGATTTCGCAGAGGTAATCGATGCGGCCGCCGATCAGGTCCTGCATGGCCGGGCCGGTGCCCTTGTAGGGCACATGCACGATCTTCACGCCCATGGCGGTGTTGAGCACCACGCAGCCGAGATGCGTTGCCGAGCCTGCGCCCGCCGAACCGAATTGCATCTTGGCCTGGTTCGCCTTGGCGTAAGCGATGAATTCCTTGAGGTTGTTGACCGGCAGGTCCTTGCGCGCGATCAGCGCGATCGGCACTTCGGCGATCAGCCCGACCGGCGTGAAGTCGGTCACGGAGTTGTAGGCCGGATGCTTGTAGAGCGTCTGGTTCTGCGCGTGCGTCCCGACGGTGCCGAGCACCATGGTGTAGCCGTCCGCCTTCGCCTCAGCGACGCGCTTCGAGCCCGTCATGCCGCCGGCGCCGCCGATGTTCTCGACGATGACGGTCTGGCCGAGGATCTCGCCCATGCGCTGCGCCATCACGCGGCCGAGCACGTCGGTCGGCCCACCCGCGGCAAAGGGGATCACCATCGTGACGGCGTGGTCCGGGAATTCCGCCGCCCGCGCCATTCCCGTGACGGCGAGGAAGCCTGCCAACGCGGCGGTCACTACTGTCTTGTACATAGTTATTGTCACTCCTTGAGATGAGGAATCTCGCTACCCGGTTTCGACAATCTCTTCCGGGAATTGGTGCAGCCGGTCGCCGGGGCCGTTGCCGCCGATAAGGTAGTTGTCGCACAACCAGTTGAGATAGCCGCCGTGAACGTAGGTCGGATGCACGACGATGTTCATGTCCTTCTCTATCGTCATCGGCTCGTCGTGGCGCACCAGCGGCCGCTCGACCAGATCGTAGCCCTGACCGTGGCAATAAAGCCGCGCTTCGGTCGGCCGCCCGTTCTTACGCATGAAATCGTTGAACGCGTCCCAGATATCCTTGCAGGGCGTGCCGGGCTTGAGCAGATCGAGCGTGAACCTGCGCGCTTCCTTGCAGAAGGCGAGTTCGTCTTTCATTTCCTGCGGCACTTTCGCGCCGACGACGCAGGAGCGGCCGAGCTCGGTGTACATGCCGCCCGGACCGTTGTCCTCGACCAGCAAAGCGATCTGATCGCCCTTCTGGATGACGCGGTTTTGCAGATGGCGGTTGGAGAATTTCGACGGCTTGCCGAGCGGCATCGAGGCGCAGAGATAGATGCCGTTCTCGCTGCCGTGACACTGGCTGTAATGCTGCGCGACCGCGGCCACCTCGACGTCGCGCATGCCCGGCTTTGCCGCCGCGAACGCCGCGCGCATGGCGCCGTCTTGCATCAGCGCCGCGCGCTTGACCAATTCCATCTCTTCCGCGCTCTTGATCACCTTGATGCGATCGACCATGTCGGAGGCATCCACGAAACGTGCGTCCGGGAAAGCGCGCTTGATGTAGTCGAGCGTCGCGTAGGACATTTGATAAGTGCCGAGGATGCCGATCGTGGCCTTGGCAAAGGGCTTGAGCGCCTTCGCCGCGAGTTCCGGATCGTACTCCTTGGTGTAATGCGCCGAGGCGTAGCTCGGTGTCGTCAGGATCTGTCTCACGCCGCGCCAAATCTGGCCGCCCTGTGTCTGGTCGTCTTGCGCGGTCGCTTCGCCGCCGCCGAATGGGCCCTGGCACACGACGGTCATCTCGCCGTCGCGCGGGAATATCACGGTATTCGGATAGCCGTTGGTCGCCGGCATGTCGGTGAACCAGCGGACGTAGCCGCCCATGTGATCGTTGTTATTCTGCATAAGCAGAACGTCGATCTTGGCGTTTTCCATCGCCGCGCGCGTCGCGCGCCAGCGCCGCTCGAGTTCTGCCGTCGAGATCGGCGTGTTCAGCCGTTCGGAAAGCTGCATGTTATTTTCCCCACGAGGCGGGCGCGCGCACAATATTGACCATTTTTCGGGGCTCGCCCGCAAGGTAACAAGCCATGTTGCCGGCGATGGTCGGCATGGCGCGGTCTTCATAGCCTTCGGAATAGCCGCCAAGGTGCGAATAGATCAGCGCGTTTTTGGCGCGCCAGATCGGATTGTCCGGCGGCAGCGGTTCCTGCGCGAACACGTCGAGGGCGGCGCCTGCGATAGTTCCCTTGTCGAGTGCTTCGATCAACGCCGGCTCGTCCACGACACCGCCGCGCGCGACGTTGATCACATAGGCGCTTGGCTTCATGGCGGCGAGCACTTTGGCGCCGACGATGTTCTTCGTTTCCTTGGTGAGCGGCGTCAGCGCCACGAGATAGTCGAGTTCGCCGGCAATTTTCGCGAGGTCGTCGCGATGCGCCATTCGATCGAATCCGGGCGTCGGACGCGGGCTCGACGAAATCCCCACGGTCGTCATGCCGAATGCCTTGCAGATCGGCGCGAGATACTCCGCGATCAATCCGACGCCGAGAATGCCGACCGTCTTGCCGTGCAGCAGTTGAGAGGGCCAGCGCGTCCATTCCCTCTTGCCCTGCGCGTGCGTCGATTCCGGCATGCGCCGCGCCAGCGCCAGCATGTAGGAGATCGCGGCTTCCGACACCGGAGGTCCGTGAATGCCGCGAACATTGGTAACCAGCACTTCCTTGTCCAGCGAGGGCAGGTCGACGATGTTGTCGACGCCGGTCCCGAGCGCCTGGATCCATTTCAGCTTCCTGGCGTCGCGCACGACGTGGTCGGCCATCGGCGGCGAAAAGCACAGCAGAATTTCGATTTCGGCGATGTATGGCTCGACGTCATTGTGATGCCCGACCACGTCAATGGTGAGTTGTGGAAAGCGCTCCAGCAGCATCGCCCGGTAGCGGGCGCGCATGGCTTCCTGGACTTCGGTGAGGATGAGGACTTTCGGCATGGATTTACTGTCTTGGGCGCGCAGGTATAGAGGCAAACTTACGGGGTAGGAAAGGGCAGGTGCCGGTCGCGCCCGGCAGTTCCTTTCGCTAACATCGGGCTGTCCCGCCATCCGGAGCATCAAGCCCATGCCGATCGATCTTGCCGCCGTGAACTGGATCTATGTCGGAGTGCTTGCCGTGCTGGTCTTTATCGCGACCATCGTCGGCAATCTCCTGTCGCTCAACCATCGCGGCTTCGCCGCCGTCCTCGCCGCGGTCGTCTTTGCCGCGCTGTTTGTGGTCTGGACCTACTACCCGCACGGCCTGCCGCTGCCGACGCGGCTGGGTTGACCTCGCCTTGAGCCATGGTCGATATAGACCCGAAACGGGCGGCGAAAATGGTGGAGTTCAATGAATAAGGTCTATCCCGACGCAAAGGCGGCGCTCGCCGGCGTTCTTAAGGACGGAATGCTGATTATGGCCGGCGGTTTCGGCCTCTGCGGCATTCCCGAGACGCTGATTCACGCGATCCGCGAATCCGGCGTGAAAAACCTCACCATCGTGTCGAACAACGCGGGCGTCGATGGTGCCGGCCTCGGCCTGCTGCTCGACACACGGCAGGTGAAGAAAATGATTTCGTCCTACGTCGGCGAGAACAAGCTGTTCGCGCAGCAATTCCTCGCCAATGAGCTCGAGATCGAGTTCAACCCGCAGGGCACGCTTGCCGAGCGCATCCGCGCCGGCGGCGCCGGCATCCCGGCCTTCTTCACCCGCACCGGCGTCGGCACTGACATCGCGAAGGGCAAAGAAGAGCGGACCTTCGACGGTGAGCGCTACATCATGGAGCGCGGGCTCATTGCCGATTTGTCGATTGTGCACGCCTGGATGGGAGACCACGAGGGCAACCTCGTCTACCGGAAGACGGCGCGGAATTTCAATCCGATGATGGCGACGGCCGGCAAGATGACCGTCGCCGAAGTCGAGCATCTCGTGCGCCCCGGCGAGATCAACCCCGATCACATCATCACACCGGGCGTCTACGTGAAACGTATCATCCACGTGCCGAATGCGACGAAGCATATCGAGCAGCGCACAGTCCGCAAACGTGAGCCGGCTGCCGCCGCCGGAGAGGAAGTCTGATCATGCCCTGGACCCGTGACCAAATGGCCGAACGCGCCGCCAAGGAATTGCGCGACGGCTTCTACGTCAATCTCGGCATCGGCATCCCGACGCTGGTGTCGAACTACATTCCGGCCGGCATGACCGTGCAGCTGCAAAGCGAGAACGGCATGCTCGGCTTCGGTCCGTTTCCCTATGAGGGCGACGAGGACCCCGACCTGATCAACGCCGGCAAGCAGACCGTCACGGAATTGCCGACGACGAGCTTCTTCTCGTCGGCGGATTCGTTCGCGATGATCCGCGGCGGCCACATCGATCTCGCGCTGCTCGGCGCCATGCAGGTGGCCGAGAACGGCGACCTCGCCAACTGGATGATCCCCGGCAAGGTCGTGAAGGGCATGGGCGGCGCGATGGACCTCGTCGCGGGCGTGAAGAAAGTGGTCGTGATCATGGAGCACACCGCCAAGGACGAGCCGAAGCTCCTGCACAAATGCAACCTGCCGCTGACCGGTGCGGGCGTCGTCGACATGGTCATTACCGATCTCGGCGTGTTCAGCATCGATCGCAAGGGTGGGGGCGGCATGACGCTGACCGAGCTCGCGCCCGGCGTGACCGTCGACGAGATCACCAGGAAGACGCAAGCCAACTTCAAGGTCGATCCGAAGCTCAAGCACTGACGCGCGAGTGCGACGCCCGATGCTCTCCGACGCCGATCGCAGGAAGGCCGCCGACATCCTGATGGCGGCGCAAAAAGATCGCAGGCAGGCGATCCAGCTCTCGACGACGTTTCCGGCGATCACCATCGACGACAGCTACGCGATATCGAGCGAGGTGAACAATCGCAGGATCGCGGCGGGTGCCCGGCTGATCGGACACAAGGTCGGTCTCACCTCGAAGGCGATGCAGCGCTCCTCGATGATCGACGAGCCGGACTACGGCTATCTGCTCGACACGATGATGATTGCCGACGGCGCCAAGGTGTCGCACGCGAACTATTGCAAGCCGCGCGTCGAGGTCGAGCTTGCTTTCATCCTGGCGAAGCAGCTCAAAGGCCCGGGCGTCACGCTCACCGACGTGCTGCGCGCAACGGACTACGTGATCCCGGCACTGGAGATTGTCGACGCGCGTCTGCAAGATCCGCGCAAGATTCTCGACACCGTTGCCGACAATGGCGCCGCCGCCGGCATCGTCATTGGCGGCCGGCCTGTCGGCCCGATGGACGTCGACCTGCGATGGGTCGGCGGCATCATGTACAGAAATTCCGAGATCGAGGAGACCGGGCTTGCCGCCGGCGTGCTGGGTCATCCGGCGCTCGGCGTCGCCTGGCTCGCCAACAAGCTCGGCCAGCACGGTGTCGCGCTCGAGCCCGGCCACCTGGTGCTGGCCGGCTCGTTTACCCGCGTGGTGCATGCGCAAAAAGGCGATACAGTGCATGCCGACTTCGGGGCGCTCGGCGGCATCGCCATTCAATTTGTGTGAGAGATTGCCATGGACCTTCAACGAAATGCCTTTAAGCACGCGCTCGCCGCCGGGAAACTGCAAATCGGCTTGTGGTCGAGCCTCGCCAACAACATTGCGACCGAGATCGTCGCGGATTCGGGTTTCGACTGGATCCTGCTCGACACCGAGCATTCGCCGAACGAAATCCCCGACCTGCTGTCGCAACTGCAATCGATTACGCGCGGCACGGCGACGCCGATCGTGCGGCCCGCCTGGAACGACGCCGTGTTGACCAAGCGCGTGCTCGACATCGGCGCTCAGTCGGTGCTTTTCCCTTACGTGCAGAACGCGGAGGAAGCGAAGCGCGCAGTCGCCGCCACCCGCTATCCGCCGCAGGGCATTCGCGGCGCGGCGGTCGCCGCGCGTGCCAGCCGCTACGGCCGCGTTACCGATTACCTCAAGAAAGCCAATTCCGAGATTTGCGTCCTGGTGCAGGTGGAGACCCGGCCGGCGCTCGGTGAGCTCGAAGCCATCGCCAAGGTCGATGGCATCGATGGGGTGTTCATCGGACCCTCGGACCTTGCCGCTTCGCTCGGCCATATCGGCAATCCCCAGCATCCGGATGTGCAAAAGGCGATCGAAGACGCCGGCAAGCGCCTGAAAGCCTTGGGCAAACCGGCGGGCATCCTCACCGGCAACGAGGACGAAGCGCGCCGCTACATCGATTGGGGCTACTTGTTCGTTGCGGTCGGCTCCGACGTCGGCCTCCTCTCGCGTGGCGCCGACACGCTGGCGAAGAAGTTCAAGTCCTGATGCCGAACATCTTGCGCCGACAAGAGCTTACGTATGCGCCGCCCATGCAACCGGGCACAACTGTTCGCACGCATCCAATCGCGGCGGGGCAGCACCGAAAATTCAGTAATTTCGCGGGTTCCCGGGGCAGGAACCGCTATTCAAAGCGCGTGCGAATCGGTACAAAAAGGCGGGATTGTTCGAGGACGTGCGCAATCGTTTTCGCGTGAATTGGGAATCGTTCGTTTGTTGTAGTCATCTTCTCATCCGGGGGCCTTCCGCTCGCCACGGTCATCCATGTCGGCAGAGCAAACCAGCCGCGGTTTGGAATCGGTCGCGCGCAAATGGCGCGATCTTGCGGAGCGTCGCCGCACCTACTTCATCGAGCTTTACCGCAGCGGGCGCTGGAAGCATTACTACAGCGAAGAGCAGTTCACGTCGCGCATGCGCGACGTTCTCCAGGCGGCCAAGACCTGGGACGAATTAGCCGCGCGCGAGGAATCGTCCGGGAGCAAAGCGCGCCCCGCCGCATGATGCACGGTAAACTCCCGGTCGCAGCCGTTTTTCTTGCAGCGGCGACGGCGGGCGCCGTGGCGGCCCCCACCGAAAGCGAGCTCAAACGTGGCGAGGCGCTGCTCACGCGCGATTGCGCGCGTTGCCATGCGGTCGGCCGTACGGGGGCGAGTCCCCGCAAGGAGGCGCCGGAATTCCGCACGCTCGGCCGCCGCTATCCGATCGACGCGCTGGAAGAGGCGCTGGGCGAGGGCATCATGTCCGGACACCCGGATATGCCGGAATTCGCCTTTGAGGTGGATGACGTCAGTGCCATCATCGCGTATCTGAAGTCTATCCAGCAGCGCTGAACCCTGCGCTCGCGCTTTTTCTCGAACGAGTTCACACCCGCATGACCAGCGCTTTGTTCACGCCCTACCGGCTCGGCAATCTCGAGCTTGCCAACCGCATTGTCGTTTCGCCGATGTGCCAGTACAGCGGCGACGACGGCTGCGCCAACGACTGGCACATGATGCATCTCGGCATGCTGGCCAATTCCGGCGCCGCGCTGGTGGTGGTCGAGGCGACGCACGTCGAGCGGCACGGGCGCATCACCCACGGCTGTCTCGGCTTTTACTCCGACGACAATGAACTGGCGCTGGCGCGCGTCATTGCGCGCTGCCGCACCGCCGGCACCGCGAAATTCGGCATCCAGATCGCGCATTCCGGCCGCAAGGGATCCGCCCAACGGCCCTGGGAAGGCGGCCATGCCCTGAAAGAGGGAGCCGATCCGTGGCCGACGATCGCCGCCTCCGCCATTCCCTATGGCGAGAACTGGCACACGCCGCGCGAGGTCACCGAAGCCGACATGGCGCGCGTGCGCGACGCCTTCGTCAATTCCGCCAAACGCGCGCTGCGCATCGGCTTCGACGCCATCGAGTTGCACATGGCGCACGGCTATCTGATGCACGGTTTCATGTCGCCGATCTCCAACAAGCGCACCGACCAATACGGCGGCTCGTTCGAGAACCGCATGCGCTTTCCGCTCTCGATCGCGCGCGCGGTGCGGGCGGTGGTGCCGAAAGGCGTTCCGCTCGGCGCCCGCATCACCGGCAGCGATTGGCGCGAGGGCGGTCTGACGCCTGACGATGCCGTTGCGATCTCCAGGGCGCTCAAGGGCGAGGGCCTCGACTTCATCTGCATCTCGTCCGGCGGCGTCACCTTCGATACGCGCAACCCGACCGAGCCGGGCTACAACGTGCCGATCGCCGAGCGGGTGCGGCGCGAGGCCGGCATCGCGACGCGCACCGTCGGCCTCATCGTCAAACCGGAACACGCCGAACAGATCGTCGCCGAAGGCAAGGCCGACATGGTCTCGATGGCGCGCTGCTTCCTCGACGACCCGCATTGGGGCTGGCACGCGGCGAAGGCGCTTGGCGCCGAGGTGGCACGTCCCGTGCAATACGCACGCGCCGGCCCGAAGCTGTGGGCACCGGCCGCGGCGAAGGCGTAAGTTGGACAACATCGTCTTTCTCGCCGTCCTGTTCGCGGCTGCGTGCCATGCGAGCTGGAATGCGCTGATCAAGATCGGGCTCGATCCGCTCGCGACCACGACGTTGATATCGCTCGGCGCCGCCGTATTCGCGCTCGCCGCCGTACCGTTCTTTCCGGTTCCCGCAACGTCAGCCTGGCCCTACCTGATCGCGTCGGGCTTCATCCACCTGGTTTATTTCGCCAGCCTTGCCGAGGCATACCGCGCGGGCGATCTCGGGCAGGTTTATCCGATCGCGCGCGGCTCGGCCCCGTTGATGACGGCGACCGCGGGAACGCTCGTCGTCGGCGAACATTTGAGCTTTCTCGCCTGGGCCGGTATTGCCGC
Organism: Pseudolabrys sp.; assembly: GCA_035546875.1. GTDB lineage: Bacteria > Pseudomonadota > Alphaproteobacteria > Rhizobiales > Xanthobacteraceae > Pseudolabrys. The sequence goes on from DASZVZ010000065.1 coordinate 28,185, forward strand.
GCTTGCGGCGGGCGTCCTGCTGCTGTCGCTGCGCGGGGGCCGCGATCTCGCGAAACTCGATCGTCGCGCGGTCGGCTTTGCTTTGCTCACAGCGGTGACGATCTGCGTCTACACCGTAGTCGACGGCGTCGGCGCACGGCTGTCGGGCAATTCGATCTCCTACGTGTTGTGGGGCTTCATCGCGATCTGCGTGACGCTCGTGCCGTACGCGTTGGTCCGCAACGGCCTCGCGCTGTTTGCCGATTTCGGACGCTTGTGGCCGCGCGGTCTTGCCGGTGGTGCGATGCAGGTTGTGTCCTACGGCATTGCGCTCTGGGCCATGACCCTGGCGCCGATCGCCATCATTGCGAGCCTGCGCGAAACCAGCGTCCTGTTCGGCGCCATCATCGCCGTGATCGTTCTGAAGGAACCGCCGCGCGCGGCGCGCATCGCGGCGGCAATACTAATCGTTTGCGGACTGGTGCTGATCCGCGTGCAGTAACGGTTAGTGGGCGACGGCCTTGCTTGCCGCCGACGCGTTTTCCTGGCCGACCAGCCGCGTATCGCGCAATTCGCCGGCCGCCTCCAGGATCGGGTAGGCGACGGACACCACGTGACCGTGTATGCGCTTCAAATCGCGGATTACGTCGAGATGGATCGAGGATGTCTCGATCGACTCGGTGCGTCCCTCGCGCAAGCGCGCGTAATGACTGTCCGCCGCTGCGGTTTCCGCGGCGCGCATCGTGGTTTTTTCAGCGAAGAGCCGTCGCGCCAGCACGATATCGCGCGTGGCGAAGACGTTGAAGGCGAGCTTCAGGTTTTCCATGACGAGCCCGTGGAAACGGCGGATCTCGTTCAGGCCTTCCTCGGAGAATGTGTAGTTGTGCTTTATTTTCTTGGCCGCAAGCTCCATCAGATTTTTGTCGATGATGTCGCCGATGTGCTCGAGGTTGGTAGTGAAGGTGAGGATCTCGATGTAGCGGCGGCTTTCTTCCTCGCTCATCTCCGCTTTCGAGGCCTTCACCAGATAGAGCTTGATCGCTTCGTGCAATGAATCGACGTCGTTGTCGGCGCTCTCGACGTCGCGCACCAGCCGAAAATCGGACTGCTCGATCGCGGTCAGTGCGCGCCGTAACATGTCGGCAACCTTGTCGCCGAGGTTGAGCGTTTCGCGCAGCGCGCAGGCGAGCGCTTCCGACGGCGCATCGAGCACGTGCGGATCGAGATATTTCGGCTTGGCCTTGTCCTCGCGCTCCGGCCGATCGGGCATGATCCGGTGCGCGAGCTTCACGAATGCGCCGACGAAAGGCAGCAGCACGATCGCGGCGATCACGTTGAACGCGGTATGGAAGTTGACCACCACGCGCGCGGGGTTCGGCTCGACCGTGGCAAGCAGGTCGGCGCATTGCCGCGCCAGGAAAATGAACGGCAACGCCGCGATCGCGCGCATCAGCAGATTGCCGAGCGCGACACGGCGGCCGGATGGCGGCGAGGTCGCAAGCCCCGTCATCGGCGCGATGGCGCCGCCGACATTGGCGCCGAGCACAAGCGCGATTGCGAGCGGCATCGGAACGGCGTGGGCGCTGGCGAAAGCCATCACCAGGAGCACCATCGATAGGCTGGAATGCATCAGCCAGGTCAGCAGCGTGCCGATGAGGAAAGCCATGAACGGGTCGCCGCCTAGTCCCGACAGAAACGATTTGAAGGTCGCGGAGTCGCGCAGCGGTTGTGCGGCAGCGCCGAGATGTGTGAGCGACAGCAGCATCAAGCCGAGTCCGATGATGATACGTGCGATTGCGCGCGGGCGGTCGCCGCGCGAAGCCATGTAGACGAATACGCCGAGCGCCAGCACGCCGGTCCACAGCCACGTCACGTCGAATGACAGCACCTGCGCGACGATGGTGGTGCCGACATTAGCGCCGAGCATCATGATCAGCGCAATCGACAGTGCGATCAGGTTGCGCGCGGTGAACGAGGCGAGCAGCAGCGCGGTCGCGGTAGAGCTTTGCAGGACGCCGGTCAGTCCGAGTCCGGCGAAGAAGGCGCTGATCGGCGTGCGCACGTAGTGCGTGAGCGTGCGGTGCAACGCCGCGCCGAACGCGCGCGTGATGCCGGTCTGCACCATGCGCACGCCCCACAACAGCAGAGCGACCGCGCCGAGAAATGAAATGAAGATTTCGGTACCTTCCAACGCGACCTCCAAAGGCGGCTGATGCCCGCGGTCGTCTAACGCGCGCCGAATCGCGCCGGCGCGTCTGTCACAAAGCCGTCATATGCTCCCGACGATTCCGGGATGCAACAAATTTGTCCGCGATTCCGGCGGCAATCCGGCGCTCATGGCGCGAGGGCCGGGTGCTCGCGTTCCAAGCGGACGAGATCCACCGGCCGGTCGATGTCCCAGAGCGGCGCAAGCTCGACGGCAGCAAGACGTTGCGCGCCGAGCCGCGCGCGCGTCTCCTTCATCACCGTGTCGGTGCCCCAGGGCATTTTGGAAAACAGCGCCGCATGCGCCTTTCGGGCGCCCACCAGCACGTAGCCGCCGTCTTCGGCGGGAGTCACGACCACATCGGCGCCGTCACAGAGAGCCTCGGCGGCGGCGCGCAGGGTCGCCGGTTCGAGCGCGGGGCAGTCGGTGCCGATAACGAGTGTCGGGCCGCCAACCGCTGCGATGGCGCCGAGCATCCGTTCGCCGAGGTCGCCGTCCGGTTGCCGCTTCAGCGTCACGGGAAATCGCGCCGCCAATTCCTGAAACGCGGCATGATCCAGTTCCGGCGTGCACCATAGCGTCACCGGGCCAGTATCGGCAGCAACCGCGGTCTCGACGGCGCGTTCGGTCAGCCGCTCTTGCAAGACAGCGGCACCATGCGCGCCGAGTTCGGGAATGAGACGGGTCTTGGCGAGGCCGGGAATCGGCGCCTTGGCGAGGATCGCGATGGCAACCGGCTCAGCGTTCATGCGGGACATATGCCTGCGCGAGCTTGGCCGGATCAGCGCCCAGGAAATAGGCTAGGCGGAGCCGCCACATCAGCAAGACGGTGCGCACGAGGCCATGCGTGCGCCAGCGCCGCGAAGAGGTGACGGCACGCGCTCGCAGACACAGCGGCCGGCCTTGCCGCTTCAGGGCACGCGAGAGCCCCACGTCCTCCATCAGTGCGATGGCGGGAAATCCGCCGGCGGCGGCGAAGGCTTCACGTGTGACGAACATCGCCTGGTCGCCGGTGGCTATTCCGGTCAGCCGCGAGCGGGCGTTCATCAGCGCGGCGACGAGCGCGAGCAATCCGCCGCCGTCGATGCGCACATCGAAGCGGCCCCAGTTTCGGCCGGTGCGGGCCAGAGCAGTCAGGATTGACTGGTCCGCATCATCCGGCAAGCGCGTGTCGGCGTGCAGGAACAGGAGAACGCTTCCGGTCGCAACCGCCGCGCCGGCATTCATTTGCGCGGCGCGGCCGCGCGGCGCGATGATGACATGATCGGCGAAGGGACACGCGAGGGCGGCCGTGCGGTCGCGACTGCCGCCGTCGGCGACGACCACTTCGGCCCCGCGCGCCCGCAGCGGCGCCAGCGCGCGCAGCGCGGCTTCAATTTCATCGGGCTCATTGAGCACCGGCACGATGATGGAAAGCGCCCGCATTATTCCGCCGCCTCCTTCAGCGCGCCGCCGCAGCTCGAGCCTTGTCCGGCGGTGCAGCCGTAGCAATGGCCGGCGACGCGGATCGGGTTGCCGTCGATGTCGTCCTCGATGAGGTTGCGCAGGTGCGTGCGTTCGCGCGCGCCGCGCGTGAGCGGCAGATCCAGCATCTGGTTGAAGTCGCAGTCGTAGACGTAACCGCGCCAGTCGACCGAGATCAAATTGCGGCACATCACGCCGTCGAGGTTTGCGTCGAGATGCGCGTCGCGCAGCAAGTCGATATAGCCGTCGAATTCGCCTTTGGTGACCAACGTTGAGCCGAAGCGTTGGATCGGCATGTTGGCGAGCACGAACAATTTGTCGAACACGACGCCGTAATTCTCGCCGAGCACGCGCTTGTAGTCGGCTTCGAGCGAAGCCTGCGGCGGCGGCAGCGACGGCCCCTGCGGGTTGTAGACAAGATTGAGTTTGAGTTCGCCGCGCCCGTAGCCAAGCGCGTTCAGGCGTCTGAGCCCGCGGATCGAGGCGTCGAACACGCCCTTGCCGCGCTGACGCTCGACATTTTCCTGCAGATAGCAGGGCATCGAAGCGACGATCTCGACGCGCTCGCTTGCGAGAAACTCAGCGGTGCCTTCCTGCCCGGGCTGTTCGAGGATGGTAAGATTGCAGCGGTCCATCACGTGCGCGCCGCGCTTGCGCGCCCCGTGTGCCAGCCGGCGGAAATGCGGGTTGAGCTCCGGCGCGCCGCCGGTGATATCGAGGGTGGCGATCTTCCGCCGCGCGATGAAATCCAGCACCACGTCGACGATCTCGCCTGACATTTCCTCGGTGCGGTTCGGCCCCGCGTTCACATGGCAATGGAAGCAGGACTGGTTGCAGCGATAGCCGACGTTGACCTGCAGCGTCGCGAGCTTGCCGCGGCGGATGGCGGGGAAGGGAACCTTGTCGAGGAGGGGAAACGTATCGCGCATGATCCGAAACTTGCCACGGTCAGCGCGTCGGCGTCACCCCACGCGGACGAGGCTTTGAGACAAATTGATGTGAGTTAGCGCGCGAGGGCGGTGGCGACCGGCGGCTCGATGCCGATGCGGCCATAGCCCGGCAGTTTGATCGCCGGATGCCGCACATCAATTCCGGCGACCAGCCCGAGCAGGTTGAGCTCGATGCCCTCGACCCAGCCGGCTTTCACGGCGGCGACACCCCACGCATTAAGCTCGACGCCGGTACCGCTGTCGGTGCGGCCCGCGTAGAAGCCGGGCCGGAAGTCGCGGCCGACCGCGTTGGGCGGCAAGGCAACGCCGAGCTCGGGCACGGCGCGCAGCACCGCGGCGGTGAAAGTGTTGCTGTTCGGCCCCGGCCACACGCGATAGTCGCCCGCATTGGCGAACTGGTAGTCCTTGATCGCCTTTTCGATCTTCGGGATCAGCTTGTCCGCCGCCGCGCCATTCACATCGACGAGCGGCACCGGCTTGTTGCCGTACCAAAGTCCGTCCGCCGGCCAGCCATTGGTGCGCACCGGATTGCCCCAGCCGACCACGTCGTAGCGCGTCCACTCGCGGGCGCCTTCGCGCTTGAGCACGACCCAGCTGTGCACCGCGAACACGCCCTTCCAGCTTCCGGTGGTACCGGTGAAGAGCAGCACGCGCGCCGGCTTGTAGTCGGCGGCGGGCGGCAGGCTGCCGGTGCTCGACCAGTCGGCGTTGCGCCAGGATCGCGGCGCATCGCCGAAGGCGAACAGCGCAGCGCGTGCGGCGATCGGAAGAATGAAAAGCGCGATGAGTGTCAGCACGATGGTCTTGCGGGTCCGGGAGCGGGCGAGGGTCGTGGCCATTCGGAACCTATGTGGGAACGCATCCCGGCCGAAAAAAGGCCGTGCGGCTCCGCAGCGCTGAGCACACGGCGTCAGTTCACCTGGTTGCCGGCTATCTTGAGTTGCGGATAGCGCTCGGCGCCTTCTTTGGCGAGGTCGCCCGTCACCGCCTTGCGCATGTCCATGCCGACGATTGCGCCGCGCCTGGTGCCCGCGATCATATTGTTGGCGACTACTGCGGCGCCCGCGCCTACTGTGACCGACACGGCAATGCCGACGCCTGCCATGCGCACGATATTGCCGGTGATCGCAACATTGCGCAGATATTTGCCCCAGCCGGCGCTGATACCGGCATTGGCGGCGTGCTCCACCACGTTGCCCATTACGGAGGTATCGGCCTCGACGGTGATGCCGATCCCTTCTTCCTCCGGCGGCGTGCCGGGCCGCCGCGCGGCGAGGTTGCGGATGATGTTGCCGCGCACGCTCGCAAGCCGGCCGCCTTCGTTGAAGTTGGTCACCGAGACGCCGATGCCGGCGCCGTCGACGATGTTGTCGGCGATCACCGCGCCGACAAAGGCGAACTCGGAATAGATCGCGACTTCGTCGAGCGCGCTGCAATTGTTGCCGACGATCTGGATGTTGCTGGCGGCGTTGCCGCGGATCGCGGAGAACGCCGCCCCGCGAATGTGGTTGCCGCGCACGATGACGTTGCCGGCGCGGAAAATATTGACGGCGTTTCCGTTCTGTCCGCTGCCGCCGGCCTTCGCGCCGGTGTTCTCGATCGTGTTGTCGACGATCGAGGAGCCGTCGTCGCGCTTGTCGCTCTGCCACACGCGGATGCCGCCATTTCCGGAATCACGGATGACGTTGGCGGCGATCATCAGGCTGCGGCCGTCGCGCGAGAAAAGCGCGGTGTCGGCCGCATTCGCGATCGTCGTGTGCGTCACCTCGCCGTCGCACTGTTCAAGCGTGATGCCGTTGCCGCCCGCGCGCAGGATTTCGCAATCGCCGATGCGCAAGGCGCGCGCCGCGCTCATGTGCACGAGGCCGTGACCGGCGGGCAGCGTCTGCCCGCCGCCGTCGAGCACCAATCCGGCGAGCGTTATGCTGTCGGCATTGTGCGCGGAAATCAGTGCCGGGCCGCTCGTCAGCATCAGGCGCGTCGCGCCGCGCACGCCGGCGACATGCGCGCCTGCGGGCAGCTTGAGATCGCCGGCGCGATAAACGCCGGGCGCAAGCATCAGCGGCACGCGTGCCCTGGCCGCCTGGTCGATGGCGCGTTGCAGTGCGCGACTCTGATCGTCGGGCGCGCCCGGGCGGACGCCGAGCGTCGCAGCATCGACACCGAACTTCGAGAGTGGCGCGGCGACGGCCGATGTCATGAGCGCGGCGGCGCTCGTTGCCGTGATGGTGAGGATATGGCGGCGATTGGGGGTCATAGGCGGTGCATCATGCACAGGCCGAGGTTAACGCCGTGCTGCCGCCGCGATCGTGCGGAGGAAACCGCGGCCCGCACGCGCGAGATCGGCCTGGGTCAGGCGGCGGCCTTTCGCCGCGCGCACCGGATTTCTCCGCACCAGCGGCACATGGATGAAAGCGGTAAAGCGCGGGCCGTTCTTGGCGCCGGAAGCTTCCGCCGCCCGCCAGCAGAGATAGTTGCAGAGATAGCGCCCGGCGTCGCGCGACATCGCCGCATGAACGCGCGCATCGCGCGCCGCTGCGAGCAGGGCGCGTGCCGGTGTCGCAAGCGCGCGCTCGCGCGTGCCTTTGGCGATCAGACTGGCCGTCGGCGCGCTGCGGTCGGCATCCGCAAGCCGCACGATTGCATTGCGCGCGAGCGTCTCGATACGGAGATGCCGCGTGCGCGCGGCGAGCCCGAACATCAGGATCGCGTCGGGCCTGTGCTCGCGGATGAGCGCAGGCAGGTCGCGGTCGACCGCGGCGTAGCTGGTGCGGAAAATATGCGGCACGATCGTCACATCGGCCAGTGCCGGCCGCCGTTCGGACGCAAGCTGCGTCACCAGCGCCTCGGTCGGATTGAACGGCGCGCCGGGAAACGGCCCGAAGCCGGTGAGCAAGATCGTGACGTTCATTACACGCCGAGCAGCTTGGCGATCTGCTCCACCGCAAGCGTGGGCGCGAGCTTGCCTTCTGCGACGTCCGCTTCTGCCTGCTTGACCTTCGCCTTGATCGCGGCGTCGCTGCGCAGTCGCGCGGTCAGCCGCTCTTCCAGCATGGTCCACATCCATTTCACCTGCTGCTCGCGCCGCCGTCGCATGAGATCGCCGGAGGCGGCCAGCTTTTGTTTGTGCGAAAGCACCTGGTCCCACAATCCCGGAATGCCGTGCCCGGTCAATGCGGAATACGTCACGACCGGTGGCGACCAGGCCGCGGACGGGGGCGTCAATATATTGAGCGCGGCGCGATAGTCGGCGGCCGCGACCAGCGCGCGGTCGACATTGTCGCCGTCCGCCTTGTTGACCGCGATCATGTCGGCCAGTTCGACGATGCCCTTCTTCAACCCCTGTAATTCGTCGCCGGCGCCGGGGATCATCAGTACCAGGAAGAAATCCGTCATGTCGGCGACCGCCGTTTCCGACTGGCCGATGCCGACCGTCTCGACCATCACCACGTCGTAGCCGGCCGCCTCGCAGATCAGCATGGTCTCTCGTGTTTTGGCCGCGACGCCGCCGAGCGTGCCCGACGTGGGCGAGGGGCGCACGAAGGCATTCGCATCGATCGCAAGGCGCGCCATGCGCGTCTTGTCGCCGAGGATCGAGCCGCCGGTGCGTGTCGAGGATGGATCAACCGCCAGCACGGCGACCTTGCGGCCTTGTCCGGTGAGATAGCTGCCGAGCGCGTCGATGGTGGTGGACTTTCCGGCGCCCGGCGCGCCCGTTATCCCGAGCCGCACCGCCTTGCCGGTCTGCGGCAGCACTTCCTGCAGCAGCCGGTGTGCCACCTTGCGGTGATCGGCGCGCGTGCTCTCCACCAGCGTGATGGCGCGCGCCAGGGTCGCGCGGTCGCCGCTGCGGATGCCGCGGACGAGACCGGCGAGATCGGGAGCCTGCTCCTTGCGCGAAGCCATGTTGCGCGAAGTTATGCCGAGTCGGACGCTGTTGCTGCTGCCGTTGTGTAGCCGTTCGACGACGAAAATGCGACCGGCGCGGAAGCGTTATCCCATCCGCGTCAGCGGCGCACCGCCGGCACACGCCGCTTCGTCTCGCGCGGCGTGCTGCCGTCCGGCAGCCGGATCACGAGGCCGCCGTCCTCCTTGTTGCGGGCGGCGGTGGCGCGCGCGAAGGCGAAGAGCTGCTCGCGCGTGGCGATGCGGCATGCCGCGCGGTCGAGTCGCTTGCAATAGGCGACGCGCGTCTGCTCGTCCGCATCGGCCTCGTCGATAGCGTTCACGCGGTAGACGCCGTCGGCCAGCTTGTGCATCAGCGCGTATTCGGCGGCGAGCGCCTTCTTTCCCGAAACGGTCTGGATGATGTAGTCGCCGCCCTCGAAGGGATGCACCGAGAAGGCGCTGACCTCGCGCAGGCCGCCGCCCGCATGGGTATAGAGCCCGCCGTTCCAGGCGTAGGTTACCTGCACCGGCTCGCGTGCGTAACCTTTGTCGAGCGTGTAAAGCTGGAGCTTCAGCCGTTCGCCGAAGACGGGCTGCGAATCTGCGAGGATGGGATCGGCGGAATCGACGCATCCCGCCAGCGAGAGAGCGCACAGCGCGGCTGTAGCCGCGCGCAAGATCATCGGGTTCACTCGGCAGCCTCTTTCCCGTGCCCCAGACGTTTATTGAGTTTCTCGAGCAGTTTCTCCGCTGCCTCCGCGATCACCGTGCCGGGCGGGAAGATCGCCTCCGCCCCAGCCTTCATCAGCGCGTCGTAATCCTGCGGCGGCACTACGCCGCCGACCACGATCATGATGTCGTCGCGGCCCTGCTTGGCGAGTTCGGCCTTGAGCTCCGGCACCAGAGTCAGATGCGCTGCGGCAAGCGAGGACACGCCAAGAACATGCACGTCGTTCTCGACCGCCTGGCGCGCCGCTTCCGCCGGTGTCGCGAACAGCGGACCGATGTCGACGTCGAAGCCGAGATCGGCGAACGCCGACGCAATCACCTTCTGCCCTCGGTCGTGCCCGTCCTGTCCGATCTTGGCGACGAGGAGGCGCGGACGGCGGCCTTCCTCCGCCTCGAAATGCTCGACCTGCTTGCGCACCCGTTCGACGGCGCCGGTCATGTTTCCTCCTTTGCCGACCTCCCGCTTGTACACGCCGGTGATCGCCTTGATCTCGGCGCGGTGGCGGCCAAAGACCTTCTCCAGAGCCGATGAAATTTCCCCAACCGTCGCCTTGGCGCGCGCGGCATCGATCGCGAGCGCCAGCAGGTTGCCGTTGCCGCCGTCGGCGGCGCGGGTGAGCGCATCGAGCGCGTCTTTCAGCGCCGCCGGATCGCGCTCGGCCTTCAGCCGCTTGAGCTTGTCGATCTGCATTTGCCGCACGGCGGAATTGTCGACCTTGAGCACGTCGATCGGCACTTCGTCGGCCGGCTGGTATTTGTTGACGCCGATCACGGCCTGCGCGCCGGCGTCGATGCGCGCCTGCGTCTTGGCGGCGGCTTCCTCGATGCGCATCTTCGGAATGCCGGCCTCGATCGCTTTGGTCATCCCGCCGAGCTTTTCGACTTCCTCGATGTGCTCCCAGGCCTTGCGCGCGAGCTCGTAGGTGAGCCGCTCGACATAGAACGAGCCGCCCCACGGATCGACCATGCGCGTCGCGCCGGCTTCCTGTTGCAGCACAATCTGCGTGTTGCGCGCGATGCGGGCGGAGAAGTCGCTCGGCAGCGCCAGCGCCTCGTCGAGCGCGTTGGTGTGCAGCGATTGCGTCTGGCCTTGCGTCGCCGCCATCGCCTCGATCATGGTGCGCGCGACGTTGTTGAATACGTCCTGCGCGGCGAGCGACCAGCCCGAGGTCTGCGAATGCGTGCGCAGCGACAAGGAGCGCGCGTCTTCCGGCTTGAACGGCTTGATCAGCTTCGCCCACAACATGCGGGCGGCGCGCAGCTTCGCGATCTCCATGAAATAGTTCATGCCGATCGCCCAGAAGAACGAGATGCGCGGCGCGAACTGGTCGATGGTCAGCCCCGCCTTCAGTCCGGCGCGCACGTATTCGACGCCGTCGGCGAGCGTGTAGGCGAGCTCGAGGTCCTGCGTCGCGCCGGCTTCCTGCATGTGATAGCCGGATACCGAGATCGAATTGAACTTCGGCATGTTTGCCGAGGTATAGGCGAAGATGTCGGAGATGATGCGCAAGCTCGGCGCGGGCGGGTAGATGTAGGTGTTCCGCACCATGAATTCTTTGAGGATGTCGTTCTGGATCGTGCCGGACAGTTTCTCCGGCGGCACGCCCTGTTCCTCGGCGGCGACCACGTAGAGCGCCAAAATCGGAAGCACCGCGCCGTTCATGGTCATCGACACGCTCATCTTGTCGAGCGGGATGCCGGAAAACAGCGTGCGCATGTCGTAGATCGAGTCGATCGCGACGCCCGCCATGCCGACGTCGCCGGCCACGCGCGGATGATCGCTGTCGTAGCCGCGGTGGGTGGCGAGATCGAAGGCGATGGAGAGGCCCTTCTGGCCGGCGGCGAGGTTGCGCCGGTAGAAGGCGTTTGAATCTTCCGCGGTAGAGAAGCCGGCATATTGCCGGATGGTCCAGGGCTGCGCCGCGTACATCGCGGGGTAGGGGCCGCGCAGATAAGGCGGCTTGCCGGGATAGGTGTCGAGGAAATCGAGCCCGGCAACGTCGGCTTCGCCATAGATCGGCTTCACCGCGATGCCTTCCGGCGTCATCCACGGTTCGGCGGGCGCGTTGCCGGTCTTCACCGGCGCGTCGGCATACGCGATGTCCGCGAAATTCGGGATCCGAGTCATTTGCCTAGGATATCATGCGCCGCGCGCAAGGCCGCAAGCGCATCGCATCCCATATAAATGAACGACTTGACGCCGGCTTGCCGCCATTGCGCCTCATGTTCGCCCGGACGGCCGGCAAGGGAAACGATCGCGCCGGCTTTGGTGAGTGCGGCCGCCGCGTCCGCCGCCTCTCGCGCATAGACCTCGTCGCTGGAGCAGAGACATGCGAGCTTTGCGCCCGACGCATCGAACGCCGCGAGCATGTCGGCGCGGTTCTTGAAGCCGTCGTTGGTCACCGCCTCGATGCCGCCGGCCTCGTAGAAGTTCTTGGTGAACGTCGCGCGCGCGGTGAAATCCGACAGCCTGCCGAGATTGGCGAGGAATACCTTCGGCCGCGCGCCGGTTTTTGCGAGCATGCGGTCGCTGGCGTCGCGCAATCGCTCGAACGGCTCGGCTAGCCGGATCGGCGAGAGTGCCTCCACCATCACCGCGGCCTTCGACGGGGCGACGCCGACCTCCGCCACGTCGAGCACGGCAACCGGCGTTTCCGCGAGGTTCGGATAATCGCTCGCGCCGGTGAGGGCGTCCTTCCGCCGCGCCGCCGCCGCTTCGCGCGCCGCGCGCACGCTTGCGACCTTCTTCTGGATCAGGCCCTGCTCGATGGCCGCTGCGGCGCCACCCGCCTGCTCGATCTCCTGGAAAAGCGCCCAGGCCGCGTGCGCGAGCGTATCCGTCATCGCCTCGATGCCGCCTGCACCGGCAGCCGGATCGGACACCTTGGCGAGGTTTGACTCCTCGATAAGGATCAGTTGCGTGTTGCGCGCCACGCGCCGCGCGAACGCATCCGGCAGGCCGAGCGCGGCGGTAAATGGCAGCACGTCGATCGCATCCGCGCCGCCGACACCCGCGGCGGTGACCGCGACGGTCGCGCGCAGCATGTTCACGTAAGGATCGCGCCGCGTCATCATCCGCCATGCGGTCTCCGCGGCGACAAAGGCCGGCATCGGCGCTAGCCCGCACGCCTGCTCGACGCGCGCCCAGACTTTCCGCAATGCGCGGAACTTGGCGATGGTGAGGAATTCGTCGGCATCCGCCGCCATCAGAAATGAAATCCGCCGCCGTGCCTCGTCGAGCGCAAAGCCGGCTGCTTCGAGCAGCCGCAGATAGGCGACGCCGGTGGCGATGGCGAACGCCAGCTCCTGCGCCTCCGAGCCGCCGGCATCGTGCACCGCGCGTCCGTCGGCGCGCAGCAGGCGCGCCTTGGCGAAACCTTTGGCGGCGAGATCCTTTGCCGTTGCGCCCGCGCGCGCCGACAGGTCGGGCCAAGGCAGGATCGCGCCGCCGCTGCGCACCGTGTCGCCGAGCAGGTCGAGGCCGAAATCGATGTCGAGCGCGGCGGGGTCGAGCTTGCGCGCCGCGACCAGCCCCGCGATCAGCATCGCCACCGGCCGGCCGGCGAACGGCGCCGTCTCGAGCCGCAGCGAAACGATATCGAGCATGACGCCGGCGAGCGCGCGGTCGAGATCGCCCGCATTGTTGATGGCGACGCCGTAGCCGTGCGCGGCGGGCGCGCCGGCAAAGATCAGCGCCAGCCCGCTCGCGCCGTTTTCGAGATCGTCGAGTGCTTGCTTGTTGGCGGTCTTCGGGTCGGGGTGGTCGGCGCGCTGGAGCACTTGCCACGCCTGCGCGGCGCGCCCGGCAACCGCCCTTGCATCCCTGGCGCGCGGATAAAGCGGCTGCAGGCGCAGGCCGTCGTAGGTTTGCGACACCAGCTTGTCGAAAGACGCACCTTTAAGCGCGGCCTCCGTCAGTTTCCGCCATTCGGCTTCGCTGGTCGGCGGAAATTCGGCGGCGAGGGGAAGCTGATCGCTCATTGGGCGCAAAGTGCCACAGTCATTGTCGCGGCGGCAAACGCTCGATGCCGGCCGCATCGGCTGCTTTTGCGGCCTCATCGATGCGCCGGCCCCCGATCACGCGGTCTCCCGCGATCTCGGCGAGCGGCATGAGCACGAACGCACGCTCGAACAGGCGCGGGTGCGGCAGTACCAGGTCCGGCCCGTCCAGCGTCACGTCGTCGTAGGCGATGATGTCGATGTCGACGGTGCGTGGTCCCCAGCGCGTCTCGTGCGCGCGGTCGCGGCCGAGTGCGCGCTCGACCTCATGCGCGCGCGCCAGAAGTTCGCGCGGCTTGAGCGTGGTTTCGGCCACGATGCAGAGATTGACGAACGGCGGCTGGTCCTTCACGCCCCAGGGCGGGGTGCGGTAATCGGAGGAACGCGCAATCAGCCTCGCATCCTTGCCGTCGCACAGTCGCAGCACCGCGCGGTCGAGAATGGCGCGGCTGTCTCCGACGTTGCCGCCGAATGCCAACAGAACCTGCACCGGCGCGGCTTGCGCCGGCAGGGCTTGCGCGCGTGGCGCCTCGCTCATGGTTTCTGGCGCGACCGCACGATGCTCACGCCGACGTCGCTGAAAGTCGCGGCGATCGGCGCGTGCGGCTTGTGGATAGTGACGTGCACCGTGCGCACGCCGGGAAAACGGGCGAGTACCGCGTCGGCGACCCGGCCGGCGGCGGCCTCGATCAGCCGGTATTTCTGAGCGCAGAAGGCCGTGCTCGCGCACTCGACCACTTTGTCATAGGAGACCGTGTCCACCACCTTGTCGGAGCGGGCCGCAGCGGCGAGGTCG
>DASZVZ010000066.1:0-30320 GCA_035546875.1 Pseudolabrys sp.
TTCATCGGCGTGCTCGGCCCCAACGGCGCGGGCAAGACCACGTTGATGCGCGCCATCCTCGGCCTAGTTCCTGCCAGCAGCGGTTCAGTGCGCGTGTTTGGCCGCCAGCCGCAACGCGGCGATGCGGCGATCGGATATTTGCCGCAGTTGCGCACCGTGCTGCCCGATCTGCGCGTACGCGGCCACGATTTCATCGCCAGCTCGCTCAATGGCGAGCGCTGGGGCTTGCCGGCGGTGTCGCGTAAGGACCGCGCGGTCATCGATGAAACGCTTGCCGCCATCGGCGCGGCCGAACTCGCCGAGCGGCCGCTAAGCCAGATGTCGGGCGGAGAGCGCCAGCGCCTGCTGCTCGCGCAAGCGTTGATCGGCTCGCCCAGGCTCCTGCTGCTCGACGAACCGCTTATCAGCCTCGATCCGCGCCACCAGGAAGTCGTCATCGACGTGGTCAAGAAAGTCTGCCGCGAGCGCGGAATAACCGTTCTGTTCAGCGCGCATGAGCTCAATCAGCTGCTCGGCGCGCTCGACCGGGTGCTGTATCTCGGCCGCGGCCAGGCCGTGCTCGGCACCGTCGAGGAAGTCGTTACAGCTCCGGTGCTGTCGCGGTTGTACGGCGCGGAGATCGACGTCGTGCGGGCAAACGGCCATATCTTCGTCATGTCGCGCGGTCGCGACGTCGAGCGCGCGGACCATACGCACGACCACAACGGTGATCATCAGCACGATCACGGCCATCATCACTGACATGTTCCAATACGAATTCATGAATAATGCTCTTGCCGCTGCGGCGCTCGTCGCGGCCGTTTCGGGTGTTGTCGGTTATTTTCTGGTGATGCGAGCGCAGACGTTTGCCGGCCACGCCCTGTCGCACATCGGTTTTGCCGGCGCGACCGGCGCGGGGCTGATCGGACTCGCGCCGATCTGGGGCCTGCTCGGATTTACCCTATGCGCAGGGATCGTCATGGGCGCGCTGAGCGAGCGCATCAGCAACCGCGACGTCGCGATCGGAATCGTGCTCGCGCTGGCGCTCGGCTTCGGGCTCTTGTTCCTGCACTACTACACGTCGTTTGCGACCCAGGCGACGAGCCTGTTGTTCGGCAATGTTCTTGCGGTCGATCGGCCGACGATTGCGCTCCTCGCGGTGCTTGCCGCCATTACTTTTGTCGCTTTGGGGGCGATCATGCGCCCGCTGATCTTTGCGAGCCTGCAGCCGGAACTCGCCGAAGCCAAGGGTGTGCCGCTGAAGTTCATTTCAACGGCCTTCCTCGCCATCGTCGCCCTTGCCGTCTCGGCTTGTGCGCAGATCGTCGGTGTTCTTCTGGTCTTTGCGCTAATGGTGGGGCCGCCGGCGGCGGCGCAGCGCCTGACGACCAGACTATGGGCGGGGCTTGGCCTGTCGGCGCTGCTCGCATTGGCCGAGGCGGAATTCGGGATCATGCTCGCCTACGAAACCGATTGGCCGGTCAGCTTCTGCATCGCGCTTCTCAGCGCGCTTGCTTATTTTGCCGCGTTGCAGGCGCCGGTCGGCGGCCGGCAACCGGCCGCCATCCACTGAGAAAGAGTCTCCAGTATTCGGCGATCCCCCACTTTGCTATCGTCCGGCGCATTGCGTGATTCATTGACTTGGCTACCGGGGGCGCTGGGGGACAATCAATGTTACACACGAAACGCCTTTTGTTTGCGATCGCGCTGGCGGCTGTTCTCGCAGCCGGCGGAACCGCCGGCGCACAGAACGTGGCGGATCGCTTCGTACCGTTCAGCGAATTCGTCCAAAGCGTGAGATCGGCCTCGGCGGCGCAATATGTCGGCGCGCTGCAAAGCCGGATCGCCAGCGCCGGCGATTTCGAACAGATGCGCCAGCACATCGTGTCGCTCTATAACGGCGCCACCGTCCGTCACAGCTTCGTGCTCGACGCGAACTACTTCGACTGCGTTCCCGTCCTGCAGCAGCCCGGCGCGCGCGCCCTCGGCCTGCAGCAGATTCCTTCACCTCCGCCCGATATTCCCGGGGACGCCGCCGCCCTTACAAACGGCGCTGAGTTCGCCACGCAGTTCGAGCCGGGGCAGAAGGATCGGTTCGGCAATTCCGTTCCGTGCGAACGCGGTACCGTCCCGATGATGCGTGTCACGCTGGAACGGATGAGCAAGTTCCGGAACTTGCGCGAGTTCTTGCAGAAAGGACCCGACGGCGCGGGTCAAATCCGGCCGCACGACGGTGCGCTACGGCCCGCCGTGGCAACGCATAAATACGCCCACGCTTATCAACTCGTGAGTAACTACGGCGGCACGTCAGTCCTGACGCTGTGGCGGCCGACTATAAACACGGCAAAGGGCGAGATATTTTCCCTGTCGCAGCACTGGTACGTCGCCTTTCCGAACAACGTCACGCAAACTGCGGAAACCGGATGGCAAAACTACCCCGCATTGTGGGGCTCGCAGAACTCCGCGCTATTCATCTATTGGACCGCGGACGGTTACATCGTGACGGGCTGTTACAATCTCAACTGCGCGGGTTTCGTGCAGACCAACAACAGCGTCATTCTTGGCGGCGGGTTCACGCACTACAGCGTGGTGGGCCAGAAGATCTATCAGATCGTCCTGTCCTACTGGCTGCACGGCGGAAAATGGTGGCTGAAGTTCAATAACACCTGGGTCGGTTACTACCCGGCGGCACAATACGCCCAAGGCGGACTCACGACCGGCCTCTATCGAGGAGCGGCCGAAATCGACTACGGCGGCGAGACGGTGGGCACGACCATCTGGCCGCCGATGGGTAGCGGTCAGTGGCCGACGAAAGGCCCGCTATATGCAGCGGAACACCTGAAGATCCGCTTTTTCACCACCAAGACGGGCTCCGCCCCTGCCATGCACAATGCGACCCTGA
Source organism: Pseudolabrys sp. (assembly GCA_035546875.1). Taxonomy (GTDB): domain Bacteria; phylum Pseudomonadota; class Alphaproteobacteria; order Rhizobiales; family Xanthobacteraceae; genus Pseudolabrys. The sequence goes on from DASZVZ010000066.1 coordinate 2,882, forward strand.
CGGCCCAGCAGCCGTCGCCGCGCTGCTACAAGATCATCGTCCACAACAACTCGGCGACCGCATCGAAAAGTTACTTCCTCTTTGGCGGCCATGGCGGAACGGGTTGCTGAAGACCCGCGCGGGATAGCGGTTGATTCCGCCCATAGCGGCGGGTAGCGTGCCGGCCCGATGGAGATGGGGTTCCTCCGATAACCGCCCGATCGTTTGGGCTGATGACTCCTACCGCGTAACAAGGCGGTAGGACTCCGTCCGCAAGCCGCCGCAAGGCGGCTTTTTTTATTGCCGCGCAGGCAGAAGGAAAGAGACAACGATGAATTACCTGATCGTCTTTATCGGCGGAGGCATCGGCGCGGCGCTGCGCCATGGTTTCAATGTGGGCTTCGCGCGCTGGCTCGGCATGGCATTTCCCTATGCCACGTTGTTCGAAAACGTCAGCGGCTCGGTCGTGATGGGCTTGCTGGTCGCGCTGTTCGCGTTCCGGGGCGGCGTACCGCAGCACTGGCAGCTTTTTCTGACCACCGGCATCCTGGGCGGTTACACCACCTTTTCGACGTTCTCGCTCGACACGGCGCTGCTGTACGAACGCGGCGACAATCTCGGACTTGCGGCGCTCTATGTGCTGCTGTCGGTCGCGCTGTCGATCGGCGGGCTTTTCGCGGGACTGGCGTTCGTGCGCAGCCTCACCTAGCGCTACTCCATCGGCCGCATGCCGAGCTTGTCGAGCAGCGCCAGGTCCTGGTCGCGCGCCGGATTGGGCGTCGTCAAAAGCTTCGGGCCGTAGAAGATCGAGTTTGCGCCGGCGAGGAAGCAGAGAGCCTGCGTCTCCTCGCTCATGTCCTCGCGGCCCGCCGAGAGCCGCACGACCGACGCCGGCATGGTGATACGCGCCACCGCGACGGTGCGCACGAAGTCGAGCGGATCGAGCTTCCGGCTAACGCCAAGCGGCGTGCCTTCGACCTGCATTAGCATGTTGATCGGCACGCTTTCCGGATGTTGCGGCAGGCTCGCGAGCGTCGCGATCATGCCGACGCGATCTTCGGCCGTCTCGCCCATGCCTACGATGCCGCCGCAGCAGACATGAATGCCGGCCGCGCGCACGTGCTCGAGCGTGTCGAGCCGGTCCTGATAGGTTCGCGTGGTGATGATGTCGCCGTAATATTCCGGCGAGGTGTCGATGTTGTGGTTGTAGTAATCTAGTCCAGATTTTTTCAGCCGGCGCGCCTGCTCGCCCGTCAACATGCCGAGCGTGACGCAGCTTTCGAGGCCGAGCGCCTTGACGCCCTCGACCATCGCGCAGACAGCTTCAAGATCGCGGTCCTTCGGCGAGCGCCAGGCCGCGCCCATGCAAAAGCGCGATGCTCCGGCGGCCTTGGCGGCGCGCGCCTCGCCGAGAACTGCATCGAGGCTCATCAGTTTCTCGGCCTTCACGCCCGTATCGTATTTGGCGCTTTGCGAACAGTAGGCGCAGTCCTCAGGGCAGCCGCCCGTCTTTATCGACAGCAGCGTCGATATCTGAACTTCGGTGGGATCGAAATTCTCGCGGTGCACCTGCGCGGCGCGGAAGACCAGTTCGGAGAACGGGAGCGCGAATAGCGCGCGCACCTCTTCTCGCGTCCAGTCATGGCGAAGAGAGCGAGGTGTTGCGATGGAACGGTCTATGGCAAGCGACATTGCAATCCTTGGCGAATGTGTCGCGCTTATAGCATATCCACCGCCGCGCGATGCCCGCCGGCAAGGGCTGTGATCAAACCCCGTTTCCGGCTAGGATGTGCGCGCCGGGGGGCACCAATGGACAAGCAGGTCATCACCCGCATCATTTGCGTCCTGATAGGCGCTGCGGTGGCGCTCACGCTGCACGTCTACGGCGTGAAACTCTATTTCGCCGTTCCGTTCGGCGTAGGCGCGTGGCTTATCGCGACGATCGGGCTCAGCCTCGCGCTCGGCCTCGACAGGCTGCCGAAGCAGTAGATCGGCGGGGAAACGAGGCGATCAGCGCTTGCCGCTCGTCGTAGCCGTAGAGGCGGTCGACGACGGCGTCCGCATATTGTTCCACGGATCGTTGTTGGGCGTTTCCGGCCGGATCGGCGCGGTATTCTTGATGGCTTCTTCGTAGGCCCGGTTGACCTGGAAATTCTTCTTCGCGGCCTCCTGCTCGGGGCTTAGCTTTTCCCTTTGCGCAAAGGCCGGAGTGCCGAATGCCATCAGGCCTACGGCCGCAGCAACGAGAGCTGCCTTGACAGCGGAACGCATGCACATCCTCCCGTATTCCCCGGCCCGTTCTTTACTGCGATCCGGAGCAAGATTCCACCCCACCCGTTTGCGGCGATCGGCCACGCCGGAACATCGTTAACCTTCCCGCCGTCAGGACGACGGCGGGATCGTCTTCAGATTTTCGATACGGTAGAAGGCCCGATGCCCGCAGTTCGGGCAGGTGACGGCGAATTCCTCGGGCAGCCGCTCTACCGCCTGCACTGCGATTGGCGTGTCACAACGTACGCACCTGACACCGGTGATAGGGGCTTTACCGGCCATGGTCGGCCCATCTCTGCGAAACGCCGCCCCCGATTCCTTCTAGGTCCGCGCGCCCGTTTTTGTCGCGTAAACTTAAGTTTATTCAAACGCGGAACCGCCAGCCTGCGCCACGTTCGCTGCGCTTGACCGGCCGATCGGTCGCTTGCGAAAAGACACCAATGGCCGACACGCTTCCAGACCGCCTTTCCGTCGATCCGCGCAGCCCGCACTACAATGAGGACGTGCTCAAGCGCGACGTCGGCGTGCGCTTCAAGGGCGTCGAGAAGAACAATGTAGAGGAATATTGCGTGAGCGAAGGCTGGATTCGCGTCGCCGCCGGCAATGCCAAAGACCGCCAAGGCAACCCGTTGACGATCAAGCTCATCGGCAAGGTCGAGCCCTATTTCAAGGATACGAAAGGCGACTGAACGGCGGCCTGCGGATTTCATCTGCCATTTTGCGCGCGCGCACTGTATGCACCGCTCATGACGGAATTCATCACCGGCCGCCGCCTGCGCCTGGTCAAGGTAAAATCCGCGCGCTGGCGGCAGCGCGCCATTTTCCTCATGGGCGGCATCATCGTGGGCGCGGCGGCGATTGTGCTTGCCTTGCTCGCCAACGAGGCCCAGCTTTTGTTCGCCAAGCTGGCGGCGAAGTGGCGATACGCGTCATTTCTGGTCACGCCGCTCGGTTTCGCGCTCACGGTGTTTCTGACCAATCGTTACTTCCCGAATTCGCAAGGCAGCGGCATCCCGCAGGCGATCGCGGCACGGCAACTTACTGATCCGGCCGCGCGTGGCCGGCTGGTGTCGGCACGGATTGCCGTCGGCAAGGTTTTCCTGACTCTGCTCGGATTGCTGTGCGGGGCCTCGGCGGGCCGCGAAGGCCCGACGGTGCAGGTGGGCGCCTCGATCATGTTCGCGATCGGACGCATGGCTCCGCGCCATCAGCCGGGCCTGATTCTTGCCGGTGCGGCCGCGGGCGTCGCCGCCGCGTTCAACACCCCGCTTGCGGGCATCGTCTTCGGCATCGAGGAAATGAGCCGCACGTTCGAAGCCCGGACCAGCGGGCTCGTGATCGGCACGGTGATCGCGGCCGGCCTTACGTCGCTCGCGGTGCTCGGCGACTACACGTATTTCGGCACCAGCACGGCGGTGCTCCGTAACGGCCTCGATTGGCTGGCGATCCCCGTGTGCGGCGTGGCAGGCGGCCTTGCCGGCGGACTGTTCAGCCGACTCGTCGTCCTGATCGCGCGCGGACTACCGGAAAAGATCGGCAAGGTGATCAAGCGGCATCGTATTTTACTTGCGGTCGTTTGCGGGCTCGGTGTCGCGCTCTGCGGGTACGTTTCCGGCGGCATGATCCACGGCACGGGCTACAACGAAGTAAAAGGAGCGCTCGAGGGCGGCGCGGCGCTGCCACTGGGTTTCGGCCTTCTGAAGCTCGCAGCAACCGCGCTGTCGACGATCAGTGGCATCCCGGGCGGCATCTTTTCGCCGTCGCTCGCCGTCGGGGCGGGCATCGGCGCGAGTGTCGCGCACCTGTTTCCGCTCGCGCCCGTCGGCGCAATCATGCTTCTCGGGATGGTGGCTTATTTTGCCGGCGTAGTGCAGGCGCCGATTACCGCCTTTGTCATCGTCACCGAGATGACCGACAATCACGCGATGGTAGTGCCGCTCATGGCGGCGGCGCTGATCGGCTACGCGACGTCGCGTCTCATCTCGCGCCAGGGCATCTATCACGCGCTCGCGGACGGTTTTCTCAAGCCGGAGAGAAGAGTTGAGCAACGTGGTCTCGACGGATGACGAAATTTCACGCGACGACATTGCCCTGATCGAGGCCCGCATCGAGGAATTGGCGGTACAGATCGAGCGCTGTCGCAAGCTGTCGATGGCGGCCAAGATCGCCATCGCGGCCGGCGCATTCTGGATTGCGCTGACGTTGCTCTGGGTCGTCCCGTTTATCGGCTATCTGGTCATTGCCGCGATGGCGGCGGTGATCGGCGGCTTCGTCATCCTAGGCTCCAACTCGACCACCTGGACGCAACTCGAAACCGCGCTGCGCGCGGGTGAAGCGATGCGGGTGGAGATGATCGCGCGGCTGGAGCTGCGCGTCGTCGGCGGCGGCGTGCGGCGGCTGCACTGAGCCGCCGCCCTCGCCTTATTCCGCGGCTTCCCGTTGGGGGCTGATCGCCTCGACACGCGCGGCGCAATACTTGAATTCAGGAATTTTCCCGAACGGATCGAGCGCCGGATTGGTGAGCCGGTTCGCCGCAGCCTCGAAGAAGGCAAACGGGATGAACACCACCCCGTCCGGAACGGCGTCGTCTTGCCGCGAATTGAGCTCGACCGTGCCGCGCCGCGTGGAGACGCGGATCATGTCGCCGGGCTTGATGCCGAGCTTCGCGATGGTGCCGCGCGAGACGGCGGCGGTCGGCGCCGGTTCGATCGCGTCGAGCACGCTGGCGCGGCGCGTCATCGCCCCGGTGTGCCAGTGTTCGAGCATGCGGCCGGTGGTGAGGATGAATGGATACTCGTGGTCCGGCGTCTCGTCCGGCGGCTGGAGCTTCGCCGCGACCAGCTTGCCGAAGCCGCCAGGACGCGGGAAACCCTTGTCGAACACCACGTCGTGGCCGGGCTGGTCGAGGGCGTCGGACGGATAGGTCACGGCGCTCTCGCGCTCGACGCGCTCCCACGGGATGTTGTCGAGCGAGGGCATCAGCGAGGCCATCTCGGTGTAGATGTCGCTCGGGTGCTTGTAATTCCACTTCATGCCGATGCGGCGGCCGATTTCCTGGGTGATCCACCAGTCGGGCTTCGCCTCGCCCGGCAGCGGCAGCGCCTGGCGGCCCATCTGCACCTGGCGATTGGTGTTGGTCACGGTGCCGTCCTTCTCCGGCCACGCGGAGGCCGGCAGGATGACGTCGGCATAGACGGCGGTCTCGGTGAGGAAGAGGTCCTGCACCACGAGATGCTCGAGATGCGCCAGCGCCTGACGTGCGTGGTTGAGATCGGGATCGGACATCGCCGGATTTTCGCCGAGGATGTACATGCCCTTGATCACGTTGTCGTGGACCGCAGTCATGATCTCGACGACGGTCAGGCCTTTCTTGTGGTCGAGCTTGGTGCCCCAGGCCTTCTCGTATTTCTCGATCATGTCGTTGCTCTCCACCGACTTGTAATCGGGGTAGAACATCGGGATGAGGCCCGCATCGGAGGCGCCCTGCACGTTGTTCTGACCGCGCAGCGGATGCAGGCCGGTGCCGGGACGGCCGATCTGGCCGGTGATGAGCGCGAGCGCGATCAGGCAGCGCGCGTTGTCGGTGCCGTGGGTGTGCTGCGACACACCCATGCCCCAGAAGATGATCGCCGAATGCGCGCGCGCGTAGGTGCGTGCGACTTCGCGCAACGTGTCGGCCGGGATGCCGCAGATCGGCTCCATTTCTTCCGGCGTGAAGTCCTTGATGCTCTCGGCAAACGGGCCGAAGCCTTCGACGTAAGTCTGGATGTATTGCTGGTCGTAGAGCTTTTCCTCGACGATGACATTGAGCATGGCGTTGAGCATCGCCACGTCGGCGCCGTTCTTGAACTGCATCATCTTCCAGGCGTGACGCTTGAGCGCTTGCCCGCGCGGATCCATCACGATCAACTTGGCGCCGCGCTTGGCTGCCTGCTTGAAGAAAGTGGCGGCAACCGGATGGTTCTCTGTCGGGTTGGCGCCGATCACGATCATGACGTCGGAGTTCTTGCACTCGTTGAACGAAGCCGACACCGCACCGGAGCCGACGCCTTCGAGCAGCGCCGCGACCGACGAGGCGTGGCAGAGGCGCGTGCAGTGGTCGACGTTGTTGGTGCCGAAGCCGGCGCGCACGAGCTTCTGGAACAGATAGGCTTCCTCGTTCGAGCACTTGGCCGAGCCGAAGCCGGCGAGCGCCTTGGAGCCGTCGCGATCGCGGATTTTTTTCAGGCCGGCGGCGGCGGCGTCGAGCGCCTCTTCCCACGTGGCCTTGCGGAAATGCGTCCATGGGTTCATCGGATCGATCTGCTCGTGCGGCACCTTCGGCACGCCTTCCTTGCGGATCATCGGCGTGGTCAGGCGCTGCGGATTGCTGACGTAGTCGAAGCCGAAGCGGCCCTTCACGCACAGGCGCTGCTGGTTCGCCGGGCCGTCGCGGCCGGTGACGTAGAGCAGCTTGTCGTTCTTGATGTGGTAGGTGAGCTGGCAGCCGACGCCGCAATAGGGGCACACGCTGTGCACCTCGCGATCGGGATATTCGGTGCGCTCATTCTTGGCGTTGACCAGCGTCGAGGGCATCAGTGCGCCGGTCGGGCACGCCTGCACGCACTCGCCGCAGGCGACGCAGGTCGAGTTACCCATCGGGTCGTCGAAGTCGAACACGATCTTCTCGAGATGGCCGCGCCCGGCCATGCCGATGACGTCGTTGACTTGCACTTCGCGGCAGGCGCGGACGCAGAGATTGCATTGAATGCAGGCGTCGAGATTGACCGCCATAGCCACGTGGCTGCGGTCGGGCGCGGGCATCTTCTCGCGCTCGGGAAAGCGGCCGACGTCGATCCCCATCTTGTCGGCCCACGACCAGAATTTCGATTGCGGATCGTGCGAGGTCGCGCGCTCGGGTTGATCGGAGATCAGGAGATCGAACACCATCTTGCGCGCGGTCTTGGCGCGCTCGGAGGTGGCCGTCACCTTCATGCCCTCGGACGGCTTACGGATACAGCTCGCGGCGAGCACGCGCTCGCCCTCGATCTCGACCATGCAGGCGCGGCAATTGCCGTCGGCGCGATAGCCGGGCTCGGGCGAATAACACAGATGCGGAATCTCGATGCCCTGGCGCTTGGCCACCTGCCAGATGGTCTCGCCTTCGAGCGCGACAACCTCCTTGCCGTCGAGAGTGAACTTCACGGTCTTGCCTTTGCCGTTGGCTTTGCCTTCGACCTTGTCGGCCGGCGCGTTATGCGCGACGCCGGGCATGCCGGCATGTTTCGTCTCGCCGCCGGCGGCGCCCTTCTGATCGTGGCCGTAGCCGGCCGGCTTCTGTCCGCTCGTATCAGCCATGTCTCACCAGGTGCCCAACGGCTTTTTCAGTTCATCAGGGAAATACTTTAACACACACAGAAGCGGGTTTGGCGCCGCCTGCCCGAGACCGCAGATCGATGCATCGCGCATGGCGGCCGACAACTCGGTCAGCAGATTCACGTCCCACGGACCGCTCGCCATCAGCTTCGCCGCCTTCTCGCTGCCGACGCGGCAAGGCGTGCATTGGCCGCAGCTCTCGTCTTCGAAGAACTTCATCAGGTTGAGCGCGACAGCCTTCATATCGTCCTTGTCGGACAGGATCACAACCGCGTGGGAACCGACGAAGCAGCCGTATTTTTCGAGTGTTCCGAAATCGAGCGCCTCGTCCGCCATCGACGCCGGCAGGATACCGCCGGAAGCGCCGCCGGGCAGATAGCCCTTGAAGGTGTGACCGTCCTGCATGCCGCCGCAAAATTCATCGATCAATTCACGCGCGGTGACGCCCGCTGGCGCGAGCACGACGCCCGGCTTCTTCACGCGGCCGGACACCGAAAAACTGCGGAAACCTTTGCGCTCGTGACGACCCTGACTCGTCATCCATGCCGCGCCCTTCTCGACGATGTCACGCACCCAGTAGAGCGTCTCCACGTTCTGCTCGAGCGTCGGCCGGCCAAACAGGCCAACCTGCGCGACGTAAGGCGGACGATGGCGCGGCAAGCCGCGCTTGCCTTCGATCGATTCGATCATCGCGGATTCTTCGCCGCAGATGTAGGCGCCGGCGCCGCGGCGCAAATGCAGTTTCGTATGCGGCGAGAGCCCGGCCTTTTCGACCTTCTCGAACTCCTCCGCGATCATCAGGCGCAGCTCGGGATATTCGTCGCGGATGTAGAAATAAGTTTCCGGCGCCTCGACGACCCAAGCGGCAATCAGCATGCCTTCGATGAAGCGGTGCGGATCTCGCTCGAGATAATAGCGGTCCTTGAACGTGCCCGGCTCGCCTTCGTCGCCGTTGACGGCGAACATGCGCGGCGCGGGCTCCGCGCGCACCAGCGACCATTTGCGTCCCGTGGGAAATCCGGCGCCGCCGAGACCGCGCAAGCCGGCATCGCTCACGATCTTGATGAGGTCGTCACGGGTACGCTTGCCGGAAAGGCACTCCTTGAGCAGCGCGTAGCCGCCGGCTTTCTGGTAGGCGGCCAGATCTGTTTCCGCCTTCCACGCATGGGCGTGCTTGTTCGCCTTCACTTCGGCAGCGATTCTGTCGGGCGTCGCCTTGAAAGTCTGCAAGTGACCGACCGCGACGACGGGCGCGCGATCGCAGGCTCCCATGCAAGGCGCGCGCACCACGCGCACATTCTTGCCGAGCTTGCCGGGAAGATCCTTGAGCAGTTTTTCGGCGCCGGCCATCGCGCAGGACAGCGAGTCGCACACACGCACGGTCACGGCGGGCGGCGGGGTCTCGCCTTCCTTCACGACATCGAAATGCGAATAGAAGGTCGCGACCTCATAAACTTCGGTCAGCGCCATCCTCATCTCGAACGCCAGCGCAGTCAGATGCGCAGCAGATAGATGGCCGTAATGGTCCTGGATGAGATGCAGATGTTCGATCAGCAGGTCGCGGCGGCGCGACCTGTCCGTCAGGAGTGCTTGCACTTCCTCGAGCGCGGCCGGATCGACTTGGCGGCCCTTGGGGGTACGTGGCGGGCGGCGGCGACCGCCCTGTCCCTGACCGGTTGCAGCGCCCGGTTTCTGTTGCTCCATAACACTCATTTAAACCCCTCCAACCCCTCAAAAAGGCCCCAACATTGATGCCAACAAGCCCTTCCCGCCAATGACCAGATAGATACAATCTATTGCAATGCTGGCTTGCCGATGGATTTATCGATTACCGTAGAATAGAACATATCGATCAGGCGTTTGCATTCATCTACCCATAACCGGTGGTAATTGGCGCGCATCAACGTAAATCGGGCGGCATGTTGATTGAGAAGCTTGAATTTTTGCTGGCGCTGGCCCGTGAAAGGCACTTTGGCCGCGCTGCCGAGATGTGCGGCGTGACCCAGCCGACGCTGTCGGCTGGGGTAAAGCAGATCGAAGACACGTTCGGCGTCCTGCTGGTCAACCGCGGCTCCCGCTTTCAGGGGTTCACGCCGGAAGGCGAGCGTGTGCTCGACTGGGCGCGGCGCATCGTCGGGGATACCCGCGCGATGCGCCAGGAAGTTCATGCGCTCAAGCACGGCCTGGCCGGGCGGCTTCGTCTTGCCGCGATCCCGACCGCGTTGGCGATGGTGGAATCTCTGACCACACCTTATCACGCACGGCATCCCGACGTGCAATTCACTATTCTGACGCGGACGTCGGCGGCGATTTTCTCACTGCTTGAAAATCTCGAAATCGACGCCGGATTGACGTACATCGACAACGAGCCGCTTCCGCGCCTGACCACTATTCCGCTGTACCGCGAGCGCTACCGGCTATTGATCGCCGCCGACCAACCGCTCGGTGACCGCGAAAAGGTGACGTGGGCGGACGTCGCGCAGGTACCGCTCTGTCTACTTACTCCGGACATGCAGAATCGCCGCATCATCGAGAATTTATTGCGCAATACGGGCGGCAACCCACCGATCACCCTCGAATCCGATTCGATGATCCTGTTGTACTCGCACGTGCGTACCGGCCGGTGGGCAAGCGTTATGCCGGCGCGTCTGGCGGCAACTCTTGGTCTTACCGACGTATTGCGATCGATACCGATCGTCGATCCGGAAGCAACGCACACCATTGGGCTGGTCGCGCCGGCGCGAGAGCCGATGACGCCGCTGACCGCGGCGCTGGTGACAGAAGCGCGCCGGCTTGCATCCACGTTGTCGGATTGATTTTTAAGCCATCGCGGTGCCCTCGGCGCCTTCGCCGTGGGCGTTTGCGCGGTCTTGAGCCTCCCGCACTGCAGAATTTAGAAAAGCTCAAAATTAGCGCCACGCGGCCGTAGAGCAATAGTCAGCGGCTATATCAAAATTCAAACATCCTATCGGGTCATAGGAACACGTTTATTGATTCAATAAATGGCCATCCTCACTCTGCATTCGCCAGACTCAGGGGGCGAAAATGCTTATCCGCGGTCTGCTCATAAAAACCAACTCTGGGGACCCAAGGAGGACCGCGCGATGAGTTTGCTTTCGTTCTTCGATCGCAGCAACACGATCGCCAAGCCGGGATTCAGCCGCTGGATGGTGCCGCCCGCAGCGCTTTGCGTGCACCTTTGCATCGGCCAAGCCTATGCCTACAGCGTATTCAACCTGCCGATGACCAAGCTCATCGGGATCACGCAGTCCGCGCCGGGCGACTGGAAATTGACGGAGCTCGGATGGATTTTCTCCATCGCGATCTTCTTCCTCGGCGTTTCCTCTGCTGTGTTCGGCCGCTGGGTTGAAGAAGGCGGCCCGCGCCGCGCGATGTTCACCGCCGCCCTGTGCTGGGCCGGCGGCTTCTTCATCTCCGCGGTCGGCGTTTACGCGCACACGCTATGGCTGATCTATCTCGGCTACGGCGTGCTCGGCGGCATTGCACTCGGCATCGGCTACATCTCGCCGGTCTCGACGCTGATCAAGTGGTTCCCCGATCGTCCGGGCATGGCGACCGGCATGGCGATCATGGGCTTCGGGGGCGGCGCCTTCATCGCCTCGCCGTTGTCGGTTTGGCTGATGGGCAAGTTCACGACCGCGACGCATATTGGCGTCGCCGAGACCTTCATTGTGCTCGGCATCGTGTACTTCTTCTTCATGATCGTTGGCTCGATCATCGTGCGCGTGCCTGCGCCAGGCTGGAAGCCCGAAGGATATGTCGCTCCGGCACAGGCGCAGAAGCTGATCACCAAGAACGACGTCTTCGTCTACGACGCGCTGAAGACACCGCAGTTCTGGCTGATCTGGTGGGTGCTCTGCCTGAACGTGACCGCCGGCATCGGCGTGCTCGGCCAGGCTTCGGCCATGAGCCAAGAAATGTTCCCCGGCCACATCACCCCGATCGCGGCCGCCGGCTTCGTCGGCCTGATGAGCCTGTTCAACATGGGCGGCCGCTTCTTCTGGGCCTCCACGTCGGACTACATCGGCCGGCGCAACACGTACTTCGTGTTCATGGTGCTCGGCTTCGTGCTGTACTGCCTCGTGCCCTATACCGGCTCGGTCGGCAGCGTGGCCGGGTTCGTGTGCGCGTTCCTGATCATCATCTCGATGTACGGCGGCGGATTCTCCACCGTGCCGGCGTATCTGAAGGACATGTACGGCACGCGCTACGTCGGCGCCATCCACGGCCTGCTGCTCACCGCATGGTCGATGGCCGGCATCTTCGGTCCGGTGATCGTCAACTATCTGCGTGAATACAACATCACGCACGGCGTGCCGAAAGCGCAGGCGTACAACAACACCATGTACATCATGGCTGGATTGCTGGTGATAGGCTTCATCTGCAACTACCTCGTGAAGGCGGTTGACGCCCGCTACCACATGAAGCCGAACGACCCGCGGGCGCACGACGCGCTCGGAAACCCGGCCGCAGCACGCGCCTAAAGGAGGACAGACAATGGCAACTGCAAACCAGGAAGGCACCACGACCGTTCAACTCGTTCTGGCGTGGGGCTTCGTCGGCATCCCGCTCGTCCTCGGCGTGCTGCAGACGCTCATCAACGCGATGAAGCTGTTCCAGTAACACCTGGAGCTTGACGACGGGCGCCACTTCCTCGATCCGGGGAAGTGGCGCTCTCTTTTTGCAAGGATAGTCTGAACACACGGCGGATTTGGGCGAGACGCCATGACGCATCGGCTGGTTTACGCAACGGTGCTGGAGCGGCCACGCAACATTCACGTCGTGCGCGTACTGGAAGAAATCCTCGACATCGCCGAGATCGACCAATCGCCGAGCGCATGCGCCAGCGCGCGCTGTCGCGGCACGGCGAGCAGTCGGCCGACGTTGTCGCGATCCAGGGCGGCAGCAAGGAAACGCTACGGCTGTTCGGCGATCCCCACCCGGTCAATCGCGTGCGCACCGCGATGTTCAACGCGGCGCTGAGCTTCGCGCCGATCGATCTGGAATAAAAACGGGCGGCCGAAGCCGCCCGCTTCGTCATCGAATTTACAGCCGCGCCTCAGGCGACCTTCACGTCCATGTGGCGGAACATCGCCTTGCGCGCTTCGTCGTCGAACTCGGTCTTGAACTTGTGCTTGTCCTTCATCGCGTTGGCGCGCGCCGCGGCGGGGCGGGCGGAAATTTCGTCGACCAGCCGCTTCACGTTCGGGAATTGCGCCCAGCCGTTCTCACCGAGCGCGACCGGTATCAATCGCGCCCAGCCCCACACCGCCATGTCGACGATGCCGTAAGCACCGCCGACCATGTATTTTTCCTTGGCGAGCCGCGCATCGAGGATGCCGTAATGGCGCTGCGCCTCGAACATGTAGCGATTGATCGCGTAGGGAATTTTCTCCGGCGCGTACTGGCGGAAGTGGACCGACTGGCCGGAGAACGGGCCAACCCCGGAGGCGACGAACATCAGCCAGGACAGCATTTCGCCGCGCAATTTGTCACTTTTCGGCGGGAGAAATTTACCTGTTTTTTCAGCTAGATAGAGAAGGATGGCGTTCGAGTCGAAAACCGTCGCGTCGCCGTCGACGATCGCCGGCACCTTGGCGTTCGGATTGATCGCAAGATATTCCGGCTTGTGCTGCTCGCCCTTGCGGGTATCGACCGGGATCGGCTCGTACTGCAGCCCGCATTCCTCGAGCATCAGCGCGACCTTCATCGGATTCGGCGCGCCGCTGTAATAGAACTTGATCATCGCATCACCCCGTATTCGTTCGACACCGATGCCTTGTGCCCGGCATCGGCGCGCTTGCCAAATAAGAAAGACGTGAATGGCCGGACAAAAGCCCGGCCATTATTTCCTAGAACAGGCCGACGATCTTGCCGTCCGGGCCAACGTCGATCGCGTCGGCCGACGGCACCCTCGGCAGGCCAGGCATCGTGAGGATCTCGCCGCAGATCACGACCACGAACTCCGCCCCGGCGGAAAGCCGCACTTCGCGGATCGGGATCGTGAAGTCGGTCGGCGCGCCCTTGAGGTCCGGATTGGTCGAGAACGAGTACTGCGTCTTGGCGATGCAGACCGGTGCCTTGCCGTAGCCCATGGCCTCGAAGTTCGCGAGCTGGTCGCGTACCGACTTGTCGGCGGTGATGTCCTTCGCACGGTAGAGTTCTTTGGCGATGGTGCGAACTTTTTCGAGCAACGGCATGTCGTCGGGATAAAGCAGCTTCAGCTTCGCCTTGCCCTGGTCGATCACCTTGACCACGGCCTTGGCGACGTCGGCCGCGCCCTCGCCGCCCATCGCCCAGTGGTCGGCCATCAGCGCTTCGACGCCGAGCGCCTTGCACTTCTCCTTGACCAGCGCGATCTCCGCGTCGGTGTCCGCCGAGAAGCGATTGATCGAGACGACCGCCGGCAGGCCGAACTTGTGCACGTTCTCGACGTGACGCTGGAGGTTGGTGATGCCGGCCTCCAGCGCCTTGAGGTCTTCCTTCTTCAGGTCCTCCTTCTTGACGCCGCCGTGCATCTTGAGCGCGCGGATGGTGGCGACCAGCACCACGCAGTCGGGCGCGAGCCCGGTCTTGCGGCACTTGATGTCGATGAACTTCTCGGCGCCGAGATCGGCGCCGAAGCCGGCCTCGGTCACCACGTAGTCGGCGAGCTTGAGCGCGGTGGTCGTCGCCATCACCGAGTTGCAGCCGTGCGCGATGTTGGCGAACGGGCCGCCGTGAATGAACGCGGGCGTCCCCTCCAGCGTCTGCACCAGATTGGGCGCGAGCGCATCCTTGAGCAGCGCGGTCATTGCGCCGTGCGCCTTGACGTCGCGCGCGCGTACCGGCTTGCGGTCGCGCGTGTAGGCGATGACGATGTTGCCGAGCCGCTCCTTGAGGTCGTTGAGGTCGCGCGCGAGGCAGAAGATCGCCATCACTTCCGAGGCGACCGTGATATCGAAGCCGTCCTCGCGCGGGAACCCGTTAGCGACGCCGCCAAGCGAGTTCACGATCGAACGCAGAGCGCGGTCGTTCATGTCCATGACGCGACGCCAGCTCACGCGGCGCTGGTCGATGTTGAGCGGGTTGCCCCAATAGATGTGGTTGTCGAGCAGCGCTGCGAGCAGGTTGTTGGCCGAGGTGATGGCGTGGAAGTCGCCGGTGAAATGGAGATTGATGTCCTCCATCGGCACCACTTGCGCGTAGCCGCCGCCGGCCGCGCCACCCTTCATGCCGAACGAGGGACCGAGCGACGGTTCGCGCAGGCAAAGCATCGCTTTCTTGCCGATATGGTTGAGCGCGTCGGTGAGGCCGACGGTGGTCGTCGTCTTGCCTTCGCCTGCCGGCGTCGGCGAGATCGCCGTCACCAGAATCAGCTTGCCGTTCTTCTTGTCCTTCAGCGTCTTGATGTAGTCCATCGACACCTTGGCCTTGTAATGGCCATAGGGCTCGAGATTTTCGGCGGCGATGCCGAGCTTCTCTTTCGCAATATCGATGATCGGACGCTTCTTGGCGGCCTGCGAAATTTCGATGTCGGACTTGGGATTCTGGTGCTGAGTAGCGGGCATGGGACGATCCAATTTTGTTGTTCAATGCGAAGAATGAGGAGTTTTGGCCGTCATGCCCGCGCGGGCGGGCACCCAGTAAACACCGACAGCTCAGTGATTACCGGATCCCCGCCTTCGCGGGGACGACAATGGGTGGTCATGAGAACCTGGCCTTGAGTTGAAGGTTTGCCGACTTCGCCCATTCGCCGGCATCGATCTTCTTGCCGTCGGCGGGCTGGACGCGGGTAACCTTGAAGCGCCCGTCGGCGCAGACCACGGTGAAGCCGTCGCCGTCCACCGCAACGATCTCGCCAAGCTTGCCGCCGATCCCTTTCGGATCCTTCGCCGGCAGCGGCCTGGCGTCGAAGATTTTCAATTGCTTGCCGTCGAGCGTCGTCCACGCACCCGGCGCCGGATTGCAGCCGCGGATGAGCCGGTCGATCTGCTCCCACGGCTTGCCCCAATCGATCCTGGCGTTTTCCGGGGTGCAGCGGCCTTCGTAGGTCGCCTTCGATTCATCCTGCTTGATGCGCGGCGCCTTGCCGGCCTTCACCAGGTCGACGCCTTCCAGCATCGCCTCGACGCCCATCGGGAACAGGCGGTCGAAATAGACTGTGCCAAGCGTATCGGTATTCGAGATCGGCGTTTTCTTCTGGACGAGGATATCGCCGGTATCGAGGCCATTGTCCGGCCAGAAGATCGACAAGCCGGTCTCCTTCTCGCCTTTGATGATCGGCCAGTTGATCGCGCTCGCACCGCGATAGGCTGGCAACAGCGAGGGGTGATACTGGATCGAGCCGTGCGTGGGGATATTGAGAAATTCTTCCGGCACGAACAGCGTCACGAAAGCCATCACCTGGAGGTCCGGCTTGAGCGCCTTGAATTCTTCCCAGACCTTCGGGTCCTTGTAGGACGCGGGCTGATAGACCGGCAGTTTGGCCGCAAGCGCGGCTTCCTTGAGCGGATCGGCCTTGGCGCCTTCCTTTTCCGGCGCGACGTAGACCGCAATCACATTGTCGCCGCGCTTAAGCAGCGCCTCGAGCACGGCCTTACCGAAGGCCTGCTGGCCGTGAACAACGATACGCATCTAACATTCCTCCCAATCTCTTCCCGTGTCCCGGGCGCAGCGCGGCACGAAGTGGTGCGCTGCAGACCCGGGATCCCGGTTTTTAAGCCGAATGAACCGGGGTCCCGCATCTGTAGTGCACCGCTGACGCGCTGCACCGCGTGCGGGACAACAAACAGTTACGCCGCTTTTTCTTCCTTCTTCGGCGCGGAAAGCGCGCCGGAGCTCTTGATCTCGGCGATATCCTTGGCCGAGAGCTTGAGCACGTCCTTGAGAATCTCGTCGGTGTGCTCGCCGAGCAGCGGCGAGCGCTTCACTTCCGAGATCGAATCCGAAAGCTTGATCGGATTGCCGACGGTAAGATACTTGCCGCGCGTCGGATGATCGACTTCGACCACGGTACCGGTCTTGCGCAGCGATTGGTCCTCCGCGAGCTCCTTCATCGACAGGATCGGCCCGCAGGGAATGTCGACTTCGTTGCAGAGCTTCATGACCTCGAACTTGCTCTTGGTCATCGTCCACTGCTCGATGCGATCGAAAATCTGCTTGAGCTTCGGGAGCCGCGCCTTCGGCGTGGCGTATTCGGGATCGGTCTTCCAGGTGGGTTCGCCGATGAGATCGCAGATCGGACCCCACACCGGAGCCTGCGTAATGAAGTAGATGTAGGCGTTGGGATCGTTCTCCCAACCTTTGCACTTGAGGATCCACCCCGGTTGGCCGCCGCCGGAGTCGTTGCCGGCGCGCGGCGTTGCATCGCCGAACGGAATGCCTTGCCCGTACTGGCTGTATTCGGTCAGCGGACCCGCCTTGAGACGCTGCTGATCGCGCAACTTGACGCGGCAGAGGTTAAGCACGCCGTCCTGCATCGCGGTGAGCACCTTCTGGCCGCGGCCGGTGCGCTTGCGCTGGTACAGCGCACAGACGATGCCGAGCGCGAGGTGCAACCCGGTGCCGCTGTCGCCGATCTGCGCGCCGGTGACGAGCGGCGGGCCGTCGAGGAAGCCCGTGGTCGAGGCCGAACCACCGGTACATTGGGCGACGTTCTCGTAGACCTTGCAGTCCTCGTAGGGGCCGGGGCCGAAGCCCTTGACCGACGCCACGATCATTCGCGGGTTGAGCTTGTGGATGTGGTCCCAGGTCAGGCCCATGCGGTCGAGCGCGCCCGGCGCGAAATTCTCCACCAGCACGTCGCAGGTCTTGATCAGCTCGTCGAGCACGCGTTTGCCTTGCGGGTGCTTGGAATCGATCGTGATCGAGCGCTTGTTGTGATTGAGCATCGTGAAGTAGAGCGAGTCGGCACCCTTCACGTCGACGAGCTGGCCGCGCGTGATATCGCCGACACCCGGGCGTTCGACCTTGATCACGTCGGCGCCGAACCAGGCAAGCAATTGCGTGCAGGTCGGGCCCGACTGCACGTGAGTGAAATCGAGAATGCGCACGCCGGAGAGCGCCTTGCCGTCTTTGCCGTAAGGCTTTGACGACGGCCTTGGCAGCCCATTCGCTTTCGCCGCGCTCTTTTTCGCGCCGGCGAGCTTCAGGACCTTGCGGGCGGATTTTTTCGCCGCCGACCTGGCCTTCGCGGCCTTCGCCTTCTTCGGTTTCCTCTTAGCCATTTCATTTCCTCCAAATCGGATCGGTAGACAGCGGATTATTTCTTTTTCAGCGCGCTTTGCGGATTGAGGTTGCCGATGCGGCCGCTCTCGCTGCCGGCGGCGGGGTCGATCACCGCGTTGATGAGCGTCGGCTTGCCTGAATCCATCGCGGCGTTCACGGCGCGCTTGAGTTCGTCGGGCGACGTCGCGTTGACGCCCACCCCGCCGAACGCCTCGATTATCTTGTCGTAGCGTGCGCCCTTGACGAACATCGTCGGCGCAGGATCCGTGCCGAGCGGATTCACGTCGGTGCCGCGATAGATGCCGTCGTTGTTGAAGATCACGACGCAAACCGGCAACTTGTAACGGCAGATCGTTTCGATCTCCATGCCGGAGAAGCCGAACGCACTGTCGCCTTCGATCGCAAGCACGGGCTTGCCGGTCTCGACGGCGGCCGCGATCGCGTAGCCCATGCCGATGCCCATAATACCCCAGGTGCCGACGTCGATGCGCTTGCGCGGCTTGTAGAGGTCGATGATGCCGCGCGTGAGGTCGAGGGCGTTGGCGCCTTCATTGACGAGAATGGCGTCGGGCCGCTCCTTCACGATGGTGCGCAGGACGCCGAGCGCGCCGTGATAGTCCATTGGCACGTTGTTGTTCATCAGGCGGGGCGCCATCTTCGCCACGTTCTCGTCGCGCTTCGTGGTGACGTCCTTGATCCATTCGGCCGGCGGCGCGGGCCAGTTGCCACCCATGCCGTTCAGCAGCGCTGAGACGCACGACCCGATATCGCCGACCACCGGAGCGACGATCTCGACGTTCGAATCCATCTCTTTCGGCTCGATATCGATCTGGATGAATTTTTTGGGCGCATCGCCCCACGCCTTGCCTTTGCCGTGTGACAGCAGCCAGTTCAGCCGCGCGCCGATCAGCAGCACGACGTCGCTGTCTTTCAGCACCGTCGAGCGCGCCGCGCCCGCGCACTGCGGGTGGGTATCGGGCAGCAGACCCTTCGCCATGCTCATGGGCAGGAAGGGAGCCCCGCTCTTTTCCACGAAACTGCGGATTGCATCGTCCGCCTGCGCGTAGGCGGCGCCCTTGCCGAGGATGACCAGCGGACGCTTGGCGCTCCTGAACACGTCGAGCGCGCGCTTGATGGATTCCTGCGAGGGGATTTGCGCCGGAGCGGGATCGATCACCTTCACCAGCGATTTCCGGCCCTTCTCGGCGTCCATCACCTGGCCGAACAGCTTGGCCGGCAGGTCGAGATAGACGCCGCCCGGACGTCCCGAGACGGCCGCGCGGATCGCACGGGCGAGGCCGATACCGATGTCCTGCGCATGCAGCACGCGGAACGCCGCCTTGCAGAGCGGCTTGGCGATCGCGAGCTGGTCCATTTCCTCGTAGTCGCCCTGTTGCAGGTCGACAATCTCGCGCTCGGACGAGCCCGATATCTGAATCATCGGGAAGCAGTTGGTCGTTGCATGCGCGAGGGCGGTCAGACCGTTGAGGAAGCCGGGCGCCGACACGGTAAGGCAGATACCCGGCTTTTTGGTCAGGAAGCCCGCGATCGAAGCGGCATAGCCTGCGCTCTGCTCGTGCCGGAATGAAAGAACACGAATGCCCGACGCCTGCGACATGCGGCCGAAGTCGGTGATCGGAATCCCGGGCACGCCGTAGATCGTGGTGAGGCCGTTGAGCTTGAGCGCGTCGATGATGAGATGAAAACCATCCGTCAATTCCGTCTCGGCGGTCGCGGATTCGGACTTTTCCTTCACTGCCGCATCGGCCATGGGACTCTCCCGTAAATCAGTTTGCGTTTTCGCGCGTCACCGCGCGCATCGGATGGACTTCACACTTGAAGCCGCAATTGGATTTGAGCGCCGGATCGCCATCGGCGAATGCGCGGGCCGCGGTTTCATCGGCAGCCGAGATGACGCCCATGCCGTAGGATCCTCGCGGATCGAGCACCGGACCGAACACGACGACCTCGCCGGCGTCCTGGCGGTTTTTCCAGTAAAGCAAATGCTCCTGCATCATTTTCTTCTCGGCGTCGTTCATGTCCATTGCAAAAGTCGGCCGCGGCGCGATCAACTTCAGGAAGAAGTGCGGCATCTTAGTCCAGGTAATCGGCATAGCGCTCGACGTGCTCGGCAAGGCCGAGCGCGTGCGCGCGCACCAGTTCTTCCGCCCGCGCGGTGTCGCGCTTTTCCAGCGCCTCGATGATGCTCATGTGGTCGCGGATCGAGCGGTCGACGCGGTCCTTCTCGACGATAGTCTTGCGGCGGATCATGCGCATGTGCGTGAAAAGGTTTTCCGCCATGTCGATCAGCACGCGGTTTCCGCTCATGCGGATGATCGACTGATGGAACTCGATGTTGACCTCGGAATATTCGTCGAGGTGCGCGCGCGCCGCGCCGTTTTCGAAACTGGTGAACATGCGCCGCAGCGCCGCGATGTCGGCGTCGAGCGCGTTTTCGGTGATGAGGCGCGCCGCCATGCTTTCGAGCGCCGCCCAGGCGGTGATCAATTCGATCACTTCGCGCTTGGTCTTGCGCACGACGTAGATGCCACGGCGCGGCACCGAACGCACGAACCCCTCGCTCTCGAGCTGGGCCATCGCCTCGCGCACCGGGGTGCGGCTGATGCCGAAATCCTGCGCCAGCTTGCGCTCGTCGAGCCGGATGTCGCTGCGGCTGCGATAGATGTCCATCGCCACGATGGCGTTTTTCAGCGCGGCATAGGCCTTGTGCTTGAAGCTCAGGGTCGAGTCGATCGGCTCGAGCGCAGGCTGCGAGGTGGTGGCGCCGTGGACCTGCGAACCCCCGTTTCGGGGACGTGGACTCGTGCGGCTAGACGGACGACTGGACTTACTCATGACTGGTATACAATATTCCAACTGGTCCCTGGCGGGCAACCCTTTATCCGGAGAATCGACGGCTTTTGGCGTCCCGCCCACGCGAAAACCGCGTGGGCGAAACGGTTGCGCGACCGGATGGCCGGTTACGCCCGGCTCATGGCCTGCCGCCGCAGGGGCTTGAGCACGAGCAGGGCGAGCGCCACCACCACCAGATTCATGATGGCCGTGAGCACGAATACTGCGTGCCAATTGCCGGTGTGCGATTTGATGAGATTGGCGACCGGCACCAGAAAAGCGGAGGCGCCCTTTGCCGTGTAGAGCAGGCTGAGGTTCACCGTCGCGAATTTGGTGCCGAACGTATCGGTGCACGTCGAAGGGAACAGACTGAAGATCTCCCCCCAGGTGAGGAAAATCAGGGCGGCGAAGATCACGAACGCCCACGGCTGCGTGCCGAGCAGGCCCAGCAGCCAATAGGCGATTGCGCCGAAGCCAAAAGCGACGGCCATCGTGTATTCGCGGCCGATGTTGTCGGACACCCAACCGAACAGCGGACGCGCCCCGCCGTTGCAGACGCCGTCAACGATCAATGCGACCGTCAGCGCGGTGGCGCCGCCGAACAGGACAACGTTCGCGATGTTGAAATCGCGGGCGATCACTGCAACCTGAGCGGTGGCCATCAGACCGCTGGCGGACACCAGCACGAACATGACATAGAGCAGCCAGAACACCGGCGAGGCGAGAACTTCCTTCGGCGTGTAGCTGCGTTTGGTCATTTCGACCTTGGCAGGCGGCGCAGCCGCGAGTTCGCCGGGAGCGGGAGCGCGGATGAACCACGCAAGGATGAATACGACCGCACCCTGGGCGATACCGAACCAGAGAAATGCTGCCTCGTAGCCGTAGGTCGCGATCACGTAGCGGATCGGAATGACGGTGAGCACCGCACCGGCGCCATAGCCAGCCGCCGTAAGGCCCACTGCAAGACCGCGGTGGTCCGGAAACCATTTGACGGCCTGCCCCACGCTGGTCGCGTAAACCGCGCCACCGCCGGTGCCGCCGATTACGGCGCCGAGATAAAGCATTCCGAGCGACCCGGCATAGGCGTTAATCACCCAACCTATGCCGACCATGATGCCGCCGAATGCAATCACCAGCTTCGGTCCGACCACGTCCGCGATCCAGCCCTCCACCGGCGTGAGCCAGGTTTCGAGCGCGATGAAGACTGCGAACGCAACCTGAATCGATGCGATGGACCAGCCGTGCGCCTTGTTGATTGGATGTACGAAGAGGGTCCAGCCGTATTGAAGATTTGCGATCATCACCATGCAGATGATGACGGCGATGAGTTGGCCCCAGCGTGTCGAATCCGACAGCTCCGCCCGCCCGGCGGGTTGTGCGGCGACTGACATCCCTTCCTCCCGTGATAACGCATCAATCGCCCCACGGGATTCATAGAGAGCCGTTCGCAGCCTTCGGCGTAAAATCTCAATAAAGAAAATGCCGTTCGTCCGCGATCCGTTCGCGGGCACCAACGCGCCGTGCAGACAGTGCGATTATTCGGCCGGCCGCAGGCCTTTGGTCCCGCGCAGCTTCATCCACGTGTTCTGGATCACCGTCCAGAACAGCGCGATCAGGCCGAGCAGCATGATCACGCTGACGAGGCCGTTCGACCAGAACACGCTCAGGCCGCCCTGCGACGCGAGCAAGGATTGGCGGAAAGCCTCTTCCGCCTTGTCGCCGAGCACGATGGCGAGGACCATCGGCGCCAACGGATAGTTGGTCTTCTTCATAAAGTAGCCGGCGATACCGAACACGACCATCATCACGACGTCGAAAGTGCTGTTGTGCACCGAATAGGCGCCGATGGCGCAAAACACCATGATGATCGGCGCAATGACGCTGAACGGGATCTTCAGGATCGCGGCGAACAGCGGCACGCACGTCAGCACGATGATGAGGCCGACGATGTTGCCCATGTACATCGATGCGATGAGACCCCAGACGAAATCCTTCTGCTCGGTGAACAGCAACGGGCCGGGTTGCAAGCCCCAGATCAGCAGGCCGCCGAGCAGCACCGCCGCAGTAGGCGAACCGGGCACGCCGAGCGAAATCATCGGCAACAGCGCCGACGTGCCGGCCGCGTGCGCGGCGGTTTCCGGCGCCACCACGCCTTCGATTTCGCCGGTCCCGAACAGATGGCCGCGCTTTGAGATGCGCTTGGCAATGCCGTAGCTCATGAAGGAAGCGGGCGTCGCGCCGGCAGGGCTAATGCCCATCCAGCAGCCGATCAGGCAGGAGCGCAGCGACAAGAGCCAGTAGCGCGGCAGTTCACGCCACGTCTGCAACACGACAGTCAAATTCAATTTCGCGAGCTTACCGCGGAAGCTCAGGCCCTCTTCCATCGTGAGGAGGATTTCGCCGATGCCGAACAAGCCGATGACAGCGATCAGGAAGTCGAAGCCATTGAGCATCTGCGGGAAGCCGAACGTCAGCCGCAGCTGGCCGGTGACCTGGTCGAGGCCCACCGCACCGAGCGCGAAGCCCAGCATCATCGAGGCGATGGTCTTGAATGGAGGCTCCTTGCTCAGGCCGACAAAGCTGCAGAACGCGAGGAAGTAGACGGAGAAAACTTCCGGCGGACCGAAGCGGAGCGCGAAACTCGCGACCAGCGGCGCGACCAGCGTGATGACGATGACGGCGAAGAGCGCGCCGACGAACGACGAGGTGAAGGCCGCGGTGAGCGCCTCGCCGGCCTTGCCCTTTTGCGCCATCGGATAGCCGTCGAACGTGGTCGCTACCGACCATGGTTCGCCCGGTATGTTGAACAATATCGACGTGATGGCGCCGCCGAACAGCGCGCCCCAGTAGATGCAGGACAGCATGATGATCGCCGAAGTCGGCGACATCGAGAACGTCAGCGGCAGCAGGATGGCGATGCCGTTGGCGCCGCCGAGACCCGGCAACACGCCGACGATGACGCCCAGCACGATGCCGAGGACCATCAGCGCCAGATTGAATGGCTGCGCGACAACCGCGAAGCCGTGAAAAAGATTGCCGATATCCTCGAGCATGATCCCCGTCTCGTGATTTGCTTACAGTCGCGTGGCCGCCGCGCCTCCCTCGGCGGTCGTCTCAATATCCGAGCCAGACCTCAAGCGGCCCTTTCGGCAGCGGCACGAGGAACCAGATCTCGAAGGTTATGAAGGTCACCACCGGCACGATGATCGCGATCGCAGCCACCGTGAGCCAGTTGTAGCGGCCGAACCACCGCATGAATACCGCGATCAACAAGGCCGACGACACGTACATGCCGATGTACGGCACCAGCGCGACATAGATGGCGACCGGCACGATGACCGAGAACACCTGCCGCAACTGGCCCCACTCGGCAAATATTTTGCCGGATGAAGAAGCCATGATGATCGTGGCGAGATTGATCACGCAGGAGATCAGCACGATCAGGCTGACGTAGAAAGGAAAGAAGCCGGCGCGCGGGCCTTCCGCGCCCCAGCCTATTCCGACTTTCGTGCTTCCGTAGATTCCGATGAGGGCAAGGATCGCCATCGCGACGGCGACCCCGATTTCCACACTCCGGTGGGACGGACCCGCCCCACCGGTCTCGTTGACAGTCTCGTTCATTAAATCCTCGAGCGACTGCGGATTACTCAAACGTCGTGCGATCGTCCGGCGTGATCAGTTTGTCTTCGCGAGGAAGCCGGCCGACTTCATCAGACCTTCATGCAGCTTCTCGGCATCGGCGACCCACTTCACGTACTGATCGCCGGTCATGAAGCTCTGGTTGAAAGCGCCGTCGCTCATGAGCTTCTTCCACTCGGGAGTCTCACGAACCTTCTTCATCAGATCGACGTAGTAGGCGACGACGTCCTTGCTCACGCCCGGCGACATGAAGAAGCCGCGCAGCATGAGGTATTCGACGTTTATGCCGGCCGACTTGCAGGTCGGGATGTCGTTCCACGACATATCGCCCGCGATCTTGTCGTGATAGTCGAGCTTCTTGCTGTCGAACACGCAGAGCGGGCGCAGCTTGCCGGCGCGCCAGTGCGCCACGGCTTCGATCGGGTTGTTCACCGACGAATCGATGTGATCGCCGACGAGCTGAACCGCAACCGCACCGCCGCCTTTGTACGGGATGTACGTCATCTTCTTGCCCGTGGCCTTCTCGAGCGCCACGGTGATGATCTGGTCTTCTTGCTTGGAGCCGGTGCCGCCCATCTTGAACGTGTTGTCCGGCTTGGACTTGATCGCGTTGATGTAGTCCTGCGCGGTCTTGTACGGCTTGTCGGCGTTGACCCAGAGGATGAATTCGTCGAGCGCCATCATGGCGACCGGGGTCAGGTCCTTCCAGTTGAACGGAATGCCGGTGGCAAGCGGCGTGGTGAACAGGTTGGAGAGTGTGATGATCAGCTTGTGATCGTCACCCTTCGAGTTCTTGACGTCGAGAAAGCCCTCGCCGCCCGCGCCGCCGGACTTGTTGATGACGACGACCGACTGCTTGGACAGATTGTGCTTGCTTACGATGCCTTGAACGACGCGGGCCATCTGGTCGGCGCCGCCGCCCGTGCCCGCGGGCACGATGATTTCGATCGGATGGCTAGGCTCCCACGCATAAGCCGGTGCGGCGGCAAATGCGACTACACCGCCAAGACAGAGGGCGGCTCCCGTATAGAGACTACGAATAGTCGATCGCATTGATGATCCTCCCGTTGGATGTTTTCTTCTCAGGACGGCTTCGAGCGCCCGCCCCTTGGCGTCATCGAGCGTACCGATAGCGCATCCGATAGCTATTATACATAATTATCTGCGGGTCATCTTCGGAACTGCGCGCCGGCACGCACGTGTTTTATAGGATAGTGGTTGCGGCGCAGCAAATTGCGAGAACGCAGTCCAGCAGCGGACATTTTGCGATTTATTCGCAACTTGCGTGCGGTCGCGCCCCGCGTTCGCCGGAGGCATTGCCGCGGAAATGAATAAAGCCCCGGCTCTTTCGAACCGGGGCTTATGCGTGCGCCGTATTTGGTTGCGGGGGTAGGATTTGAACCTACGACCTTCAGGTTATGAGCCTGACGAGCTACCGGGCTGCTCCACCCCGCGATAATGAGCGGCTGATTATATACCAGCCTGAAAGAGCACGTCTTCGCGCCCGAAAATGCAAAGCGCGGGCTAACCCGCGCGTCAACGGCTATGTAGCAACGGCTGCCGGCCAAGGGAAGAGCGCCGCCGCGAATTTGTTCAGGACGGCGTGAAGGCCAGGCGGCAATCCCACCTGTCCTTCACGCGTCGCGTCCGACCGTTACGCGACCATCAGCCTGAGAGCCGGACGCTGTCTCACGAAGGTCAGATTTTCCGCCCAGGCATCGAGGCCCCACACGTGACCCGCGCGCTTGACGATCAGGTAGATCAGAACGCCGCCATAGACGAGGTGATAGTCGACAACGAAATTGTTCGTGTTTTCGATGAACGGCCAGTCCATGTGGGCGAACCAGTAGACGATCATCAGCAATACGCCAAAGGCGGCGGATACGCGGACCATCAGGCCGAACAGCAACGAGAGGCCGATCAGCAGGTGGCCGTATTCGACCAAGAACGTCGTCAGCGGCGCCACTGTCGGTGTGGTGAACACGGCAAACACGTCGTGCCAGGTCTTGGTGTGCTGCAGGAAGCCGACCACACTGAAGCTCGGTACGAAAACCTGATGCGAAGCCGCATACAGGAATGTCCAAGCCATCGTCAGCCGGAAATACAAAATGAGGGCTTTTTCCATCGTCGAGGTCATCGGGCTGCTCCTGAAAATCCAAGCATCGAAACTAAAGCCGGATGACAAGGCCTCATTGATCTAGGTCAACCGCCGCGTGCGATGGAAAAACAAAAACCGCCGCGGTTTCCCGCGGCGGTTTTCGCATTTGCGGAGGGCAGCTCCACAAATGAAACGGCCGCCGTTGCCGGCGGCCGCATTCGAAAGAGATCATCGTGAAGTGAGATTTCGTCCTTGGCAGGCCTGGCAGCGACCTACTCTTCCAAGCCTTGAGGCTTAGTACCATTGGCGCAGGAAAGTTTAACGGCCGAGTTCGGGATGGGATCGGGTTCAGTCTCTCCGCAAGTACCACCAGGCCGGCTAAGGACGAAATGAAGAAAGCAAGCGTTCGCTTCGCGAAGCGAACGCGCAGTCCGCAGGCTCGACCCGCGGACCCCGCGTCGCAAACGCGTGGTCTTTTTTTCAGTGCGTCGCCACCGCTTCCTCGCGGAAGCGAATGGGCATTAGTAATGAGAGCAATCAAGCCAATCGAGCTATTAGTACCGGTAAGCTCAACGCGTTGCCGCGCTTACACACCCGGCCTATCAACGTGGTGGTCTACCACGGCTCTCAAGGGAGAACTCGTTTCGAGGTGGGTTTCTCGCTTAGATGCCTTCAGCGATTATCCCGTCCGTACGTAGCTACGCTGCACTGCGGCTGGCGCCACAACAGCTCCACCAGAGGTACGTCCATCCCGGTCCTCTCGTACTAGGGACAGATCCTCTCAATTCTCCTACACCCACGGCAGATAGGGACCGAACTGTCTCACGACGTTCTGAACCCAGCTCACGTACCACTTTAATTAGCGAACAGCTAAACCCTTGGGACCTGCTCCAGCCCCAGGATGTGATGAGCCGACATCGAGGTGCCAAACGATGCCGTCGATATGGACTCTTGGGCATCATCAGCCTGTTATCCCCGGCGTACCTTTTATCCGTTGAGCGATGGCCCTTCCAC
>DASZVZ010000067.1:0-14056 GCA_035546875.1 Pseudolabrys sp.
GAAGGCGAGCCGCACCGGCGAGGCGCCGGGCATGGACATCGAGCAGACCCTGCGCGCGATGGGCGTGAAATGGATGCGTACCGTGCGCACATACGGCGTCAGCAAGATGGTAGCGACGCTGAAGGAGGCGATGAAGACCGCCGAGCGCGGCCTGAAGGTCATCATCGCCGACGGCGAGTGCATGCTGGCCCGCCAGCGCCGCATCCGCGCCGAGGACGCCGAGAAGCTCAAGCGCGGCGAACGCGTGACCCGCGCGCGCTACGGCGTCGACGACGAGATCTGCACCGGCGACCATTCCTGCATCCGCCTTTCCGGCTGTCCGTCGCTCACCGTGAAGCCCTCACCCGATCCGCTGCGCACCGATCCGGTCGCAACCGTGATCGAGAGTTGCGTCGGCTGCGGCCTGTGCGGCGAGGTCGCGCACGCCGCCGTGCTGTGTCCCTCGTTCTACCGCGCCGAGATCGTGCGCAACCCGACCTGGGGCGACCGGCTCAAGCACTGGCTGCGTCTGACCGTGATCGGCTGGCTCGGCGGCTACAACGGCAAGCCGGTGAAGGCATGAGCGCGCCGCGCCCCATCACGCTTTTGATCGCCGCGCTCGGCGGCGAAGGCGGCGGCGTGCTGACGAACTGGATCGTGTCGGCGGCGACGGACGCCGGTTATCCCGTGCAATCGACGTCGATCCCCGGTGTCGCGCAGCGCACCGGCGCGACCACCTACTACGTCGAGATTCTGCCCGTGAAGACCGCCGACCTGAACGGCAAGCGCCCGGTGCTGGCGCTCACGCCGGGCGTCGGCGACATCGACATCGCGGTGGCGAGCGAATTGCTCGAAGCGGGCCGCACGATCGCGAGCGGCTTCGTCACGCCCGACCGCACCTTCTGCATCGCCTCGCTCAGCCGCTTCTACGCGATGGATGAGAAGATCGCGATGGGCGACGGCCGCTTCGACCGCGACAAGCTGATCGCGACCATCAAGCAGCATTCGAAGGACGCGCTGCTCGTCGACATGGATGCGCTGGCGAAACAGAGCGGCTCGATCATCAACGCCGTGATGCTCGGCGCCATCGCTGGCTGCGGCCGCCTGCCGATCAGCATCGAGCAGTTCGAGGCCGCGATCCGCGCGGACGGCAAGGCGGTCGACGGCAACCTGCGCGGCTTCCGCGCCGGACTCGAGGCCGCGCGCGCGAAAGCGGCTGCCGCGCCGGCGCAAGAGAAAAAGAAGCACGCGCCGACCTCGCGCGAGCTTTTGGAGCACGAAGTCACTTATTCCCTGCCCGCGCTGGCGCAGCCGACCGCGATCGAGGGCATTCGGCGCCTCATCGCCTATCAGGGCGTCCCCTACGCACAGCTTTATCTCAACCGCCTGCGCGCGCTTGCCGACCTCGACACGCACGGCAAGCTGATGAAGGAAGTCGCGCGCCATCTTGCCGTGCGCATGTCGTACGAGGACGTCATCCGCGTCGCTCAGGCCAAGATCGCGCCGGCGCGCATGCAGCGCATCGCGCAGGACGAATTGCGCGTTACCCGCGAGCCGTTCACCGTGCACGATTTCCTCAAACCCGGCATCGAGGAATTCTGCCAGGTGCTTCCTTCCTTCCTCGCGCGCCCGATCATGCGCTATGCCGCGCGCAAGGGCTGGCTCGGCCGCGTCTATTTCGGCATGGAGATCAACTCGACATCGATCTTCGGCTTCCTGCGCTTCAAGATGCTCGCAAGCCTGCGCCGCTGGCGGCCGCGCGGCTACCGCTACAAACAGGAACAAGAGCAGATCGAAGCCTGGCTCGCGCTGATCGGGCAAGCCGCGAAGCTCTCGCCCGAATTCGCCATCGAGGTCGCCGAATGCGCGCGCCTCATCAAGG
The DNA here is from genome assembly GCA_035546875.1 of Pseudolabrys sp. Lineage (GTDB taxonomy): Bacteria > Pseudomonadota > Alphaproteobacteria > Rhizobiales > Xanthobacteraceae > Pseudolabrys. The sequence goes on from DASZVZ010000067.1 coordinate 1,862, forward strand.
GCTATGGCGACACGCACGCGCGCGGCAGCGCCAATTACCGCACCATCGAGGCGCGCGTGATCCGTCCGATTTTGGGCGGCCAGATCCCGCTGCAACGCGGCGCGGATGCCGTCGCGAGCGCCCGTACCGCCGCGCTGATCGACCCGGAGGGCGAAAGTCTCGCGAAGTGCCTTGCCCAACTCGGCCCGCAGGCGGATTTGCGCATCGCCGCCGAATAGCCGCCTTGGCTGGGTGTTCACACGGTCGGGCCGGTGCAACCCGGCGGCCCGCTCGGTTGTAACCCCCACACCTGTCGAGTAAAAATGCAGGGATCGAGACAATAAAAAACAACGGGAGGATTGTGATGCACAGAATGCTTGCGGCGGCAACGTTCGCCATTTCACTCGCCTTTGCCCAGGCTGCGAGCGCGCAGCCGGTCGGCCTCGGCACCAGCCCGCAGGGTACGCTGACGTACGCCGTCGGCGCGGCGGTCGCCAAGACGCTGACCGAAGCCGGCCACATCCAGGCGCGCGTCCAGCCGTCGAGCGGCACCGGCGCCATGATCCCGCTGGTCAATTCGGGTGAGATCGATCTTGGCTTTGCCAACACGCTCGAGCTCTACGACGCCTTCCACGGCGTCGGTACGTTCGACAAGCGCCCAAATCCGAATCTGCGCACGCTGGCCGTCATCTTTCCGATCAAGGTCGGTCTGTTCGTGCGCGCCGATTCGCCGATCAAGACCATCGCCGACATGAAAGGCCACACCGTCGCCTACGGCTTCACCAGCCAGGAAATCATCAAGAAGACCGTGGACGCGATGCTCGCGACCGAAGGACTGAGCATCAAGGACCTGAAGCCGGTCATGGTGCCCAACCTGGTGCGCGGCGTGGACGAGTTCATCGGCGGCCGCGCCGACATCACGACGTTTGCGCTCGGCTCCGCCAAGGTGTCGGAGGCCGACGCCGCGGTCGGCGGCATCCGCTTCATCTCGCTGAAGAACACGCCTGAGGCGCTCAAGGGACTGAAGAGCGAATTCCGCACCGCCTATATCGCCGAGGCCAAGCCCTCGCCGCGTTATGCGGGCGTGAAGGAGCCGATCAATATCATGCAGTATGACTACACGATCTTCGCGGGCGCGAAGTATCCGGCCGCACAGGCGAAGAAAATCACCGAGCTCCTCGCTACGAACAAGGATGCGCTCGGCGCGAGCCACCCGTTGTTCAAGTCGATGGAAGTCAACCGCATGTTCACCGACATCGAGGTGCCGTACCACGACGGCGCCAAGGCCTATTATGCGGAAAAGGGAATCAAGGAAGTAAAATAGGCATCAGAGGCTGCAATCGGATGGCCGTCAGTCCAACTTCACGAAACGAACGGCCACCGATTGCCGCCGAGGCCTTTCTGCGCGCGCTTGCCGATCACGGCATCGATTATTTCTTCTGCAATCCCGGCACCGACTTCCCGCCCATCGTCGAGGCGTTCAGCCGCGCCAAAAAGACCAACGCCAAGGTGCCGCGTCCCGTGCTGGTACCGCACGAGAACCTCGCGGTCGCCATGGCGCACGGCGCGTATCTGATGAACGGCCGCCCGCAGGCGGTGATGGTGCACGTCAATGTCGGCACCGCCAACACGATCAACAACGTCACCAATCTGTCGCGCGACCGCATTCCGCTCGTGCTCGCGGCCGGCCGCACGCCGCTCACCGAGAAAGGATCGTTCGGCTCGCGCAGCCGGCCGATCCATTGGGCGCAGGAAATGTTCGATCAGGCCGGCATGCTGCGCGAATTGGTGAAGTGGGACTACGAATTGCGCACGCCCGGACAAGTCGGCGACGTGGTCTCGCGCGCAGTCGAGGTCGCCACCGCGCAGCCCCGCGGGCCGGTCTATCTTGTTCTGCCGCGCGAACCGTTGTCGGCGCCATTGACCGAACCGACCGGCCCGATCAAGCCGCGCGCGCACGCCGCGCCGGCGCAGCCCGATCCGCGCTCGATCGCAACGTTGGCCGAATGGATCGCCACCGCCGAGCGTCCGCTGATCGTCACCGCTGCGGCGCCGAAGAACGCCGTCGATCCGCTGGCGCAGATTGCGGAGCGCTGCGCTATTCCCGTCATCGCACACGGTCCGCGCACGCTTTGCCTGCCCTCGAGCCATCCGATGCATTTCGGCTTCGAGCCGGCCGCCCTGCTCGCCGATGCCGATCTTGTCATCGTGCTCGAATGCGACGTGCCGTGGATGCCGCATCTGCAACATCCGACCGGGGGCTGCCGCGTCGTGCATATCGGCGAGGAACCGCTTTTCGTGCGTTACCCCATGCGCAGCTTCCCGAGCGATCTCGTCATCCAGGCCGATCCCGCGAACGCGCTGACGGCGCTCAGCTCCGCGCTCGGCCAGCGCCTGCAAATGGCCGAGGCGCGCATCGCCGCGCGGCGCAGCCGGTTGACCGAACGCATGCGCACACGGCGCGCGCAGCTCGCCAAGGATTCCGCGCCCGGTGCGCACATCTCGCCGGAGTATCTTTCGCGCGTGATCGGCGAAGTGCTCGGCCCGGAGGCCATCATCTTCAACGAATATTCGATGCGGCCGGACCATTGCGCGCGTGAAATTCCCGGTACCTATTTCGCGCTCAGCCCGGCCGGCGGGCTTGGCTGGGGCCTTGGCGCCGCGCTCGGCGCCAAGCTCGCCGCGCCCGACCATTTCGTCGTCGCGACGCTCGGCGACGGCGCCTACATGTTCGCGAATCCGATGGTTGGCCATTGGGTTTCCGGCAAGCACGAGCTGCCGATCCTCACCATCATCTTCAACAACAGCCGGTACGGCGCGGTGCGCCGCGCTACGTTGTCGATGTTCAAGGACAGCGCCGCCGGCGAGAACGACGGCCGCACGCTCGCCGATCTCGATCCGGCCCCGCCCTACGAGGAACTAGCCAAGGCGCAAGGCGCGCATGCCGAACGCGTCGAGAAGCCCGCCGATCTGCCCGACGCTATCGCGCGCGCCCGCGATGTCGTGCTCATTGAGCGCCGGCAGGCCTTGCTCAACGTGATTTGTCCGTACTAAGCAGCGACGATGCCTCCGAAGTTTCTCAACCCGATTCTCACCATCTTGAAAGCGGGCGTGGTCCTGGTCGTCATCGGCTGGATTCTCGACATTCCCGGCCGCTTGCAGATCGGACTGTTCACCGAACAGATCCTCGTCACCGTGCTCGGCCTGTCGCTGGCAATCACATTCCTCACCTTTCCGCTCAGCCTGGGCGAGACCGGCGAGGAAGCGGTCGCCGCGCGCGTCATCGAAAAGAAAACTGCTACGGTTGGCGCCACCGACGTGCTGCTCGCGGCCGCGGCGCTCGTCAGCTGCTTCTACGTCGCGATCCGCTACCAGGATCTCATCGTCGAACTGGTGACACGGCCCTGGTACGGGATCCTGGTCGCCGCGGTGATCGTGCTGCTGGTGTTCGAGGCAAGCCGCCGCGTCACCGGCCTGTCGCTGGTCATCATCGTGTTGCTTTTGTGCCTGCACGCGATGTTCAGCTACCTGCTGCCCGAGAGCTTCGCCGCGCGCCCGGTCGCGCTGAGCCGGCTCATCGTCTATCTCGGCATCGACACCAACGCGCTGCTCGGCACGACGCTGCAAATCGGCATCGTGGTGGTCGCGCCCTTCATCATCATGGGGCAGGTGTTGTCGCGCTGCGGCGGCTCGGACTTCTTCGCCGATCTCGCAGCCTCGCTGATGGGCCATTTCCGCGGCGGCGCGGCCAAGATCGCCGTTGTCGGCTCGGCGTTCTTCGGCATGATTTCGGGGAGCGCCGTCGCCAACGTGGCGAGCGTCGGCACCATCACCATTCCGCTCATGAAGCGTGCCGGATTCCCGGGGCATATCGCCGCTTCGATCGAGGCGGTCGGCTCGACCGGCGGCCAGGTCGCGCCGCCGGTCATGGGCGCCGCCGCGTTCCTGATGGCGGAGTATCTGCAGATTCCCTATTCGGAAGTCATGATCGCCGCGATCATTCCGGCGTTTCTCTATTACGCGGCGCTGTTCATCCAGGTCGATCTTGAATCGGTGAAGCTCGGCGTGCTCGGCGCGCCGCGCGAAAGTCTGCCAAGGCTCGGGATGGTGCTGCGCAAGGGCTGGCATTTCACCATTCCGTTCATCGTGCTGATCGTCGGGCTGATCTGGCTCAACTGGGAGCCGGAATTCGCCGCGCTGTGCGCAACCGCGCTGCTCGGCATTCTCGCGATGATCGTGCCGCACAACGGCAGGCGGCTGACGCCGCTCGAGGTGCTCGACGCCGTCGTGTCCGCGGGCGGCGCGGTGGTCGACATCATCGCCATCACCGCGATCGCCGGCATCCTGATCGGCGCGATGAGCATCACCGGCGTCGCGTTTTCGCTGACGCAGCAGTTGCTCACCATCAGCGGCGGCAGCACCGCGCTGCTGCTGATCATCACGGCGATCGCCTCGTTCATTCTCGGCCTGCCGCTGCCGACGACCGGCGTCTACATCATCCTCGCCACGCTCGCCGCGCCGGCGCTGGTGCAGGCCGGCATCGCACCGATGCAGGCGCATTTGTTCGTGCTGTTCAACGGCATCCTCGGCATGGTGACGCCGCCGGTCGCGCTCGCGGCTTTCGCGGCGGCTACCATCGCGCGGTCGGATCAATGGCAGACCGGCTGGACCGCCATGCGCGTAAGCTGGTGCGCCTATTTCCTGCCGTTCATGTTCGTCTACACGCCCGCGCTGATCATGAACGACAGCGTGCCGCTGGTCCTGCTCCACCTCGGGCTGTGCCTGCTCGGCATCTTCATCGGTACAGTGGCGGTGGTCGGCTACTGCTTCACACGCGTGCCGTGGCCGTTCCGCATCGGCTACGCCCTCGTCGCGCTCATGCTGCTGGTGCAGCCGCGCATGTTCAACGGCGCCGACTGGGTGATCGCCGCCGGTTTCGTGCTTGCCTTGGCCGCGCTTGTGCGCGAAGTGTGGTTCGCCCGCGCCCGCCTCAACCCAAAGCCCGCCGCATAGGCGTTCGGCCACCCGATCATCGTACTGGAGAACAGCATGCGCATCGACGCCTACACCCACTTCATTCCCAAGCGCTTCTTCGACAAGATCGTCGAGAGCGGCCATGCCGATATCGGCAAGCGCGTGCGCGAAATTCCCTCCATTCACGATCTCGACGTGCGGCTGAAGGTGGTCGACACGTTTCCCGACTACGGGCAGATTATTTCCTATCCGATGCCGCCGCTCGAGGTGATGACCAAGGGCGACGGCAAGCTTACGGAAGAGTACACCAAGCTCGTCAACGACGGCTTCGCCGAAATCTGCCGGAAGCATCCGCGGCATTTCCCGGGCTGGGTGGCGCAGGCGCCGCTGATCGCGCCCGATGCCGGCGTGCGCGAATGCGAGCGCGCGCTCAAGAACGGCGCGCTCGGCGTGCAGATCTACACCAACATCGCCGGCAAGCCGCTCGACGATCCGGCGTTCGAGCCGTTTTTCGAATTCATGAACAAGAGCGGCAAGCCGATCTGGATGCATCCGGCGCGCGCCGCCAATTTCCCCGATTACCTGTCAGAGAAGAAATCGAAATACGAAATCTGGTGGACGTTCGGCTGGTCCTACGAGACCGCGGCGGCGATGGCGCGGCTGGTGTTCTCCAGGATCATGGACAAATATCCGAACCTGAAAATCATCACGCACCATTTCGGCGGCATCGTGCCGATGCTGGAAGGCCGCATCGGACCCGGCTGGGATCAGCTCGGCGCGCGCACCTCGGACGAGGATTTGAGCGTCGTGCTCAAGAGCCTGAAGAAGCGGCCGCTCGATTACTTCAAGCATCAATTCTACGCCGATACCGCCGTGTTCGGCGGCGAGCCGGCGACGCGCGCCGGCTTCGACTTCTACGATCACGACAAGATTCTATTCGCGTCGGACTGTCCGTTCGATCCCGAGAAGGGCACGATGTACACACGCGAGACGCTGCGCATCGTCGACGGCATCGACTTGCCGAAGGCCGAGAAGGAGAACATCTGGCACGGCAATCTCGAGCGCATCACCGGCGTCAAGTTTCCCTCCTGATGTCATCCCGGGGCGCGGTCGAAGGCCGCGAACCGGAATCCATATTCCGCAGCGCCTGCGTCATGGATTTCGGGTTCCCCGCTTCGCGGCGCCCCGGAATGACAGCATTTGTGTACGGTGCTGGAGCCGCAGTGGAAGCGCCGCCCGCATCTGCTAACCTCGCCGTCCATGGCCCCCGCGCAGCCCGCCGGATTTTCCGAGCCTGAAACGCCGCCCGACGAAAACGGGCGTGTAGCGCCGGCCATAGCGTCCGTCGAGGACGGACGCGTCACGCCGGCGATGGCGCAATACGTCGAGATCAAGGCCGCCAATCCCGATTGCCTGCTGTTCTACCGGATGGGCGATTTCTACGAGTTGTTCTTCGACGACGCCGAGGTCGCTTCGCGCGCGCTCGGCATCATGCTCACCAAGCGCGGCAAATATCTTGGGCGTGACGTGCCGCTGTGCGGGGTTCCGGTCATCCGCGCCGACGAATATCTGCACCGGCTGATCGCGCTCGGCCACCGCGTCGCCGTCTGCGAGCAGCTCGAAGACCCGGCGGAAGCGAAAAAGCGCGGCTCCAAGGCGGTCGTGCGGCGCGACGTGGTGCGCCTCGTCACGCCCGGCACGCTCACCGAGGACACGCTGCTCGACGCGCGGCGCAACAATTACCTGCTGGCGATCGCGCGCTCGCGCGCATCGAGCGAAGCCGACAGCCGCTTCGGGCTGGCCTGGATCGACATCTCGACCGGCGAATTCCGCATCACCGAATGCGACCGCGCTTCGCTCACCGCCGAAGTCGCGCGGCTCGAGCCGGGCGAAGTCATCGTTTCCGACGCGTTTTATGCCGACGCCGACCTCGCGCCCTGGTTCCGCACGCTTGCCGCGGTGACGCCGCTCGCGCGCGACGTGTTCGACGGCGCCACCGCCGAGCGGCGGCTGACGTCGTTCTTTGCGGTCGCGACCAGCGAGGCCTTCGGCGCGCTCACGCGCAGCGAGCTTGCCGCCGCCGCGGCTTGCGTCACCTACGTCGAGCGCACGCAGATCGGCCACCGCCCGCCGCTGTCGCCGCCGTTGCGCGAAAGCGCCGGCGCGACCATGGCGATCGATCAGGCCACGCGCAGCAATCTCGAGCTCACGCGCACGCTCTCGGGCGAGCGGCGCGGCTCGCTGCTCGACTCGATCGACCGCACGGTGACGTCCGCCGGCTCGCGCCTGCTGGCGCAGCGCCTCGCCGCTCCGCTCACCGATCCGGAGGCGATCGCGCGGCGGCTCGACGCCGTCACCGCCTTCCTCAACGACGCGACCGCGCGCATCGACACCCGCGCAAGACTCCAGGCGGCGCCCGATCTTGCGCGCGCGCTGGCGCGGCTTGCCGTCGGGCGCGGCGGGCCGCGCGATCTCGCAGGCATCCGCGACGGCCTCATCGCCGCTTCCGATCTCGCCAAGGCGCTCAGGTCGCTGCACGACATTCCGGCCGAGGTGACCGACGCGGCGCTCGCCTTGCGCAAGCCCGACGCGAAACTCGCGGCCGAGCTCGCCGCCGCGCTCGCCGACGAACTGCCTGCCTTCAAGCGTGACGGAGGCTTCGTGCGCGCCGGATACGATGCCGCGCTCGATGAGGCGCGCGCGCTCCGCGACGAATCGCGCCGCGTCATCGCGGCCTTGCAGGCGCGCTACGCGGAAGAAACCGGCGTGCGCGGCCTGAAGATCCGCCACAACAACGTGCTCGGCTATTTCGTCGAGGTGACGGCGCAGCATGGCGACAAGCTGATGGCGCCGCCGCTCAACGCGACATTCATCCACCGCCAGACGCTCGCCGGGCAAGTGCGCTTCACCTCGACCGAACTCGGCGAACTGGAAGCCAAGATCGCCAGCGCGGCCGAGCGCGCGCTCGGCCTCGAGCTCGACACCTTCGAGCGGCTCACCGCCGCTGTGGTCGCGCAAACCGCCGCGATCAAGGAATGCGCCGAGGCACTCGCCGTGCTCGATGCCGAAAGCGCGCTCGCACATCTTGCCGCCGAGCGCGATTACACGCGGCCGCAGATCGACGGCAGCCTGCATTTCGTCATCGAGGGTGGCCGTCATCCCGTGGTCGAGCAGGCGCTATCCCGCGACGGCACGCCGTTCGTCGCCAATGACTGCGATCTCTCCGCGCCGGAAGACGCAAACGGCGGCCGCATCTGGCTCATTACCGGCCCGAACATGGCGGGCAAGTCGACGTTCCTGCGCCAGAACGCGCTGGTCGCGATCCTCGCGCAGATGGGCTCGTTCGTGCCGGCCAAGCACGCGCGGATCGGCGTTGTCGACCGGCTGTTCTCGCGCGTCGGCGCCGCCGACGACCTTGCGCGCGGCCGCTCGACCTTCATGGTCGAGATGGTGGAGACCGCCGCGATCCTCAATCAAGCGGGGGAGCGCGCGCTCGTCATCCTCGACGAGATCGGCCGCGGCACCGCGACCTTCGATGGTCTCTCGATCGCCTGGGCGACCATCGAGCATCTGCACGACGTCAACCGCTGCCGCTCGCTGTTCGCGACGCATTTCCACGAGCTCACCGCGCTTGCCGCGCGCCTGCCGCGCCTGCACAACGCCACCGTGCGCGTGAAGGAATGGCACGGCGATGTCGTGTTTTTGCACGAAGTCGTCGCCGGCGCCGCCGACCGCTCCTACGGCATCCAGGTGGCTAAGCTCGCCGGCCTTCCCGCGGCGGTGATCGAACGCGCCAAGCTCGTTCTCGCCAACCTGGAAGCCGAGGACCGCGGCACGCCCAAGGGCTTCGAGGACCTGCCGCTTTTTGCCGCAACGCCCGCGCCGCGCCCGGCAACGCCGGAACCGAGCGCATTTGACCGCGTGGTGGCGGCGCTCGCCGCCCTTAACCCAGACGAGATGTCGCCGCGCGAGGCGATGGAAGCGTTGTATAATCTCAAGCAGAAACTGGCGGACCCGCGTAACCCGTAAGCCTTCCGATGAACATCGCCGAAAGCAAGCGTCTTGTCGCGCCGGCCCAGGCGGAAAGCTGGCTCGACGAATTCGAAGCCGCGTTGCGGGCAAACGATACGACCGCGGCGGCGGCCCTGTTCCTGCCGGATGGCATGTGGCGCGACGTTCTCGCCTTTACCTGGACTATCGGCACGACCTACGGACGCGAGCAGATTGCGGCGACCCTTGCGCGCACGCTCGCGCGCACGCGGCCGAACGATTTCCATCTCCCCAAGCGCCGCACGCAGCCGCGCTGGGTGATGCGCGCCGGTAGCGAGACGATCGAGGCGATCTTCGAATTCGAAACCGCGTTCGGCCCCGCGCATGGCGTGCTGCGGCTGATGCCCGATCCGGCAAGCCCGTCGACGCTCCGTGCCTGGACGCTGATCACGACGCTGCACGAATTGCGCGGCTACGAAGAAGCCTACAAGCGCCGCGCGGAAAGCTCAGGCGACGGCACGCGTGACTTCGGCGCCGAGAACTGGCTCGATCGGTTGAGCGAGCAGCGCGCCTTCAAGGATCGCGATCCCGCCGTGCTCATCGTCGGCGGCGGTCAGGCCGGCCTCTCGATCGCCGCGCGCCTGCAACAGCTTGGCGTCGATGCCCTGATTGTCGACCGGCACGAGCGCGTCGGCGACAACTGGCGCAAGCGCTATCATTCGCTCACGCTGCACAACGAAGTCTACGTCAATCACCTGCCTTACCTGCCGTTCCCGCCGACTTTCCCGGTCTATATCCCGAAAGACAAGCTCGCAAACTGGTTCGAGTCCTACGTCGAAGCGATGGAGCTTAACTTCTGGACCGGCACCGCGCTCGTCGCCGGCAGCTATAACGATACGAAGAAGGAATGGAGGGTCACGCTTCGTCACCAAGACGGCCGCGAGCGCGTGATGCGGCCGCGCCATCTCATCTTCGCAACCGGCGTGAGCAGCATTCCGTCATTTCCAAAAAACGTGCCCGGCCTCGACAGGTTCGCCGGTGAAGTTGTCCATTCCGGCGACTTCAAGGACGCGGAGCGCTGGAACGGCCGGCGGGCGCTGGTCCTCGGCACCGGCACCAGCGGGCACGACGTCGCGCAGGAGCTGCACGCGCACGGCGCCGACGTCACCATGATCCAGCGCAGCAAGACCTATGTGGTCAGCCTGAAGGAAGCGCAGAGCGTTTATGCGATCTATACGGAGGGTATTCCGTTCGACGATTGCGATTTGCTCGCCACCTCGTTCCCCTATCCCGTGCTGCAACGCTCCTATCAGCTTTCGACCGCGAAAAGCCGCGAGGTCGACAAGACGCTGCTGAAGAAGCTTGCGGCGAGCGGCTTCCGCTTGCATTTCGGCGAGGACGAGACCGGCTTCCAGATGATGTATCTGCGGCGCGGCGGCGGCTACTATTTCAATGTCGGCTGCTCCGATCTCATCACCGCCGGCGAAATCGGCCTAATCCAGTTTTCCGATATCGCTTCGTTCGCTGCGGACGGGGCGCGCATGCGCGACGGCCGCGTCATGCCGGCCGACCTGCTGGTCCTCGCCACCGGCTACAAGAACCAGCAGGACACCGTGCGCGCCTATCTCGGCGACGCCATTGCGGACAGGATCGGCGCGGTCTGGGGCTTCGACGAAGGCGGCGAATTGCGCAACATGTGGCGGCGTACCGCGCAGCCGGGACTGTGGTTCACGGCGGGAAGCCTCGCGCAATGCCGCATTTATTCGCGGTATCTCGCGCTGCAGATCAAGGCATTGGAAGAAGGCCTGCTGAGCTAGGCCGCGCGCGTCAAAGCTGCTCCGGATAGAACAATTCGTAGTCGCGCGCGTAAAAGGTGCGGACAAAATCCTTGAGCTCGTCCGTTACGATGCCTTTGCTCGAAAGCTGCTGCTGGTTGAGACGAAGCGAAAAAAGCCATTTCGCCTTGTCCTCTCCCACCCACTTCGCAAAGAAGGCGATTATCGAGTCGGGGTCTTCCAGCCGCAGCACCGTGTCCACCGCAAAGCGGCTGTCGCTGCCGAGATTGAGATATTGCGGCCTGAAATGCGTATCCATGGTCTTCTGCGGCTGCGCGATTATCCATTTTGTAAACGCGAGGCATGAGCGCGCAAGATCGGCCTCCGGGCTGAGGTCGATGCCGTGTTCACCGGTGAGCTGATCGCGCAAGGAAAAATAGTTCGGGTCCTCGCCCGAATAGATCTTCGACATGAAGGCGGAGACGAAGCGCCGCAACGGGTCGCGCACGATAGAAAAGCTTTGCGGCGCAAGCTTGAAAAATGTGCTCAGCGCGGCTGGATCGAGTTCAGGCCCTTCGAACCGAAGCAGGCTCTGGCTGAAATAGATCTTGTACGGTTCGAAGAACCGGTAGCCGTAATTGACGTAGAACATGAAATTAAGCGTAAGGGTCGAGGCGACCTTCGGATTGAGGACGTATGCCAGCGGCTTGCTCTTCCCGAAAAAGATGGTCGGAAGAAGCTGCGATTCGTAAACTTTTCCGTCGATCAGCAGCATTCAAGTCCTCGAATCGGCCGGGTGCACGGCGTCCCGTTCGGTTACTGAACTGCCCAGGCCTCGCGGCTGATGGAAAAAACGTGATCGTGAAGATAGACGAAATCGCGATTTGAGCGCGTGATGTGATCAACGAAGATTTTCGAACTCGCGGTTCCGGGAATCAGGCAGTCGTGCAACTCGACGATGACGACGGGGGTCCGCGCGAGCCATTCGGTACGTTCGCTGAATAGTCCGCGCTCGCAGTCATCGACATCGGCTTTGACGATGAACGGCACGATATCCGCCGCGTTGCGCTCGTAAATCTCGTTGATCGTTTGCTGCGCGGCCGCCCCGTTCGCCGATCCATTCGCCGGCGCGGCACCGGTGCCCGATACAGCTACGTTGAAACACTCGATCGGCAGATTGATCGTATTCACCCCGAGCAACTCGAACTTGCTTCGATCCGCCTCAAGAGCGACGACGCGGGCTTGCGGAAAAGCGCGCGCGAAATAGACCGTGGCGGCGCCGATATCGGCAGCCGTGTCGACGATAAGCGGCGTCTTGCCTGCTTGCACAAGGCGGCCGTAGAAGTGAACGAGCTCCCTGCCTCGCCGCAACGCCGAGAAATTGTAGCTCGCATTCTTCAATACCCGGACGATGACGGCCTCGTCGGCCGTGCCCTTCCGATACACAAAATTGCGCTGCACGTTGTCCAAGTTCAGG
>DASZVZ010000068.1:0-3362 GCA_035546875.1 Pseudolabrys sp.
CGTCGCGCAGATCGTCGGCAAGAGCCGCAGCCATGTCGCTAATACGCTGCGGCTGCTCAAGCTCTCCGACGCGGTGAAGGCTTACGTGCTGTCGGGACAGCTCTCGGCCGGTCACGCGCGCATGCTCGTCGGCCAGCCGAACGCGGAAGAGCTCGCCGCCGACATCGTCAAGCAAGGCCTCAACGTGCGCCAAGTCGAGCAGCTTGCGCGCGAGAGCGGCAAGAAGCAGGCGCGCGCGATCAAAAATCCGCCGATGAAGGATGCCGACACACGCGCGCTGGAGAAGCGCTTGTCCGACGCGCTCGGATTGACCGTGTCGGTCGATCACAAGGCGAGCGGCGGCGGCACGCTGCACATCAAGTACCGCGACCTCGATCAGCTCGATGCGGTGCTGCGAAAGCTGGATCGGCAGTAAAGAGATTTCCGGCCTCTCGACATCACTTTCGCTCTTCCGGCGGCTTGAGATGCCGGAACGAAATCAGCAGCGCCACGTCATAGCCGATTTTCAGCACGCCGCAGAGAATAAGCGGCAAGCCGAGAAAAGATGTCGCCATCAATGTCCCGGATATCGCCGGACTTAGCGACGATGCGAGGCTGCGCGGCACAGCGGTGACGCCGGCAGCCGCCGGACGCTCGGATGGAGTCACCACCGCCATCACGTAGGACGTGCGGGTGGGAACATCCATTTGCGACAACGCTGCGCGCAGCAGCAACAAAACGAGCGCCAGCCATAGGTCAGGCGAAAGCGCCGCGAGGATGAGAAAGATACTCGACGGGATGTGCGTAAAGACCATCGTATTGACGAGGCCGATGCGCGCCGCGAGCCAAGCTGCGATCGGGTAGGAGAACGCGCTGAGCACGGTCGCCCAAAAGAAGAACACGCTCGCGGCTGAAAGCGATAGATCGAACCGCTCGAACAGCCAGAGCGCCAGCAGCGACTGCACGACGAAGCCGCCGGCAAAAGCATCGATGCTGAATAGCGCGGCGAGCTTGTAGACGATACCGCGCGACGGCCCGAGGGGCGCGCTCGGCGCCTCCTGCTTCATCACCGCGTGCGGCAACAGCCAATAGAGCACGAGGCTGACAACGCCCAGAACGGCGTACAGATAGAACATCATTTTGAAGGCGGTGATTTTGCCAATCCCGAGCGCCCCGGCAAAATCCGGAAGCGCTGCCGCCAGCGCGCCCGCCGCCATAGACAGCGCGCCGATCAAACTATAGCGCGCGAAAACATGCGTCCGTTTATCGTCGGGCGCCTCGCGCGCGAGCATCGCGTGCTCGAGCGGAACCAGCACGCCGAGATCGCCGGTCGAGGGATTGATCGTTCCGATAAAGGCGACGATCAAAATCACCGCAAAGCTTTCGACATTGGAGAAAGCAATGCCGGTGCAGGCGACGAGGCCGGCACCGGCAAGCAGCAGATTGTGCAAATCGTGACGCGGAGCAACGAAGCCGACGCCGAGCGTCGCCAACGCGGTGCCAAACAGCGATGCGGCGGCAACGAAACCGATCTGCGACGTGGTCGCACCGATCGCCGACAGATAAGCCGGCAATATGATGATCGCGAATCCGTCGCCGAAGCCTCGCGCGGCGCGCGCCGCATAGAGCAGAAGCAATGTCCTCGCGGAGGCGCGCGCGTGCATTACATCACTGTATCCAATAGGCATTTTCGAAGTTACTCCACGTCCATTCCCTTGGCCCTGATCGCGGCGATGCTCCTTGGACCTCTGAGGAATTTCAGGAATGCCGCGACCGCCTCGGATTGCTCGACACCGAGCGGCGTACCGCCGACGAAGACGGTGTAGTTCTGGATTTTCGTCGGCAGCGGGCCAAGAAGCGACGCTCCCGGCTTGCCGACGATCTCGCTTATTTGCGTGATGCCGACCGCGCCGTCCCCCAGTCCGAGCGTGACTTCGGTGACGTCGCCACCCGCGGCGAGCCTGACCCTGGGCGCCAATTGGTCGGTCAGGCCCATCAGTTCGATAACTTTTGCGACGTGAATGCCGGCGCCGCCGCCGCGCGCCGGGTCGGCGTAAACGATCCGGGTCGCGGCGAGCAATGCGAGCCTGAAAGCCCTGACCGAATTGACGTGCGGCATGACGGTGCCGGTCGCGACCACGACTCCAATCCCGCTCTTGCAGATCGGCGTCAGGCTTCCGCCGTCTATCATGCCGTGCTCGACGAGAGCGGGCATCGACAGCGACGAGCCAATGACGAAGTCTGACTGCGCACCGCTGAAAACTTTCTCGTTAACGCCACCGACGGTGGCGTAGATGATGAGCAGCTTGTGTCCCGACGATCGCTCGAATTCCGGCGCGATGTCCTCAAATACGGGTTGCATCGCTGCGGCGGACAGAAGCCGGATTTCCGCCGCGTTCGCGGCCGTGCCTAACCACGGAAAAAGCAACGCAAGCAAAGCCGCAAGTGCTGAGATTGTGACAGGCATTTGCGTTCTCCAAACCGCACCCAAAGGACCGAGCAGGCGCGCGGACGCGTGCTGCCCGAGGGCGCGGGTCGTTGTGCAGTGCTTGGGCAGGATGCCTTGCAAGCGCCGGGTGTCTGCGTTGGACCCGACCCATCGCGCGCAGGACGTGCGCGCATTTATTACTTCCAGATCGGCTTATTCGCCTCCCGGATGGCTTGCTCGCGGGATATTCCAATATCCCTGAGCAAGCGCTCGTCGAGTTCGAGGAGCGCCTGGCGCTGGCGCCACCGGTCCTGACATTCGATCGCGTAAACGATCCAACGCACAGCCAAATCGGCGAACGAACGATGCGTTTTCGCGCGCCGTTGCGGGACCTGGACTGCGATGGCGGAGGAGCAAACAGCGCTGCCGCATGACATGTCTCACCTCCTTGCGGAGCGAGACAACGCTTGGCCTGGCAGCTAACCGGGCGGTTGTCGCAGGCCCGGAACGCCTTGTAGATAGCAAATCTCGGCGTTCGACTCAAGCACGCCGCAAACTCACGATGTTTTCAACGTTGAGTGCGGTTCAGGCGAACGAGAACCAGAACATCGCGATAATGGCGACGGCCATCAGCGCGGTGCCAGCCCATCCGAAAAACGTGAGAGTCGGCCGCGCGCTGAAACGTCCCATGACCGACAGGCGCGTAACGACCACCATCATGACGGCCATGATCGGGACCGCGACGATGCCGTTGAGGACAGCGCTCCAGACCAGCATCTGCATGGGATCGATCGGCGTATAGCCGAGTCCCAACCCCACTACCACGGCGCCGGCGATGATGCTGTAGAAGCCGACGGCATCCGGCGCTTTCGCTTCCAGCGTGGCGTGCCAGCCGAACGCTTCGGAAACGCAATAGGCCGCCGAGCCGGCCAGCACCGGGATTGCCAGCAATCCG
>DASZVZ010000069.1:0-58608 GCA_035546875.1 Pseudolabrys sp.
AGGCAACGGCCGGCAGGCGCCGCGCCATGGCTATCTCGCGACGCATGGAATCGAAAAAAGCTTCGGCGGCCGCACGGTGGTGAAAGGCGTCACCGTCTATCTGCGCCGCGGCGAAGCTGTCGGTCTGCTCGGCCCGAACGGCGCCGGCAAGACCACGGTGTTCTACATGATCACCGGCCTGATCAAGGCCGACCGCGGCCGCATCGAGCTCGACGGCTATGACGTGACGCCGCTGCCGATGTACCAGCGCGCGCGGCTCGGCATCGGCTACTTGCCGCAGGAAGCCTCGATCTTCCGCGGGCTCAACGTCGAGGACAACATCCGCTCGGTGCTGGAAGTTGTCGAGCCCGATCGGCGCCGGCGCGAGGCCGATCTCAATGCGCTGCTCGAGGAATTCAACATCGCGCGGCTGCGCAAGACGCCTTCGATCGCGTTATCGGGCGGCGAGCGCCGCCGCGTCGAAATCGCGCGCGCGCTGGCGACGCGGCCGAGCTACATGCTGCTCGACGAGCCGTTCGCCGGCATCGATCCGATTGCCGTCGGCGACATCCAGGCGCTGGTGCGTCATCTCACCAACCGCGGCATCGGTGTGCTGATCACCGATCACAATGTGCGCGAAACCCTGGGCCTGACCGACCGCGCCTACATCATTTATTCCGGCGAGGTGCTGATGGAGGGCCGCGCCGACGACATCGTTAACAATCCCGACGTGCGCCGGCTCTATCTGGGCGAAGAATTCCGCCTCTAGGGCGTGCTCAGGGCTTGGGCAGCGGCTGCCTACCGATTGGCGTACCTGATCCGCCCGCGAACCTGATATAAGCAAGCAAGAATCAGACCAGTTCGCCGGGAATCGGATGGCTCTGTCGCAACGACTCGAATTTCGCCAGACGCAAGCGCTGGTGATGACGCCGCAGCTGATGCAGGCCATCAAGCTGCTGCAACTTTCGAGTCTCGATCTTGCGGCCTATGTCGAGGGGGAACTCGAGCGCAATCCGCTGCTCGAGCGGGCGAACGAGGACGAAACGCCGGCGCCGGCGGAAGAAAGCGAGCGCGGCGAGGCACGCGGCGATTCAGAGGACGGCGACTGGATCGGCGCCGATCTCGAAACCAGCCGCACCGCGATGGAAGAGGGCCTCGGCACCGAGCTCGACAACGTCTTTCCCGACGATAGTGCCGCGCAGAAATCCGCGGCGGCCGAAACGCAACAGCCGGCCTATTCGGAATGGTCCGGTTCCGGCCCGCGCGCCAGCGAAGACGGGGGCTACAATCTCGAAGCTTTCGTTTCCGGCGAGGCGACGCTTGCCGATCATCTCGCCGATCAAATGACGCTCGCGATCTCCGATCCGGCGCAGCGCATGATCGGGCAATACCTCATCGACATGGTGGACGAGGCCGGCTATCTCACCGGCGAGCTCGACGGCGTCGCCGAAAAGCTCGGCGCGCCGCGCGCGGAGGTCGACGCGGTTCTGGCGGTGCTGCAAACGTTCGATCCGCCCGGCGTGTGCGCCCGCAATCTGACCGAATGCCTTGCAATCCAGCTCAAGGAACGCGACCGCTACGACCCGGCGATGCAGGCCCTGGTCGAGCATCTCGATCTTCTGGCCAGACGCGACCTTCCCGCGCTGCGCAAGCTGTGCGGAGTCGGCGAAGAAGATCTCGCCGACATGATCGAGGAGATCAAGAAGCTCAATCCGAAGCCGGGCCTCGCCTTCGGCTCCACGACCGTGCAGCCGGTGGTGCCGGATGTATTCGTACGCGCGGCGCCCGACGGCTCATGGCAGGTGGAGTTGAATTCCGACACGCTGCCGAAGATTCTCATCAACCAGCGCTACTACGCGCAGGTGTCGAAGACGACGCGCAGCGACAAGGAAAAGTCCTACATCGCGGACTGCCTGCAAACCGCGACATGGCTGGTGCGTGCGCTCGATCAGCGCGCCAAGACGATCCTGAAGGTATCGAGCGAGATCGTGCGCCAGCAGGACGCCTTCTTCGCGAAAGGCGTGCAGCACCTGCGGCCGCTC
The DNA here is from genome assembly GCA_035546875.1 of Pseudolabrys sp. Lineage (GTDB taxonomy): Bacteria > Pseudomonadota > Alphaproteobacteria > Rhizobiales > Xanthobacteraceae > Pseudolabrys. Next base: position 2,022 of record DASZVZ010000069.1, read on the forward strand.
AATCTCAAGGCCATCGCCGACGCGATCAGTATGCATGAATCGACCGTGTCGCGCGTGACGGCCAATAAATACATGGCGACCCCGCGCGGTATTTTTGAATTGAAATATTTCTTCACATCGGCGATCGCGTCGGCCGACGGCGGCGAAGCGCATTCCGCCGAAGCTGTGCGCGACCGCATCCGTCAGCTGATCGATGCGGAAAGCTCGGCCGACGTGCTGTCGGACGACACGATCGTCGATAAATTGCGCGAGGCCGGCGTGGAAATAGCGCGGCGCACGGTCGCTAAATACCGCGAAGCCATGCGGATTCCGTCGTCGGTGCAGCGGCGGCGCGACAAGGCCGCTTCCTGAAACCCGCAACGGGTCTGTGCATTGACCTGCGGCGCGGCGGACTTAAGCTGGACGGACCGACCGGATGCCGCGGCGATCTGCCGCGTCCGCTTATGGAAGCAGGATCATGGCGTTTCGTGTCTCGGGAAAGAACATCGATGTTGGCGAAGCCTTGCGCACGCGCATTAACGAGCGCATCGGCGAGGCTGCGTCGAAATATTTCAAGGGCGGCTATTCCGGCCACGCCACCGTGAGCAAAGAAGGATTTGGTTTTCGCACCGAGTGCGCATTGCATCTCGATTCAGGCGTGATGCTCGAAGCTGAGGGAACCGCGGCCGATGCCTACGCCAGCGCCGATCAGGCCGCGGTGCGGATCGAGAAGCAACTGCGCCGCTATAAGCGCCGGCGTGGCGATCATCAGCGCTCGCGTGCCTGAAACGCGTGCAAAATGTGCAGGAAATCGACGAATTCAGGCCATTGACGTGACCGCCGCCCCTCCTTATGGTCCGCCGCCTTCAACAACCCCCTTGCAACGCTACGCTGATTTTTCCGATCATTGGACGTGTCCATGACGCTCACCGATCTCGTCGCGCCGAAAGCAATTATCCCGGCGCTCAAGGTCAAAAATAAGAAGCAGGCGATCCAGGAGATTTCCGCAAAGGCCGCGGAACTCACCGGGCAAAGCGAGCGCGCGATTCTTGAGATCCTGTTGCAGCGGGAGAAACTCGGTTCCACCGCGGTCGGCAACGGCGTCGCAATTCCGCACGGCAAGCTTCCGAAGCTTACGCAATTGTTTGGATTGTTCGCGCGGCTGGAAAAGCCGATCGACTTCGAGGCGCTCGACAATCAGCCGGTCGACCTGATTTTCCTGCTGCTCGCGCCGGAGAATGCCGGCGCCGACCATCTCAAGGCGCTGGCGCGCGTGGCGCGCCTGCTGCGCGACGCGGAAATAGCGCGCAAGCTGCGTGAATCGGGCGATGCCGAAGCGCTCTATTCCGTGCTGGCGCTGCCGTCGGCAAGCGCGGCGTAAAATTTCACTTCCGTTTCTGATTGGCATGGCCGGGCTTGTCCCGGCCATCCCGCTTAGGGAGGCATCATTGCGTGCCTAAACGAGATCACCGGGTCACGGCGCTTCGCGCTGGCCCGGTGATGACATTTACGGAATTAGCGTCAGCGCCGCTTAGTGCACGCTGACGGCCTCGAGCTCCTGGCTCCAGGCATTGGCGATCGCGGCTTCGCGCGTATCGGTCAGCATGATCGGCGTGCCGTCCGCGGCGTGCAGAACGAACAGCTTGATGCCGGGCGCGATGCGCGGTGCCTGCGGAAACAGGTTGCCGACGTCCTCGGACTTGATCGCCTTCACGTAGGCGAGGCGGCCGTCGCCAAGATGCGCGAGCGCGTCCTGCGTGATCGCAGGGTGCGGATTCTGGTCTTGTGTGGTCTTATCGTTGGTCATCTTGTTACTCATGGCCCTCGACTCCTTTCTTTGCGTTACGCTTGTCGAGTCCTGTTATCGATTCGTCATTCTTCTTCGTTGATGGCAATCGTCTTGACGACGCGTTCCGGTTCGGGCCGGGCAAGATCGATCGACAGCAATCCGTTCTTCAAGTCGGCGCCCAAAACCTCCATGCCTTCCGCCAGCACGAACGTGCGCTGGAATTGGCGCGCGGCGATGCCGCGATGGAGATACTGCCGGCTCTTGTCGTCCTGTTGCCGCCCGCGGATCACCAGTTGGCTTTCCTCGATGGTCACGTCGAGCTGGTCGCGGGTGAAGCCTGCGACCGCCAGCGTGATGCGCAAACGCTCCGGGCTCTTCCCGTCGCGCGCGATGCGCTCGATGTTGTAGGGCGGGTAGCCGTCCGAGCCTTTGGCAACGCGATCGAGCACGCGCTCGATTTCGTCGAAACCCAGAAGGAACGGACTGGACAGTGACGGAACTCGTGACATGGATACCAAAGCCCTCGTAGAAGCGACTTTGACGGGGCCCCTTTCGAGCACCCCCCGGCCGGATGGCGACCGCCACCCTGCCGAAAGCTAATATGGGCAGGCGCGGTTAAAGGTTCAAGAAGACGCGCGAATTCGGGCTTTCGGCCGCTATAGTGGCCCGCAAATCGAGGGGCCATGCATGGCAAATGAACCGTTAATGCCCGCGCTGACCGTGCGTGCCGTTCGTGCGACCCCCGTACTGGTGCCGCTGAACTTCGTGCTCGGCACCAGCGCGGACATCGTGCGCCAGGTGCCGCTGCTGCTGGTCGATGTCGAGACCGAGGAGGGCGTCACCGGCCACTCTTATCTCTTCTGCTATGTCGCGGCCGCCGTTGCCGGCATCGTCGGCATCCTCGGCGAGGTGGAGGCGCGCACCAAGGGCGCGCGCATTGTCCCGGAAGAGCTTTGGGCGAAACTTGCGAAGCGATTCACGCTGATCGGCGTGCAAGGCATCGTGCGCATGGCGATGGCCGCATTCGACGTCGCGTGCTGGGATGCGCTCGCGGTCGCCGCCGGTGTTCCGCTCGCGCGTATGCTCGGCGCCGAGCCACGGCCGATCCCCGCCTACAACAGTTGCGGTCTCGGGTTGATGGCCGACAAGGGCGCGCTCGCCGACGAAGCGGAGAAATTGCTCGTCGGCGGCTTCAAGGCGGTAAAGCTCAGGCTCGGCTATTCGACGCTGCAGGAAGACATCGCGGCCGTGCGCGCGGTACGCAAGCGCATCGGCGAGGCGGTGCTGCTGATGATCGACTACAACCAGGCGCTCGGCGTCGAGGAAGCGCTCATGCGCGGCCGCGCGCTCGACGCGGAAAACATCTACTGGCTGGAAGAGCCGATCCGCCACGACGACTATGACGGGGCCGCGCGCCTTGCGCACGAGCTGAAAGTGCCGATCCAGATCGGCGAGAACTTTTCGCTGCCGGAAGGCATGGCCGCGGCGATCGAGCACGGCAAGCCCGGCTTCGTGATGCCCGATCTCGAACGCATCGGCGGCGTCACCGGCTGGCGGCGGGCGGCCGAGCTTGCCGCCATTAACCGTCTCAAGATGTCGTCGCATCTCTTTCCGGAAGCGAGCGCGCATCTGCTTGCGGCGACGCCAACCTGTCACTTCCTCGAATACGTCGACTGGTTAAATGCGCTGATCGAGGAGCCGCTCGCCGTCGTCGACGGGCACGCGATACCGTCGAAGCGGCCCGGCAGCGGCATCGCCTGGAAGAAGGATGCGGTCGAGCGTTTCCGCATGCGCTGACGCCGTTAACGCGTGCCGTGAAAGCAAAGAAAATTCGTGAACACGAATGGTTAAATTAAGCATTCGCGTTTGCCTTGATTACGCAAAAACTTTGCCGCAAATGCTACGTGCGCGTTGTTCCCCGATAAGCTCCCGGCCAAGTCGGAAAAAAACCGACAGGCGATATCGGGAGCTGTCAATTGTTGACGCGTCAGATTGATTCGGACGAACTGTCCGATCTCACCGTCGAGCAAAAAGTTTTTCGCGGCGCAAAGCGCGTCTGCCTCACGTTTGCGGCGTGCGCATTGACGCTGAGCACGCTCGACATCGCCGGTGTCCGCTCGGCTGAAAACGCCGCCGATTTCTGGCAGACGAACCGCGACGCGATCGTCGCACTACCTGGAACGATCGTTGCCGGCTTGCACAACATTTCGCGCGAAGCTTCCGCGGTTGCTGTCGCGGTGAAAATTCCGGGCGGGCCCTTTCTGAGCGGCAAGCACGAGCCTACGCCGATCGACACGCTCGCCGACATTCGCAATCAGGATGCGGTCGAAGTCGCGATGTTTCAACCGGTCGCCGCCGAAGTGAAAGCCGAAGTGAAAGCCGAGACGAAGATCGAAGCGAAGCCTGAGTCGCTCGCGGCCATGGCGCAGGCGCCCGCGCAGGATCCCGCTACGGAAGCCAAGGCCGCCGAGCCGATGCGGCTTGCGACCGCCGAGCCCGGGCTTATTCCGCCGATGGTTTCACTTGCCCCGACGCCGGTTTCCTTGCCGTTGCAGGACGCGACGCCGATTCCGCTCGGCAAGGTGCCGCTGCCGCGCGAGGCGCCGGGCCTGCCGCCGCCGTCGCCGGCGCAACTGCTCAATCTCGACGACAAGGCCTACGCCAAGGCCGAGCATTGTCTCGCGCGCGCGATCTATTTCGAGGCGCGCAGCGAACCCGTGCGAGGCCAGGAAGCGGTGGCGCAGGTCGTCATGAACCGCGTGTTCTCGGGCTTCTATCCGCGCGATGTCTGCGCTGTGATCTATCAGAATGCCAACCGGCGGCTTGCCTGCCAGTTCACGTTCGCCTGCGACGGCAAGCGCAAGGTGATCAACGAACGCGGCGCATGGGCGCGGGCGAACCGCATCGCCAAGCAGACGCTCGACGGCAAGCTTTATGTTCCGGCCGTGGCGAAGTCGACGCATTATCATGCGGCTTACGTGCATCCGTACTGGACGCGCGAGATGCATAAGCTGGCGCGCTTCGGCATCCACACGTTCTACCGGCCGATCGCGTGGGGCAACGGCTCCTACGAGCCGGTCTGGGGCTCGGGTGCAAAAAAGAAGGTAACGAACTGACGGCAGGCGCCGTCAGCGCGTTTTCAGCCTGAACAATTTGACGGCGTTGTCGCGGCCGATCTTCTGCCGGTCGGCTTCGCTTATCCCGGCGGCATCGATCCACTCGGCAGCCTCGCCGACATCTTCGAACGGCCAGTCAACCGAGAACATGACGCGTTCGGCGCCAAGTTCGGCGGCGGCCTGCACCATTGCCGACGTGCTGTAGTTGCCCGACGTCGTCAGCCAGAAGTGCTTGCGGAAATAGTGCGCCACGGATTCTTTCGCGGCGTACTTGTGCCGCGCTTTCATCCAGCCGTTGCGATTGTCGATCCGCCAGAGATAGGCCGGAATGCCTTCGCCGAGATGGCCGAGCACGATTTTCAGCTTCGGGCATTCGTCGAACAGGCCGCTGCCGATCAGCCGCAGCGCATGCACCGCGGTCTCGGCGTGAAACGCCCAGTTCGGCCCGAGCAGCCAGTTGTGGCCTTCGTAGCCGGGGATTTGTCCGGGCAGCGGATTGCGCGGATGCAGATAGAACGGAACGTCGAGCGTCTCGAGTTTTTTCCAGAACGGCCGGTATTGCGGCAGGTCGTAATAGAGGAGCCGTTTTGGATCGCCGCTGTCGCTGAAGCCGTTGACGAGCGCGCCGACAAAGCCGAATTCGCGCACGCAGCGCTCGATCTCGGCGATCGCTGCGTCCGGCTCCTGCATCGGCAGCGCCGCAAAACCGGCATAACGGCCGGGATGTTTGCGCATTTTTTCGGCGAGCGCCTCGTTCGCCGCTTTCGCCACTTCGACGGCACGCTTCCTGTCGGCGATGGCCTGCACCGCCGGCGCGTTCAGCGACAGGATCATCAGCTCGATGCCGTGCTTGTCCATCTGCCGCAGCAGCCGGTCGTCGGTATCGAGCAGGCGGCCTTCCAGCTCCGGCCAAACGTGCGCCCCGAACACCTGCGAGTCGCCAAGCGTGGCCTTGATGGCGAAATGCTCCTCGAGTGCGATCTTGCCTTGCATGTTGTCCCTCCCGACCGCCCATCATGCAATGCCGCGTGGCTGCGTGTCAGCCACCCGCGCCAAAACAAAAAGCCGCCCGCAAGGGCGGCTTTAGCGGAGACTTGGTGGAGCCAGGCGGGATCGAACCGCCGACCTCCTGCATGCCATGCAGGCGCTCTCCCAGCTGAGCTATGGCCCCTTAAGGGATCGGCGGCCGCCGCGCAGTTACCGCCTAAGGATAACCGAGCAGACCGCCGCCGCGAATTACTGCTCCTCTTCCTTCTCGATGCTCTCGCCGATGATGTCGGTGACATCGGCGTCGCCTTCTTCCTGTTCTTCGATGAACGCGGCATCGTCCATGCTCTCGTCCATCTCCACGTCCTCTTCCTCGCCTTCAGCCGCGGCGCCTTCGGCAGCCGGCTGCTTCTTGCCCTGCTGTTCGGCCTCGGCGTCCTCGAGCGAGACGAATTCGGCGTCGGCGGTCTCCGGCACGATGGTTTCGGCGACCGGCGCCGGGCGCGCGGCGGCGACGACAGGCGGCGCGGCCGTCTCGGTCTTGGCCCGCGTCGGCGCGACCGCGATCGGCACAACCTTTCCGGTATAGGGAGAGATCACGGGCGTCTTGTTGAGGTCGTAGAATTTGCGGCCCGTCTCAGGACAGACGCGTTTGGTGCCGAGCTCTGGTTTCGCCACGGACTGGGTTCCTCAAAATGATCAAGAAATTTGGTGCTTCACTTGGCTAGTTGCGCAGCCGCTGTCAATAGCGGCAAGCCGGCTAAATGCGCCGCCCCGGCAGGATGACGCGGCGCGCAAACGCATGGTAGGACGGCACATCTTTAAGGATACCGACCGGTGAACAGCGCCGCCCCCACGCCACTCACGGCCCGCCGCGGCGGCCCGCTCCAGGGCCGCGTCCGCGTCCCCGGTGACAAGTCGATTTCGCACCGCGCCCTGATTTTGGCCGCGCTTACGGTAGGCGAGACGACGATAAGCGGGCTGCTCGAGGGCGAGGACGTCATTCACACGGCCGATGCCATGCGCGCGCTGGGCGCAACCGTCGAACGGACCGGCGAGGGGGCCTGGCGGGTTCACGGTGTCGGCGTCGGCGGATTTCGCTCGCCCGCGGGTGTGCTCGATTTCGGCAATTCCGGCACCGGCTGCCGGCTCGCGCTCGGCGCGGTTGCCGGCTGCCCGATCGAGGCCTCGTTCGACGGCGATGCCTCGTTGCGCAAGCGGCCGATGCGCCGTGTGCTCGATCCGCTCGCGCGCATGGGCGCGCATGCGATCGACGCCGCCGAGGGCGGACAGTTGCCGCTGACGCTGCGTGGCGCGACCGATCCGATCCCGATCATTTACGAGTCGCCGGTGCCGTCGGCACAGTTGAAGTCGGCCGTGCTGCTTGCGGGTCTCGCCGCACCCGGCGAAACGACGGTGATCGAAGCTGAAGCCACGCGCGATCACACCGAACGCATGCTGAAGCATTTCGGCGCAAAGGTTGTGAGCAAGCCGCACGGTGATCACGGCCGCCGCATTACGCTTCTCGGCCAACCGGAGCTCGAGCCCGCGCCGGTCGTCGTTCCGGCCGATCCGTCCTCGGCGGCGTTTCCGATGGCCGCGGCGCTGCTGGTGCCCGGCTCCGACGTGACGTTCGAGGCGGTAATGACCAATCCGCTGCGGACCGGATTATTCGCGACGCTGTGCGAGATGGGCGCCAAGATCGAGACGCTTGGCACGCGCGATGACGGCGGCGAGGAAGTCGCCGACCTGCGCGTGACGGCCGGCGCGCTCAAAGGCGTCGAAGTGCCGCCGGAACGCGCGCCGTCTATGATCGACGAATATCCGATCCTGGCGGTGATCGCGTCGTTCGCGGAAGGTGTGACGCGCATGCGCGGTCTGAAGGAATTGCGCGTGAAGGAATCCGATCGCCTTGCCGCAACGGCTGACATGCTGCGCGCGAACGGTGTCGAAGCGGAGATCGACGGCGACGATCTCATCGTCAACGGCAAGGGGCGTCCCGTCGGCGGCGGCACAGTCACGACGCATATGGATCACCGCATCGCGATGTCGGCGCTGGTGATGGGCCTCGCCAGCGAGAACGCGGTGCAGATCGACGACAGCGCGTTCATTGCGACGAGCTTCCCCGACTTTACAGGGCTGATGCGTTCGCTCGGCGCGGATCTGACATGATCATCGCCATCGACGGCCCCGCCGCATCCGGCAAAGGCACGCTCGGCAAGAAGCTCGCGGCGCATTACGGCCTGCGTCACCTCGATACCGGCTTGATCTATCGCGCGGTCGCCAAGGCCGTGCTCGATGCCGGAAAGCCCGCGGCCGACACGCAGACGGCAATCGCTGCCGCACGCTCGCTCGATGTATCGCGTTTCGAGGAAATTGCGCTCAAGAGCCCGGCGCTCGGCGAAGCGGCTTCGATCGTTTCGGCCATTCCGGACGTGCGTACGGCGTTGCTCGCCTTCCAGCGCGAGTTTGCCGCCCGCCCGCCCGGCGCGGTGCTCGATGGCCGCGACATCGGCACGGTCATCTGCCCGGACGCCGACGTGAAGATCTACGTGACGGCCAGTCCCGAGGTTCGCGCCCGCCGCCGTGCAGCCGAGTACCGGGAGCAGGGTCGGCAGATCGACGAGGCGGCTGTGTTCGCAGACATCAAAAAGCGCGACGAACGCGACCAGAATCGCGAGATTGCCCCCCTAAAACCCGCGCCGGACGCGCACTTGCTGGACACCACGCATTTGGGTATAGACGCGGCAACCCGGGCCGCCATCGACATCGTCGAGGCCGTCCGAGCGGGCCGAGGGCGCGGCTGACCGCCCCTCGCTGTTGGAGGACAAAGCCCCGCTCGGCCTCTGCGTAAAGCGCAGCCTGACACGAACCATCGTTCCGAAAGCACGGTTTTAGCGCCGGCCATCCGGATATCCGGGGCCGCCGTTGGTCTTGCGGGGTCATCGGCCCGCGCTTTCGAACGTCATTCAAACCCGCCGGCGCACGCTTACAGGAGATTACATGGCCACCGCTGCAGCACCCTCGCGTGAAGATTTCGCCAAGATGCTCGAAGAGTCCTTTTCGCAGGGCGGCACGCCCTCGGAAGGCACTGTCGTCAAGGGCAAGGTCGTCGGCATCGAGAAGGACATGGCCGTCATCGACGTCGGCGCCAAGACCGAAGGCCGCGTTGCGATGCGCGAATTTGCGGCGCCTGGCCGGCAGGCGGACATCAAGATTGGCGATACCGTCGAGGTTTACCTCGAGCGCGTCGAGAACGCGCTCGGTGAAGCGGTGCTGTCACGCGACAAGGCGCGGCGCGAGGAAAGCTGGGGCAAGCTCGAGAAGGCGTTCCAGGGCAACGAAAAGGTTTCCGGCGTGATCTTCAATCAGGTCAAGGGCGGCTTCACCGTCGATCTCGACGGCGCAGTTGCGTTCCTGCCGCGTTCGCAAGTCGACATCCGTCCGATTCGCGACGTCACGCCGCTGATGAACGTGCCGCAGCCGTTCCAGATTCTGAAGATGGATCGCCGGCGCGGCAACATCGTCGTGTCGCGCCGTACGGTGCTCGAGGAGACCCGCGCCGAACAGCGCCAGGAGCTGGTGCAGAATCTCGAAGAGGGTCAGGTCATCGACGGCGTGGTCAAGAACATCACCGACTACGGCGCGTTCGTGGATCTCGGCGGCATCGACGGCCTGCTGCACGTAACCGACATCGCGTGGCGGCGCGTCAATCACCCGACCGAAGTGCTCAATATCGGTCAGCAGGTGAAGGTCAAGATCATCAAGATCAATCACGAGACGCACCGCATTTCGCTCGGCATGAAGCAGCTGCTCGACGATCCGTGGCAGGGCATCGAGGCGAAATTCCCGGTCGGCGCGCGGTTCAAGGGCCGCGTTACCAACATCACCGACTACGGCGCGTTCGTCGAACTGGAGCCCGGCATCGAGGGATTGATTCACGTCTCCGAGATGTCGTGGACCAAGAAGAACGTTCACCCCGGCAAGATCGTCTCCACGTCGCAGGAAGTCGAAGTGCAGGTGCTCGAGGTCGACCCGGTCAAGCGGCGTATTTCGCTCGGCCTCAAGCAAACCATGCGCAACCCGTGGGAAGTATTCGTCGAGAAGCATCCGCCCGGCTCGACCGTCGAAGGCGAAGTCAAGAACAAGACCGAGTTCGGCCTGTTCCTCGGCCTCGACGGCGACGTGGACGGCATGGTCCATCTCTCCGATCTCGACTGGAAACGCCCGGGCGAGCAGGTGATCGAGGAGTACAAGAAGGGCGATATGGTGAAGGCGCAGGTTCTCGACGTCGACGTCGAGAAGGAGCGCATCTCGCTCGGCATCAAGCAGCTCGCCGGCGATCCGATGGCGAGCGGCGCCGCGAGCGAGCTCAAGAAGGGCTCGGTTGTGACCTGCGAAGTCACGAAGATCGAGGAAAACGGCCTCGAAGTGGCGATCGTCGGCACCGAGCTCACCGCCTACATCAAGCGCAGCGATCTCGCGCGCGATCGCGGCGATCAGCGGACCGACCGCTTCCAGGTCGGTCAGAAGTTTGACGCCCGCGTCACCCAGTTCGACCGCAAGACCCACAAAATCGGCGTGTCGATCAAGGCGCTGGAAGTCGCCGAGGAGAAGGAAGCCATCGCGCAATATGGCTCCTCCGACTCGGGCGCCACGCTCGGCGACATTCTCGGCACTGCGTTGAAGCAGCGCACCGAGAAGGAAGGCGCCGAAGACTAACGGTATCGTCCGGCCTCTCACCGCGCATTCACATCGCCGGCCGCCACAAGCGGCCGGCGATGTGGTGCGGCGCGAGCGCGCGCCCTATATTTCGTCATCATTGATTCGTCATCTTCGGCCCGGACATTGCGGGGCCGAAAGCCAACAGGAGCGAAATCATGTCGCTCGATGTCGACACCATCATCGATCGCCGCCGCATGCGGCGGAAGCTCACCTTCTGGCGCGTCAGCGCCGTTGTGATCGCCTTGATCGCCGTGGTGGGGGCGGGCGCGCTGCTGGTGCCGCGCGCCAACGTCATGAAGGGCAGCGGCTACATCGCGCGCATCAAGGTGCAAGGTCTGATCCGCGGCAATCAAAATCGCGTCGAAGCGCTGGAACGGCTCGGCAAGTCGCGCGCGCGCGCCGTGATCGTGCACATCGACAGCCCCGGCGGAACGACCGCCGGCTCCGAACAGCTTTACGATTCGCTGCGCGCGCTGCAGGCCAGGAAGCCGATGGTCGTCGTCGTCGACGGCCTGGCGGCCTCCGGCGCCTATATCGCCGCGCTCTCGGCCGATCACATCATCGCGCAGGATACCTCGCTGGTCGGTTCGATCGGCGTGCTGTTTCAGTTTCCCAATTTCACCGAAATCCTGAAAACCGTCGGCATCAAGGTTGAGGAGATCAAGTCCTCGCCGCTCAAGGCCGCCCCCAATGGCTTCGAGCCGACGAGCCCCGAAGCGCGCGCCGCCATCGATGCGATCGTGAAGGATTCCTACGCCTGGTTTAAGGGTCTGGTGAAGGACCGGCGCCGGCTCGACGACAACCAACTTGCCGCCGTGGCCGATGGCCGCGTCTTTACCGGCCGGCAAGGGGTCGCGCTCAAGCTGGTGGATGATCTTGGCAACGAAAAAACCGCGCTAAAGTGGCTCGAACGCGAGAAAAAGGTCCCGGCCGACACTCCGGTGCGCAATGTCTCGCTGGAGCCGCGTTTCAGCGAACTGTCGTTTCTGCACGTAACCGCCTGGGTATTCGAGGCGGTGGGGTTGAAAGCGCTCGCGCAGCGCGTCGAACAGTGGAGTGCGGTGCAAACCGTCGAAAGACTCAATCTTGACGGGCTATTGGCGCTTTGGCACCCTTCGTCGTCCAACTGAGGGCGGCGTCCATGATCAAGTCGGAACTGGTTCAGCACATCGCCAGCCAGAACCCGCATCTCTATCAGCGCGACGTCGAGAACATCGTCAACGCGATCCTCGGCGAAATCACCAATGCCATGGCCAAGGGCGACCGTGTCGAGTTGCGCGGATTCGGCGCCTTTTCGGTCAAGCACCGGCCGGCCCGCACCGGCCGCAATCCGCGCACCGGCGCCCATGTCGCGGTCGAGCAGAAGTCGGTTCCGTTCTTCAAGACCGGCAAGGAAATGCGCGACCGCCTGAACAAGAACGGCGCCGGCCAATAGGGCCGCTGCCGCACGTCCGAGCGAGAGTGCTATTGTCGTGGCCGGGCCTGTCCCCGGCCATTGGTGTTTTTGCAGAGGCTTGAACGGTGCTGCGCAAGATCCTCATCGCCATCGTCGTGATCCCGCTGGTCGTGATCCTCGTCGGCTTCGCGGTGGCAAACCGGCAGACGGTCACCCTGTCGTTCGATCCGTTCAGTTCCACGCAACCTGCGTATTCCACCACGCTGCCGCTGTTCGTGCTGATCTTCCTGATCGCGATCCTGGGCGTCATCGTCGGCGGCATCGCGACCTGGTTCGGCCAGTACAAATGGCGTCGCACGGCGCGCCGGCTCGATGCCGAGGTGCGCCAATTGCACGAGGAGATGGACGCGGTGCGCCGGCGCTTCGCCGCAAGCGAGGCCGCCCCGCCGCCGGCCGACCCGGCGCCGCCGCTGGTTATCCCGCCGCCGCCCGGCTGAGGTGAGCCGGTTCGCCTTTGCGGGCGGCGGGAGAAGCGGCTAGAACCCCTCCCATGCCGTTGCTGATCAAAATATGCGGGCTCAGGACCCCCGAAACGCTTGAAGTAGCGTTGGAATCGGGCGCCGACCTGGTTGGCTTCGTGTTCTTTCCGCCGAGCCCACGCAATATCGGATTGCCGGCCGCGCGTACCTTGGGTGAGCAGGTGAAGGGCCGTGCCGGCAAGGTCGCGCTCACGGTCGATGCGACGGACGAGGCACTCCTCGGCATCATCGAGGTGCTGAAGCCCGACATGCTGCAATTGCACGGAAGCGAGACGCCGGAACGCGTCTCGGCAGTGCGCTCGCGCTTTGGCCTGCCGGTGATGAAAGCGTTGCCGATCGAGACGCGCTCCGATCTCTCGCCGATCCGGATTTACGCGAAGGTCGCCGACCGCATTTTGTTCGATGCCCGCGCACCGCAGGACGCGACACGTCCCGGCGGCCTCGGGCGGCGCTTCGATTGGACCCTGCTGAAGGGCATCGATCCGACAATTCCGTTCATGCTCTCCGGCGGGCTCGATGCCGCCAACGTCGCCGAAGCGGTGACGATCACAAACGCTCCGGCGGTCGACGTATCCTCCGGTGTCGAGCGCCGTCCCGGGGAAAAAGACCCGGACAAGATCCGCGCTTTCATTCGCGCCGCCCGCGACACCGAGACGCCGCTCGATCTTTCCACGGTTGCCGTGCGATGACCGTGCAGCAGCTCAATTCGTTCCGCACGGGCCCCGACGAGCGCGGGCACTTCGGCATTTACGGCGGCCGTTTCGTCGCCGAGACGCTGATGCCGCTGATCCTCGACCTGGAGAAGGCGTACAGCGCGGCGAAGGTCGATCCGAAATTCCAGAAGGAGATGGACGGCTATCTCGCGACTTACGTCGGCCGTCCCTCGCCGCTGTATTTTGCCGAGCGGCTGACCGAGCATTGCAAGGGCGCGAAGATCTATTTCAAGCGCGAAGAGCTCAATCACACCGGTGCGCACAAGGTGAACAACGTGCTCGGCCAGATCATGCTGGCAAAGCGCATGGGCAAGACGCGCATCATCGCGGAGACGGGCGCCGGCATGCATGGCGTCGCGACCGCGACGCTCTGCGCCAAGTTCGGACTGCCCTGCATCGTCTATATGGGCGCGGTCGACATCGATCGGCAGAAGCCGAACGTGCTCCGAATGAAGATGCTCGGGGCCGAGGTTCGTGGCGTCGAATCGGGTTCTAAGACGCTTAAAGATGCGATGAATGAGGCGCTGCGCGACTGGGTGACCAACGTTGCCGATACATTCTATTGCATAGGCACGGTCGCCGGCCCGCATCCTTATCCGGCGATGGTACGTGACTTTCAGTCGATCATCGGACGTGAGACACGGGAGCAAATGCAGGCCGCCGAAGGCCGATTGCCGGATTCGCTGATCGCCTGCATCGGCGGCGGCTCCAACGCGATGGGGCTTTTTCATCCATTTCTCGACGATCGCTCGATTGAGATTTACGGGGTGGAAGCGGCCGGTCTCGGCCTGAAGAGCGGCAGGCACGCGGCTTCGATCGCAGGCGGCCGGCCTGGCGTGTTGCATGGCAACCGCACCTATCTCCTGATGAACGATGACGGCCAGATTGAAGAGGCGCACTCGATCTCCGCCGGTCTCGACTATCCCGGCATCGGACCCGAGCACGCCTGGCTCAACGACATGGGCCGCGTGAAATTCCTGTCCGCGACCGACGATGAGGCGGTCGCCGCCTTCCAGCTCTGCAGCAAGCTCGAGGGCATCATTCCCGCGCTTGAGCCGGCGCATGCGCTTGCCAGGGTCTTCGACCTTGCGCCGAAAAAGGCGAAGGATCATCTGATGGTGGTCAATCTCTCCGGCCGCGGCGACAAGGACCTCGATTCGGTCGCGGCGTTTCTGGCGAGCAAGAACAAGAAGTAGGGGTCAGAGCTTCACGCCGCTGCCAAGAATCGCCGGCAGCGGCACGCAAAAGTCGTTACCCGCCTTCGGCAGCGTACTGAGGGTCTTCTCGAAAAAACCGCGGATGGCTTCGGTCTGCGCTTTGTTTTGCGCGGCTAGGAGCGCGCGCGAACGAACGGCGCCTTTGAACACGGCTTGCAAAATCTGGTCGGCCGACCGTACCCGCCAATCCTGTGGCAGGTACGTTGCTTTCGCGTCGGCGAAGCCGGTCTCGGCGAGTGCGGCGGACATTTTCGCCTCGGTGCCGAACTGGAAGAAATCGGCGCCATGCGGCAGCGGAACGTTCAAGTTGCCGTGCGCGCGAACTGCGGCGTACACGAGGCCGAAACCGTTTTGCGGTGTCGTGCTCTCCCAAACACTCACCGCGATCTTGCCGCCCGGGCGCAGGACGCGAAACATTTCTCGCAGGACTTTTTCTGCATCCGGCACATGCATCAGACCGTAGCCGCAAACGGCGGCATCGAATGAGTTGTCGGAAAAGTCGAGATTTTGCGCGTCGCCGGCATGGAATTCGGCGCGCGGCACAAGCTGTCGCGCGAGTTTGACGACGTCCGGGAAATCGAGACCGGTGGCTTGAGCGCCGCGCGCCAGGGCTCCTTGTGCCAGCATGCCCGGCCCGCAGCACACATCGAGCAGGCGCGTTCCAGCGCGAACGTCGGCGGCGTCCAAGGTGGGCTCGACTGTTTGACGCGACACCATGCCGAAGGCGTCATCATATCCGGAGATTCTGGCGCCCCAGCCGGTGCGTTCGAAATCGAGAAATTCCGCCGGATTTTTCGACTTTTCGATTGCCATGGCGGCCCCCGCTCAGCCAATAGCCGTATCCTTTTCCAGTTCATTGTCGCAGGCAAGCGGACCCTCTCGCGCGGTTGCCCCCGCAGCGTGAGGTGCTAGAAGTAGGCTCCTTTAAGGACCAAGCCACCGCATGACCACCCGTATCGACAAGTGTTTTGCGGACCTGAAGAAGGATGGCCGCGCCGCGCTAGTGACCTTCACCATGGCGGGCGATCCCGATTACGAGACGGCGCTCGCGATTGCCAAGGCGCTGCCGAAAGCCGGCGCCGACGT
Source organism: Pseudolabrys sp. (assembly GCA_035546875.1). Classification (GTDB taxonomy): domain Bacteria; phylum Pseudomonadota; class Alphaproteobacteria; order Rhizobiales; family Xanthobacteraceae; genus Pseudolabrys. Next base: position 17,569 of record DASZVZ010000069.1, read on the forward strand.
GATCGAGCTCGGCATGCCGTTTACCGACCCGATGGCGGACGGTCCGGCGATCCAGGCCGCGGGAGTGCGTGCGCTCGCCGGCGGGCAGAACATGAAGAAGACGCTCGCGATGGTGCGCGAATTTCGCAAGGGCGACGACGCGACGCCCATCGTGCTGATGGGCTACTACAATCCGATCTACATCTACGGCGTCGACAGGTTTCTGGCCGACGCGAAAGCGGCGGGCGTTGACGGGTTGATCGCCGTCGATCTGCCGCCCGAGGAAGACGACGAGCTTTGCGTTCCGGCCTTGAAATCCGGACTCAATTTTATTCGTCTCGCCACCCCGACAACGGACGACAAGCGCCTGCCGGCCGTGCTGAACAACACCTCGGGCTTTGTTTATTACGTCTCGATCACCGGCATCACCGGAGCCGCCACCCCGGACGCGGGCAGGGTGAGCAATGCCGTCGCGCGCATCAAACGCCACACGGAATTGCCGGTCGCTGTCGGCTTCGGCGTCAGGACCACGGCGCAGGCGCGGTCCATCGCGGAGGGCGCCGACGGCGTCGTGGTCGGCTCCGCGCTTGTTGATGCTCTGCGCTTAAGCCTCGATCGGAGCGGCAAGGCAACCGGCGCGACCGTGAAGGCGGTTACCGATCTCGTGGCGTCGCTCGCGGAAGGTGTGCGTTCGGCCCGCCGGGTAGCGGCGGAATAACTATAAGCGGCCGACCGTGGTTATAATGGCGCCGAATCGTGCCTATATAGGCGGGCCATGAACTGGATCTCCAACGTCGTCCGGCCGAAAATTCGCAGCTTTCTGCGCCGCGAGGTGCCGGAGAATCTCTGGATCAAATGTCCGGAGACCGGACAGCTCGTCTTTTACAAGGACGTGGAGGCGAATCAGTTCGTCATCCCTAGCTCGAATTATCACATGCGCATCAGCGCGGGCGTGCGGCTGAAGGCGCTGTTCGACAACGGCGAGTTCGAGGACATCGCGGTGCCGGAAGTGCCTGTCGATCCGCTGCGCTTCCGCGACGAGCGGCGCTACGCCGACCGCTTGAAGGACGCGCGCACCAAGACCGGCATGCAGGACGCGGTGAAGGTCGGCGTCGGCAAGCTCGAAGGGCTGACGGTCACCGTCGGTGTGCAAGATTTCGATTTCATGGGCGGCTCGCTCGGCATGGCGGCGGGCGAGGCGGTCATCACGGGACTCGAGACCGCGGTAAAACGGCAGACACCGTTCATCATGTTCGCCGCATCGGGCGGCGCGCGCATGCAGGAGGGAATTCTGTCGCTGATGCAATTGCCGCGCACGACGGTCGCGGTGCAGATGCTGCGCGAAGCCAAGAAGCCCTACATCGTCGTGCTCACCAACCCGACGACGGGCGGCGTCACCGCGTCGTACGCGATGCTCGGCGACGTGCACATCGCGGAGCCGGGCGCGCTGATCGGCTTTGCCGGCCCGCGCGTGATCGAGCAGACCATTCGCGAGAAACTGCCGGAAGGTTTCCAGCGCGCCGAGTATCTCGCCGAGCACGGCATGGTGGACATGGTCGTGCATCGCCACAAGTTGCGTGCAACGCTCGCCGATCTTTGCCGGGTCCTCACGAAAACGCCTGCGGCGGCCGGCGCAGTGCCGCAGCTGCCGGTTCCCGCGCACGCGTGACAACGCTCCTCTGGTTTGTCATGGCCGGGCTTGACCCGGCCATCTCGCTCAGGTGGGCAATGTCATGCCACATATATCGGGATCACCGGGTCACGGCGCTTGCGCGCCGGCCAGGTGATAACAAGTAGTAAGGATATGAGTCCCGTCGATTCCATCGTCGCGCGGCTGACCGCACTGCATCCCAAGCGCATCGATCTGTCGCTTGATCGCGTGCAGCGTCTGCTCAGCGCGCTCGGCAATCCCGAACGCAAGTTGCCGCCCGTGATTCATGTCGCCGGCACCAACGGCAAGGGATCGACGGTTGCATTCTTGCGCGCGATTCTCGAGGCGTCGGGTCAGCGCGTGCACACCTACACATCGCCGCATCTTGTGCGCTTCAACGAGCGCTTTCGGCTGGGGGCGAAAGGCGAAGGTGTGCTGGTTTCCGACGAAGAACTCTCCGCGACACTGGAAGAGTGCGAGCACATCAATGCCGGCGCGCCGGTCACCGTGTTCGAGATCACCACGGCCGTCGGCATGATGCTGTTCGCGCGCCATCCTGCCGACGTAATGCTGATGGAGGTCGGCCTCGGCGGGCGGCTGGATGCGACCAATGTGATCGACGCGCCGCTTGCGACGGTGATTACGCCGATCGCGATAGACCACACCGATTTCCTCGGCGACACGCTTGAAAAGATTGCTTTTGAAAAAGCGGGCATCCTCAAGCCCGGCGTGCCGGCGATCGTCGCCGCGCAGCCGCGCGATGCGCGGGTGGTGATCGAGCGTCAGGCGGCGCGGTGGCGGGCGCCGCTGAAAATCGCCGGCGAAGACTGGACCGCCACGGAAGAACGCGGACGGCTGGTGTATCAAGACGAAGCCGGTCTGATCGATCTGCCTGCGCCCAGGCTTTATGGCCGTCATCAATTCGAGAACGCGGGGGTGGCGATTGCGACGTTGCGTACGCTGCAATCGATGCGCATCATGCCGGCGGCCTACGAGGCCGGCATGGTGAAAGCCGAATGGCCGGCGCGCATGCAGCGGCTCGCGCAAGGCAGGCTGGTGGAGCTCACGCCTTCGGGAAGCGAGCTGTGGCTCGATGGCGGGCACAATCCCGACGGCGGCCGTGCGATCGCCGCTGTGCTCGCCGATCTCGAGGAGCGCGTGTCACGCCCGCTGGTGATCATCGCCGGCATGCTCGCGACCAAGGACTGCGCGGGCTTCCTGCGCAATTTCACCGGGCTCGCGCGGCGGCTGATCGCCATTCCGGTGCCGCAGGCGGAAAAAGGAATGCCGGCCGAAGCCGTTGCCGACGCCGCGCGCGCTATTGGCCTGGCGGCGACGAGCCGCGATAATCTCGACCAGGGGCTCGAGGCCGTGCGTAAGCTCGACCTCGATCCGCCGCCGCGCGTTCTGATCACCGGTTCGCTCTATCTCGCGGGCGACGTGCTGCGCCAAAACGGCACGCCGCCGCAATAATCTACTTCAACAATTTCGTCAGGTTCCCCTTCTTCTGACGCACCTGCTCCATGTTGCACTGGCGCGGCGACTTGTCCGGCCGCCAGCGCAACAGCCGCGTGCCGTGACGAAAGCGGTCGCCGGTGAAATGGTCGTAGCTGACCTCGACGACCAGCTTCGGCTTGAGTGGTTGCCACTCCGCCGAACGCTTGGTCGACCAGCGGCTCGGTCCGCCGGGCTTATCGCCGGTAAAGCCCGGCGGTTCGATCAGCTTCTCAAGCTTGGCGGTGAGCGCCTTCTTTTCCTCGTTCCTGATCGTCGACGTGAAGCCGACGTGATTGAGAAGGCCCTTGCCGTCGTAAAGGCCGAGCAGCAGCGAGCCGACGACAGGCTTGCCCTCATTGTAGCGAAAGCCGCCGATGACACAGTCGGCGCTGCGGTAGTTCTTGATCTTCTGCATGCCGCTGCGGTCGCCGGAGCGATAGTCGGCATCGCGTTGTTTGGCGATGATGCCGTCGAGCGTTGCGCCGACGCCCTTCAGCCATTTCTGCGCATCGGCAAGTCGCGTTGTCGCGGGCGATAACTTGATGCAGCGGTTGCCGCGCAGGAACTTCTTGGCGAAGCGCTCGAGCCCGTGCCGCCGTTTGTCCAAGGTATGCTCGGTCAGCAATTCTCCGCCTTCGTCGACAAGAAGATCGAAGACGATAAGCAGAGCAGGTGTTTCTTTCGACAGTAAATTGACGCGGCTTGCGGCCGGATGGATTCGCTGCAACAGGGCGTCGAAGGAAAATCCGCCGTCGCTCGGCACAACGATCTCGCCGTCGAGTACGCACTTTTTTGCCTTGAGCGCGCGGATACAGGCGACGAGCTCGGGAAAATAGCGCGTCAGCGGCTGGCCGGATTTCGATTGCAGATCGATCTTGCCGCCGTCGCGAAATACGAGGCAGCGGAAACCATCCCATTTCGGCTCGTATTGCCAGTTGCGGCCGGCCGGAATTTCGTCGACCGATTTCGCCTCCATGGGAGGATAGGGTATGCGCAGCGGCAGAGTCATGGCCCTGCCTTAACGCAAACGGCCGCCTTTCGGGCGGCCGTCGCAGAAAATTTCGAGAAGCTGCGGGAGTTCGAAGAAGCCCGCTTAGAATTTCTAGGTAGAAGCCGTCAAACCGCGCCGCTGATCCACTGCTGCAATTTCTGCTTGGGCGCGGCGCCGACCTGACGCGAGGCGATCTCGCCGTTCTTGAACAGCATCAGCGTCGGAATCGACATGATGCCGTATTTCGACGCGGTATTCGGGTTCTCGTCGACGTTGAGCTTGACGATCTTGACCTTATCGCCCATCGCGCCGGCGATTTCCTCGAGCGCGGGCGCGATCATGCGGCACGGGCCGCACCATTCCGCCCAGAAATCAACGACTACCGGCTCGGCCGCCTTCAGCACGTCCGATTCGAAGCTTGCGTCCGACACTTTGCCGACGGCCATGAAACACCTCTGTTTTCAATATGAAAGCGCGACTCGCGCGGATTGAGGAGAACCGAACCTATGAACGCGATGGGGGAGCGTCAAGCGGCCTCACGCGCTGGTGAGCCTGGCGAGCGAGGCTTCCAGCGCGGCGGCAGGAATCTCCATTAAATCAGGTACTTCCGTCCAGATGAGCGCGGCGCGCACGGGCCGGTCTGGGTACAATCGGGCGAGCACAGCGCGGTAAAGCGCAAGCTGCGTCACGTAGGCCGGGGGCACGTCTTCGAGGCGGCGCGGAGCGGGCCGGCTCGTCTTGAAATCCGCAATGAAAACAGCCTCTTGTGTCACGGCGAGGCGATCGATCTGACCGGAGACGCGACCGTCGCCGAGCCTTCCGGCGATCGGCACCTCGGCGCGGCTGCCGGGCGCGAACAGGGCGGAGAAGCGCGGTTCTTCCAGCAGAGTAATCGCCTGACGGACCAGAACATCTTCTTCTTCCGCACTTATTCTTTTCTGCTCTTCTGCCGCGCGCGCCAAGAACGTCCGCGCGGCCTCCGCGCGCCGGTCGGCGGGGATATCCGGCAGCGATTGCAGGAGCCGATGCATCAGGAGGCCGCGGGCGAGCGCCGTCTCGCTGTCGGCCGCGCCCAACGGCCGCGTGTCGTCCGCCTCGGCGAGGGACGGCGCGATGAGCCTGAGCGCGTGCGGTTCGGCGGCGGCGCGCTCGCGCAGCCAGGGCGGCACTTCACTCGTTGCGGACTTGGCTTCCGCTTTCCCGGACTTGCTTGGCGCTGCGGACGGCGGACTTTTTCGGAAACGCTTCACCTCGCCATCGCCGTCCTCCGCCGGCTCGACGATGCTGACCGGATCGAGCGCATCGGTGACGAGCTGATACCAGCAACCCTCCGGGATCTTGTTCACGCCCTTGGTGCCGCAAACCACCAGCCGCTCGGCGGCGCGCGTCATCGCAACGTAAAGCAGCCGCCGGTATTCGTCGCGCGCCGCATCGAGCGCGCGCGTACGCGCTTGCGCCATCGGGCCGGCATCCTTGTCCTTGGCGACGCCCCAGACGAGCGCCTCGGCGCCCGGCGCGGCACCGGCGACCGGCACCGTGAGAAGCCGCGGCGGATAGGCGCCTTCGGGGCGCGTCGTGGTCGAGTCCGCGAGAATGACGTTCCTCGCTTCCAGTCCCTTGGCGCCATGCACGGTCATCACGCGCACCTCGTCGCGCGCGATCTCCATGTCGCGCTTGACCTCGCTTTGCGCGGCGCGCACCCAGTTGAGGAAGCCTTGCAGCGATGCCGTCTCGCGGCGCTCGTAGTCGAGCGCGAGGTTGAGAAATTCGTCGAGCGGATCGGTGGCCTCGATGCCGAGGCGCGCGAGGATACGCTTGCGGCCCTCGAGCGCGCCGAGCACGCGTGCGTAGAACGCAAACGGCGGCAGCGTGCGCGCCTTCTCCGCGAGCTCATCGAGCACGCGCGCGGCCTGCGCAAACATCGGGTCGTCGCCCGCCTTCGCGCGCAGCACGGAACGCAACGGTCCCTTGCGGCCGTACGCCAGCTTAAACAATTGCTCGTCGTTCAAGCCAAACAGCGGGCTCTTGAGCACGGTTGCGAGCGCGAGATCGTCTTCCGGCAACAGCAGCGCGTCGCCAAGCACCATCAAATCCATGATGGCGATGTGCTCGGTGAGCACCAGGCGGTCGGCGCCGGCGACCGCGATGCCTTCATGCTTGAGCGCGCGGATCACCGCCTCGAAGAGCGCGCCGCGCTGGCGCACCAGGACCAACACTTCCTGCGGGCGCGTGCCACGCGCGCACCATTGCTTCACCGTGCGCGCGATTCTGCCGGCGAGCTTGATGGCGGGGCTCGTTTCCCTGGTCTTGTCGAACGGCGCGTCCCAGCCCTCCTTGTTTGTGTCCTTTTCGTCGGGCGCGATGAGGTCCCAGATCTCGACCTCGCCCGGCGCGGCGTCGGGCAGCGCCTGATGCACCGTCCACGCCGGATCGCTGGTCAATCCCCGGAACGCTTGCGGTTGCCTGAACACCGTATCGACGGCTTCCAGTACGCCGGCGGCCGAACGGAACGAGTAATGGAGCTTTTCGACGCCGAAGGGCACATCGCTTTTTTCGTGCAGCCGCTCGAAATAGGCGCGGTTCTCGGCGAAGGCGAGCGGGGCCGCGCCCTGGAAGGAGAAGATCGATTGCTTCTCGTCGCCGACCACGAACAGCGTGCGCTTTATGTTTTCGCGCGCGCCGCCGGGCAAGAATTCGGCGACGATGGCGCGGATGATCTCCCATTGCTTGGGGCTCGTGTCCTGCGCTTCATCGACCAGCACGTGATTGATGCCGAGGTCGAGCTTGTAGAGCACCCAGGCGGCGGAGGTGTCGCGGAACAGCGCCAGCACCTTGTCGATGAGGTCCTCGTAGTCGAGCAAGCCGCGCCGGTCCTTCTCGGCGCGATAGCGCTCGATGACCGCGGCGGCGACGGTGAGGAGCGCCGCGCTGCGGTCGCGCGCGCGGACGGCGAATTCCTTGGCCACAAGCGCGCAGACGCGGACTTGCTCTGCCGCGAGGCGCCCGGCCCATTCCGGATTGGCTTTGGCGAAATTCGCAGTGAGCACGTTCTTGCGCGGCTTGAGCTCGCCGGTGCAGAAAATCTTCAGGTAGCTCGCAATGCCGTCGCGGCCCGCCGCGCGTGCGCCGGCGAGAAAGGCGGCGATATCGCGATCGCCTTGCTTGTCGCTCGTCGCAACGAAATCGGCCAGCGCTTGCCATTCCGCCTGGGGAATAAGCGAGCCGGCGAGATAGTCTTTTTCAACCGACTCGAGCGTGTCGCCGGCGCCAAGGCCAAACGTGCGCGACAGTTCGGCGATCGCCCGCGCCACGCCGCCGGCGCGCTTGATCCAGCCGGTTATGAGGTCCCGCTTGCCGATCGCTTCCGCAATCACCTCCTTGAAAGTGGTGTCGGCGGCAGCGGGGATGACGCCGGCGAGCGCGCGGCCGAGCGCGCCTTCGGGCGCGGCGGCGGCCTCGAGCATCACGCCGAGCGTGAGCTTGTCGAGCAACTGCGCGGTCGCCGCATCGTCGAGCACCTCGAAGCTCGCCGCGACGTCCGCCTCGAACGGAAACTGATGCAAAAGGCGCGTGCAGAAGGCGTGGATGGTCTGCACCTTCAGGCCGCCCGGTGTTTCAAGCGCGGTGGCGAACAGGCGGCGCGCCCGCGCGCGCTGTTGCGTGTCCGATGGTTTTCCCGTGCTGGCGGCTATTCGGGCGTCGAGGCTCGCGTCGTCGAGCACGCTCCATGCCGAAAGCGTGTCGAAGACGCGTTTCGCCATGTTGGCTGCGGCGGCCTTGGTGAAAGTAATGCAGAGGATTTTTGCCGGGTCTTCGCCCTTGAGCAGCAGGTTGATGACGCGCTGCGCCAGCACGTGCGTCTTGCCGGAGCCGGCGTTGGCGGAGACGAAAACCGAACGCTCGGGATTCGCGGCCGCCACCTGCGGCGCACGCGCGCCATCCGGAATCCGCCGCTCGATCGTTGCGTTCATGACGGCGGTATCCATTCGGCTTCGCTCTCGCCGCCCGAGGCCGCCCACTCCTTGACGCGCGCGAGGTGGTCGTAGTCGCCGTAGTGCCTCTGCCACATCGGATGCACCAGCGAGCGATAGGCTTCGCCGTCGACCAGGAATTTGCGCGCAATCTCGGTCAGCTTGGCCAATGCGCGATCGGCCTGTGTGTCGGGCGTGCCCTCCTTGAATTTGATCGGCTTGGGCTCGCCGGGCGGCTCGCCGCCCTTGAGCCGGACGTAGAGCATCTCGGCAAGCGAGCCGGGATCGATGCCCTTCTGCTTGAAGCCGCCGCCGCGCAGAATCGCGCCTTCGAGCGTCAGTTGCGGCGACAAGCCCGTGCGCACCTGCGGCTCGGTCGGCGGCGCTCCGGTCTTGTAGTCGACGATGACGTAACTGCCGTCGGTGCGCTTTTCGATGTGGTCGGCGCGCGCGGTGAGCGTGAACACGGAAGGGCCGAGGGCGATCGGCAGTTCGCCGGAAATTTCGGCATGAAGCGCCGCGATTGCCGCGCGGCGTTCGCGCTCGAAGCCGGCGAACCAGCGCGCGATGCGCAGAAAGCGCGGCCACCAGAAGGCGCGCGCCTCGGGGAAGTCGCCGAGCGGTGCAAAGCTTTTTTCGCCCGCGGCAATGAGCTGGCGCTCGATGTCGTCCGGCAATGCCGTCGCGAACGCCTTGGTGAACTCACCGATCGCATCATGCATCGCGCTGCCGCGGTCGGCCGCGCCGGGCGTCGTATCGACGGCCTCAAACGGATGAAGCCGCAGCACGTGCTTGGCATAGATCGTATAGGGATCGCGCAGCCAGTTCTCGATGTCGGTAACGGAAAGCTGGCGCGGACGCGTTTCGAGCTCCGGATTTGGCTCCGGGCGCGGCGCGGCCTTCACCTCGGCCGGATGATCGAGCAGGCGCGCCCAGACGAGGTAATTTTCTCCGCGCGCCAGCGCGGCCTTCCAGCGCGTCTCGCCGGCAATCGCGGCGAGCCGCTGCACGAAGCGTGAGCTTACCGTCGGCGCGCCGGCCTGACGCGCCGCGCGGGTGAGAACGACTTCCGGCGCGCCCAATCCCTGCGCGAAATCGTGCGCGGAAAGTCCGACGCGCAATTCCGGCAGATTGAGCCCTAGCTGAAGCCGCATCGGCCGGCTGAGCCACGGATCGCTGCGCGTCTCCGGCGGCCAGACGCCTTCATTGAGGCCGCCGAGGACGAGGCGATCCGCGCTTTGCAGGCGCGCTTCGAGCAGGCCGAAGATGCGTACGCGCGGCCTTGCCGATTCGGGGCGCCGCTCGTGTCGGCTCGACAGGAGCGCGTGCAAGATGTCCGGAAAATCCTTCGCCGCAATTTCGAGCGTCTTTGCCGCTTCGCTGGCGGCAATTCGTTCGAAAGCGTACTTGAGCTGCTGGCCGTCGGTGCCCGCGAAGGCGGCGATGCTCGCGCCGTCGCGCGCGAGATTTTCAATCACCTTGCCGTGCGCGGCGGCGAGCTCGCCGAGCTTCCTCGTGCCGCTGTTGAGCGTTTCAAGCGGATCAAGCGCGGCGGTCAATTTATCGACCAGCGCCTCGGCGGCATCGAGATCCGCCTCGGCGATCAGCTTGCGCGGGTCGTTGCGATGCAACCGGTCGCGCGTGGCGCGGAAGCTTGCAAGCGCGTGCTTCAACCCTTGCGAGGCTGCGCGCGGGCGCGGGCCGCGCAGCACCGCGCGCTCCAACGCGGAAATCGCGCGCGCATGCGCGTTTTCCCCGGCGCCAAGCCGCAGCAGCGGGTGTTTCAACAGCGCCAGCAGCGGCACCGGCTCGAGTCCGCCGAGCGTTACCTCGGCGGCCAGCCGCGCGAAGGTGCCGGCCGTCGTATCGGCAAGCGCGCCGCTGCCGGAATCTTCAACCGCCACTTCCCAGCGCTCGAGCGCGGCGACCACGCGGCGCGCGAGCGAGCGATCTGCCGTCACCAACGCGGCGGTCTTGCCCGGCTCGGTGACCGCTTGGCGCAATGCAACCGCGATGGCGAGCGCTTCTTCTTCCGGATTGGCGGCCTCGACCACGGTAACGCCCGCCATTGCCTTGTCGGCGGCGGCATTGAAGGCGGCGCTGGCGAGGCGCGCCTGCCACTGCTCGGTCGTTGCGGCGGGGCGCAAAGCTTCCGAGGCGAGCAATTCGCGGCCATGCGCGGCCGGCGGCGCAAGGTTGTGAACGGCCTCGCGCGCGATGCCGATGCGCGCGAGCAGCGCCTGCATGGCGAACTGCGGATGGCCGGCGGCCGGCGCGCCGTCATGCGTCTTGTCTTCATCGTTGCCGGCAATCGACAGCCACGAGGCCTCGTCGAGGTCGGTATCAAGGCCCGGCAGCACCACGGCGCCGCGCGGCAGCCGCGCAATTTCCGTGAGCAGTTTCGCGGTTGCCGGCATCGATCCCGTCGAGCCCGCGGCGATCACCGGCGCGTTGACGCCGGCGAGGCGTCTTGCCTCGGCGTCGATGAGCTTGTCGCGCCGTTCGGCGGATTCGATCGCGCTCTTTTCTTTCAGAATGCTCTGCCAGGCGGGATGGACGAATTTCAGGAATCCGAGCGTCTCCTGCCAGTATTGGTCGAGGTCCTCCGGCACGAGGCCGTCGAGTTTCTCCCACTGCACCTGGCGCGTGATCATGTCGTCCATCAGCCGCGCCAGCGCGTCGGCGAGCGCGATGGCGGCTTCTGGCGTGTTGGCGATCAGCGGTGCGCCCTTTTCCGGCGTGATCCTGGTTGCCCAGGTCGCGATCAGTTGGGCAAGCGTCAGGCGGCGCTCCAGCGGCTCGATCGCGCGCGGCAGCGCGAGCGCGGCGGCGGCAAGCTCTCCGGTAGCGGCCTCAGCGAATGCGATCTCGTCCTCGTCGATATCGCCGAGCGCGACGATGCGTGGCAGGATCGCGGCGTCGTGCTTGTAGGTGTCGAGGAAAATGTCGCGCGCAAGGCGGCAGGCCCGCCGCGTCGGCAGATAGAGCGTCGCCTGCGCGAGCGCGAGCGGATCGCCCGCCTTGGGAAAATCGAGGCCGAGCTTGTCGTTGACCAGCGCATCGATCAGCGCCGGGAGAAACGGCGCCGAGGCGGGGATGTTGAAGACGCGGGGAGTCACGGCTGCCATGTAGGAATCATACACGCGTTTGCCACGCGTCTTCATTTTCTCTCGTTATGAAGCAAAAGTTTATCGTGCGCTGGCGCGGATGGCGGCCTCCGCCGCGCCGATGGCCGCGGGGGTGCCGACATGCATCCACAGGCCCGAGAGCTTGAGGCCGTGCAGACGGCCTTCTTCCATGGCGCGGTCGAACAGGAGGTTGAGCGAGAATTCGCCTTCCGGCGCGCCGGCCAGCAGCGCGGGCGAAAACATCGCGGCGCCGGCATAGACGAACGGCGCCACCTCGCGCTCGGCGCGGCGGCGCAGGCGGCCGTCCTCGCCGAGGAAGAAATCGCCGAAGCCGTCGTAGCCGATGCTGGTCGTCGGCGCGAGCAGCAGCAGCGCATCCATCGCGGCCGGATCGAACGCGTCGGCGAGACGGTTGAGATTGGGCCTGCCCTGCTCGATCCAGATCGTGTCGGAGTTGAGATGGAAGAACGGCCGATCGCCGATGAGCGGCAGCGCCTTGACCACCGCGCCGCCGGTGCCGAGCAGCATGCCGCGCTCGTCGGAGAACAGGACGAGCGGCTTTTTGCGCGCGGCGAGGTGGATGGCCATCATCTCGGCGAGGTAATGGATGTTGACCACCGCGCTCTCGACGCCGGCATCTTCCAGGCGGTCGAGCACGTGGTCGATCAGCGCCTTGCCGGCGACCTCGACCAGCGGCTTCGGCTTGCGGTCGGTGAGCGGGCGCATGCGGGTGCCGAGGCCGGCGGCGAGCACCATCGCGGTGTGCGGGATTTTGGGGTCGCGCGGCATCAGATCGTCTTCAGCGCCGGCACGTTGACGCCGTACCAGCCGTTAAGCGGCGCAAGCGCGGGATGCGATAGCGAGCGTTGCAGATAGCCCCACACGCGCGGCAGGTGGCGCAGATATTGCGGCTTGCCGTCACGGCGGTCGAGGCGCGCGAAGATGCCGAGGATCTTCGAGGCGCGCTGCGCGGCGAGGGTGGAATAAACGCGCGCGAAGGCGGGCGCGTCGAAATTCTGGTCGGCGTCGCGGCGCGCACGCGTGTAGCGCGACAAGAGCGCGATCTCCATCATCTCCGGCACGTCGACGCGCGCGTCCTGCAACAGCGAGGCGAGATCGTAGGCCGGGTGGCCGAGCACGGCGTCCTGGAAATCGAGCAGCCCAATGCGCGCGGTGTCGGGCCGGTCGGCGAGCCACATGAGGTTGGGCGAATGGAAATCGCGCAGCGTCCAGGTCGCGGGGCCTTCGACCGCCGGCGTCAGCGCCTCGCGCCAGAGCGCGAGATAGACCTCGCGCTTTGCCGGCGTGACGGCCGCGCCGATGAGCGGCAGATACCAGTCGACGAGCAGCTCGGCCTCGATCAGCAGCGCGTCCATGTCGTAGCGCGGCAGCCGGTAATCGGCGGCGCCGGTCACCGGCAGATTTTCCGGCAAGACGTCGCGATGCAGCGCGACGAGCAGATCGACCGCGACTTCGTAACGCTCCTCGAGCGGCGCCGGCGGCTCGCCTTCCGTGACCGGCGTCGTGCCGAGATCCTCGAGGATGAGCAGGCCCGCGTCGCGGTCGGCGCTGATCACCGCCGGCGCGGAAAAGCCGCGGTCGCGCAGCGCGGTCGCCATGGCGACGAACGGCGTCACGTCTTCGGCGAGATGCGCGATCTGGCTGTACGGCTTGCCGTCGCGCACCGGCGGTCCGTCGGCGCGGCGCGGCGAATTCATCAGGATGTAGGTCTGCCCGTCGAGCGTGAGGCGCTCGTAGGAGCGCGTCGAGGCGTCGCCCTGGATGCGGCGGCGATCGGCGGCGGCAAAGCCCGCTTCATCGAGGAACCGGCGAAGCGCGGCGATACGCTCGGCGCGCGGCGCGAGCTTGCCGTAGCCGGTGACGCGCGCGTTGCGGAAGGTGAGACCCTGCTGCGGCGACAAGGTGAGCGCGATGTCGAGCCGGTCGGCCGGCAGGAAACCGGCGGCGCGGTCGGGCCATTCGAGCAGAACCAGTGCGCGATCGCCGAGGTCGTCGAAGCCGAGCTCGGCAAGCTCCGCCGGTCCGGACAGGCGGTAAAGGTCGGCATGCACGACAGTAAGGTGCGGCAGCTCGTAAGCCTGCATCAGCGTGAAGCTCGGGCTCGGTACCTCGATCGTCTCGTCGCCCGCGAGATGACGGATGAGCGCGCGCGCAAAGGTGGTCTTGCCGGCGCCGAGATCGCCGGACAGCGTGATGAGGTCGCCGGGCTCGATCAGCGCGGCGACGTCGACCATCAGCCGGTGCGTCGCCTGCTCGTCGGGAAGCGCCACGGTGAAGCTCGATCCGCCCGCGGTGGTGGGAAACATCGAATCATCCGCCCTGTGCCGCAATCTTATAGGCGGCGCGCGCGGGAAATTGCCAGATTCTGCGCTGTCCAAGGGGAGCGGCGGATGGCCTTTTCAACGGGCGTGCCCCGTCACACCGCGCTGAGCTGACTTTCTTCCGCAATCCGCTCGTGCGGTTCTGTGGCGTTCTTGATCCTGTACCGCCGGCGGTCGTCGTTTTCGACCGGCAGGATGCTCAGAATCTTGTAGGTCCCCTGGGCCACCGTGCGTGAAAGGCCGGGTGCAAAATAGACTTCCTGACCGACGGCGAACTTATGCGTCATGGGCCGACCGCTCCGGTGCCGGTTACTGTCAAGGGATGAATAAAAACGCCCGACGCAAGCGCCGGGCGTTCTGTCGCGTTCTCAGGCTCCTGGCAGGGTCATGCAGGCTGAAGATTGCCCGCCGCCTGCTTGCCGCGCTCGGTCACGATCTCGTAACTGACGCGCTGACCCTCGTTGAGCGAGCTCATACCGGCGCGCTCTACGGCGCTGATGTGCACGAACACATCGCGCGAGCCGTCGCTCGGTGTAATGAACCCAAAACCTTTTTGGGTATTGAAGAACTTCACTGTACCTGTAGCCATATTTGTCTTCCTTGTGTCGCACGCTGGGTGCGTGAAAAGCATCCAGGCGTTCATCGCCTGGATGATCGAAACATCCGAGTTTTTTGGGTTGACTTGGTGAGCGCCCAAAAACGGGCAGCGAAACAAGGCAGATCAGAAAACCTGGTTGCAAGATACCGTTATACGAATTGTGCGGTGCGGTCAAACGAACGCGAGAAGCAGCCGGCACGCTATCGCCTGCATCAACTGACGCGCTTCTTCAGCGGGTAGTCCTTGCTGTCGTAAAGCGCCTGAATGTCTTTGCCGTCGAGGCGTTGCTCGTCGATTTCGAGACACGCACCGAGCAGCAAAGGCGCCGGAAGCTCTTCGACCGCAAAACGGATGGCGTCGGCTGCATGATCGAAACGGCGATAGGTAATCTTTTTGGCGACCTTGCGGTGTCGCGCCGGAAACAATTCGGCAGGCGCGTTGTAATCGAATTTTTCCATAACGATCTCCGTTTGCTCGCGCAGTACAAAAATGAAACAGCTCGACTGATATGGGAATGCGCGCGCCTGTTTTAAAGGCAAAGTCCGGTTTCTTTTCGATTTGCGCCAGAAATGGCGCGAAAGGCGCGGTATTTGCGCGCGGACGAGATATAAAGCTCGACTTAGCCGTCGATTAGGCGCAACGTTTCCTGCAAGCGGGCCGCTCAGCCGATTTCGGCATGATGTTGCGTCCGCGCGGGAGATGACGTTGAAGCCGAATGGCGCCGCCAATCCCGCGATCTTTCATTTCGTGATGATCAAGCCGACGCATTACGATGACGACGGCTATCCGATTCAGTGGTTTCGCTCCGCGATTCCGTCCAATACGCTCGCCTGCCTGAACGCGCTCGCCGAGGACGCAACCCGGCGCCAGGTGCTCGGTCCGGGCGTCGATATCCGTCTGCACACCTATGACGAAACCAACCGGCGGGTGCGGCCGGATCAGATCGTCCGCATGATCCGGCGCGCGGGCGGCCGCGCGTTGATCGGTCTCGTCGGCGTGCAATCAAACCAGTTTCCGCGTGCGGTCGATCTGGCGCGGCCTTTCCTCGATGCCGGCCTTCCCGTTTGTATCGGCGGCTTTCACATTTCCGGATGCCTGTCGATGCTGCCGGAATTGCCCCCCGACATCCGCGCCGCGCAAGAACTCGGCATTTCGTTTTTCGCCGGCGAAGCGGAGGAAGGGCGTCTCGATCAGGTCCTGCGCGATGCGTGGAACGGCACGCTCGCGCCGATATACAATTTCATGAAGGATCTGCCGGCGCTCGCGGGCGAGCCGCCGCCATTTTTGCCGAAGAAGCACGTCTCCCGCACCTCCGGCTCGCTGTCGAGCATCGACCTCGGGCGCGGCTGTCCGTATCAGTGCTCGTTCTGCACGATCATCAACGTGCAGGGGCGCAAGAGCCGCATCCGCTCGGCCGACGATCTCGAGAAGATCGTGCGCGAGAACGTCGCTCAAGGGATCAAGCGATTCTTCATCACCGACGACAACTTCGCGCGCAACAAGGACTGGGAGCCGTTGTTCGACCGCATGATTCAACTGCGCGTCGGCGAAGGCATGAACATCGGCTTCACGATCCAGGTCGACACGCTTTGTCACAAGATTCCGCGCTTCATCGAGAAGGCGACCAAGGCCGGCGTGCGGCGCGTATTCATCGGCCTTGAAAACATAAATCCGGACAACCTGATCGCCGCCAAGAAGCGCCAGAACAAGATCACCGAATATCGCGAAATGCTCCAGATGTGGCGCAACCACGGCGCCATCACGTACGCCGGCTACATTCTCGGCTTTCCCGCCGACACCAAGGAATCGATTGCGCGCGACATCGAGATCATCAAGCGCGAATTACCGCTCGACATTCTGGAGTTCTTTTTCCTGACGCCGCTGCCCGGATCGGAGGACCACAAGAACCTCTGGACCAAGAACGTCTGGATGGACGGCGACATGAACAAGTACGATCTCAATCACCGCGTTTCGCACCACCCGACGATGTCGGACAAGGATTGGGAGGAGGCTTATCGCGCCGCCTGGGATGCGTTCTATACGCCGGAGCACATCCGGACGATCCTGCGCCGCACCTGCGCCAACAAGATCGGCCGCCCCGGAACGACACTGTCAACGATCCTGTGGTTCTATCTGATGATCCTGTTCGAGGGCGTGCATCCGCTCGAGGGCGGGGCGTTGCGGCGCAAATTCCGCCGCGACCGGAGGCACGGAATGCCGCTCGAAAGCGCCTTCACATTTTACCCGCGCTACATCGGGCAGACCGCGATGAAGGCGATGGGCTATCTGCGCGTCTACCGGCGCACCAAGGCGATGTTGAAAGAAGCGCTGGCAGCGCCCGATCGATGGTCATACAGCGATCTTGCCATCGCGCCGCCGCAGGCCGACGAATTCGATGCGCTCGATCTCTACCACGCGACGACGGGCGGCGAGGCCGCGCTCGCGCGCAAGTACCGCGACGAAGCGATACGCGGGCGCTCGCATGGCGGAGCCGATCTGCCGGCGATGGACGCGGCGGAATAGACCGCACACCCGTTCTTTTCGCATTGCCACGTTGACGCCATGCTTTTTGCACGCGAGCGGCAAGGTTCGCACGCGCCGATCACATCGTCGCCACTGTTCCCCGGCGCGTTCCGCCCGCCCGCGCGAATTTCGGAACGCTGCGCTGCGTCAAGCATTTGCAATGCAGTCGGGGCAGCAATCGAAGGAGATTTTGTGATGAGAAAAATTCTGCCAATGCTCGCCGTCGCCGCGGCGGTTGTCGCGACGCCGGCTTTGGCGGCGACCTACGACAACGGTCCGCGCCCGGGTCAGGCCGCGGAAGTCGGCGCCGGCGTGGTCGGCGGCACCGTGTTCGGCCTCGGCGTATCGGAAGGCTGGTACGGCGCGGCCGCGACGGCGGCATTGCCGGCATCGGCAGCGGGCGCCGCGGCGTTCGGCGGCGTCGCGGGAATCGGCGGCATTGCCGCGCTCGACTCGGTGTTTCAGCCGTGCCGCGGCTTCCAGGCGCTGCTGACCATCAGTCACGGCCAGTGCGTCAACGGCGAATACGTCGGCTATCATGAAGCGCCGCCGCCGCGCCATCGCGTGTACCGGCGCTAAACCGGACAGCACAAAGGGCCTCCGCGGTTCGCCGCGGAGGCTTTTTCTTTGCGCGTTGGGGATCAGGCGGCGGTTTGCCGGCCGAGCGGCCTTGCCGCCTGCTCGATCGGAAACACGCAGGTCACGGTGGTGCCGCGGCCCATCGCGGATTCGAGACTGACGCTGCCGCCGTGCAATTCGACGAACGAGCGCACCAGCGACAGGCCGAGCCCGGTGCCGCGATGCTGCGAGCCGAGCGAGTCGGTTTCGAACCAGTCGAACACCTTGTTCTTCACGTCGGGCGGAATGCCGGGGCCGCGATCGGTGACGGCGAAGACGACCGCGTCGGAATGGCGCTCGGCGACGAAGTCGATCGTTTCGCCCGGCGGCGAGAAGCCGATCGCGTTGGAGAGAAGGTTGAACAGAATCTGGCGCAGCCGGCGTTCGTCGGCGGTGACGTTGCCGATACCGGGCGCGATCCTCACGTCCAGCTTGAGGCTGTCTTTCACCAGCCGGTCCTGCACGCCTTCCGCCGCCGCCTGCATGGCGGCGCGGATGTCGACGTCGGTGAGGTTGAGCGTCATGGCGCCGGCATCGATGGTTGCGAGATCGAGGATGTTGTTGATGATGGCGAGCAGCGCGTTGGTCGACACCGTGATGTAGCCGAGATATTCGCGCTGCTTGTCGTTGAGCGGCCCGACCGCCTGATCGCCGAGGAAATGCGCGAAGCCGATGATGTTGGTAAGCGGCGAGCGCAGCTCGTAGGAAACGTGGTGGACGAACTCCACCTTGATCTGGTCGGCGGCTTCCAGCGCCTCGTTGCGCTCGCGCAGCGCGCGCTCGATGTTGACGGTATCGGTGACGTCCTGGAACGTGACGAGCGTCGCACCGTCCGGCAGCGGCATGGTGGTGCAATCGATCATCACGCCGTCGCGCCGCTCGATGCGGCCGACGGTCGGCTCGCGGCCGTCGATCGCCGTGACGGCGGCGCGCAGGCGGCGCCATACCGCGCCGTCGTCGTGCAGCGCCTGGCACCATGCGGTGACCTGCTCGACGTGCGGGCGCTGCTCGAGCGCTTCGGGCTGAAGCTTCCACATCGACGAAAAAGCCGGATTGAACAGGCGGATGCGGCCGTCGCTCGCGAACACCGCGACCGCCTCGGCTAGATGATCGAGCGTTTCGCTCTGCACCTTGATCAGCGCCTCGAAGCGGCGGTGCATGTCGAGGCGCTCGGTGACGTCGTGGAAAATGTAGGTGACGCCACCTTCCGGATTGGGCGTGGTGACGACGCGCAAGGCGCGGCCGTCCGGCAGGTGCCACATGTGCTCCTTCGATTCGACCGTGCGGTAGGCCTCGTGCAACTGGCTCTTCCATTGCCGGAAGTCCTGCTCCTCCGGCAATTTGCGGGCCGCGCGCAGCTTGTCGAGCACGGCGCTGTCGGTCGGCGACTGGTCGAGGTAGGCGGCGTCGAGATCCCACAGCGCGCGGAATGCGGCGTTGTAGAAGATGAGCTTCTGGTCGGTGGCGTAGATCGCAACGCCGGTCGCGAGTTGATCGAGCACGCGGCGATGCGCCTCGACCATGCCGGCGAGATTGGCGCGCAACGCTTCGACTTCGGTCACGTCGATGGCGATGCCGGCGCTGCCGTGCTCGCTCGGAGCATCGACGACGTCGAAGGTCTTGCGCTGACCGGCGACGATCGCCGGCTGGCGGCTCACGTAGAGCTTGCCGGCGGCATGCGTGCGCAGCAATTCCTCGCGCGCGGTGCGACCGAGCAATTCGGCGCCGCGCTCCACGGCATCGCCCGGCTCGCTCGCTTCGACCGCGCGCGCGTAGGCGCCGTTGACGAGCACCAGATTGCCGACGTCGTCGCGCACCCATACGGGCGAGGGCAGCGCGTCGATCAGCGCGCGCAACGTCTCGGCTTCGCGGTTCAGGCGCTCGTAACGGTCGGAGAGGTCGGCGTGCTCGCGCTTGATGCCGCTGACGTCGCGCAGGCGCAGCACCGCGCGGCCGCCGATGGCGCGGCCTTCCGCCTCGATCGGCGCGCCGGAAATGGTGACCAGGGTCGTGACGAAGCTGCGGCCATCTTCGCGCAAGGTCTCGACGGCGCGCTCCATCCTTTGCGCGGCGGCGGGCTCGAGCCAGGCGCCGAAGGCAAGCACGCGCTGCGGCACCGTGCCGGGCGTGATCAGGCCGGTATCACCGACGATCTCCGGCTCGCTGTCGGCGGCGCCCCACGACACCAGGATTTGCGGTTCCGACATCAGCAGCGCCTTCAGCCGGTCGATGTCCGCCTTGAGCGCGATGCGCTCGTCGTGCGCGGCGGCTTCGATGCGCGCGGCGCGCACGCGCGTGCGCAGAAGCGTGATGGCGGTGAGCACCGCGAAGCACAGGAGGCCGAGCGTGAGCGTGAGCCCCGCGATTTCCTGCTGGCCGAGGCTGGCGAAAGCGGCAAGGTACGCGTTGGCGAGCGCGAACGCGCCCGCGGCTTGCGCAGGGTCGGTCGGTGCGAGGGAGAGGATTACGATGACGCAGGAGGCGAGGATCAGACCTTGCCTCGGACGAGAACGCAGCCTCTCGTTCGCCGTCCGGATCGTCTCCGGCATTCAGGCTTGCCCCAGGATTCGGGCGGCGTCCGCCACACCACCCGCGAATCGCTGGACTTTACCCTCCCGGGGACTCCCCCCGAAAGAGTCCAGATCGTGAACGTGAGGGCGGCAACCCTTTAGTCGCGCGCCAATTTCAGCGACGCCGCCGTGCGCGCCATGTCGTCGACGGTGATCAGCGCCAGTGCGGCCGACAGCGCGCGCTCGGCCCCCGACAACGCGGGCCGCACCACGTCGCTGATCAGCGCCGAATTCGGCAGCGAGATCCTGTTTTCGTCGTCGGCCTGTCCGGCCGCGCGCAGGATTTCCTCGGCGGTGATCAGGCGGCTTTCGCGCGCGAGCTCGTAGCCGCCGTGCGGTCCGCGGATGCCTTTGAGGATGCCTTCGTGCACCAGCGATTGCAGCACCGGCTCGAGATGGCGGGGCGGGAGCTTGTGCCGCGCGGCGAGAATCTTGGCGGATACCGGCCGGCCACGGACATTGATGGCAATGTCGATGACGGCGGCGATCGCCAACGTGCCCTTGCGGGACAGAAGCGGCATTGACCCAACCCCTGGCAGCAAGCGGTAATATGCTACTGCAAGTGGTTCGTCCAGTCAGTTGCAGTTGTAATTATTCAGCGGCCGGTTGAGCCAAAACCGCCGGCGCCGCGCGGAGTTTCGTCGAGACTTTCAACCTCGCGCAAGGCGGCTTGCGCGACCGGCGCGACGATGAGCTGGGCGATGCGGGTGCCGCGCGCAAGCGTGACCGGCTCGCTCCCGTGGTTGATCAGCAGCACCTGCACCTCGCCGCGATAGTCGGCGTCGATGGTGCCCGGCGCGTTGAGCACGGTGAGACCGTGCCTGGCGGCGAGCCCCGAGCGCGGGCGCACCTGTCCCTCGGTGCCCGGCGGCAGCGCGATGGCGATGCCGGTCGGCACCAGGGCGCGCGCGCCGGGCGCGAGCGTAACCGGCGCGTCCTGCGGGACGGCGGCGAGGAGGTCGAGGCCGGCGGCGTGCGCGCTCTGGTACGACGGCAGCGGCAGGTCCGCGCCGTGGGGGAGGCGCTGGACCAGCACCTCGGTGAAGGTCTCGCCGCTAGCTTTTCGAACTGGAAAACCGATCGCCATAACCCGCCAACGCTCGCATCGCGGTGCGGTTCAAAGCGTAGCGCGTGCGGCAGCAATTCAGAAATCCAGCCTGTGCGTTGCTGTGCGTAATTTGAGGTGCGAGCGCAGCGAGCCTAGAAGGACGAACGGCCAAGACTTCGAAGATTCGGTCGTCACCCTTTGAGGTCCGCGTTGCGCGCGGACACCTCCAGATGACGGAGCGAATTCATGCTTGTGAGCTCTCCGCGATCTCCTTCGCGATGCGCTCGATCAGCATGCGGGCGACGTCATCCTTCGATTGCGTCGGCCAGCTCTCCGCGCCGCCGCGCGTGACGAGCGTGATGGTGTTGCTGTCGCCGCCCATGATGCCGGTCTGCGGCGACACGTCGTTCGCCAGAATCCAGTCGCAGCCTTTCTTCGCCAGCTTTGCTTTTGCGTTGGCGACGACATTCTCGGTCTCGGCGGCAAAGCCGATCACCAGTTCCGGCCGCGCGCTCTTGCGGTGCGCGACGGTGGAAAGGATATCGGGATTTTCCACGAGTTCGAGCTCGGGCGTCGCCTGACCGGCTTTCTTCTTGATCTTCTGCGCGCCGGCACTCGCCACGCGCCAGTCGGCGACCGCGGCGGCGAAGATGGCGACATCGGCGGGCAGCGCGCGCTCGACCGCGGTTAGCATCTCGCGCGCGCTTTCGACGTGGACGACGGAAATGCCCCGCGGATCGGGCAGATTCACCGGCCCGCTGACGAGCGTCACCTGCGCGCCCGCGCGCGCGGCGGCGATTGCGATCGCGTGGCCCTGCTTGCCGGACGAGCGATTGGCGATGTAGCGCACCGGATCGATCGGTTCGTGCGTCGGGCCGGACGTGATGAGCACGCGCTTGCCTTCGAGTGCGCGTGCCTGCGGCGCGAGCACGCGTTCCGCTGCCGCGGCAATTTCCAAAGGCTCCGCCATGCGGCCGAAACCGCGCTCGCCCGCTTCCGCCATCTCGCCTTCGTTCGGGCCGACGATCTGAAATCCATCCGCGACGAGCTGCGCGAGATTACGTTGCGTCGCCTTGTTGCTCCACATGTGCGGATTCATCGCCGGCGCGAGCAAAACCTTCGCGCTCGTCGCGAGCAGTACGGCGGTGGCAAGGTCGTCGGCATGACCGCCCGCGATCTTCGCCATCAGATCGGCGGTCGCGGGTGCGACCACGACGAGATCGCATTCGCGCGCGAGCCGGATGTGGCCGATATCAAATTCGTGCGCGGGGTCGAACAGGTCGGTGAACACGCGCTCGCCGACAATCGCGCCAGCGGACAATGGCGTGATGAATTCCTGCGCCGCCTTGGTGAGGATGCAGCGCACGGCGATGCCGCGCTCCTTCAGCCGGCGAATGAGATCGAGCGATTTGTATGCGGCGATGCCGCCGCCGATGATCAGCAACACGCGCCTGCTGTCGGCAGCGGGTTCAGCATCGCGACGGCGCGCGCGAGCGACGTTGCCGGGAGGCGCGAAGGATTCGAGGATCTCCCGGCCGGTGGTGTCGGCCGCATCGCGCAACACGTTGCGGATCTCGTCTTCCATGGAGCGGCCGTTGCGCGCCGCGCGCAGGCGCAGCCGTTTCTTGACCGCTTCGTCGATCTGCCGGACAGTAAGGGAGGCCATGGGTGGCGCACGCTAAATCGTCAGCTATATCAGCAGCATAACATGTGATTGCAATGCAATCAATGCAATCATCGCGGTCGGGTCAAATGCCTGAGAATTCCGGCACTTACGACTTCATCGTGGTCGGCGCGGGCAGCGCCGGCTGCGTGCTCGCCAACCGGCTTACCGCTTCGGGGAAGCATCGCGTGCTGCTCCTTGAAGCCGGACCCGACAGCCGCAATCCGTGGCTGCGCGTGCCACTCGGCTATGCGCGGCTCTTCCGCGATCGCCGCTTCAACTGGCTCTACACGACCGAACCGCAACCGGAGTGCCACGGCCGCAACGTCATCGCGCCGCGCGGCAAGGTGATCGGCGGCTCGAGCTCGATCAACGGCATGGTCTACATCCGCGGCCAGGCGCAGGACTTCGATCACTGGCGGCAGCTCGGCAATGCCGGCTGGAGCTACGAGGACGTGCTGCCTTACTTCCGCAAGGCGGAGGACAACGAGCGCGGCGGCAACGAATGGCACGGCGAAGGCGGGCCGCTCGGCGTCTCCGATGTGCGCGACAGACATCCGCTCGCCGCGGCCTACGTCGAGGCGGCGCAGCAGTGCGGCTATCCGCGCAACGACGACTTCAACGGCGCGCAGCAGGAAGGCACGGGCTTCTACCAGACGACGATGCGCAAGGGCGTGCGCGCGTCGGCGGCGGTGTCTTATCTCGATCCGGCGCGCGGGCGCGGCAATCTCGCGATCGTCTCCGATGCGCTGGCGACGCGGATCTTGTTCGAGGGCAAACGCGCGGTCGGCGTCGAATATATCGTCGACGGTCAAACACACACGGCGCGCGCGGACGGCGAGGTAATCGTCGCGTCCGGCGCGTTCAATTCGCCACAGCTTCTGCAATTGTCGGGTGTCGGTCCGGCGGCGCTGCTCAAGCAGCACGGCATCCCGGTTGTCGCGGACATGCCGGACGTCGGCGAGGGCCTCAACGATCACTATTACGCGCGGCTGGTGCTGCGGCTAAAACACCCGCTGTCGCTCAACGACGCGGTGCGGCGCTGGCATCTCGGCGCCGCGGCGGTGGTGCGCTACGCGCTGTTCCGGCGCGGCTATTTCGCCATTCCCGCGCTCTCGGCGGGCTGCTTCCTGCGCGCGCTGCCGACGGCGGAAACGCCGGACGTGCAATGTTCGATGATGCTGTTCTCGGTGAAGAACATCGGCGAGGAGCTTTATCCGTTTTCAGCCGTCACCGCGGTGTGCACGCAGTTGCGGCCGGAGAGCCGCGGCAATGTGCGCATCAAGTCGGCGGATCCGCGCGAAGCGCCGGCGATCCATCCGGATTATCTCTCGGCGCAGAAGGACCGCGACACGATGGTCGCGGGCATGAAGGCCATCCGCCGCATCGTCGCCGCGCCCGCGATGGCGCAACACGTCGCGGAGGAAGTCGAGCCCGGCCCCGGCTGCACGAGCGATGCCGATCTGCTCGACTACATCCGCCGCCGCGGCTCGACCGTTTACCACCCGGTCGGCACCTGCCGCATGGGCCAGGACGAGAAGGCCGTTGTCGACGAGCGGCTGCGCGTGCGCGGGCTTGACCGCCTGCGCGTGATCGACGCGTCGATCATGCCGGCGGTCGTCTCGGGC
Source organism: Pseudolabrys sp. (assembly GCA_035546875.1). Taxonomy (GTDB): domain Bacteria; phylum Pseudomonadota; class Alphaproteobacteria; order Rhizobiales; family Xanthobacteraceae; genus Pseudolabrys. The sequence continues at coordinate 41,776 of DASZVZ010000069.1, forward strand.
AACACCAACGCGGCGGCGATCATGATCGGCGAGAAGGGCGCCGACATGCTGCTCGCCGACGCGCGCTGACGCGTGCGATTGATGTCGAGCGCGGCAGCGCTCCCACTCTTTCCCGCGCAAGCGCGAATCCAGAACTTTCAGGAAGGGGTTCCCACTTTTCGTGGGGACGAGCGGAGAATGACGTCACTTGCGCCGGAATGAGCAGACGCCGTTACCACAATAGCAAGACGGCGACGGCGAGCAGCGCGACGATCGTCCACAACGCGACGGTGACCGAGCGATTGCGGCGCGCTTCCGCCGCGCCGATCGCGGCAACCGTTTCCGGCGCAAGCACCAGACCGTCGCGGGTGATCTCGTCGAGCTGGTCGATCAGCGTGCCAGCGCGCGTGAGCAAGCCCGGAACCTGGCCAAGGAAGCGGCCGAGCTCGCCCGCGCCTTCCACCGCGCCCTCGATCTGCCCGGCGGGCCCGAGATGGCGGCCGATCCATTCGCGAACAACCGGGTCCGCGGTTTTCCACATGTCGAGCTTCGGATCGAGCGAACGCGCGACACCTTCGACGACCACCATCGTCTTCTGCAGCAGCAGCAGTTCGGGTCGCGTGCGCATGTCGAACAGGCCGGTGACCTCGAACAGCAGCATCAGGAGCTTCGCCATCGAAATGTCTTCGGCGGTTCGGTTGTGGATGGGCTCGCCGATGGCGCGGATCGCCTGCGCGAAATTCTCCACCGAATGCGTGCGCGGCACGTAGCCGGCATCGAAATGCACCTGCGCGACGCGGTGGTAGTCGCGGGTGATGAAGCCGAACAGGATCTCGGCGAGAAAGCGTCGCTCTTTCGGTCCGAGCCTTCCCATGATGCCGAAGTCGACCGCGACCAGATTGCCGCTATCGTCGACGAACAGGTTGCCGGGATGCATATCCGCGTGGAAGAAGCCGTCGCGCAGCGCGTGACGCAGGAAGGTCTGGATCACCTTGCGGCCGAGCGCCGGCAGGTCGTGACCCTTGGCGGCGAGCGCGGCGTGATCGTTAAGCGGCGTTCCCTCGATCCATTCCAGCGTCAGCACCTCGCGCGCGGTGCGATTCCAGTCGACGGCGGGTACGCGGAAATCGGGATCGTCCTTGGTGTTCTCCGCCATCTCGGAGAGCGCGGCGGCTTCGAGACGAAAATCCATTTCGATGGCAACCGAGCGCGCCAGCGTGGTGACGACTTCGATGAGACGCAGCCGTTGCGCTTCGGGTGACCAGCTTTCCGCCTTGCGCGCGGCGAAAAAGAAACTGTCGAGCTCGGCACGGAAGCGCGCGCCGACACCGGGCCGCAACACTTTCACGGCGACCGCCTTGCGCTCGCCGTTCTCGCCGACCTCGGCGCGATGCACCTGCGCGATCGAGGCGGCCGCGACGGCGGGCCCGAATGCGGCGTAAATCGCGGACAGCGGCTTGTCGAACGCGGCGGCAACGGTCGCTTCCGCCGCGCTTTGCGGAAACGGCGGCATCTTGTCCTGCAGGCTTTCGAGATCGCGCGCGATCGTCGTGCCGACGACGTCCGGCCGCGTCGCCATGAACTGGCCGAGCTTGACGTAAGTCGGTCCAAGCCGCGTCAGCGCCGCGGCGAGCCGGCTCTGCCCGGACTTCGCGCTCGGCCGCTCGAACAGGCGCGCGATCGCGATGCCGGCTCTTGCGGAAAACGGGAGGGGGCGCGTGTCGATCAGCGCAAAAACGCCCTCGCGCGCGAACACGAAACCGGCGCGCGTCAGTCGCAGAATGTGGGAGACGCCGAGGGTCACGGTTTTTGCCGCGCGCGCAGCGCCCGGCCGTCACCCTTCGAGGCTCGCTGTGCTCGCACCTCAGGGTGACGGAGATAGGGGGCCGCGGGGACTAACATCACAACTTCCATCCCGAATGCATGGCCACCACGCCGCCGGTCATTTGCGTGAACGACACGAGGCGGAAGCCGGCGGCCTCGATCATCTGCGCGAAAGCCTTCGGCTTGGGGAATTTGCGGATCGATTCGACGAGATACTGGTAGGCCTCGCGGTCCCCGGTGACCGTGCTGCCGATCGCCGGAATGACGTTGAAGGAATAAAGCTCGTAGAGCTTGTCGAGACCGGGTACGTCGACGGATGAAAATTCCAGGCAGAGAAAGCGGCCGCCGATCTTCAGCACGCGGTGCGCTTCCTTCAGCGCGGCGTCGATGCGCGGCACGTTGCGGATGCCGAAGGCGATGGTGACGCAATCGAAGGTGCGGTCGGGATAGGAAAGCTCTTCGGCATTGCCCTGCTCGAACGTCACCACGTGATCGTGGCCCTGCGCGCGCGCTCGCTCGCGGCCGACGGCGAGCATCTCCTCGTTGATGTCGCAGACCGTGACGCGCGTGCCGGCGCCGCCGGCCTGCGCCACGCGGAAGGCGATGTCGCCGGTGCCGCCGGCGAGATCGAGCAGCGAAAAAGCGCGATCCACTTGTTCGTCAAGACGGCCGGGACGGCCTTTTTGTTCGTCAAGACGGCCGAGATGGCCTTTTTGTTCGTCAACACGGCCGGGACGGCCTTTCGGTGGCGGGTTGACCGCGGTGACCAGCGCGTCCTTCCAGGCGCGGTGCAAACCGCCCGACATCAGGTCGTTCATCAGGTCGTAGCGGCGCGCGACCGAATGGAAGACGTCGTCGACCAGCCCCTGTTTCTCTTCCAGGGGCACGGTGCGCTCGCCGAAATGGGTTTCGCCCGGGGTCGTCGCCATGGTCCGTTTTCGGCCAATAATCCTTTGCTGGCAGGACCATAGCGCGGGGGCGACGACGGCGCTATCTATCCGGTTCCTGTCATTCCGGGGCGCGGCTTCAGGCCGCGAACCCGGAATCCATAGTCCCGGCGCTGCGGAGTATGGATTCCGGGTCCGCTCGCCATAATGGCGCGCGTTCCGGAATGACGCCCGAGATTAACCATGCCCGAACTTCCCGAAGTCGAAACGGTGCGGCGCGGCCTCGAGCCCGCGATGGAGGGCGCGCGCTTCGAGAAAGTCGAGGTGCGCGACCGGCGCCTGCGCTGGCCGATCGCCAAGGGCTTCGAGAAACGGATCGAAGGCACGAAGGTCGAAGGGCTCGGGCGGCGCGCGAAATATCTGCTGGCGGATCTGTCGTCCGGCGACGTGCTGCTGATGCATCTCGGCATGTCGGGCTCGTTCCGCGTCGGCAAGGACGCGGCGCCGGGAAAATATTATCACGAGCGCTCGAAGAGCACGGCGCACGACCACGTCGTGTTTCACATGTCGAACGGCGAAGTCGTCACGTTCAACGATCCGCGCCGCTTTGGCTCGATGAAGCTCGTGCCGCGCGGCAAGCTCGACGGCGAGCCGCTGTTGCGCAATCTCGGGCCGGAGCCGCTCGGCAACGAATTCGACGCCGCGATGCTGGCGAAAGCCTGCGCCGGAAAAAAGACGTCGCTGAAGGCGGCGCTCAGCGATCAACGCGTGGTCGCGGGCCTCGGCAACATCTATGTCTGCGAGGCGCTGTTCCGCGCGCATCTGTCGCCGAAGCGGCGGGCGTCCACGATCGCGGACCGCAACGGCAGACCGAACGGGCGCGCGGCAGCGCTGGTCGATGCCATCAAGGCGGTGCTCAACGACGCCATCAAGGCCGGCGGCTCGTCGCTCCGCGATCATCGCCGCGCCGACGGTTCGCTTGGCGACTTCCAGCACAATTTCCAGGTCTACGACCGCGAGGGCAAGCCGTGCCTTACGCCCGGCTGCAAAGGCAAGGTGAAGCGCATCACACAGACCGGACGTTCGACGTTTTATTGTCCGAGTTGCCAGAAATGATTTTGCCGGCGGCTCGCGCGGTATCCGCCAACCAATGCCGCAAAAGTCGCCGTGCTACTATCGCAAAGTGAAGACTAACCCAGGCTACCAGGGGGTCGATATGTCGCAAACGCATCACATGCGCGCGCCGGTGAAAGCCGCCGGCAAAGCCGCTGCCAATCCGTTCTCCGAATTCCTCAATCCCAATTCGATGATCACGCCGGGCGCCGCCGGCGCCTTCACGATGGTGATCACGAACACGCTGTGCCAGCAGTTCGATCCGCTGCCGCTCAACTACACGGGGCTGGCGGTGAGCTTCCTGTTCGGCACCATGGTGTTCACCTACGGCGCAAGCCTCGTGCGGCGCGGCATGTATTTCGTCATCAACAGCCTGATCATCTTCGTCGTCGCCATGGGCTCGAGCGCGATCGGCGTGCACGTCAACGAAAGCGCCAACGCGAAAACGGCGGCGCTCGAAAGCGTCGACACGGCGGGCAAGGTGAACAGTTTCAGCGTCGCCAGCGCCGACAAGCCCGCGCCCGCGCCGAAGTCGTCTTCTCCGCCGCCGCCGGCCAGCAAGCCCTTCTTCCGCCGCTGGATGTAGCGGCGCAAGCGCCCGGCTTCACCCGGTCACACGCTATGCTAGGCTCGTTTCAAGGTACGGGCCGGCGTCCGTGCGCGTTCAAACCGGGAAGAATTTCATGGCTTACGAGAACATCCTCACCGAAACCAAAGGCCGCGTCGCCATCATCCGGCTCAACCGCCCGCAAGCGCTCAACGCGCTCAATCTCGCGCTCAAGTCCGAGCTGTGCGACGCCATCCGGAAGTTCGACACCGACCCGGACATCGGCTGCATGATCATCACCGGCAACGAGAAGGCGTTTGCTGCCGGCGCCGACATCAAGGAGATGGCGGAGAAGACCTACAACGAAGCGCTGATGGGAAATTTCGCCGGCGATTGGGACGAAGCGGCGCGGGCGCGCAAGCCGGTGATCGCGGCGGTCGCGGGCTTCGCGCTCGGCGGCGGCTGCGAATTGGCGATGATGTGCGACATCGTGATCGCGGCGGACAACGCCAAGTTCGGCCAGCCGGAGATCAAGATCGGCGTCATTCCCGGCATCGGCGGCACGCAGCGCCTGACGCGCGCGGTCGGGAAATCGAAGTCGATGGAAATGAACCTCACCGGCCGCATGATGGACGCGACCGAGGCCGAACGCTCGAACCTCGTGTCGCGCGTCGTGCCGCTTGCCGATCTGATGGACGAGGCGATGAAGCTCGCGGAGACGATCGCGTCGATGTCGCTGCCCTCGGTGCTGCTGGCGAAGGAAGCGGTGTTGCGCTCGTTCGAGGTGCCGCTCGCCGAAGGCATCCGCTTCGAGCGGCGCGTGTTCCACTCGCTGTTCGCGACCGAGGACCAGAAGGAAGGCATGAAAGCCTTCGTCGAGAAACGCAAGCCGAACTTCAAGAACCGGTAGGATCAGCCGGGCACACGCGACTTGATCGCATTGGCACGAGCGGCGTAGGTCACGGGCCCCTCGCCCGGCGCCTTGAGGACATCGCGCACCGCCTTCTTTATTTTCGGCAGCTCGGTCTTGGGCACGGCGGCAAGCGCCCTGCCGGTTGGACTGAACGAAGGCGTCTGGGAGCGCCAGAAGTCTTCGAAACTGGGGAACGTCGTCGTCACCTCGATTTCGCGCGTGACGATCTCGGTCAATTTCTCCGCCTCGAACAGCGCGCTCAAGCGCTCGCGCGTCGAATCCTCCTCGCCCGGCGGGCGGGGCGGGGAATAACCAAGCACGCGCATGGCGCGTCCGAACGGCCAGTTGGGACTGCCTGCCCGCGTGAAATCCCAGACATACGCAGCGACGATGCCGCCCGGACGCGTTACGCGGCGCATGTCGGCGACGGCGCGCGGCCGGTCCGGGATGAAATTCATCACCAACGCCCCGCGCAGATCGACTATGTTCTGAAGCAACCTTTGGCGAAGCGCGCGCAATTCCGCGTCGGCGACGCATTGGCGCTGCCGTTCGCAGACGGCGGCTTCGACATCGTCGCCTCGGCGCGCAGGATCGACCGCGGTGACCTGCGCCGGATTGCAGCGGTCTAGGACCAGTTGAGTGAATACGCCGGTGCCGCAGCCGACGTCGAGCCAGCGCGCATCGCGCGGCGGCGACAGCCAGTCGAGAAATACAGCGCCGATTTGGCGGCTCCAGCGGCCCATGAAGTTTTCATAGGCCGCACCGTCGTCGAAGTTGACGTTCGGTGCACCCGCCATGGCCGCCGCTCCGATCGGAGAAGGGATCTATTTTCTGACGCAGATGATGCGCACGACAGATGCTTTGGCATCGGCGCCCGAGTCGGCCGGCGCAAGCGGCACGTTGTTGCTCGCAAGAAAACCACGGATCGCGCCGGCGCCGATGAGCCGCACCGGCGGCACCGAGGGCTCGGCGCTGGCGATGACGGCGTTGCGCGTCTCCATCATGCCGAGCACGCGGCCTTGCGTGTCGAGCGCGGCGGCGCCGGAATAGCCGGCGACCGGTACGGGCTGACGCAATTCAATAGCGTTGGCGTCGGCAAGGCGTGCCTTGATCTCGGCAAGCTTGCGCGCGCCGTCCTGTTCCTGCGGATCGGGGATGCCGACCAGCGTCAGCTCGCCTTTTTTCGGCGTCTCGCGCGCGAGCGAAACCGGCGCAAGCTTGCGCGCGCCGTAAACGCGCAGCAGCGCAATGCCGTTGTCCTTGTCCTCGGCGACCCGCTCGGCGTTTCCGATGCCGGCCGCGACGATCACCTGGCAGCCTTGCGTGTTGCGCCGGTCGGTGACGATGTCGCCTTGCTCGCTGACGACGATGCCGGTGCCGTAATCGACCGGGCGCGCCAGCGCGGCGAGCGGGGCAATGCGCGCGGGGAAGGGCGAGAAAGCGCTCGCCATCGCCACCATCGCCGGCGTGACGATCGTCTCCATCATTTGGTCGTAGAGCATGGTGAAGCCGCGGATTTCGCCGTCGCGCATCTGCGCGCGTACGGAAAACTTGCGCACGCCGCGCTGCAATCCGCTGACGATGAAATTGTCCGGCCGCAGCATGCTGTAGTCGATCTGCCTTCCCGGCCTCTTTTTTTCTTCTTCGAACAACGCCGGCAGGTTGCCGCTCTTGATGCGGAAGGTCGCGACCTGCACCTCGCCATGCGTCGAGGACCAGCGCGTGCCGCTGCCGTCCGGATGGGCATGCGGCACCATCTTGGTCGGCAGTCCGATGCGGATGCCGGTCGCCGGATCGGTGACGACGCGCCAGCCGAACCTGTCCTCGCGCTCTTTCGCGGCGGCAACGAGCTCGGCTCTCTCGGCGGGGGTCAGGACGCCGGTGACTTTCGCTTTCTTGCGCTTCTGGAAATTCTTGATCGCGGCGGCCATCGGATCGTCGCCGTTCGTGGTCGCGGTGACATCGCCCGCCCACAACAGCGCCGACTGGATTGCCAATTGCTCGTCGCGCGGGATACCGGCGAAGACGTCGCCGTTCGCGGCGCTTCGGGACGTCTCGGCCTTGCCCTCGTTCGGGGGGATCGAGCCGGTGGTGGCGACTTCCTTCAGCTTCGCTTTGTGTCCGGCGGACGGCCCAGCCGCCGCCGGTCCCGCGCAGAGGACGAGCGCCAACAACGCAACGAAAATGCCCCACCGCATCTGCTTAACGCCTGACTAACCACGATTTTTGAGCACCTTAGCCGATCATCGAGGTGGCGCAAGGCAGCCAGGGCCCTCGACTGTGCACCAATCGAGGCAGCATCGTCGCTAGCCAAAAGCCTTTAAACGTCATAGGGTTAGCTATGTTGCTCAATAGCGGCGAGCTGGAGCGCTATGCGCGCCATATTGTCCTGCGCGAGGTCGGCGGACCCGGCCAGGCGGCACTCAAGCGCGCGCGGGTGCTGGTAGTGGGGGCCGGGGGATTGGGCGCGCCGGCGCTGCTTTATCTCGCGGCGGCGGGCGTCGGCACCCTCGGGATCGTCGATGACGACAAGGTCTCGCTGTCGAATTTGCAGCGGCAGGTGATTTTCACGACCGGCGATATCGGCGCGGAAAAAGCCGGCACCGCCGCGACGGCGATCAAAAAATTGAATCCGCATGTTTCACTCGAGCCGCACGCGGTGCGGCTGACGGGAACGAACGCGCTCGATCTCATCGGCCGTTACGATCTCGTCCTCGACGGTTCCGACAATTTCGAAACGCGCTATCTCGTTTCCGACGCCTGTTACTTCGCGAAGAAGCCGCTGATCACGGCCGCGCTCGGAACTTTCGACGGCTCGCTCACGACCATCCGCGCGCATGAAATGGGACGCGACGGCAAACCGAACCCGACCTATCGCTGTCTTTTTCCGGAGCCGCCGCCGCCTGGAACGATTCCGGCTTGTTCGGAAGCCGGCATCCTCGGCGCACTACCCGGGATTCTCGGCTCGATGATGGCGCTGGAGGCGATCCGCGAGATCGTCGGTTTCGGCGAGAATCTGGTTGGGCGATTGCTGATGGTCGACGCGCGCTCGATGCGCTTCGAGACGCTCGGTTATGCGTGGGATCCGAACAATCCGCTGAGCGGTGAGAAGGCGACAATCAAGGACCTGACGGCGTATTGCTGACCGAACGCTGCGGCATTTACGCGCATTGACCGCCTCTTGCGCGCCATCGAAAAAAATTGCGCGGGCGGCGGAATGCGGGGCGGCCTCATCGCTAATGCCGTATCACGGAGAATATTAATGCTTGCAAGAAATCTGCTGCGCGTCAGCGTCGTCATGATTTTGGTCGGGCTCGCGCTCGGCATCGGCATGGGTATCACGCAGGATTTCCGCCTCATGCCCGCGCACGCGCATCTTAACCTGCTCGGGTTTGTCGCGCTGTTCCTTGCCGGCCTCTATTACAACGCAATGCCGCAGGCCGCCGCGACGGTACTCGCGCAGATCCAGGCATGGGTCTCTGTCATCGGCGCGATCCTGTTTCCGGTCGGCATCGGGCTGGTGCTGCTTGTAGGGCCGCAGTTCGAGGCGGCCGCCATCGTCGGCTCTCTGATCGTTTTTGCGGGAATGATCCTGTTTGCGTGGATCGTGTTCCGCTATGGCATCGGTCCTGTAAGCCAGCGCGCATAAACTCTTGAACGGCACGATCCCCGTTAACGACGCCTATTAATCATGAACGCCGCATTTTGGCGGCGGAACACTCGGCCCCGGTAAATTACCCGCAACAACGGCAGGGGAGCCGGGGGGCGTGATCCGTTACGTGTGGCGCATCGCTATTGCGGCCGTCGCGCTCGGCTGCGCGGACGCTTCGGCCATGCCGTGCGGCAGGCCGGGCGCGCTCGGCGTGAGCCGGGTGATATCGGTCGATCCACGCGTGATGCCGGTCGTCGGTGTCCACGATTACGGCGTCAGGTTGCCGCTCGCGCCGGGCGAAGTGGTGCTCACGTTTGACGACGGGCCGAACCCGTCCTCCACCAATCGGGTCCTCAAGGCTCTGGCCGACGAGTGCGTGCGCGCGACCTTCTTCATGGTCGGCCGCCAGGCGCGGGCGCATCCTCAGACCGCGCGGCAGGTGCGCGCCGCGGGCCACACGATCGGCACGCACTCGCAAAACCACCCGCTCTACCGCATGCCGTTCACGCGGGCGAAATATGAAATCGACGCCGGCATCGCGTCGGTTTCCACTGCGCTCGGAACCAGCCCCGCGCCATTCTTCCGGTTTCCCGGGCTGTATAGAACGCGCGAGGCGGAACGCTATCTGCACCAGCGCGGCATTGCTGTCTGGAGTGTCGATGTCGATTCCTACGACTGGAAGCACAACGACACCAACGCCATGCTCGAGAGGACAATCACGCGCTTGCAGGCTCGCCGTGGCGGCATCCTGCTGATGCATGACGCCAAGCCTCGCACCGCACACGTTCTGCCCAGACTGCTTGCGATGCTCAAGGCGCGCGGCTTTCGTATCGTGCACGTCGTCCCGCGCGGCGGTTATCCGCCCGGACTTATCGCGATGTCGCCACGCCGGTATTCGCCCAGCGGCAACGTCATCGCGGCGCCGGCAATGACGGTGGCGCGCGCCGGCAACCGCCGCGGCGCCAACGAAAGCAGATTCGATTTGATCTTCGGCCAGCCTGCCTGGCGCTAGAGCATAGACGGCAGGACGCGATCCGGCGGCCGGTGGCCGTCCATGAATGCTTTGATGTTGATGATGACCTTCTCGCCCATGTCGACGCGGCCTTCGATGGTCGCGGAACCCATGTGCGGCAGCAGCACGACCTTGCCGGTGCGCGCCAGCTTCAGAAGCTTCGGATTGATGGCGGGCTCGCGCTCGAACACGTCGAGACCGGCGCCGGCGATTTCGCCGGCTTCGATCAGGCGCGCGAGCGCATTCTCGTCGATCACCTCGCCCCGCGAGGTGTTGACGATATAAGCCTCGGGGCGAATGAGCTTCAGCCGCCGCGCACTCAGCAGATGATAGGTCGCGGGCGTGTGCGGACAGTTGACCGAGATGATGTCCATGCGCGCGAGCATCTGGTCGAGGCTGTCCCAATAGGTCGCCTCCAGTTCCTCCTCGATCACGGCCGGCACACGGCGACGGTTGTGGTAGTGGATCTGCAGGCCGAAGGCGCGGGCGCGGCGCGCCACCGCCTGCCCGATGCGGCCCATGCCGATGATGCCGAGGCGCTTGCCGTAGATGCGGTGGCCGAGCATCCAGGTCGGCGACCAGCCGGTCCACTCCTTCTCGCCGGTGAGCACGACGGAGCCCTCCGCGAGCCGGCGCGGCACCGCAAGGATCAGCGCCATCGTCATGTCGGCGGTGTCCTCGGTAAGCACGCGCGGCGTATTGGTGACGGTGAGCCCCGCCTTCACCGCCGCCGGCACGTCGATATTGTCGACGCCGTTGCCGAAATTCGCGATCAGCTTCAGCCGCTCGCCGAGCTTGCCGATCACGTCCGCGTCGATGCGGTCGGTGACGGTCGGCACCAAGACGTCGGCTTCCGCCGCCGCCGCGATCAGCTCGGCGCGGCCCATCGGGGTATCGTCGATGTTGAGGCGCGCGTCGAACAGCTCCCGCATGCGCGTCTCCACGCTGTCGGGCAGCTTGCGGGTGACGACGACCAGCGGTTTCCTGCGAGGTGTCATGCTCCGGTCCCGGCCGCTTTACGCGCGAGCGCCGTCCCGTTCAGCCGACATTAACCGCGGTAAACCAAACTGCCGGCTGCAAGCGGGCGTGAACGGCTCGCGCCCTCTCGACGTGTCTAACAGATGGTCCAACGAACACAAAGCGTCGCCCTGCGTCTATGCGCGGCGGTGTTGTCGATCCTGATCCTGCAAGCCGCGCCCGCGCCGGCGCAACCGGGCGCCGGCGCCGCCCAGGGCAGCGTCAGCGGCCTGCCGGTACCGCGCTTCGTGAGCCTGAAGTCGGACAAGGTGAACGTGCGCGTCGGCCCCACCAAGGAGAACGACGTGCGCTGGACCTATACGCGCGCCGGCCTGCCGGTGGAGATCACCGCCGAATACGACAACTGGCGCCGTATCCGCGACTGGGAGGGTGCCGAGGGCTGGGTCTACCATTCGCTGCTGTCTGGCAAGCGCACCGCGATGGTAACGGCCGACCCGCACGCAAAGAAGGCATTGGTGCCGCTGCGTGACGACGCCGACGCCCATGCGACGGTGACGGCGCGGCTGCAGCCCGGCGTTGTCGCGACCGTCAAGCGCTGCGACGGCACATGGTGCCGCATCGCAGGCCACCGCTTCGACGGCTGGATTGCGCAGGAGCGCCTGTTCGGCGTGTACCCGAACGAGAAAATCGACTGAGCGTCACGGAAATTGAGGCGTTGCGCGATGCGCCGCGCGGATCACGCGCCGGCGGCCGACCTCAGCGCGTCTTCTTGAGTCGCACCACCACGTCGACGCGGGCGACCTCGTAGCCTTCCGGGGCGGTCGGCAAGCGATCGAGCATCATCTCCGCGCCGGGGATATCCACCAGCGCATCCTCGCCTTCCACGAAGAAATGATGGTGGTCCGAGGTGTTGGTGTCGAAATAGGATTTCGAACCGTCAACCGCGACCTGGCGCAGCAGCCCCACCTCCGTGAACTGGTGCAGGGTGTTGTAGACGGTGGCGAGCGACACCGGCACCTTGGCCTTGGTCGCCTCGTCGTAAAGCATTTCCGCGCTCAAATGCCGGTCGCCCTTGGCAAACAGCAGCCAGCCAAGCGCCATGCGCTGCCGGGTCGGACGCAAATTCACATGCCGCAGCATGGCCTTGACGTCATGCCACGGGCAGCCGTTGAGTTCCTTGCGGATCACCGGCGCAGTCCGTTCCGGCTCGTCGCCGGCGATCACCACGGTATGCGTTGCTTGCGTCATCTCAACAGTCATAGGTTCTCAGCCTTCGCTTTGGGCTAATGGCTGATCCGTCGTTGAGGCTATCATAAGCATCTGGCCGCTCACATGCAATCCGTTCGCAACAGCTTGCGGTCGGGTGCGTCCATGTGCTCTGTCCCTTGATCATGCCAAATTGAACCGACAAAATCGTGTTCACCGGCACGACGGACGCAGAACGGCTTGACCGGAGGCCCGCCGGCGATGAATTTTGCAGCTTACCGAAAGCCGGTCGTGCAAGGGAGGATTTCCGTGAGGACAGTGCTGGCAGCCACGGTCGTGCTGGCGTCGCTGGCCGGGCCTGCGCTGGCGCCGGTCCGCGCCCAGGACCAGAGCAAGACGCCGATTCAGTTGCTCGACGAGGCCAAGCGCAACGAGAACGCCGATGTCGACCGGCGCTACAAGGCCACGATGCGACGAACGGAGGGGACCGAAGCCGCGAAAGTGGACCCGTGGCGCACAATCCGCCCGGCTGAGGCCGGCGCCAAAAAGCCGGTCGAGGCCCGCAACCGCAGGCTCAAGAAGCATTAGAGTCTTCTCGCTCCCGATGACATCAGAAGCGGGGCTCCAGCTTTTGCTTTGACGCGTTTCTTCACGTTCCTCACGCGAACCGGTATCCGTTCGCTCGGAAACGCACCCGGCTCTTATCCGACGAGCGCCTGAGCGACCTCATCGGCGATCGAGAGCGAGCTTGTCAGTCCCGGCGATTCGATCCCGAACATCTGTACCAGTCCGCGCAGGCCGTGAGCGGCGGGCGTGTCGATGATGAAATCCGCCGCCGGCTCGCCCGGCCCGGTGAGCTTCGGGCGGATGCCGGCATAGTCCGGCACGAGGCTGCCGTCTGGCAGCCCCGGCCAGTAAGTGCGGATGCGGGCGTAGAAGCTGTCGGCGCGGCGCGGATCGACGGCATAGCGCTCCGTGTCGATCCACTCGACATCCGGCCCGAAGCGCATGCGGCCAGCCATGTCGAGCGTCACATGCGTGCCGAGCCCGCCGTCGACCGGCGCCGGATAAATCAGATGGCTGAACACCGGCCGGCCCGCATAACCGAAATAATTGCCCTTCGCGAGCACCAGCCGCGGCACCCGCGCAGCGGGATAGCCCTCGGTCGCGCGCGCGAGCGCCTGCGCGCCGAGGCCGGCCGAATTCACCACCGCATCGACCGTCAACGCGCCGGCTTCGGCACCGGCGAAGCGGACCTCCCAACCCGACGCCACCGGACGCAGCGCCTCGACACGCGTTTCGAACGCGAGCGCGCCGCCGCGATCCTCGAGGTCGCCCTGGAGCGCCAGCATGTAGGCGTGGCTGTCGATGATGCCGGTATTGGGCGAATGCACCGCCGCGATGCAGGAAAGTTCCGGCTCGAGCTGCGTGGTCTCGTTGCCCGACATCAGCGTGAGGCCCTCGACGCCGTTGCGCACGCCTTGGGCGTGGATCGCTTCGATCTTGGCGATCTCCGCCGTACTGGTCGCAACGATCAGCTTGCCGCAGCGGCGATGCGGTACGCCGTGACTGTCGCAGAACGCATAGAGCATACGGCGGCCGCGGATGCAGTGGCGGGCGCGCAGCGAATCCGCCGGATAATACATGCCGCCGTGAATGACCTCGCTGTTGCGCGAGGAGACGCCGTTGCCGATGCCGCCGGTCGCTTCGGCAATGATTACCTCGTGGCCGGCAAGTGCGAGCGCCCGCGCCACCGCAAGTCCCACCACGCCAGCGCCGATCACGAGGACCTGCATGTCACCTCGCCCCGTCACGTCCGTGCCCGGCACCGGCGTCTGCGTCTTTACTGCGCCTGGCGCAAAAACGCCGATGGCCGGGACGAGCCCGGCCATGACAACGTAGAGCGCGCATCACGAATGTTCGCCGCCTACTCCGCCGCGATCCGCACTTCGGGGGCAGCGGCCTTGATCTCGGCATCGACGTGCTGCTCGAACTTCTGGAAGTTCTGCTGGAACATGCCGACGAGCTTCCTGGCGGTTTCGACAAACTCCGCGCGGTCCTTCCAGGTGTTGGCCGGATCGAGCAGCTTGCTGTCGATGCCCGGCACCGCAACCGGAACCGCGAAGCCGAAATACGGATCGGTGCGGAACTGCACCGTCTTGAGCGAACCGTCGAGGGCGGCGGAAACGAGCGCCCGCGTCACCTTGATCGGCATGCGGCTGCCGACGCCATAAGCGCCGCCGGTCCAGCCGGAATTGACCAGCCAGCAATCCACGTCGTGCTTGGCGATGAGGTCGCGCAGCAGCCGGCCGTATTCGGTCGGATGGCGCGGCAGGAACGGTGCGCCGAAGCAGGTGGAGAATTCCGGCACGACTCCGACCAGACCCTTCTCGGTGCCGGCGACCTTGGCGGTATAGCCGGAGAGGAAGTGGTACATCGCCTGCATCGGCGTCAGTTTGGCGATCGGCGGCATCACGCCGAACGCGTCGGCCGTCAACATCACCAAATTCTTCGGCTGGCCGGCGAGCCCGGTGCGCGAGGCATTGGAGATGAAATCGAGCGGATAGGCGGAGCGGGTGTTCTCGGTCTTCTTGTCGCTGTCCCAGTCCGGCTCGCGCGTGACCGGATCGACCGTCACGTTCTCGAGCACGGTGCCGAAGCGGCGGCTCGCGGCATAAATTTCCGGCTCGGCTTCCGCCGACAATTTGATGGTCTTGGCGTAGCAGCCGCCCTCGAAATTGAACACGCCGCGCGGCGACCAGCCGTGCTCGTCGTCGCCGATCAGCGTGCGCGCGGGGTCGGCCGACAGCGTGGTCTTGCCGGTGCCGGACAGGCCGAAGAACAGCGCGCTGTCGCCCTTCGGCCCGACATTGGCCGAACAATGCATCGGCATGACGCCCCTGCCGGGCAGGTAATAATTGAGCGTCGTGAACACCGACTTCTTCATCTCGCCGGCGTAGCTCGAATTGCCGATCAACACGATCTTGCGCGAAAAATCGATGGCGATGATCGTCTCCGAGCGCACGCCGTGCCGCTTCGGATCGGCCTTGAAGCTCGGCAGATCGACGATGGTGAGTTCAGGCGCGAGGCTCGCAAGCTCGGCGTGCTCCGGCCGGATCAAGAGGTTGCGGATGAACAGCGAGTGCCACGCAAGCTCGGTGTAAACGCGCGTCTTGATGCGGTATTCGGGATCGGCGCCGCCATAGAGGTCCTGCGCAAACAATTCCTTGCCTGCCGCATGCGCGATGAAGTCGTCAAACAGAAGCTTGAACTGTTCCTGGCTGAGCCGGCCGTTCGCGTCCCACCAGACCGTGTTCTCGGTCATGGCGTCGACCACGACATACTTGTCCTTGGGCGAGCGGCCGGTATGCACGCCGGTGTCGGCGGAAATCGCACCGTCGGCGGTGAGTACGGCTTCGTCGCGGGCGATCGCGTGTTCGTAAAGCGCCGCCGCGGGCAGGTTCCAATGCACCGCCTTGAGACCCTTGAAACCGAATTGATCGGCGCCAAAGGCTTTGTTCCTCACACCCGTTTCGTGCACGCTATTCCTCCGCAGGAAATCTTCCGGCCGCCAACGCCTGGAACGGGCATTGCGTTCGTCCGCCGCGCGCTTGAGCCGATGGACAGCATTAATCACGCCGGCGCGCGATTGCCAAGCTGCGGCTGCGAACATGATTTATGTGCACCGCACAATCAGATGCGTTGGAGTTTTCGTTAAACGCGCCGCCGCTCACGCGGCGCGTGCGCTCTGCGCAAGATGCACGAGCATCTGCCGCAACTCGGACGGCGAACGCACGCGCGCGGGAAACGGCAGACGCAGACCGACGCTGCCGAGTTGCAGGTCCAGTCCTTCCGGGTCGCAGCCGACGCAGCGCCACGCGCCGTCGACCGCGCCCAGCAATCTGGTGGCATAGAGGCGGAGCGCATCGGCATGGTCGGCGTTCATGTGCGCACAGGCGCCCTCCTCCGCCGCCAGCAGAGTGGCGGCATCGTCCAGCGGCGTGCGCAGGTCGTCCGCGGTGAGATCGACGATGCGGCCGAAGCCCGCCACCAGGTGGCCGCCTTCCACCGCCATCCGGTAGAAGGCGAAGTCGGGAAAGCCGGCATAGCCTTCGGCACCGGGATGGCGTGCGAGGTAACGACGCCGGTCGGCCGGTTCCTGCGTCACCGCCAACGTGCCGGCGAGCGAGACGCGCGCTTCCTGCAACGGATCGCGATCGGCGGCATCGTCGCTAAGCAGCAGCGAGACGCGCGGATCGGCGCCGATGTTTTTGGTATGCAGCGCAAGAGCCGACAGCAGCAGCAACGGCGCGCCGTCGGCTGCGGTCGCGACATTGACCAGCGAGCAGTAGGGCGCGCCGCCGGCGGC
The DNA here is from genome assembly GCA_035546875.1 of Pseudolabrys sp. Classification (GTDB taxonomy): domain Bacteria; phylum Pseudomonadota; class Alphaproteobacteria; order Rhizobiales; family Xanthobacteraceae; genus Pseudolabrys. The sequence goes on from DASZVZ010000069.1 coordinate 58,256, forward strand.
ATCGAGCGTGCCGAGCGCGCCCGAACGGGCCTGCCGCAGCAGCCGCTTGGCGGCTTGTCGGGGGTCGAAGGCGGTCAAAGGCTGCTTCATCCGGACTCCAAGATTACCAATTAAACACTTGCGATCGCTGCGAAAAGCAATAGTGTCGAGGATATGTTCGCGGTGCGACGGCATCGCTGCCGGCGTTTGCGTGGCAGGCCGCCGGATCAATTAAGGCTTTCGCGGGTTATCGAGTGCCTTGATTCGGCACGCGTTGTAAGTTCAGGGCCGCGAGAGTCGGGCCCGCTGCACTGCGCAAACGTCACATTTCGGCCCAGCTTTGCGGGCTTGAAGGCCCGCCAGCGACAGCGCCA
>DASZVZ010000070.1:0-26859 GCA_035546875.1 Pseudolabrys sp.
TGGCCATAGGTACGTGCGACTTCCGCGGAGCCCGATTTCTCGAACAGCGCGGCCGTTTCCTGCGAGGTCTTATGGAATTGCGCCGTGTACTGTCGTTCGGAGCCGGAGCCCGCGCCGGCGAGCGTCAGCGACAGCGCCCGACCCGGATAGTGCAGGCCGACCTGCAAGGTGGTGTAGCCGCCCATCGACAGGCCGACGATGTGCGCCTTGTCGATCTTGAGATGATCGAGCACCGCGACCGCGTCGTCGCAGAAATATTCATAGCTGTAGACGTCCGCGGAAGCCGGCACGTCCGACGGCGTATAGCCGCGCGCGGAATAGACGATGCAGCGATGCTGGCGCGAGAAGTAGCGCACCTGCGGCTCCCAGCTGCGGTAATCGCCGGCGAACTCGTGCACGAAAAGAATCGGCGTGCCGCGGCCTGCTTCCTCGTAATAGAGACGCACGCGGTCTTTGGTCAGGGCATGGGGCATTGCGGCACTCCGGCTAAAAAAACGCGCGCTCGTTATAGCGTTCCCGGCGCGTCAAAACAGATCGAAATATTCCTTTTGCTCCCAGGCCGTCGCTTCCGGCTGGACGTCCGCTTCTTTGCGGAAGCGCTCTATCTCGGCATCTTTTATGTGAGCGAAATAATCGACAAAGCCCTTGCCGAATCCTTCGATGAGAGAGGCGTCGGCGCGCAAGGCAGCGATCGCCTCTTCGAGCGAGGCCGGCAAAGGCTCGGCTTTCGTCTCGTAGGGCGTATCGGCCGACGGACCGGGCGCGAGCTTGCGCGCGATGCCGTCGAGGCCCGCATGAATTTGCGACGCCATGTAGAGGTAGGGATTTGCCGCGGGCTCACCGACGCGATTTTCGAGATGCGTGGACGCCTCGCCCGGCTCGCCAAGAACGCGAACCATGACGCCCCGATTGTCGCGGCTCCAGATCGCGCGATCGGGCGCCAGCGAATAAGGCTTGTAGCGCTTGTAGCCGTTGACGGTCGGCGTCGCAAAGGCGGCGGCGCCGCGCGCATGCGCCAGAAGCCCCGCGAGGTAAGCAAATCCCGTGGCGGAGAGAACCTCGCCCTTGCTCGAAACGAAAGCATTGGCGTTCGACCGCCGGTCGATCAGCGATTGATGCAGATGCCAGCCGCTCGACATCACGTGCGGCAATGCGGGCCGGCACATGAAGCTGGCAAGGTAGCCGTTGCGGCGCGCGATCTGCTTTACCGCCGAACGGAACAGGATCATCGTGTCGGCCGCCGCAAGACCCGTTTGCGGCGCGAAGGTGAATTCGCACTGGCTCGGCCCAAGCTCCACCTCGAGCGAGCGCAACGGAAGATCGAGCGCCTCGACGCCGTGCCGCAAAAGCTCGAGCGCCGGCGCAATCTGGTCGAAACGCGATTCTGTCAAATACTGATAGCCTTGCGTGAGCAGGCTTACGTCCGGCGCTTCAGGCGGCCAGGTCGCGTCGGCCGGCGCGAGCCGCGGATTTTCCAGCTTGAACAGATGAAATTCGACTTCGAGTCCGGCGCAATAATCGAAGCCGGCGGCGGCGAGCCGCTCGAGCGCGCGCCGGTAAAGAGCGCGCGTGGAAAAAGGCACCGGCTTGCCGTTGGTGAAATAGATGTCGCACAGTAGCCAGCCGGTCTTTTCCGCCCACGGCAGGACGCGGAATGTCGCCGGATCGGCGACCATGACGAAATCGGCGCCGCCCTGCATCTCCGCCATGTCGAAGCCGCCGCCCGCGCTGAAAACCGGAAACACGCTGCGGTGCGAGGTATCCTTGGCGAGCAGCGTCGTCGTCATATGAACGCCAGCGCGCATCAGTGCCGCTGCCTGCGACGCGACCACGGTCTTGCCGCGCAGGACGCCGTGCTGATCGGCGAAGGAAAAGCGTATGAGCTCGAGGCCGCTTTGCTTTATCTGGCGCTCGACCGCGGCGGCGGCTCTCGCCTGGCTTGCGCTCCAAAGCTCGTGCCGCTCGACGAAACTCGAAGACAAGGATCGCCGCTTGCGGGACGCCATGCAGACACCGTCAGTGGCCGTTGGCCCAGCTTTTTGTCGCCTGGCGGTCCTTGTCTGTGCGTTGCCAGTAGCCCTGCCAGTCGTGCGCCGGACCGATGCCGTCGACGCACGCGGGGCCTGTAATCCTGCCGGCCTGCGCTTCGTCCAGCACCATCAGCGGTCGCCTGCCTCCGCCCGAATCGTCGAGCGCCTGCCGCAGTAGCCGGCGATAGGCGACAATCGCCTTGTCCGACGTGCCGAGATGCTCTTCCGTGCGATCCTGGATCAAGCCCATCGACTCACACGCCCACTGATCGTGCACGTTGATGTCGGTTCCCATGCCCGTGTAGGTCTGGTGCTCCTGCTCGTGCGGATCGAAGCCGTAGTCGTTGCTCTTGTTCTTGCGCGGCACATAATCCGGCAGTTCGTAAAGCTCGAGCCGCTGGCGGCGCATCTCGTCCTTGTTCACCGGCGAGCCGAACGACGTGAAGATCGCGTACCAGTAGTGTCGCGTATCGTCGATCGGAACGTGCCACTGCGAAATCGTCATCTCCCGGCTCATCGGGATGATGAACGCATTCGGAAAAATCAGATTCGTCACGCGGATATGCGCGTTCTCGTCGCTGATCTGCCGCAGCGTAATCAGGCGAAAGCCGTAGTCGGTCGGCTCGACCTCGATGCGCGGTCGCGTGAACTCGCGCATGATTTTCGTCATCGGCATGTCCGAGTCTTTCGACTTGTCGCGGAACATCTTGCCGTAGCCTTCGTCGGGATTCTCGTCCTCGAAGAAGCGGTGCAGGAAAGACGTGTGCACGGGATCGATGCCGACCTCGAGCGATTGCAGCCAGTTGCAATCGATCATGCCCTTGAAGGCGAACGTGTGCGTAGACGGCGCGACGAAGCAGTCGAAATCCGGCAACGCGGGCGGCTCGCCGCCGCCGAGATAGGCGAACAGGATGCCGCTGCGCTCGACCACGGGGTATGCCTTCTGCCGGACATTAGCGCACAGGTTGCTGTTTGCCGGCTCCGCCGGCGTCTCGAGGCAATTGCCGTTCACGTCGAACAGCCAGCCGTGAAACGCGCAGCGTAGGCCGCCGCTCTCGAGCCGTCCGAATGCCAGATCCGTCCCGCGGTGCGGACAATGACGCCCCACAAGACCATAGCGGCCCATGTCGTCCCTGAAGATGACGAGGTCTTCGCCCAGCAGACGCACCGGCTTGATCGGCCGGTTTCCGGAAAGCTCGTCGACCAGCGCCGCCGGCTGCCAGTATCGACGCATCAGCTTGCCGGCAGGCGTCCCCGGTCCCGTGCGCGTGATCTGATCGTTCTGCTCAGCGCTCAACATGCCCGATGTACCCCGACCGTCCGTGCGGCTTCGTTATACGATGGGCCGGCGCCCGCTGAAAAGCAGCGCCGCAGGCACCAAAGGCAAGACAGGCTTGCGCAAAACGAAACGGCCGGCGAAATGCCGGCCGTACTACGCAAACGCTGCAACCTACATTCAGTGCGGATGCCGCGCCGCCCAGCCGAGCTCCATGCGCCGGCGCCACGCGGTCTGTCGCAGCCCCATCAGGCGGCGCGCCGCGGTCTTCGCTTCCGAGCGGCTTGCCGCCGCGCAGGTGCGGTACTCGAGATCCGACACGCGCGGCGTCGGGGTCGCGTTGCGGAAGAAGCTCGTCCAGGTGCGCGCACCGCCATCCACTCGCAGCTCGGCGATGGCGTTGGCGACGTTGGACGCATGCCCGAAGGCGATCAGCCGTCCGGTCATGGTGTGGCGGACTTCATAAACGCCGGGGCCGATCGGCGCCTCGATATGGTCGCCGCTCTCCGCGTTCGGAAAGCGCTTCCAGTTGCTCCAGGTCTGTACTGCCACGCCTCGTCCCTCTCTCTTAGTCAGGCCCGAATCGGGGCGCTTGTTGGAACTACCCCACCCGGTAGTCAAAAACGCGAGCGCCGCCCGTTCGTTCCCGCGCTATCCACAAATTAAAGTTCCATACCTCCGCCCGCCGGGCTCAATGCCCGGGTAACACAAGGACTTTCGGCTTCGGGGGAAGGGTCGCTTTCGACACGACCACCGAGGGGATTTCGCTGATCTCCACCTGCCATTCCTGCCGCACGCGCTGGAGGAACCGGTCAAGCGTGTAGGCGCTGAAATAATGCATCGGGATCATCAGCGGCGCTTTCAGCGCATGCAGCACTTCGATCATGCCCTCGAGATCGAGCGTGTAATTACCGTCGACTGGTACCAGCACCACGTCCGGGCGGCCGATCTCGTTCAATTGCTGCTGCGTCAGCGTGTGATGCAGGTGGCCGAGATGCGCGATGCACAGGTTGGCAATCTCGAAGATGAAGATCGAATTGCCGTGCCGCTCGGTGCCGCCGTCCCAGGTGCGGATGTTGGTCGGCACGTTGCGCACGCGCACGTCCCTGTATTGCAGATCGATGCGCGCGGGCTTGTCGGGTGTCTCGCCCCAGCCGCGCAGCACGTGCTTGATCCCGGGATCGGGAGTGTTGGTATAATGCGTGGTATGCGCGTGATTCATCGTCACGATATCGGGCACGATCGTCGGCCGCACGTAGTCGTTGTAATCGGTGGCGATACGCACGAGCTGGGGACTTTCGATCAGGAAGGTCGAGTGGCCGATATAATTCAGCCGCACCTCGTCAGCCTTGAGTGCGGCGAGGCGAAACGGCAGTGGCACGCCTGACGGCGTGCGCAAGGCGACGAGGCCAGGGCAGCTTTCGACCGCTTCCGGTTTGGCAGGTGTTGCGGCTGGCGGCGCAGCGCCTTGCGCCGACGCGTCTCCGGTCGGCGCGATCGCGGCCAACGCGGAAGCCAGAACGAGTAATTTGAGCGAGCGCCCGCCCATCACGCATTCCCGACGCGCATGCAACGCATCGGGAATCTGGCACGGTTTACCGGGCGTGACCACCCGCCTCACGCATAAATGAAAAGCGGCGCCCGAAGGCGCCGCTTTCAGGATTCACACGAGAGGCCGCGTCAATACGGCTCGAAATGCGGCCGGTCGCGCATCGAAACGATGATGCCTTTCGGCGTCACCACGATCCAGCGCCCCTCTTCGCGCTTGATCGTCTCGACCGGCCCGAGGCCCGGCAGCGGCGCGCCCGGCACCACCTGATAGATGCCGTTGCGCCCCTCGACATAAACGAAGCCGTTGCGCGCATCGCGCACCCGCCAGCCGGGCACGATCGGCGGCTTCGGCGGCTGCACCGTTTCCGGTTTGCTCACGGCATGTTGCGGCTTGATCGAACCCGTTATCTCGGGCGCGGCGGCATGGCGCTCGATACGGTCGATGCGTTCTGCGACCTTGCCGATCTGCGCGCTGGCGGATTTGTTCGCCGTTTCGAGGCTCGCCTTCAGCGTCGCGATCTCCTTCGCCGCCTTGCCGGTGGCTTCGATGCTCGCAGCCCTGACCGCGCTCATTTCTTTCGAAAGGTGCATGATCGTCTTTTGCAGCGCCTTTGTCTCGTTCAGCGCGGCGACGTCAGTTTGCTGCGGCGGCGTGAAGCTCGCATTCGCGAGCGCGCCGATTACCCCGCCGATGCCGGCGGCAAGCAGCACAGAGGCGGCGAGCATCATCTTGCGCTTCTGCCGCCGCGACAGCACGAACGGCGAGCTCGCGATTTGCGGCTTCGGTGTTTCGTCGGCGGCGAGCGCGGGCTCGAAAATGACGGGCTCGTCCACGGCTGCCGGCTTCACCGGACCGATGAAGGATTCGGCCGGCGAAACGGAAGGCGATTGAAACAACGGCAACGTGCTGTTCGTTTCCGCACTTGCCGACGCGGCTTCCGGCTGATCGGCCGCAATGTTCTTGGACTGAGGTGCGTCCTTGCGCTTCGCCATGGGCGTGGCTCCCGGATTGGTGTTCACCAATCGCTAACCACGTTCGGTTACCAATCGGTTACCGATAGCCGATGGAACCGACGCCGCGCCGGGTTCCCAAACAATCCCGGGCTTTTTCGACTCAAACCAGCAGGCGGCTTTGCTCGGCCAGTTTCTTGAGCGAAACCTGCGGCCGCGCCCCAACATGCTGGATGACTTCCGCTGCCGCCAGCGCGCCCAGGCGCGCGGCTGTCGCATTGTCCTGCCCGCGCGAATGACCGACCAGGAATCCGGCGGCGAACAAATCGCCCGCGCCGGTCACGTCGACGACGCGCTCGACCGGCGCCGCCGGCACCGCCTCGATCTTGTCGGCGGTGACCACCACGCATCCTTTTTCGCTGCGCGTCACCACGGCAAGCTTCGCGTCCGTGCGCAGCGCCGCGACGGCGGTGTCGAAATCGGCCGTCTGGTAAAGGCTTCTCAGTTCCCGCTCGTTCGCGAACAGAATGTCGACGATGCCGTCGTGGATGAGGGAGAGAAATTCGGCGCGGTAGCGGTCGACACAAAATGAATCCGACAATGTCAGCGCGACCGTGCGGCCCGCGCCGTGCGCGATCTGGGCCGCTTTGACGAAAGCTTCCTTGGCGTGCGGCGGATCCCACAAATAGCCTTCAAGATAAACGACGGCAGCGGAAGCGATCGCGTCCTCGTCGATGTCGTTCGGATGCAGATCCTGCGCGGCACCGAGATAGGTGTTCATGGTGCGCTCGCCGTCCGGCGTCACGAGGATGTAGCACCGCGCGGTAGCCGGACCGTCGAATGCGGGCGGCGTATTGAAGTCGACGCCGACCGCGCGAATGTCGTGCGCGAAAGCGTCGCCGAGCTCATCGCTCTTGACCTTGCCGACAAAGGCCGCGCGCGCGCCGAAACTCGCCGCGCCGACAATGGTGTTCGCCGCCGACCCGCCGGAGCTTTCGACCGCGGGGCCCATCGCGTTGTAGATCGCCTGCGCCCGCTGCTCGTCGATCAGCATCATGCCGCCTTTGTGCATGCCTTGCGCGACGAGAAAATCGTCGTCGGCTTGCGCGATGACGTCGACGATCGCGTTGCCGATGCCGAGAACGTCGTAGCGGGTTTTCGTCATTCAATTTCCCCCGATGTGCGGGGCACTATATCGGGCAAGCTTCGCGGGGCAAGCGCAAGGCTGCGTACAACGTAAAAAAAGCATCGCAAGGTGACGGGCGCTTGCCCACGTGGTTAGAGTATCGCCGGGAGACAGCATGTCGCTTGCACGCAATGTCGCGACCGTCGGCAGCGCCACGTTCGCGTCGCGCCTTCTTGGCTTCGCGCGCGACATCGCAATCGCCGACCTGTTCGGCGCCGGCTTGCGCGCCGATGCGTTCTTCGTCGCCTTTCAGTTCACCAACCTGATCCGCCGCATGCTGGCGGAAGGCGCACTCAACGCCGCGGTGGTCCCGCTTTATCTGCGCGCGCGCGACGAAGGCGGGGAGCCGGCGGCAACCGCTTTTGCCGGCCGCCTGGTCGGCTCCGCCGCATTCGGACTGATCTGCATCGTCGCGCTGCTCGCTTTCGCGATGCCTGTGATCGTCGCGGTGCTCGCGCCGGGATTCATCGCCGGCGGACCGCGCATGGCGACGGCGACCGAACTCGGCCGGCTGATGCTCCCCTATCTCGCATTCGCCGGACCGGTCGCCGTGCTGATGGGCGTGCTCAACGCCAACGGACGTTTCGCGGCCGCAGCGTTCGCCACCGCCGCCTTCAACGCCACCGTGCTCGCCGCGCTCGCGGTCGTATTCGCGCTGCATGCCGGCAACAGCGCTTTGTCCGGCCAAATCGTTGCTTGCGGCGTCGCCATCGCGGGTGTGTCGCAACTCGCGCTGGTCGGCATTGCGGTTTGGCTCGGCCCGGCGCGCGTGCGGCCGCTGACGGTGTCGTTCGGCCCGGAAATACGGCGCTTTCTCGCACTGGCAATACCCGGCCTGGTGGCGAGCGGCATCCCGCAGATCACGGTGATCGCGGGCGTGATGGTGGCGTCGTCCTCGCGCAGCGCGGTGTCGTGGATCTATTACGCCAACCGGCTGATCGAATTGCCGCTCGGCATGGTCGGCATCGCGATCGGTACCGTCTTGGTGCCCGCTTTCGCACACGCGGTGCGCAGCGGCGACAAGACCGAGCTGGCGCACGTCGAATCGCGCGGACTCGAGCTCGCGCTCGGCCTTGCGCTGCCGGCGGCCATCGCGCTGGCGGTCCTGGCCGAGCCGATCGTGCGCGTGCTGTTCGAGCGCGGCGCGTTCCTGCGGGCCGACACGGCGGCGACCGCGGCGGCGCTCGCCGCATTCGCGGTCGGCCTGCCGGGGCACGTTCTCGTCAAGACCTTTTCGCCGGTGTTTTTCGCGCGCGAGGATACCGGAACGCCGATGCGCGCCGCCCTGTTCGGCTTCGCCATCGCCATCGCCGGCAGCCTCGCGCTGATGCCGGTATTCGGTCATGTCGGCATCGCCTTTGCCATCGCCTTTTCCGGCTGGGCGAGCGCCATCCTGCTCGGAGTCCTGATCGCGCGCCGTATCGGCTTCGCGCTCGACGATGCGGCGCGCAGCCGGCTGCCGCGCATTGCGCTTGCGGCGCTGCTGATGGGCGCGGGCGTCGAGGCCGCCCGGCGCGGGCTGCTTCCCTGGCTTTCAGGCGGAGGCAACGCGATCCGCGCGCTGGCGCTTGCCGCCGTGATCGCGTTCGGGCTTGCCGTCTACATCGCCCTTCTGCGTCTCCTGAAGGTCGCCTCGCCGCAACAATTGCTCGGCGCTATGCGGCGGCGGGCCTGAAGCCCTTGCGCCGCGCCGGTCCGGCGTGGCATTTCAGCGCGCAAGCGAAAGGGCCTCACATGGCGTTCAAGGAACGCGTTTTCTCCGGCGTGCAGCCGACCGGCAACCTGCATCTCGGCAATTATCTCGGCGCGATCGTTAAATTTGTCGCGCTCCAGGATACGTACGACTGCATCTATTGCGTCGTCGACATGCACGCCATCACGGTGTGGCAGGATCCGGCGGAGCTGACGAAGACGACGCGCGAGGTGACGGCCGCGTTCATCGCCTGCGGCATCGATCCGAAAAAGCACATCATCTTCAACCAGAGCCAGGTGCACGAGCACGCCGAGCTCGCCTGGGTATTCAATTGCGTCGCGCGCATGGGATGGCTCAACCGCATGACGCAGTTCAAGGAGAAGACGGGCAAGGACCGCGAGAACGCTTCCGTCGGGCTGTTCGCCTATCCGAACCTGATGGCGGCGGACATCCTGGTCTATCGCGCGACGCACGTCCCGGTCGGCGAGGACCAGAAGCAGCACGTGGAGCTCGCGCGCGATATCGCGCAAAAATTCAACAACGACTACGGCGACTCGATCCGCCTGCACGGACTGGGCGACGCGTTCTTCCCTTTGCCGGAGCCGCTGATCCAGGGGCCCGCGACGCGCGTGATGAGCTTGCGCGACGGCGCGAAGAAGATGTCGAAGTCGGATCCGTCCGATCAGTCGCGCATCAACCTCACCGACGACGCCGACGCCATCGCGATGAAAATCCGCCGCGCCAAGACCGATCCGCACGCGCTGCCGAGCGAGGAAAAGGGATTGGAGCAGCGGCCAGAGGCGGAAAATCTCGTCGGTATCTACGCCGCGCTCGAAGGCTCGAGCCGCGGCGACGTTCTCAAGCAATTCGGCGGCGGACAATTCTCCACATTCAAGACCGCGCTCGCCGATCTTGCCGTCGCCAAGCTCGGCCCGATCGGCGCCGAGATGAAACGGCTGACGCACGATCATGCCTATATCGACGAGATTCTGGCCGACGGCTCGGAACGCGCGCAAAAGATCGCCGCTCAAACGATGAAAGCGGTCAAGGACATCGTCGGTTTCGTGCATCGCTAGCATCGCCCTTGTCGCGGTGGCGGCCGGCGTGCCACCATTTGCGACTTGCGGGGAGCGACGATGAGCAGCAAGCGCCGCAGCTTCGAAAAAGGCCACAAGCGCAAGTATCTCGTCGTCATCGACGACACCGAAGAATGCGATCGCGCCGTCTATTGGGCGGCCAAGCGCGCGAGCCGCACCAAGTCAGCAGTCGTCATGCTGCGCGTGATCGACACCTCCGACCAGCAGCAGCAGTGGCTCGGCGTCGCCGACATCATGCGGGCGGAGGCCTACGAGGCGGCCAAGACCGCGCTCAACAAATTCGCCGCGCGCATCGAGAAGATCGCCGACGTGAAGACCGACCGCGTGATCCGCGAGGGCAATATTGCGGAAGAGATCGTCAAGCTGATCGAGGAGGATGCCGACATCGGCATCTTCGTGCTCGCCGCCGGCACCGCGAAGGAAGGCCCCGGCCCGCTGATCACCAATATTGCCAAAACCGCCGGCGCTTTCCCGATTCCGCTCGCTATCGTCCCCGGCCACCTGACCGACGAAGAGATCGACGCCAGTTCCTGACGGTTAACCAGGCCGCTTGACCCGAACGCGAGCGCTCGCCACTTATCTGCTATAGTCCGACGCATCCGCGGGCCTTGAACCCGTGCGAGGAGCTGAAAAGACATGTTCATCCAGACCGAAGCCACCCCCAATCCGGCCACCCTCAAGTTCCTGCCTGGCCGTCCCGTGCTCGAGACAGGTACGCTCGACATGCCGAACCGCGAGGCCGCCTCGCAGTCGCCTCTCGCCGAACGGCTGTTCGACATCCCGAATGTCGGCGGCGTGTTCTTCGGCGGCGATTTCATTTCGGTCACCAAGACCGACGGCGACTGGCAGCAGATCAAGCCGGCCGTGCTCGGCGCCATCATGGAGCACTTCATGAGCGGCGCGCCGCTGCTGGCGTCCGACGCCGCGCCGGCGGAGGCGGGCGACGAGTTCTTCGACGAAGCCGACGCCGAGACGGTCGCCACCATCAAGGACCTGATCGAGACCCGCGTGCGTCCCGCGGTTGCCGGTGACGGCGGCGACATCACCTTCAAGGGCTACAAGGAAGGCGTCGTCTATCTGCACATGCAGGGCGCCTGCTCCGGCTGCCCGTCCTCGACCGCGACCCTGCGGCACGGCATCCAGAACCTTCTGCGCCACTTCGTGCCCGACGTGGTCGAAGTGCGGCCGATGTAACGGTGGGAAACTGTCATGCCCCGCGAAAGCGGGGCATCCAGTATTCTCGGCGCCTGCGATACAATCTGACTGATTGTGATTATTGGATCATCCGCTTTCGCGGATGATGACGGGCGGATTAAATGCGCGTCCTTGCCATCGACACCGCGCTCGCGGCGTGCTCGGCCGCCGTGCTCGACACCGAGCAGGCGGCGATTTCGGCGCATGAATCGTTGCCGATGGTGCGCGGCCACGCCGAAGCGCTGATGCCGCTGATCGCGCGCGTGCTCGACAGCGCGCAGCTCCATTTCTCCGAAATCGACCGCATCGCGGTCACCACCGGCCCCGGCAGCTTCACCGGATTGCGCGTCGGCATTTCCGCAGCACGCGGCATTGCGCTCGCAACCGGCAAACCGGCCGTCGGCCTCTCCACCCTGGCCGCCTACGCCGCGCCCTACATCGCCGCCGACGATACTCTGCCCGTGGTCGCCGCGATCGACGCGCGGCACGACCACGTCTACCTGCAAGTGTTCGGCCCGGGCGGTCGCACCGTGGTGCCACCGCGGATCACGTCCTTGCGCGACGCCTTGCGCGTCGGCACGACTGGCGCGCCGCGCGTGGTCGGCACCGCGGCCAACATGTTGGTGTCGGCCTGGCCGAAGGGCGAGCGGTTGCCGACAGCGGTCGACCCGCGCCCCGCGCCCGACATCGACTGGGTCGCGCGCCTCGGCGCCGCCGCCGTCGACACCGGCGCGCCGCCCAAGCCGCTTTATCTGCGGGCGCCCGACGCGCAGCCGCAGAATGCGGCGCAACTGGCACGTCGATGATCGGATTCGTCCGTAAGCTGTTCGCGCGCTCCGAGCCTGCGCTCTCCGAGGCGAGCGCGCGCGACGCCGCCGCCATCGCGGCGCTGCATGCCCGCTCGTTCCGGCGTGGCTGGAGCGAGGAGGAAGTCGAAGGCTTGCTGATCGACCGCAGCGTCATCACGCACCGGGCGACATCCGGCGCAGTGCTCGCCGGATTCATCATGTCTCGGCGCGCCGCGGACGAAGCGGAGATTCTTTCGGTCGCGGTCGCGGACGCCTTTCGCGGGCGCGGGCTTGCGCGCGCCATGCTTAATCTTCACTTGCGGCGGCTTGCGGGCCTCGGTGCACGCGCGGTATTCCTCGAAGTCGATGAGAACAATGCAGCCGCCGTGCGGCTTTATGCCCGCGCCGGTTTCCGCGAAGTGTCGCGCAGGCCGAACTATTATCCCGGCGCCGGCGGCACCGCGGCGACTGCTTTGGTGCTGCGCCGCGATTTAACCTGATCGGCAATGGACACGTCCGGCGCCGCCTCAATATGATATCCGGGCCCGGATGGGAGTTTTGAGTGAATGACCACGCCGGATAAAGACCCCGACGAGAAGGGGCATATCGAAGCCCTCTGCGCGGCCAAAGGCATGCGCATGACGGAGCAGCGCCGCGTGATCGCGCGGGTACTGACCGCGGCCGATGACCATCCCGACGTCGAGGAGCTCTACCGCCGCTGCGCCAAGGTCGACGAGCACATTTCTATCTCCACGGTCTATCGCACAGTGCGCCTGTTCGAAGACGCCGGCATCATCGAGCGCCACGATTTCCGCGAGGGCCGCGCGCGCTATGAGCAGAGCCCGGAAGCCCACCACGACCACCTGATCAACTTGCGCAACGGCGAAGTGATCGAATTCCAGTCGGAGGAGATCGAGCGTTTGCAGGCCGAAGTGGCGCGCAAGCTCGGCTACAAGCTCGTCGATCACCGGCTCGAACTCTACGCAGTGCCGCTCAAAGACGATAAAGCCAAGAGCTGATGCTGCGCGGACTTTTCATCGCGGCGTTCTTCTTCACCATGACGCCGCTGCTGATCTCGGTGCAGTGGGTGCTCGACCGCTTCGGGCTGCCAGGCTGGGGCGCGATCGCATCGAACTATTACCGCGTGCTGTGCAAGATCATGCGTATTCGCGTCCGCGTGGTCGGCACGCCGGTGCGCGACCGCGCGGTGCTGTTCGTCTCCAATCACGTATCGTGGTCCGACATTCTGGTGATCGGCTCGCTTGCGCCGGTCGCCTTCGTCGCCAAGCGCGAGGTGCGCGATTGGCCGCTGGTCGGCATCACCGCACAGTTGCAGCGCACCGTCTTCGTCGACCGCACGCGACGCCAACAGACAGGCGACGCCATTTCGGAAATCTGCAAGCGCCTCGAGTCTGGCGTGCCGGTGGTGCTGTTTGCGGAAGGCACATCGAGCGACGGCAACCGCGTGCTGCCGTTTCGTTCTGCGTTGATCGGTGCGGTGCGCGATGCCTGCCGAATGAGCAGCGACAAGCGTCTCGTCATCCAGCCGATGGCGATCTGCTACACCGGCGCGCAAGGCATCCCGATGGGTCGCCAGCACATGCCGGCCGTCGCGTGGTACGGCGATCTCGACTTCATGCCGCACATCAAGGCCTTCATCCAGCGCGCCCCGTTCGATGCCGTGGTTTCCTTCGGAGACCCGATCACCACCGACGGCGAGGGCGACCGCAAGGAAATGGCTCGGATGCTGGAGGGCACCGTGCGCCGGGTCATGGCGAGCGCGTTGCGCGGGCGGTCGATCCCGGCGGCGAGCGAGCCGTCGGCTGGCCATTCCATTCCGGTGGAAAAGCCGCTACCCGTCTTAAAATCGCAATAAATCAAAGAGCTAGATGATCGGGACAATCCGGCCCCGACCGGCTAGATTGGGCCCCGGTTCGCACGCGAACGGCATGAGCAGACCCCGCAAAGTTCACGTCAAGTCTTTCGGCTGCCAGATGAACGTCTACGATTCCAATCGTATGGCGGACACCCTGGCGCCATCAGGCTTTGCTGAAACCGCGCTTCCCGACGATGCCGATCTCGTCATTCTCAACACTTGTCATATCCGCGAGAAGGCGGCCGAGAAGGTCTATTCGGAGATCGGCCGCATCCGCGTCATGAAGGAAGCCGCCGCGCGCGACGGCCGCCGCATGATGATCGCGGTGGCCGGTTGTGTCGCCCAGGCGGAAGGAAAGGAAATCATTCGGCGCGCGGGTGCGGTCGATCTTGTGTTCGGCCCGCAGAACTATCACCGGCTGCCGGATCTCATCGCGCGCGCCGAGCACGGCGAGAAGGTGGTCGACACCGAATTTCCGGTCGAGGACAAGTTTGACGCGCTCGCCGCGCCCGCGCGCAACGCGATCGCCAAGCGTGGTATCGCCGCCTTCGTCACCGTGCAGGAAGGCTGCGACAAATTCTGCACCTTTTGCGTCGTGCCGTATACGCGCGGCGCGGAAGTGTCGCGGCCGGTCGAAAAAATCGTCGCCGAGGTCGAACGGCTCGCGGAGGCCGGCGTGCGCGAAATCACGCTCATCGGGCAGAACGTCAACGCGTACCACGGTGAAGGGCCGGATGGACGTCCGTGCTCGCTCGCGCAACTCTTCTATCGCCTTGCCGAGATTCCCGGCATTGCGCGCTTGCGTTACATGACCAGCCATCCGCGCGACATTGAAGATGACCTGATCGCCGCGCATCGCGATTTGCCGGCGCTGATGCCGTTCGTGCATCTGCCGGTGCAGTCGGGAGCGGATCGCATTCTTGCCGCGATGAACCGCAAGCACACGGCCGCGCACTACCGCGACATCGTCGCGCGCATGCGCGCGGCGAGGCCAGATCTCGTCTTCTCGTCGGATTTCATCGTCGGCTTCCCCGGCGAGACCGAGGAAGATTTCCGCGCCACGCTGGCGCTGATTGAAGAAGTTCAATTCGCCAGCGCCTTCTCGTTCGCCTATTCGCCGCGCGCCGGCACGCCTGCCGCCGAGATGGACGATCAAATTCCGCCGGCGGAAATGACCGAGCGCCTGCATCGGCTGCAGGCGCTGATCACCCGGCAGCAACGCACGTTCAACGCCGGTTTTACCGGCCGCACGGTCGACGTTTTGCTGGAACGTCCGGGCCGGCTCTCTGGGCAACTGGTCGGCAAATCCCCATATCTCCAGGCTGTGCAGGTGATGGCCCCGGCCTCGCGCATCGGCGAAGTCGTCCCCGTCACCATCGCCGAGATCGGCAGCAACAGTCTGTTCGGGACGCTCGCGAATGCGGCGCGGGCGCCCGCCGAAAGGGAAGCCTTGGCCGCAGCAGGAGCCTGAAACCGCCTTGCGCACCCGCGATCCCGTTATTCCGCCCGAGGCCGCCTCTGAAGAAACCGCGACCACGCAAATCGTGCTCGCTTTCGACGACAACCGGCTCGCTTCCATCCTGTTCGGGCAATACGGGCAGAACCTCGCCTTGATCGAGCGCCGGCTCGGCGTCACCGCGGATTCGCGCGGCAACCACGTCACCATCGAAGGTTCGCGCGCGGCCTGCGAGCAGGCGCGCCGCGTGCTGGAAGGGCTGTACGAACAGATCAAGCGCGACAACGAACTGTCCGCCGGTGACGTCGAGGGCGCGATCCGCCTCGCGATCTCGCAAGGCTCGCTGTTCGACTACGACGCCGCGACCGCGCGCTCGAACTTCGAGGAGATCAATCTGCGCAAGCGCCCGGTGCGCGCGCGCACGCCGGCGCAGGACGCCTACATCCGTGCGCTCAAGCGCCATTCGCTGGTGTTCGGCACCGGACCCGCCGGCACCGGCAAGACCTGGCTCGCGGTCGCGCACGCCGTGCAGCTCTACGAACGCAAGGAAGTCGACCGCATCATCATGTCGCGTCCGGCGGTCGAAGCGGGCGAGCGGCTCGGCTTCCTGCCCGGCGACATGCGCGAGAAAGTCGATCCCTATCTGCGGCCGGTTTACGACGCGCTTTACGACCTGATGGATGCGCGCATCGTCGAGCGCGCCTTGCAGAGCGGCGAGTTCGAGATCGCGCCGCTCGCCTTCATGCGCGGCCGCACGTTGTCGAATGCCGCGATCATTCTCGACGAGGCGCAAAACAGCACGTCGATGCAAATGAAGATGTTTCTCACCCGCCTCGGCGAGAACAGCCGCATGATCGTCACCGGCGATCCGAGCCAGGTCGACCTGCCGCCGGGCCAGACGTCGGGCCTTGCCGAGGCGGTGAAGCTGCTCGACGGCGTCGAAGGCGTCGGCCACGTCCGGTTTACCGCTGAAGACGTGATCAGGCACGAATTGGTCGCGCGTATCGTCGAAGCCTACGATCGCGCCACGCCGCCGCGCCCGCGCGAGACGAAGGAATGACGCGATCGCGCAAGCGGCGCCGCAAGGCGCCGGCAATCGACATTCAGGTGCGCTCGACGCGCTGGAAGAGAGAGGCCGCGGCCGAAAAAACCGTGCGCAGGGCCGTGACGGCCGCCGCCGCCGCGCTAAAAAAATCGGGCGGCGAAGTCAGCGTCGTCTTGACCGACGACAAGACCATGCGCGCGCTGAATCGCGAATGGCGCGGCATCGACGCGCCGACCAACGTGCTGTCTTTTCCCGCGCGGCCGCCGAAGGACAAGGCCGGTCCCTTCGCGCTGGGCGATATCGTGATCGCGTTCGAAACGCTCAAACGAGAGAGCGCGGACGAAGGCAAGCCGTTCCTGCACCATTTGTCTCATCTCACCGTGCATGGATTTCTTCACCTCATGGGCTACGATCATGACACCGACTCGCAAGCCGACACCATGGAAGGGCTGGAACGCGCTATTCTGGCCCGCCTGCGCGTCGGCGATCCGTATCGCGAGCGCGCCCGTGACGCCTGACGGTCAATTCTGAAAGCCATGCCCGACAGCGACCCATCGAGCTCTCCCGACGGTTCCTACGAGCCGCGCAACCTGCCGGTTCCGGTCCAGCGCCAGCGCGAAGAGGCGCGCGGCAACGGCGAGAGCTGGTTCGGCCGCGCCCTGCGCGCGCTGTTCGGCTGGAAGCCCGGCTCGCTGCGTGCCGACCTGAAGGACGTGCTCGACGCCGCCTCGCCGGCGGAATCCGGTTTCTCGCCGACCGAAAGCCGGATGCTGAAGAATATCCTCAGCCTGCGCGAGCGCCGGGTCGACGACGTGATGGTGCCGCGCGCCGACATCGTCGCCGTGCAGCAGGACATTCCGCTCGGCGAACTGATGCGCACGTTCGAGGGCGCCGGCCATTCCCGCCTCGTCGCCTACAACGACACGCTCGACGATCCGGTCGGCATGGTGCACATCCGCGATCTGATCGGCTTCATGACCAAGCGCTCGTCGGTCAATCCGGAAAAGAACGCCAAGCGCAAGAAGCCGCTCCCAGCCAACCTCGATCTCAAGTCGATCAATCTGGCGATGCCGCTGTCGGCGGCCAATTTCGTGCGCGAGATTTTGTTCGTGCCGCCCTCGATGCGGGTGATCGATCTGCTCGCCAAGATGCAGGCGACGCGCATCCACCTCGCGCTGGTCGTGGATGAATACGGCGGTACCGACGGTCTTGTGTCGATCGAGGACATCGTCGAGCAGATCGTCGGCGACATTGCGGACGAGCACGACGAGGACGAATTGCCGAGCGTGGTGCGTCAGGCGGACGACACCTACATCGCCGATGCGCGCGCGCAGCTCGAGGATGTCGTCCGCATCATCGGCAGTGAGTTCGACGTCGGCGACGCCGGCGAGGATGTCGACACGCTCGCCGGATATCTGGTGACGCAGGCCGGCCGCCTGCCGGTGCGCGGGGAGCTCGTTCCCGGCCCCGGCCTGTTCGAAATGGAAGTGCTCGATGCCGACCCGCGCCGGATCAAGCGCGTGCGCATCTACAAGGTGAAGGATCGCCGCGATAAGCCGCGCGAGCCGCGCCGTCAGCCCGACGCCGTGCTCGCCGGCACCACGCTGCCGGCCGACGACTCGACAGCCGCAGGCGATACGGGCAAACCTTCCGACGCAAATTCCCCGAGCTCATCCCGCCGCCCGTGACTCTGATCCGCCTCGCCCATTCGATCATGCTCGCCTGGGGATGGCGGCGCGCCTTGATCGCATTCGTGGCGGGCGTCGCGTCCGCGCTCGCGCTCGAACCGATCGATGCCTGGCCGGTGATGTTTCTGACATTCCCGGTGCTGGTGTGGCTGGTCGACGGCGCCGCCGCCAGCCGCTGGAGCGGCGCGGCTGCGGCCGCGATCGTCGGCTGGTGCTTCGGCTTCGGCTATTTTCTCGCCGGGCTTTACTGGGTCGGATACGCCTTTCTGGTCGACGCGAGAACTTTCGGCTGGCTGTTGCCGATCGCGGTCGCCGGGCTTCCCGCCTACCTCGCGCTCTACACCGCCGCCGGCGTCGCCGCAGCACGCCTTATCTGGGTGCGCGGGCCTGAGCGCGTGCTGGCGCTTGCCGGCACGCTGACGGTCGCGGAATGGCTGCGCGGCCACTGGTTCAGCGGCTTTCCGTGGAACGCCTTTGGCTATGCGCTCACCGAGCCGCTGGCGCTGGCGCAGGGCGCTTCGCTCGTCGGTATCTGGGGCCTGACGTTTCTCGCCATTGCGATCTTTTCGACACCCGCCGTGGTCACGGACGACCGCGCGGATACGCCGCGCCCCCTGCGGCCGGTCATCATGGGACTCCTCGTGCTCATTGCGATCGGCGCTTACGGCGCGGTGCGGCTCGCGCAAAATCCGACGACCTACGTCAGCGGCGTGCGGCTGCGCATCATGCAGCCGAACTTGCAGCAGGACGCCAAGTTCAACTACGCCGCCAAGGACGAGGTGATGAGCCGCTATCTGCGGCTGTCGGACCGCGCCACCGGCCCGCAGTCGACCGGCGTGCGCGATGTCACCCATCTGATCTGGCCGGAGGCGGCGTTTCCCTTCTTTTTGACGCGCGAGCCGGATGCGCTGGCGAAGATCGTGCAATTGCTGCAGCCCAATACCGTTCTGATCACGGGAGCGGTGCGCGCGGCACAAAACGCGCCGAACGAGCGCGTGTCACGCGCGTATAATTCGGTCTACGTCATCGACCATGACGGCTCGATCCTCGGCATCTATGACAAGGTGCATCTCGTCCCGTTCGGCGAGTACCTGCCGTTCGAGAGCTTCTTCAACCGGCTCGGCCTGACCTCGCTGACCAAACAGGTCGGTGGCTTTCTCTCCGGCGACCGCCGCCGCGCCATGGACGTGCCGCACGCGCCGAAGATGCTGCCGCTGATCTGCTACGAGGCGATCTTTCCAGGCGCCGCAGTGCCTCCCGGCGAGCGTCCAGGCTGGCTCGTGAACGTCACGAATGACGGCTGGTTTGGGCTGAGCTCCGGGCCCTACCAGCACCTTCAGCAGGCGCGCGTTCTGGCGATCGCCGAAGGTCTGCCGCTCGTGCGCGCTGCCAATACGGGCATTTCTGCGGTGGTCGATCCCGTCGGCCGCATCATCCGCTCGCTGCCGCTTGGCGATGAAGGTGTGCTGGACTCGCCGCTGCCGCGCGCGCTCGGCGTCACGATCTACGCGCAGGCCGGAAACTTCGCGGTTCTGCTATTCCTGGTAGTAGCCGCGATAGCCGTTGGCCGGCGCCGCTTGCGCGCCTGAGTTGTTACCGTACCGAACGGTACCGCTATGTATTTGGACAGACAGCATAAGCTAGTTTCGGGGCAACGAAACCAAGCATCAGCAGCACATTACTTTTCGTCCTCCACTGAGGTTGATTGTCACACGGCAGGAAATCATCGATTGCGTTCTGCAAGCCATCTGTGACATTACGCTGCGCGTAGGTTCCATAGGAGATGGTTATGGCCAAAAAGGCCCCTAATCCGATCGACAAGCACGTGGGATCGCGCGTGCGCATGCGTCGGATGATGCTGAGCATGAGCCAGGAAAAACTGGGCGATGCGCTCGGGCTCACGTTTCAGCAGGTGCAAAAATACGAGAAGGGAACCAATCGTATTGGCGCCAGCCGCCTTCAGCAGATCTCGAACATCCTGCAGGTGCCGGTTTCATTTTTTTTCGAGGGCGCGCCGCACATTGCCGGCCACTCCAGCGGGATGAGCGAAGCGCCGTCGCCCGCCTATGTGTCCGACTTCCTCGCCACCTCCGACGGCCTCGCGCTGACCAAAGCTTTCATGCGCATCAAGAACAGCAAACTGCGCCGCCGCATCGTCGACCTGGTCGAGCAGATAGCTGGTGACGAGTAACCCGCTTTATTCCCACCGGATCGCGAGATTACTGCCCACTTTGCCCGCATCTTGACCTCATGCGGGTACGCTGCAAGAAACACCCCCGACAACAGGCGGCGCGGCGTTAATCCGCGCTTCGGGAGGGTTTCAACGGTGGCTCACACAAATTTCCTTTTTACCAGCGAGTCGGTTTCGGAAGGGCACCCGGACAAGGTATCCGATCAGATTTCCGACGCCATTCTCGATGAATTCATCGAGCGCGACATCAAGCTCGGCATCGCCGACGACAGCCTCGTCAACACGCGGCTCGGCTGCGAGACGCTGTGCACTACCAACAAGATCGTCATCGCCGGCGAAGGCCGCGGCCAGTTGTTCCGCAAGATCGGCGAGAAGGCCGTCGTTGATCGCGAGACGATCACCGAGATCGCGCGCGGTGTCGTCAAGGACATCGGCTACGATCAGGATGGCTTCTCGTATCACGGCGCCGACATCGAGGTCTTGCTGCACGGCCAATCGCCCGACATCGCGATGGGCGTCGACGCCAAGAAGAAAAAGAGCGGCGAGGAAGAAGGCGCCGGCGACCAGGGCATGATGTTCGGCTTCGCCTGCACCGAGAGCGAGGTGTACGAAAAGAATTCGTTCATGCCCGCGCCGATCTATTTCGCGCACAAGATCCTGAAGGTTCTCTCCGAGAAGCGTCGCGGCGGCCAGCTCGCGGATTTGCAGCCGGATGCGAAAAGCCAGGTGACGGTGAAATACGTCGAAGGCAAACCGGTCGGCTGCACCAAGGTCGTGGTCTCGACGCAGCACAAGGCGGCGAGCCGCAACGGCCGGAAGTACACGCCGAACATCATCAAGGACATGATCGGCGACGCCGTCGAATCCGCGCTGCCGAAAGGCTGGATGCCGAAGCGGGGTTCCGATTTCCTCGTCAACCCGACTGGCAATTTCGTCGTCGGCGGACCGGACGGCGATTGCGGCCTCACCGGCCGCAAGATCATCGTCGACACTTACGGCGGCTATGCGCCGCACGGCGGCGGCGCGTTCTCCGGCAAGGACCCGACCAAGGTCGACCGCTCGGCTGCCTATGCCGCGCGCTATCTCGCGAAGAACGTGGTGGCCGCCGGCATCGCCGAGCGCTGCACGATTCAGATCGCCTACGCGATCGGTGTTGCCGATCCGATGTCGGTCCTGGTCGACACGCACGGCACCGGCAAGGTGGCGGAGAGCAAGCTCGAGAAGATTCTGCCGGAGCTGTTCCCGCTACGGCCGACCAACATTCGCCGCACGCTCAAGCTCAATCGTCCGATCTACCGGCGCACGGCCGCCTACGGTCACTTCGGCCGCGCGCCCGACAAGGACGGCGGTTTCTCCTGGGAGAAGACCGATCTCGCCGACGCGATCCGCCGCGCGGTGAAGTAGGCTGGCGTTTTCGTTCGACTCGAACACGACTAAGCTTGTCATGGCCGGCCTTGTGCCGGCCATCTCGCTTGGGGACGCACGTCTTTGCCAAATGAATCGGGATCACCGGGTCAAGCCGCTGCGCGGCGGCCCGGTGACGACAAGGAAGGGGCACAGCGAGCCTTCTTCGGCCGGCGCAAGGGACACCCCTTAAAGCCGCGCCAGGCCGCGCTTTTCGACGCGCTGCTGCCGCGGCTCAAGCTCGATCTCGCAGCGCCGGCGCCGCCCGATCTGCGCACGCTGTTCGCGGCGCCCGTCGACGATGTGCGACTGGAGATCGGCTTCGGCGGCGCCGAGCATCTGACCGCACAGGCGCAGGCCAACCCGCGAACGGGCTTCATCGGTTCGGACGCGTTTCTCAACGGCGTCGCCAAGGCGATCGCGGCAATCGATGCTCACAGGCTCGACAACGTGCGCATTCACTACGGCGACGCCTCCGAGTTGATTTCCTGGCTGCCGACCGGCGCTCTGGCGCGCATCGATCTTCTTTATCCCGATCCGTGGCCGAAGCGGCGGCACTGGAAACGCCGCTTCGTGCAGGATGAGAGCCTGAAGCGGCTCGCGCGCATTCTCAAAGCGGGCGGCGAGTTTCGTTTCGCCACCGACATTGCCGGTTACGCGGCATGGACCCTGGCGCGCGTATTGCGCTCGCCGGAATTTTTCTGGACCGCCGAATGCGCGTCGGATTGGCGGCAACCGTGGCCGGATTTTGTCGGCACGCGCTACGAGGCGAAGGCAAAGCGCGAAGGCCGCGTGCCGGCCTACTTCACCTTCCGCCGGATCTGATCTTTCGGGATTATTCGCCGGTGCCCTGGCGCACTTGCCAGAAGCGCACCACGCGCTGCGCCGTCGCCGGCGTCAGCCGCTCGAAATTCTCGCGCGCGGTTTCGATCACCTGGCTCGATGCCGGCTTGGCGCCGGGACGCATCGTGATGACCGTGATGATCGCGCGCACGGTCTCCCATTTGAAGCCTACGGCGCGCGCCAGAATCAGAATCGGATCGGCGCGATCGCCGTTGAGCAGGCGATCGACCACGTCGACCGGGACCGAGCACAGCGTCGCCAGCGCCGCGACCGTCTCTTCGTATTTTCCCGCTTGGGCATATTCCGCGACATCGGTCTCGCTGAGCTTGCGCTCTTTGTGGAGCGCGCGCACCGATTCGAGCGCCGCGGTGTAGTTGCGCGGCGCCGCCTTTTCGGCAACCTCGTGCGAAACTTTCTCGAGAACGCGGCGGATTTCGGCCTGCGTCTCGGGCTTGGCCTGCGCCAGCAGGCGGTTGCGCACGACCTCGGTCGCCTGCATCAGCAACTGGCGGAACAGTCGCGGCGGAATGTCGGTGCGCAGGCCGACTTTCTCGGCAAGGATATTGTCCTGCTCGGCGCGCTGCACGAGAGTCGTGAAGGCGTTTTCCGACAGGCGCGCCTGCTTGTTGGTGGCTACGCTGCGCGCGACATCACGGTCGCCGCGCGACACCAGAATTTCGGCAAGCGCCTCGCTGATGCTCTTGCGCGTGGACAGCGCGAGCAAATGCGCCTGGCTCTTGGTCGATGCAATATGAAGAAGATCGGGCTCCGGAATGCGCGCCTGCTCGATCACGGGACCGGCCACTGCGATATCGTCGTTGATGGCGAGCGAATGCACGACGCCGGGCGGCGCATTCCGAACCGGTGCGATGCGGCGCGCGAGCTCGGCCAGCGCCTTGACCTCGATCTCCTCGATCAGGCAGCTCATGACGTCGTCGAACAGCGCGACGTGATCGTCGTTGAAGCGCTCGGCGCTTTCCAGAAACAGCGTGGTGATCCGCCGCAGGGTCTCGGCGCGCTTTTCCGCCGTGCCATGCTGGATGACGTCTTCCAGTTCGGGAAGCAACGAAGCGGGGTCAGCCATCGCAAAACCTACTCAATCGGCTGCTGACATGACTGCGACAGCCGCTTTACCCAAACTTAAGGCTAGAGTCTGAACGAAGAGTTAGTCGCCCCGGGCCGGTCCCGGGCCTTGCATCCCATAGTGAAAACGCTATATTTCGCGTGTCGTTAAGACACCTCATAACCAGACGGGTTTTGAGAGTGGGCCCCCCGGGACCCGCTCTTTTTTGTTACCAAAATGGCCGGAAGCCAGGAAAACGCGCTGCACGCCCTGCCCTCGGATGTGTCCGAGCGCCGGCTCGTCGTCGAGCCGGGGCTGGCGGCGCGCGTGGCGGCGATCGCCGAGCCGGTGCTCGAAGACCTCGGCTACCGGCTGGTGCGGGTGCGCATCTCCGGACTTTCCGGCTGCACCGTCCAGATCATGGCGGAACGACCGGACGGCAGCATGAGCGTCGAGGACTGCGAGACGGTCTCGCGCGCGCTGTCGCCCGTGCTTGATGTCGCCGATCCGATCGACCGCGCTTATCGGCTGGAGATTTCCTCTCCCGGTATCGACCGGCCGCTGGTGCGCCGCTCCGATTTCGAACGCTACGCCGGGCACGCCGTCAAAGTGGAAACCGCGGTGCCGGTCGACGGCCGCCGCCGTTTCAGCGGCACCTTGCTCGGCGCCGAAGGCGACGCCGCGCGCATCAAGCGCGACGACGCCGGCCCGGACGAGACTGCGGAAGTTCTGCTTCCGATCGAGGAAATGAGCGAAGCAAGGCTGGTGCTCACCGACGATCTGGTGACCGAGGCGTTGCGGCGCGGAAAGGCCGCCGAGCGCGAAGCGAAGGCGGCAAGGAAAGAAGCCCGAAAATTACGGCATCAACCCGGTCACGCCGGGCATGCCATCAAGCAAGGAGACTGAGCTATGGCTGTAAGCGCCAACAGGCTCGAACTGTTGCAGATCGCCGACGCGGTGGCGCGTGAAAAGTCCATCGACCGCAGCATCGTCATCGCCGCGATGGAAGACGCCATCGCCAAGGCGGCGCGTTCGCGCTACGGCGCGGAAACCGACGTGCACGCCGAGATTGAGCCGAAAACCGGCGAGCTGCGCCTCACCCGCCACATGCTGGTGGTTGACGCGGTCGAAAATTCGTCCAACCAGATCACGCTCGAAGACGCCCGCCGCCGCCATCCGGCCGCGCAGATCGGCGACACCATCGCCGACCCGCTCCCGCCGCTCGAATACGGACGCATCGCCGCGCAATCCGCCAAGCAGGTGATCGTGCAGAAGGTGCGCGAGGCCGAGCGCGACCGGCAATACGCCGAGTACAAGGATCGCATCGGCGACATCGTCAACGGCATCGTCAAGCGCGTTGAATACGGCAACGTGGTGGTCGATCTCGGCCGCGGCGAAGCGATCGTGCGGCGCGACGAGATGCTGCCGCGCGAGGTGTTCCGCAACGGCGACCGCATCCGCGCCTACATCTACGACGTGCGCCGCGAGGCGCGCGGCCCGCAGATCTTCCTCTCGCGCACACACCCGCAGTTCACCGCAAAGCTGTTCGCGCAGGAGGTGCCGGAAATCTACGACGGCATCGTCGAGGTGAAAGCGGTCGCGCGCGACCCCGGCTCGCGCGCCAAGATCGCGGTGATTTCGCGCGATTCTTCCGTCGACCCCGTCGGCGCCTGCGTCGGCATGCGCGGCTCGCGCGTGCAGGCGGTGGTGAACGAATTGCAGGGCGAGAAGATCGACATCATTCCGTGGTCGCAGGATATCGCCACCTTCGTGGTGAACGCGCTCGCGCCGGCGGAAGTCGCCAAGGTCGTGCTCGACGAAGACAAGGAGCGCATCGAGGTGGTCGTGCCCGATCAGCAGCTCTCGCTCGCGATCGGCCGGCGCGGCCAGAACGTGCGCCTTGCTTCGCAGCTCACCGGCTGGGACATCGACATCCTGACCGAGGCTGAAGAATCCGAACGCCGCCAGGCCGAGTTCGAAAGCCGCACAAAGGTTTTCGTCGAGGCGCTCAATCTCGACGAAGTGGTCGGGCAATTGCTCGCCTCGGAAGGCTTCGGTTCGATCGAGGAGCTTGCGCTGGTCGAGCAGAAGGAGCTTGCCGGCATCGAAGGCTTCGACGAAGACACCGCACGCGAGCTTCAGGAGCGCGCGCGCGAATATCTCGAGAAGCAGGAAGCGGAGCTCGACGCCAAGCGCACGGAGCTGGGCGTCGAGGACGCGCTCAAGGAAGTGCCCGGCATCACCACCAAGATGCTGGTCGCGCTCGGCGAGAACGGCGTGAAGACGGTGGAAGATCTCGCCGGCTGCGCCACCGACGATCTCACCGGCTGGACCGAACGCAAGGACGGCGAGGCCAAACGCGAACCCGGCTATCTCGACGGTCTCGGCGTGCCGCGGGAAGAAGCCGAGGCACTCATCATGCAGGCGCGGCTCAAAGCCGGCTGGATCACGGAAGCCGAACTGAACCCGCCGCCTGCCGAAGCGGCGGCGGAAGAAGCGCCCGCCTCGCCGGCTTGACGGAGACTGACGAGAACGCATGCTCGCAACGGCTCACGACCAGGAACTCGACCGCGGCACAGCCAGCGTCACGCCCGGCACGGAGCGCCATTGCGCGCTGTCGCGCACGCTCAGGCCGGTCGATGAGATGATCCGTTTCGTGGTCGGGCCGCAGGGCGAGGCGGTTCCCGACGTCAAACGCAAGCTGCCCGGCCGCGGCATCTGGATCACCGCCAGCCGCGCGGCGCTCGACGAAGCGGTCAAACGCAACGTCTTTGCGCGCGGCTTCAAGCGAGCGGTGCGCGTGCCGGACGGTCTATCCGCGGCGACCGAGCGGCTTCTCGAACGCGCCGCACTCGACGCGCTGGCGATTGCCGGCAAGGCCGGCGCGGTGGTCTGCGGATTTGCCAAGGTCGAGGCGGCCATCGGCCGCGATGACGTCCTTGCGTTGATCCATGCCGCCGACGCCGCCCCCGACGGAACGCGCAAGATCGCAGGGGCCTGGCGCCGACAAGCCGGTGAAAAAGCAGGTGGGATGCGAATTATCGATGAATTCAGCGGCAGCCAATTGGATTTGGCATTAAACCGCCCAAATGTGGTACATGCAGCGCTGCTTGCCGGGCCCGTCAGCGAGACTTTTCTCGCCCGAGCCTCGCGTTTACACCGCTTTCGAACCGGTTTTGCGGGTGACGAGGCGCAAACCAACTCGCCCGACGGCGGCATTGAAGGAACTGAGACCGTAAATGAGTGAAACGAAGACCCCAGGTGACAAGAAGCTGAGCGTCTCAGGCAAGACGCTGACGCTCAAGCCGCGCACGGAAACGGGCGTGGTGCGCCAAAGCTTCAGTCACGGCCGCAGCAAGCAGGTGGTGGTCGAGAAGGTCAAACGCCGCACGGTCGGCGGACCCGCCGAAGCGAAGGTCGAGGCGCCCGCCGCGGCGCCGGCAAAACGTCCGGCCGCCGCGAAACCGGCGGCGAAGCCGGCAGCGACCGCGCCGGCTTCGCCGGCATCCGCTGAATCGCTCAAGCCG
>DASZVZ010000071.1:0-2979 GCA_035546875.1 Pseudolabrys sp.
CAATTGTCTTGACCGCCGCCTCGCTCGATCGTGCCGGGAAGACGCCGGTCGGCAGGCGCGACGCCCGCGTGGTGATCGCGACTTCGTTCCGTCCCCGCTTGCGCGTCAGCCACGGCAGCGTGCCGGTTTCGGCGATCGCCACATCGGCTCGGCACCCATTCGCACGCAACACTTTGGTCATGAGATACGAGCCGAAGGTGCCCGGGGGCAGATAGATCACCTGCCCATCTGCAACGTGCGGTGCCAGCACGACGGCGAGATCTTCCTGGGCGAAGGCTGGAACCGGCGCGACAATGAGGTCTGCGCCGCGCACCGCCTCGCCGATGTCCGTGGTCGGCCGCGCAATGCGTACGTCTCGCACACCCTTGAAGTCGCGCAGGCGGATCGTGCCGCCGTCAAGCACCGGCTTGAGCGCGGCAGCATCGCGCCGCCAGAAACGCACCTCGTGGCCGGCTTCCGACAAGTCGGCGGCCGCTGCATACGAACCATTGCCGCCACCCAGCACCGCAATCTTCATTTCACGCCCGTGTCACGCTACTGCGTTCAGTTGTTTTAGTCTTAAAACATCTTCTGACGAAGAGCAAAAGCGCGCGAGCGTCAAAGGGCCCCACGCGGCGGCCTTTTGGCGATCGTGAAGCTGTGCGCACAGGTCGGTAGCGGTGAATCTTCGGACGGTGCTCAAAGGTCAGTGTGATGCAGGGCGCTATCGGAATATTTGTCCATGACGATGCCGCGCGCCGCAACGAGAGTTTGCGTGGTCGGCCCCGATGCATCGACCATGCGCCAGTCGATCGCGCCAAGATCATAAGCTTCCTGTCGTTGTGCAACTTCGGCGTCCGCATCGGAAGCATCCGCCCGTCGGCCAGAGACTCGAGCGATGCGCGTTTTTACGGCCGCAGTGAGGAACAGCCCATGGAATCCTGCGTTTGTGGCCTTCGCGAGCGCCGCGACGGCGGCGCGCTCATCAGGGCGAGCGTAGACGGCATCCACTATCGCGGAATGCCCGGCAACAAGTACACGTCGCGCTTTGTCGATCAGCGCGGCATACACGCGAGAGGTAACCTCCGGACGATACGCGGCTTCGGTCAGTTTCTCGGCCTCCCTCTTGCCGAACAGCGCCTTCCGTTCGACATCGCTGCGCAGCACAACCGCGCCAGGGATCGGCGGCATATAGGCAGCGAGACCTTGCGCCAATACCGACTTGCCCGTCCCCGACAAACCGCCGATTGCAACGAGCTTCGGCGGCGTTGGTGCAATCAGTTTTTGCGCAAACGCGAAATACTGGCGCGCGACTCGCGCGGCAGGTTCGCGTCGAGCGGAGGCTACATTCTGGAGTCGCTCCGCCGTAACTTTGGCACGAATTGCCGCGCGCAACGAAAGGAACAGAGGCATTGCCACAAGCGCGTCCAGGTCCTCCAACCGCCGCGTCTGGCCAAGATAGACATTGAACGTGCGGTTGGCGGCTTCCGGCAAGTTGCGGTCGGCAAGGTCCATCAACAGGAAAGCGAGGTCGTAGAGAACGTCGCCCGTTGCAATCAATGGATCGAATTCGATCGCATCGAACAGCACAGGATCCTGGCCGATCAATACGACGTTTCCGAGGTGCAAGTCGCCATGGCAGCGGCGGATCAAACCCAATCTGCCGCGTTCCTTCAGCACCGGCCGGACATTGGCCAGCGCGTGGCGACTTGCATCGCTCAGCGCGACCACCTCCTTCACCGGGAACAATTCCTTGTGCTCGCCAAGTTCTCGCTCGTTTTGTGCGATGATTTCAGACAGCGATTCAATCCATGGCTGCGCGTCGACGACCGGTGCATTGGCGTGAGCTTTTGCCACTTCACGTGCGAGCTTGTCAGCCATAGTCAGGTCGAACTTCCCACCGTCCGCCAGGCGATCCAGCGTCTGGGTCTCGTCGAACCGGCGCATCTCGATCACCCATTCGACCGGCTCGCCGGCGCCACCCAGGGCAAGCCTACCGTCGGCTCCGCGCGTGACCGGCAGAACGCCTCGGTAAATCTGCGGGGCATACGGCCGGTTCACCTCGAGTTCAGCGCGGCATGCAGCCTCGCGCTTGTCCAATGACGAATAATCGAGGAATGGAAAGCGCACTGGGCGCTTTATCTTGAAGGCGCGGTCTCCGGCGAGAAACACCGACGCCGCATGCGTATCGATGCGATCGACGCGCGGTACACCGTATGTTTTCGGGTCGCTTAGAAGGTCTTCTACCGGGCGCTGACTGTCGTTCATTGCGTGTCTTGGCTACGAACGTCCGAAAGTTGATCGATGCGACAACAGCGTGACAATTGCCAATGCGCCTACCGTTGCGCTGAAACCAAACGTCCAATCCGGGCTGGCAAATGTCCAGAACAGACCGGCCGCCGAGCTGGCGGCAAATACGGAAAGGCTGTTTGTCACGTCCAGGATGCCAAAGGCTGTCCCGCGAAGTCTTGCCGGGGCGCTATCGGCGACCGCTGCTGCCAACAGGCCTTGCGTGATGGCCAATTGCAGGCCCCAGGCCGCCGCCCCGAGTGAAATCGCCAAGGCCGATTCCGCCGTCGCGAGAACGATATCGCTTGCTACCAGAACGCCTGCCCCGAAAATGAGCTGTCGGCGCCTTGGTACCCGATCGGCAAGCACGCCAAACGGATAACTAGTCATCGCATAAGAGAGATGCATTACCGTTAAAATGGCCGGCAAGAAGGCGGCGTCAATTCCGATAGCGTGCCCCTTCATCACCAGAAAAGCGGGAGTGAAGCGCGCCAGCGAAAGTAGGCCGGCAATCCCCACTGCCCACCAGAATGCCGCCGGAAAGAGCTTGAGATCCGCGACTTGCATTCGCCATCCAGTTCTCCGTGCAGGCGTCACGCGTTCCTTGACGCCGAACAGCAACACAAGGGCCGCTGCCACGGCCGGGACTACGGCGATCCAAAACACGAGCCGAAAATTATCCCCGCTTGCATGCATCAGAGCAATCGCGAT
>DASZVZ010000072.1:0-40918 GCA_035546875.1 Pseudolabrys sp.
CTGCGGATCGCGGTCGACGATGGCGAAGTCGCGCACGCGGCGCAACAGGCGTCCGGCGATGCGCGGCGTGCCGCGCGAGCGGCGCGCGATCTCGTTGGCGCCGTCGGCGGTCATCGGCAGGCCGAGCACGCGGGCGCCGCGCGCCACGATCAGCTCCAGCTCCGCCTCGGTGTAGAAATTCAGCCGCACCGGAATGCCGAAGCGGTCGCGCAGCGGATTGGTCAGCAGGCCCGCACGCGTCGTGGCGCCGACCAAGGTGAATGGCGCGAGGTCGATCTTCACCGAGCGCGCCGCCGGTCCTTCGCCGATGATGAGGTCGAGCTGGAAGTCCTCCATCGCCGGATAGAGGATTTCCTCGACCTGCGGATTGAGCCGGTGGATCTCGTCGATGAACAGCACGTCGCGCGGCTCGAGATTGGTGAGCAGCGCGGCGAGATCGCCGGCCTTGGCGATCACCGGGCCGGAGGTGGCGCGGAAATTCACGCCCAATTCGCGCGCGACGATCTGGGCCAGCGTCGTCTTGCCGAGGCCGGGCGGGCCGACGAACAGCACGTGGTCGAGCGCTTCCTTGCGCGCGCGCGCGGCCTCGATGAAGACCGAAAGATTGGCGCGCGCTTTTTCCTGGCCGATGAAATCGGCCAGCCGCTGCGGACGCAAGGAAGCATCCGCGTCGTCGTCGCGCGTCTCGGCAGTAACGAGGCGGCGCGGCGTGTTCACTTCGCCAACTCCTTCAGGCCCTGCTTGATCAGCGTCGCCGTATCCGCCCCGTCACCGGCGCTGCGCGCGGCGGCGGCAATCGCCGCGGCGGCCTGCGGCTGGCCGTAGCCGAGATTGACCAGCGCCGAGACGGCATCCATCACCGGCTGCGGCGCGCGTTTCTCGTCGAGCGCGCCGGCGAGATGCACGACGGCGGGATCAATGTCGACAAAGGCCGGCACCTTGTCCTTCAATTCGGTGACGATGCGCTCGGCGACCTTCGGCCCGACGCCGGGCGAGCGCGCCACCATCGCCTTGTCGCGCATGGCGACGGCGGAAGCGAGCTCGGAAACTTTCAGCGTGCCGAGCACGGAGAGCGCGACCTTGGCGCCGACGCCCTGCACCGTCTGCAACAGGCGGAACCATTCGCGCTCGACGTCGCTCAGGAAGCCGAACAACTTGAGCTGATCTTCGCGCACATACGTTTCGATCGACAGCGTCGCCGCCGCGCCCGCCGCCGGCAGCGCCTGCATCGTGCGCGCCGAGCAATGCACCTGATAGCCGACGCCGTTGACGTCGAGGATGACGAAATCCTCGCCGTAGGAGTCGACGATGCCCTTGAGCTTGCCGATCATCGCGCGGCCACCTTCAGCACGACACTTTGGCGATGATGTGCGTGGCACACCGCGATGGCGAGCGCGTCGGCGGCGTCTTCCGACTGCGGATCGGCCTTCGGCAGCAGCACGCCGATCATCATGCGGATCTGCGCCTTCTCGCCGTGGCCGGCGCCGACGATGGTCTTCTTCACCAGATTGGGCGCGTATTCTGCAACCGACAGACCGGCGCGCGCCGGCACCAACATGGCGATGCCGCGCGCCTGCCCAAGCTTGAGCGTGGAGGCGCCGTTGGCGCTGACGAAGGTCGCCTCCACCGCCGCCTCGTGCGGGGCGAATTCGTCGATCACTTTTGTCAGCCCGTCGTGGATCAAGAGCAGGCGCTCGCCCAGCGCCAGCCGTTCGCTCGTCTCGAGCGAGCCGCAGGCCACGTAGATCAGACGGTTGCCGTCGGATTCGACCATGCCCCAGCCGGTGCGGCGGAGCCCGGGATCGATGCCGAGAATGCGAATCGGTTGCCGGCCCATGGCCCCGTTGATAACCCCGCCGAACCCGTGCGCCTAGGCAGCGCTGAACTCAATCCTCGCGGTTATGAAGGTCATTCCGGGCAGTCACAATGGACAGCCCGGCACCGGCGGGTATGGTTCGCGCCATGCCGGGTTCCCCCTCCAAATCTGGGCGCAAGCGCCGGGCCGTCATCATCGGCGGCTCGATGTCCGGGCTGTTCTCGGCGGCGTTCCTGCGCCAGATCGGCTGGGACGTGGATGTCTACGAGCGCTCGAGCGTCGAGCTGGTCGGCCGCGGCGCCGGCATCACCGGGCACCCGGAGTTGCTGGAGGCGCTGGAGGCAAGCGGCGCCGGCACAAAGGACCTCGGCGTCGAGGTGCCCAAGCGCATCGCCATCGACCGTGACGGACGCGTGACCGACGAACGGCCGCTGCGGCAGATCCTGACGTCGTGGGACCGGCTACAGCAATTGCTCCAGCACAACATCGACCCGGCGCACTATCATCTCGGCTGGAATTTCGAGCGTGTCGACCAGGACGAGCGCGGCGTGCGCGTGCAGTTCACCGGCGGGCGCGTCGAGCACGCAGATATCCTGGTCGGCGGCGACGGTATCCGCTCCAGCGTGCGCGCGCAGATGGCGCCGGAGGTGCAGCCGATCTATGCCGGCTATTACATCTGGCGCGGGGCGCCGAACGAAGCCGATCTCGCGCCGCAGACGCGCGACAGCATCTATCCGCTGTTCACCTTCTACCTGCCGCCGCGGCAAGAGGTCATCACCTACCCCATCGCCGGCTTCGACAACGACCTGCGTCCCGGCCATCGCCGCTTCAACTTCATCTGGTACCGCGTCGCGGACGCGGCGACATTGCGCGAGATGAACGTCGACGAGAACGGCAAGCAGCACGAATACTCGGTGCCGCCGCCGCTGATCCGCAAGGATCTCATCGCCGACATGCACAAGGACGCGCGAGAGATCCTGCCGCCCGCATTGCTCGACGCGCTCATGGCGATCAAGCAGCCGTTCATCACGCCGATCTACGATTTCACCGCGCCGTCGATCGTCTATGGCCGCGTTGCGATGGTCGGCGATGCGGCGGCGAATGCGCGCCCGCACATGGGCTTCGGCATGGCGAAGGCCGGTACCGACGCGCAGGCGTTGGCGAAAGCGCTGCGCGACCACGACGACATCGACACGGCATTGAAGGCTTACAACGCGGAGCGCCAGCCGATCGGCAACACCATCGTGCTGCACGGCCGCAAGCTCGGCACCCACATGGGCGTCAACCTGAAGACCGAGGAAGACCGCAGGATGCACGAATATCTGCAGAGCGACGGCGCGATGCTCGATTCGATCGCCGTGCCGCATTTTCTCGACGCGTATAAATGAGCGAGCCGCCGAAACCCGATTACGCGCGCAATATGCGCATCGTCGGCCACACCGATCAGGGCGGCCGGCCCGACGGCGTGCAGGTGATGGTGCAGCGCGGCTTTGCTTACGTCGGGCACATGTTCTCGAAGGGCTTTTCCGTCATCGACGTGCGCGACGCGAAAAATCCGAAGCCCGTGAACTTCATCGCGGCGGACGCGAACACCTGGAACATCCATCTGCAGGTGCACGGCGACCTGCTGCTCGTCATCAACGCCAAGGACATGTTCGCAGCGCCGGAATTCGCCGACGAGCGCGCCTATTACAGCGGCGCGCTCGGCAAGACGGTCGGCACGGCTGAGAAAAAACGCGCGCGCGACTGGACCGCCGGGCTTGCGGTCTACGACATCTCGAAGGGCGACGCGCCGCGCCGCATCGGCTTCATGCCGGTCGACGGCGGCGGCATCCATCGCGTCTGGTACACGGGCGGACGCTGGGCTTACGCCTCGGCGCTGCTCGACGGATTCACCGATTACATCTTCATCACCATCGACATGAGCGACCCGGCAAATCCGCGCGAAGCCGGGCGCTGGTGGATCCCCGGCATGAATCTCGCGGCGGGCGAAACGCCGGACTGGCCGGCGGCGCGCCGCAACGGCCTGCATCACGCCATCATCCACGGCGACACCGCCTACGCCGCGTGGCGCGACGCCGGCATGGTCGTGCTCGACGTGACGGATCGCGCGAAGCCGAAACTCATCACGCACAAGAACTGGTCGCCGCCGTTCGGCGGCGGCACGCACAATTGCCTGCCGCTGCCCGACCGCGAGCTGCTCGTCGTGCTCGACGAGGCCGTGCTCGATCATCAGGAAGACGGCTTGAAGCTGATCTGGGTGTTCGACAATCGCAAGGCCGATAATCCCGTCAGCATCGCGACTTTCCCGACGCCCGCGGAAGCCGACTACAAGAGCAAGGGCGGGCATTTCGGGCCGCACAATGTGCACGAAAATCGGCCCGGCAGCTTCGTCAGCTCGAAGCTGATTTTCGCGACCTACCAGAACGCGGGCATCCGCGTGTTCGACATGTCGGATCAGTTCGCACCGAAAGAAGCCGGCGCCCTGGTGCCGCCACAGCCTTCGAAGCTCGCCGACACGCGGCCGAACCGCACGCGCGTCATCCAATCGGCGGATGTGTTCGTCGATGCGGCGGGGTTGATCTACGCCACCGACTACAATGCCGGCTTGTATATTCTCGAATTCGACGGCTGAACCCGCCGCCATCCCGCACGGAATTGCATGACACCCGGCATCGGTCTCGCGCTTTGCGCCATGCTCTGCTTCGGCATCGGCGATTTGATCTACAAACGCGCGGCGGCAAGCGGCGCAGAGCCGGCGCGCTTCATCATGCTGCAAGCCTGGGTCTATTGCCCGGCCATCACGCTTTACGCGTATCTCTCCGGCACGCTTCACGTTCACGCGTCGGCGCTGTGGGGCGCGTTCGCGGGACTTTTTTCGCTGACGGCTTTCTATAATTTTGCGCGCAGCCTTCAGAGCGGCGCGGTGAGCACCAATGCGCCGATCTTCCGGCTGAACTTCATCCTGACGGCAGTGCTCGCCGTCCTGGTTCTGGATGAAACGCTGAGTGCGGCCAAGATTGCCGCGCTTGTCTTTACGCTCGCGGCCGTCTGGCTGCTGCTCGCCGAGCCGCACGCGGCACGCCCGGAATTCCGCTCGCTCGCCCGCGTGCTGATAGCCACAATCGCATTGGGACTTGCCAATCTTTTCCTGAAGGTCGGCGTGCGCGCTGGCGCCCTGCCCGAAACGATGGTTGCCGCGCAGGCTTGGGTTTTCTGTTCGACCGCCACCGTGCTGATCCTGTGGCGAGACCGCAGCCTGCCGGTGACGTCGCCGATCTGGCGCTTTTCCGCCCCGGCGGCGGTCACGCTGGTCGTCGGCTTCGTGCTGCTCCTGCACGCGCTGACGCTCGGTTCGGTAAGCGTGATCGCACCGGTGACGCAGATGAGCTTCGTCTTCACGGCGCTCGCCGGCGCGGCTTTGTTCGGTGAAGCTCTGAACTGGCGCAAGCGCATCGGGCTCTTCGCCGCGGTCGCCGCACTTGCGCTCTTTGCGGTGGGATGACTCCGCAGACGGAACCTATGCGCTCATCTTCTGCACGAGCGCGTCCGACACCTCGAAGTTCGCGTAGACGTTTTGCACGTCGTCGTTGTCGTCGAGCGACTCGATCATCGTCAGCAGCTTCTCGCCGGCGGCGTCATCCAGCGCGATGGTGTTTTGCGGCTTCCATATCGTCGCCGCCTTGCGAGGCTCGCCGAATTTCGCTTCGAGCGCCTTCGCCACCTCGCGCAGCGTCTCGGGCGTGGTGAAAACCTGATGGCCGTCGTCGTTCGAGACGACGTCTTCCGCGCCGGCCTCGATCGCCGCTTCGAGCATGGCGTCGGCGCTCGCCACCTTGGCGTCGTACTCGACGACGCCGACATGGCTGAACATAAAAGACACCGCGCCGGTCTCGGCCAGATTGCCGCCGTGCTTGGTGAAGATCGCGCGCACCTCGCCGGCGGTGCGGTTGCGGTTGTCGGTCAGCGCCTCGACAATCACCGCGACACCGCCCGGCCCGTACCCTTCGTAACGAATCTCGTCGTAGCTCTCGGACTCGGACCCTTGCGATTTCTTGATGGCACGCTCGATGTTGTCCTTCGGCATGTTCTCGGCGCGCGCGGCGAGGATCGCGCCGCGCAGCCGCGGATTGAACGCCGGATCGGGCATGCCCATCTTGGCCGCCACCGTGATTTCACGGGCGAGCTTGGAAAACAGCTTGGAACGCGCTTTATCCGCGCGTCCCTTCTTGTGCATGATGTTCTTGAATTGTGAGTGGCCGGCCATGGATGCGTCACGAATACTGATGGGCGGCGGCGTTATAGGCCGCCCATTCGGGAAAATAAATATCGCAGCTTGAAGAAAAAGGGCCGGCGCGTCAGACCGTCGCGACAGCGACGTTGCGCAGGATCGCCTCGATGCGTTCGCCGACCTTCGCGACGTTGCGATGCACCTGCGCCTTGTAGCGGGCCACCGCCTCGCGGTCGATGACGAAGAATTTGCGCTCCGGGAACGTGCGGCCGAACACGTCGATCAGCATGCTGCGGAATTTGCCGGACGCGATGCCCGGCGCTTCCGCGCTCGCCTGCTCGCTGTAGGCGACGAATTCGGCCGAAGTCAAAGCGCACAACAGCGGGTGCAGATGCATGGAATAGACGTTCTTGTGACGCTGGATGCTCTGGATCGTGCGATCGAGCGGAAGATTGTTCAGGATCTCGTCATCGATCTTGAGCGGCTGGTCCTCGGTCGCGCGTGTTATCGGGAACTGATCAATCAGCCAATCACCGAGATGAACGACATTGTTGCGACCGCGCCCGTAAAGCAGCACGTCGTCTTCATTGCGCGCAAACCAGGTGTCGAGCCGGTCGAGCACACGTTCGATCGACGGGCGCGGGATCAGCTCGCGGTACTGAGTGCCGAAGATTCCGATCGCGGCCTTGCCGCGCTTGACCACCTCGAGCACGTTGTCGCCGAGCAGCGGCTGAAACATGCTGTTGCCGACACCCAGCACGACGAGATCGTACTCTTCGCGCGCCGCATCGAGTGCATCGAAAGTGAGATGGTCGACGGTGGCCTCGCTCGGCAGCAGCGCATTGATCATGTGGTAGCCGAGCCGGCTGCCGAAATTTCCGTCGTTCTTGTTCGAGATCACCGCCACGCTGGTCGGCGCAATCGGCATCAGCCGATCGATCGGCTTCAGCAGGATCAGCACCTGACTATCGTCGACCGGCGCCGTGCAGACGATGCGAAAGCCGTAGCGGTCGAATAGCGAGGCGAGATCGTAAAGGCTGAAGTGATTGAGCCAGCCCCGCGCCGTGCGATCGACGCTTCCGGAAAGATCGGTGGCGCAATAGCTGAGCAGGACGTCGCGCCGGCAACCCCGCAGGTTGGCGAACAGCGCCTCGATGTCCGTGACGTGCTCAAGCGTGTCCACCATCACGATCAGATCGGCGTCCTTGGCCGCCTGAGAGGGAAACCCGCCGCCTTTGAGATCGTGCGCTCCCCAGGCGCACCCGTTCGGCAGCGCGCGCTGCCCAGGCACGGTGCCGTAGCCGAGCTCCAATATGCGGGCGCCGCACGGGATGAACTGTGCGACCAGGTCGGCGCTTGCGCTCGCCGGCGCAGCCGCGGGCGGCGAAGCGGGGTCGGTGTTGAAATTCAGTGCGAAACTGCTGCCGGTGGGCGTCATCGTCGGTCGCCGGTCCTTTTGATGCCGGACCCAGCACAAACCGGCGCGAATCACGCGATGGATGGCCAACTTACGATATGAGGCCGAATCGCGAAAGCGTTTGCCGCAAGCGCGATGGAGGAAAATTGGCGCGCCCGGACGGCCAGAAGCAGGGCGCTATTGCGGCTTGTCGCCCGATGCGTGGCGCACCTGGTAGAAGCGGACGACCCGCTTCGCGGTGGCAATCTGCAGCCGCCCGTACTGCTGGGATATCTCGAGGGCCGCTTGCGGCGACAGATTACCCCCGCCGCGACGCATGGTGAGAATGAGCTTCACCGTCGGCCATTCGAGGTTGGCGGCCTTGAGCAGCAGCAGAGTGGCGTCGTTATCCGAGTGCTTGTCGCCGATGATCCGCTCGACCACGTCGGTTTGCAGCTGGCAAACGGTCGCGATCGCAAAGATCGTCTCCTCGAGCTTGCCGAGGCTGGCGAACTGCTGGACGATGGCCTCGATCGACTTGCCCGAGCGCTGAAGCTGCTCGAACTCCTTTTGCGCGCGCGTGTAGTCACGCTTGACCTTGGTTTCGCCGCCGACCTTATGGCCGGTGAGATCGGAAACCACGCGTTGCACTTCGCTGGCCAATGCGGGATTGGCGGCCGCGAGCTTCTTGAACACCGCCTCCGACGCTTTGGACACGAGGGCGTGCAAGTGCTCCTTCGAAATGTCCTTGCGCAGACCGACGCTGACAGCGAGCTCTTCGTCGTCGATCGAGCGCTCGACCAGCCGGCCGTAGCCGGCGCGCGAGAAGCGGGCGCCCTCGTTGCGCGCAACCGAGCGCAGCACCTCGAAGTCGCCCTGCGCTACGAGCAGGTCGGAGACGGCCTCGCTCAGCGTCGCGCGCTTGGAGATTGCCATCAACCGGTCCTGGCCCTTGCCGTCGGCGGCCGCGAGCAGGTCTTGATCGGTCAGTCGCGGCGAATGCATGAGCACCGGACCGGCGACCTCGATCGAGGAGTCGCCTGCGAGGTCGCGCAGGACGTTGAGCGGCGCGTTCTTGACCGGCGCGAGACGCGCGGCAAGCTGCGCGCGCGCCTTGATCTCGATCTGCTCGGCGAGGCGACCGATGACGTCGCCGAAGACTTCGACCTGAAGCTCGGAATATTTGTCGGGGCCGACCATGAACAGGTCGGTCACGCGCCGAAGAATATTGACGCGCTGGTCGGCGGAGCCCGACGACATCACGCGTTCAACTTCGTCGATGAGCGACTGCTGAGCTTCCAAGCTGGCGACCCCCAATGATCGGCCCATTTCCATAGGCCTTAACTGTTTCCATCCCGTAAAACCGGACGAATACGGATGGGCTTGGGCCAAAAATCCGGGGTTTTGCGAGGGATTTGCCGCGCTTCGGGGCGGCCGCGGCTACAACCGGACCAAAGCCTGAAGTTGCGCCGGCGCCGATCAGGACCAGAAGGCCGGCCGCGCCTCTTCCAGGATACCGCCGAGGCGAACCGTCGCGACGCGGCTTGAAAGCCCGGTCTTGTCGTCGGTCTCGACGGCGAGCCCGCACAAGGTAGCCGGGCCGTCGGCGGCGGCGAATTTCGAGCCGGGGATTTTGCGCAGGAAGCGCGACAGCGGCTCGTCCTTGTTCATGCCGATGACGGAATTGTAGTCGCCGGTCATGCCGACATCGGTGACGAACGCCGTGCCGCCCGGCAGCAGGCGATGATCGGCGGTCGGCGCGTGCGTGTGGGTGCCGACGACGAGCGATGCGCGGCCGTCGACGAAGTAACCCATCGCCTGTTTCTCGCTGCTCGCCTCGCAATGCATGTCGATGACGATGGCGTCCGCACCGGACCCGAGCGCGCAGGCCGACACCTCGCGCTCGACCGCGGCGAACGGATCGTCGAGCGGGTCCATGAAGATGCGGCCCATCACGTTCACGACGAGCGCGCGTTTGCCGTTCTTGGTGTCGACGAGAGCGGCGCCGCGTCCCGGCGCGCCGGCGGGATAATTGACCGGCCGGATAAGGCGTGGCGCGCGCTCGATGAACACGAGCGCCTCGCGCTGGTCCCAGGCGTGATTGCCGAGCGTGACGGCATCGGCGCCGGCATCGATCAGCTCGTTGTAGATCACCTCGGTGATGCCGAAGCCGCCGGCTGAGTTCTCGCCGTTGACGATCACGAGATCGAGCTGCCAGCCGGCGATCAGGCCGGGAAGCCGTTCGGTCACGATTGTCCGCCCGGAGCGGCCGACCACATCGCCGATGAAGAGAATGCGCATGCCGGTTTACGATCCGCGGAAATCGATCACTTCGCGCTCCGTTAGCACGAGATCGAGCCGCGCGTCGCGCTCGGTCGCGGGCACGCTCGGAATTTCCTGCGCCGCGAGCGCAATGCCGATGGCGGTGACGGGTTTCATCGTGCGCAGCCGGTTGATGGTCATGTCGTAGTAGCCGGCGCCATACCCGATGCGATGGCCTTTGCGGTCGAACGCGGCGAGCGGGACGATGAGAATGTCCGGATAGACCTCCGGCGAATCGGCCTTGGGCTCGCGGATGCCCCATTGGCCGCGCGCGAATTCATCGCCGAAGGCGTAGGCGCGCATGATCAGCGGCTTGCCGCGCCCGGCGATCGCGGGCAGCGCGAGCCGCGCGCCGCTCTCCGCGAGCCGACGCAGCAGCGGCAGCGGATTGATCTCGCTCTTGAGCGGCATGAAACCGGAAACGATCGTGCCGGGCGGAACGGCGACCGGAAACGCGCGGCCGGCGATTTTTTCCGCGGCCGCGGCGCGCTCCGACGCGGGCAAGGCG
This sequence comes from Pseudolabrys sp., assembly GCA_035546875.1. Classification (GTDB taxonomy): domain Bacteria; phylum Pseudomonadota; class Alphaproteobacteria; order Rhizobiales; family Xanthobacteraceae; genus Pseudolabrys. The sequence goes on from DASZVZ010000072.1 coordinate 10,274, forward strand.
TCGCGGCGCGCGAGCGCTTCACGGCGGAGCTTTTCTTTCGGAGACTCTTTTTCGGTGACGTCGGACATAATGAAAGTGCGGAGCCGCGATGGCCGTCGGAGATGTCGATCCCGGGTTCCCTACGAAAGTAGGTGGGCGCCATATGTCCGAGCCCACGAGCCCGGTCAGGGACAGCTCCCTTAAGGATCGATAAGGCCCCGGGGATATATCTCCTAACGCGCCCCGCAGCCCCGCCCGGCCAATGTAGTGCGGCTCGCCCCCACGCGCCACTCAGCCGATAGCAACGCCGTTGCCGAGCGTTTGGTTAAGTTTCCGGGTGATTCCTTCGAGCCTTTCGGCCGCCGAATTGAAAGCGTGCACCACGGCGGCTTGCGCCGCATGCGCGCGATCCGCGCCGACGACACGCGCATCCTGCAGGGCGCGCACCTCTTCCTCCAGCCGGCGTATCTGCTGCTTGGCGTCGGCGAGATCGTCGCCGAGCTGGATCGCCGCCATTACCGTGAGGCGCGTGTCGCCGATCTCGCCGAATTTCCGGCGCAGTTCCTCGATGCGCACATCAAGATCCCGCGCGAGAGCTTCGAGGTTTTCTTCCTGACCGTCATCGCAAGCGATGCGAAACTGGCGGCCGTTGATGGTGACGCTGACCTGGGCCATCGCCTCATTCCTTGCCGTCGATGACCGAGCGGATGCTCTCGATGGCGACGTCGATCCGCTGCGCGACCTCGCGATTGGCCGTTTCCAGCTGACGGACGCGCGCGGTTTCGCCGTCCAGCGCCGAGGCGAGTCGGGTGCGGTCGACACCCAGCGCGTGCAACTGGGCGGCGAGGCCTTCCTCGTTGCGGTCGGCTTGCTGCCGGCGCTCGACCGCCGCCTCGAGGGCGTCGAGCGCGAGCGCAAGGCGCTTGACCGCGGCATCTACTGCGCTCGGCTCCGTCATCGCACTACTCCGAGACAAAAACTGTTGTGACGGCAGATGCTTAGACCGAAAATCTTACGTGCTGCGCGACCGCGGCGTCAACGTCCGGCCCGCGATATGCCCCGATGTTTTCGCCACCCTGTGCATGGCTCGCCCGGAACCCGTGCGTCACATTGACTCAAGGGGCTCACATGCTATCCACCCGGCGCAAAAGGCCTTTTCCATGAGCGCAAAAGCCTCGCCGACGGTAGCCGTGGCGCCCGCAGAGCGTCACGAGCAACCGGCCCCCGTGGCGCACAATGAGATGGCGAACGCCATCCGTGCGCTGGCGATGGACGCTGTCGAGCAGGCGAAATCCGGGCATCCGGGCCTGCCGATGGGCGCGGCCGATATCGCTACCGTCCTGTTCACGCGCTTTCTGAAATTCGATCCCGCCGACCCGGCATGGCCCGACCGCGACCGTTTCATCTTGTCGGCGGGCCACGGCTCGATGCTGATCTATGCCCTGCTCTATCTCACCGGCTATGCGTCGGTGACGATCGAGGACATCAGGAATTTCCGCAAGCTCGGCTTCAGGACGCCCGGGCACCCGGAAAACTTCGTCACGCAAGGCATCGAGACGACGACCGGCCCGCTCGGGCAAGGCATCGCCAATGCTGTCGGTTTCGCGATCGCGGAGCGGCATCTTGCCGCCGAGTTCGGCGACATCGTCAATCACAAGACCTACGTGCTCGCATCCGACGGCGACCTGATGGAAGGCATCAGCCAGGAGGCGATCGCGCTCGCCGGGCACCTGAAGCTCAACCGGATGATCGTGCTGTTCGACGACAACGGCATCTCGATCGACGGCGCGCTGTCGTTGTCCGACAGCGTCGACCAGGTGAAACGCTTCGAAGCCGCCGGCTGGAACGCTTCGCGCATCGACGGGCACGATCCGGCGGCGATCGCGGCGGCGCTCGAGAAAGCGCAAAAATCCGACAAGCCGACGATGATCGCTTGCAAGACGAAGATCGGCTTCGGCGCGCCGACCAAGCAGGGCAGCGAGAAATCGCACGGGTCGCCGCTCGGCGCCGACGAGATTGCCGGCGCGCGCAAGAATCTCGGCTGGAGTCATGCGCCCTTCGAGGTGCCGAGCGAAATTCTCGCGGCGTGGCGCGCGGCCGGTCAGCGCTCGAAGGCGGTACATGCCGACTGGAACAAGAAGCTCGCTGGCCTCGACAAGCGCGCGGAATTCGAGCGGCGCATGCGCGGCGATTTGCCGAAGGCGCTCGGCGATGCGGTGAAATCCGTCAAGCAATCGCTCGCCGCGACGCCGAAGGACATTGCGACGCGCTCGGCCTCCGAGTTCGCGCTCGAGAGCCTCGTGCCGGCGGTGCCGGAAATGGTCGGCGGCTCGGCCGACCTCACGGGCTCCAACAACACGCGCACCAAATCGATGAAGGCGATGAGCGCCGCCGATTATTCCGGCCGCTTCATCCACTACGGCATCCGCGAGCACGCCATGGCCGCGGCGATGAACGGCATGGCGCTGCACGGCGGCATCATCCCCTACTCCGGCACGTTCCTGGTGTTCTCCGATTACTGCCGCCCGTCGATCCGGCTCGCCGCGCTGATGGGCGAGCGCGTCATCCATGTGATGACGCACGATTCGATCGGTCTCGGCGAGGACGGGCCGACGCACCAGCCGGTCGAGCATCTCGCGGCGTTGCGCGCGATCCCGAACCTGCTCGTGTTTCGTCCGTGCGATGCGGTCGAAACGATCGAATGCTGGCAGCTCGCGCTGGAGAACAAAGAACGGCCGAGCGTGCTCGCGCTCACGCGGCAGAATCTTCCGCAACTGCGCAAAACGCTCGACGAGCAGAACCGTTGCGCGGCGGGCGGCTACGAGATCGCAGCGGCTAACGGCAAGGCGGACGTGTCGATTTTCGCCACCGGCTCTGAGGTCTCGCTGGCGGTCGAAGCACAGAAGCTGCTTGCGGCAAAGAATGTATCGGCGCGCGTCGTCTCCGTGCCTTGCTTCGAGCTTTTGCTCGATGCGCCCGAGGCCGCGCGGCGCGCCGTGATCGGCGACGCGAAGGTTAACGTCGGCGTGGAAGCCGCCGTGCGCCAGAGCTGGGACGCGATCATCGGCTCCGACGGCGTCTTCGTCGGCATGACCGGCTTCGGCGCGAGCGCGCCTTACAAGGACCTTTACAAGCACTTCGGCATTACACCGGAGGCGGTCGCCGACGCGGCATTACGCAAGCTTGGGAAGTGACGGACGAAGGCCTATATACCTGCCGTTGTCGAGCGATGACGGAAAGACCGGGAGCGACGAATGACAGTGCGTGTTGCGATTAACGGTTTCGGACGCATCGGGCGCAATATCCTGCGCGCCATTGCCGAGTCCGGCCGTAAAGACATCGAAGTGGTCGGTATCAACGATCTGGGCCCGGTCGAAACCAACGCGCATCTTCTCCGCTACGACAGCGTGCACGGCCGCTTCCCCGGCGAAGTCACGGTCAAAGGCGACAGCATCAGCTTCGGCAACGGCGCGATCAAAGTGACCGCCGAGCGCGATCCTTCGAAACTGCCGTGGAAAGACCTCGGCGTCGACATCGCGATGGAGTGCACCGGCATCTTCACCGCGAAAGAAAAAGCCTCGGCACATCTCACCGCCGGCGCCAAGCGCGTGCTTGTGTCCGCGCCAGCCGACGGCGCCGACATGACGGTCGTTTACGGCGTCAACCACGACAAGCTGACGAAGGACCACAAGGTCGTCTCGAACGGCTCCTGCACGACGAACTGCCTCGCGCCGGTCGCCAAAGTCATCAACGACACGGTCGGCATCGAGACCGGCTTCATGACGACGATCCACGCCTATACCGGCGACCAGCCGACGCTCGACACCATGCACAAGGACCTCTATCGCGCGCGCGCCGCGGCGCTCTCGATGATCCCGACCTCGACCGGCGCGGCGAAGGCGATCGGCCTGGTGCTGCCGGAGCTCAAGGGCAAGCTCGACGGCGTCGCCATCCGCGTGCCGACGCCGAATGTCTCGGTCATCGATCTCAAGGTCGTCGCCAAGAAGGAGACGACGAAGGAAGAGATCAACGACGCGGTCAAGCGCGCGTCCGAGCAGCAGCTCAAGGGCATCCTCGCCTATACCAACGATCCGAACGTCTCGATCGACTTCAATCACGATCCGCATTCGTCCACGTTCCACATGGACCAGACCAAGGTCATGAACGGCACGCTGGTGCGCGTGCTGTCGTGGTACGACAACGAGTGGGGCTTCTCCAACCGCATGGCCGACACCGCGGTCGCGATGGGCAAATTGATCTGACATTTATCCGTCATCCTGAGGTGCGCGCCCGCTCGGCGCGCCTCGAAGGATGACGGGCACAGGGGCTGTCATCCTTCGAGGCTCGCTTCGCTCGCACCTCAGGATGGCGAGACAGAATTTCGATGAGCAACGCCTTCCGAACACTCGATCATGTCGACGTGAAAGGTAAGCGCGTGCTCATGCGCGTCGATCTCAACGTGCCGGTCGAGAACGGCGTCGTCTCCGACGCGACCCGCATCGAGCGCACCGCGCCGGCCATCACCGAGATCGCCGACAAGGGCGGCAAGGTGATCCTGCTCTCGCACTTCGGCCGGCCTAAAGGGCGTGATCCGAAGGATTCGCTGAAACCCGTCGCGGCCGAGATCTCGCACATCATCAAACGGCCGATCAGGTTCGTCGACGAGTGCATCGGCGAGGTCGCCGAACGCGCGGTCGCGGCCATGAAGCCGGGCGACATCATCTGCCTCGAAAACACGCGCTTCCATCCCGGCGAGGAGAAGAACGATCCGAAATTCGTCGCCGCGCTGGCGAAGCTGGGCGACATCTACGTCAATGACGCGTTTTCCGTCTCGCACCGCGCGCATGCCTCCACCGAGGGCCTCGGCCGCGCCTTGCCCGCCTACGCCGGCCGCTCGTTGCAGGCGGAGCTCGACGCGTTTCACAAAGTCCTCGACGCGCCGCAACATCCGGTCGCCGCGATCGTCGGCGGCGCCAAGATTTCCACCAAGCTCGACCTGCTCGGCAATCTCCTGACGAAGGTCGATGTGCTGATCATCGGCGGCGCGATGGCCAACACATTCCTCATGGCGCTCGGCAAAGGCGTCGGCCGCTCGCTGGTCGAGCGCGACCTTGTCGAGACCGCGCAGCGGATCATGGACGAGGCGAAGGCGGCCAAGCGTGAGATCGTGCTGCCGGTCGACGCGGTGGTGGCGGAAAAGCTCGAAGCCAACGCGCCATCGCGCGTCGTCGACGTCGACAAGATCGGCGCGCAGGACATGATCCTCGACATCGGGCCCCGCAGCGTCGAGCTCGTGGTTTCCGTGCTGGCGCGCGCCAGGACGCTGGTTTGGAACGGGCCTTTCGGCGCCTTCGAGGTCGAACCCTTCGACAACGGGACCGTCGAAGTCGCCGAAGCGGCGGCGGAACTCACCACCGCCGGAAAACTTCTATCGGTGGCAGGCGGCGGCGATACTGTCGCCGCCCTCAACGTGGCCGGCGTCACCGACCGGCTGACCTATGTTTCCACCGCCGGCGGCGCTTTCCTAGAGTGGCTGGAGGGCAAGGCCTTGCCGGGGGTCGAGGTGTTGCGGATAAAATAACGCTCGAGGCGTTGTCCCCGCGGGCGATGGAGGGAAACGATGAATCTCGCTGAACTGAATAAAGTAGCCGAGGCGATGGTCGCGCCGGGACGCGGCATTCTTGCGGCCGACGAATCCTCCGGCACGATCAAGAAACGTTTCGATTCCATCGGCGTGGAATCGACGGAGGATAGTCGCCGCGACTATCGCGAGCTGTTGTTCCGTTCGACGGACGCGATGAAGAACCACATCTCGGGCGTCATCCTGTACGACGAGACGATCTGGCAGAAAGCCAAGGACGGCACGTTGCTGGTGGAGTTGATCAGGAAGGCCGGCTCCATTCCCGGCATCAAGGTCGACGAAGGCACCAAGCCGCTGCCGGAATGTCCCGGCGAGGTGGTCACCTTCGGACTCGACAAGCTTCCCGAACGCCTGCCGAAATATTTCGAGCAGGGCGCCCGCTTCGCGAAATGGCGCGCGGTGATCGATATCGGTCAGGGCATTCCGAGCTACACCTGCGTGAGCGCGAATGCGCACGCGCTCGCGCGCTACGCGGCGCTGTGCCAGGCGAACCAGATCGTGCCGATCGTCGAGCCGGAAGTGCTGATGGATGGCGGCCACGACATCGACACCTGCTACACGGTGACCGAATTCGTGCTGAAGGAAACCTTCCAGCAGCTCTACTATCAGAAGGTCGCGCTCGAAGGCATCGTGCTCAAGCCGAACATGGCCGTGCCGGGCAAGAAGAGCGGCAAGAAGGCGTCGGTCGGGGAAGTCGCCGAGAAGACGGTGAAGCTGCTCAAAGCTTGCGTGCCGGGCGCCGTGCCCGGCATCGCGTTCCTCTCGGGCGGTCAATCCGACGAAGAGGCGACCGCGCATCTCGACGCCATGAACAAGATCGGCAATCTGCCGTGGCGCCTCACCTTTTCCTACGGCCGCGCGCTGCAAGCCGCGCCGCAGAAGGCATGGTCGGGCAAGAGCGAGAACGTCGCCGCCGCGCAGCGCGCCTTCTCGCATCGCGCGAAGATGAATGGACTCGCCACGCTCGGCCAGTGGAAGTCGGAGCTGGAAAAGAAGGCGGCCTGAACGTCCGCAGCGGAAATAAAAAAAGGCGGCCCGCGAAGGGCCGCCTTTTTATTTTTCGGAACGCGACAGGACTACTGGCAGGTCGTGTTCGAGCTCGAGGTCGATCCGAGGAGCGTGTTGGTCTGCACGGTCCGCTTCGTGCAATCGACCCCCGCGCCGGTGGTTTGCGTCGTGGTGCGGGTCTGGTTGCCCAACAGGCCCAGATTGTCGTGTTCAACGGTGGTCGAGCTCGCCGGCGGCTCAACCACGACCGCGGCGGGCGGCGGCGCCGCCGGCACAACAACGGTTGCGGGACGCTCTTCGATGATCCTGGTCTGCGCATTCGCGCTCAGCGCACCGAAGGCGGTCGCGACCAGCGCCAAGGTTACAGCGTTAAGCTTCATCATGGTTGCCTCCTCCAATGAGGTCCCGATACAACGCTGTTCCTGTCTCAAGGTTCCTTAGTTCCATTCCATCGAAATCCGAGGACGCTTACCGTGATCGATCTTTACACCTGGACGACTCCGAACGGCCGCAAGGCTTCCATCATGCTCGAGGAGATCGGATTGCCGTACACCGTGCATCCGGTGGACATTTCCAAGGACGAACAGTTCAAGCCCGAGTTTCTGAAAATCGCGCCCAACAACCGCATTCCGGCGATCGTCGATCGCGACAACAACATGTCGCTGATGGAGTCGGGCGCGATCCTGATCTATCTCGCCGACAAGACCGGCAAGCTGCTGCCGAAATCGGGCGAAGCGCGCTACCGCGTCATCGAATGGCTGATGTGGCAAATGGGCGGACCGGGACCGATGCTCGGCCAGGTGCATCACTTCGTGAAATACAACAAGGGCAAGGCGCCTTACGCGGAGGAGCGCTATCTCAAGGAGGGCCATCGTCTCTACAAGGTGCTCAACACGCGGCTCGAAGGCCGGCAATTCGTCGCCGACGAATACTCCATCGCCGACATCGCGATCTGGCCGTGGATCTCGCGCTTCGAATGGCAGACCATCGACATGAAGCAGTATCCGAACGTGAAGCGCTGGTACGAAACCATCGCGGCGCGTCCGGCCGTGCAGAAAGGCTACAAGGTCCCGAAGGACATGGGACCGATTCCGATGCCCTGACGGGCATCTCCGTTGTCATCACCGGGCTTGTCCCGGTGGTCCCGCTTCCGAAGGCAACGCGCTCCTAACCGCGTCCGCGGCTCGGGATGCGGCCCATGCGGACCGGCGGCGTGGCCGAATTGCCGCCGAGCGAATAACCTCGGCGCGATGATTCGCCCGCAGCAAAAAGGCGCAGCCGCAGACGCGCAGGATCTGCTGCGCCGCGCCGCGGCGGCGCATCAGCGCGGGCAGCTCGACGAGGCGGAAGAACTTTACCAAACGGTACTTGCCGCGCAGCCCGGCAACTTCGACGCGCTGCATCTTTACGGCGTGCTCAAGCACCAGCGCGGGCAATCGGCGGACGCGCTCGGGCTGATCGCCAGGGCGCTCAAGACGAATGCGCGCTCGGCGGCGGCGCTTTCCAATCACGGCATCGTGCTCGCCGCGCTTGACCGCTGCGAGGAAGCGGTCGCGAGCTACGACCGCGCGATCAGGCTCAAATCGGATTACGCCGAGGCGTTCAACAATCGCGGCAACGCGCTCGCGGTGCTGGGCCGCTTCGACGAGGCGCTCGCAAGCTACGAGCGGGCGATCGCGCTGCGGCCGCGCTATGCCGAAGCGCTGATCGGCCGGGGCAATTGCCTGCGCAGGCTGAGGCGGAACGAAGAGGCGCTCGAAAGTTACGACGCCGCGCTGGCGCTTGCGCCCGGCAACGCCGAATTGTTCAACGGCCGCGGCAGCATCCTGCGCGAGATGAAACGGCCGGCGGAAGCGGTCGCGAGCTACGACCGCGCGCTCGCGCTCAGACCGGACCATGCCGACGCGCACGTCAACCGCGGCAATGCGCTGCTCGATCTCGATCGGCCGGGGGAAGCGCTTGCGAGCTACGAGAAGGCGCTCGCCCACCGGTCCGATTTCGCGGAAGCCTACAGCAACCGCGGCACCGCCCTGCGGGCGCTCAAGCGCTTCGACGAAGCCGTTGCAAGCTACGGGCGCGCGCTCGCGCTCAAGCCCGACTACGCCGACGCCCTGATCGGCCGCGGCAATGCGTGGCTCGAGAAAGAGCGGGCGGACGAGGCCGTCGCGGACTACGAACGCGCCATCGCGGTCCGGCCGGATTACGCCGAGGCTTACAGCAATCGCGGCAACGCCTTGCGCGAGCTGAACCGCCGCGACGAGGCGCTGGCGAGTTTCGACCGTGCGCTTGCGCTGAAGCCCGATTACGCCGGCGCCCACAACAACCGCGGCAACGTGCTGCTCGATCTCAACCGCCACGCCGAGGCGCTCGCTGCGTACGAGCGCGCGCTGGCGCTGACGCCCGACAACGCCGACGCGCTGGTCAACCGCGGCAACGCACTCCAGAATCTCAACCGCTTCGGCGAGGCCATGGAAAGCTTCGAGCGCGCGCTCGCACTGAAGCCGGACTTTGCCGAAGCGCACTGGAATAAAGCGCTGCTGCATCTGCTGCTCGGCGACTTCGAGAGCGGCTGGCGCGAATATGAATGGCGCTGGCGCCGCCCCGTCGAAACAGGCCGCCGCGATTTCACGCGACCGGTTTGGCTCGGCGATACGCCGATACGCGGCAAGACCATTCTGCTGCATTCGGAGCAGGGCTTTGGCGATGCGATCCAGTTCGTGCGTTACGTGCCGATGGTCGCCGCGCAAGGCGCGGCGGTCGTGCTGGAAGTGCCGGACGGCCTCAAGCCGATGCTGAGCGGATTTGAAGGGGTATCCGCGCTGGTGAGCCGAGGCGCACCGCTTCCAACGTTCGACACCCATTGTCCGCTCATGAGCCTGCCGCTCGCGTTCCGCACCACGCTCGCGACCATTCCCGCCGCCGTCCCCTATCTGCGGGCGCCGCCCGAGCGCGTGGCAAAATGGCGCGCGCGGCTGGGCGCATCGGACAAGCTACGCGTCGGCCTGGCCTGGTCGGGCAAGCCGACGCACAAGAACGATCACAACCGTTCCATCGCGCTCGAACGCCTGCTTCCGCTGCTGTCGGATAGCGCCTGCACGTTCGTCTGCCTGCAAAAGGAATTTCGTGCGAGCGACGCAGCGGCCCTGGCGAAAATTCCGCACCTTGTCCGGCCCGGCGATGCATTCGCCGATTTCGCCGATACCGCCGCCGTCATCGACGCGCTCGATCTCGTCATCGCGGTCGACACCTCGGTAGCCCATCTCGCCGGCGCCATGGGCAAGGCGTTGTGGGTCTTGTTGCCGCACATTCCCGACTGGCGCTGGCTTCTCGGCCGCGAGGACAGTCCCTGGTATCCGACCGCGCGCCTCTTCCGCCAATCGACCGCCGGCGACTGGGACAGCGTGATCCTCCGGCTGCGGCACGCGTTGAGCGTCCTTGCGGTGCCCGGCCGCGGCGGCTAGCGCCGGTCAACTTTCCGCCCGATTGCGCTACCATGCGAGAAGCCATGGCCTCGCGACCGCCACCGCCCGATCCGCGTCCTACGCCGCGCCTGTATCTCGTCACGCCGCGGCTGGCGGACGTTACCGCATTCGCCGGCGATCTTGCCGCCGCGCTTGACGCAGCCGACGTCGCAGCCGTGCTGCTGCGGCTTGCGGACGCCGACGAGCGCACGCTCATCAACCGCGCCAAGACGCTGGTGCCGGTCGTACAGGCAAAAGACGCGGCGCTGCTCATCGACGAACGCGTCGAGCTTGTCGCTCGCGCCGGCGCCGACGGCGCACACCTCACCGGCATCGATGCGTTCAGCAGCGCGCTCGCGACGCTCAAGCCTGAACGCATCGCGGGCGCGGGCGGACTTGCGACGCGCCATGACGCGATGCTGGCCGCGGAAGCCGGCGCCGACTACGTGATGTTCGGCGAGCCGGACGAAGACGGAAGCCGCCCGGGCTTTGCAGCGATCCAGGAACGTGTCGCGTGGTGGGCGGAAGTATTCCAGCCGCCATGCGTCGGTTTCGCCGCGAACGCCGAGGAGATCGCGCCGCTCGTTGCCGCCGGCGCCGATTTCATCGCGCTCGGCGACTGGATCTGGTCCGGCGACGTCGCGCAAACCGTCGCGCAGGCGGCGCAGCACCTGCGCCTGCCGGAGACTGCCGCATGATCGCGGCGCGCCCGAGCGCGGCATTTCTCGCAGCGGCGCTTGCCGCCGCTGCTCCCGCGCCCACCGCCGCTCAAGTGCCGGCGGCTCCCGCCGCGCCCGCACCGGCGGCACCTGCCGCCGGCCAACGCCAGCCCGACATGGCTTTCGGCGCCTACCAGCGCGGCTACTATCTCACCGCCTTTGCCGACGCCACCAAGCTCGCCGAGGAAAAGCAGGATCCGCAGGCGATGACTTTGCTCGGCGAGCTCTACGCCAACGGACAAGGCGTCGGACGCGACGACAACAAGGCCGCGCACTGGTTCAAGCTCGCCGCCGATCGCGGCGACCGCGACGCCATGTTCGCACTGGCGATGTTCGCGTTCGAAGGCCGCGGCGGCCCCCGCAATGCCGATCAGGGCGCCAAGCTGCTTGACGAGGCGGCCAAGCTCGGCCACGGCGCCGCCGCCTACGATCTCGGCCTGCTCTACATGCAGGGCCAGCAATTTCCGCAAGACCTCAAGCGCGCCGCCGAGCTGTTTCGGCAGGCGGCGCAGGCCGGGAACGCCGAAGCGGAGTACGCGCTCGCCACGATGTACAAGGAAGGGCGCGGCGTCCCGAAGAACATTCCGGAGGCGGTCAAGCTGATGGGCCGCGCCTCGCTCGCAGGCAAGCTCGAAGCCATGGTCGAGTACGCGATCGCGCAGTTCAACGGCGAAGGCACACCGAAGAACGAAGCAGCTGCCGCGCAATTGATGCTGATCGCCGCGCGCCGCGGCAGTCCGATCGCGCAGAACCGCATGGCGCACATTCTTTCGAGCGGCCGCGGCATGACCGCCGATCCGACCGAAGCCGTCAAATGGCATCTCATCGCCAAGGCCGGCGGCAACGGCGATCCGGACCTCGACGTCTACGCCGCAAAGCAGCCGCAGGGCGTACGCGACGCCGCGGAAAAGAAAGCGAAGCTCTGGCTTGCGACCGCGGCGCCGAGCCGCTCTTGACGCGCGGCTGCCGCGCGGGCAGACCCCTAGGCCGAACTGATTCAATCAATGCTCCGCTCCGCCCTGCTCAACGTCATGACCGCGGCCGCGCGCAAAGCTGTGCGCGCGCTCAAGCGCGACTTCGGCGAACTCGAAAAGCTGCAAGTCTCGCTCAAGGGACCCGCGAATTTCGTTTCCGCCGCCGACCGCCGCGCAGAGGAAACGCTTTACCAGGAGCTGACCAAGGCGCGGCCCGGCTACGGTTTTCTCGGCGAGGAAGGCGGACGCCGCGATGGCGCGGACAAAACGCACACCTGGATCGTCGATCCGCTCGACGGCACCACCAATTTCCTGCACGGCATTCCGCAGTTCGCCATCTCGATCGCGCTCGAACGCGATGGCGTGATCGTCGCCGGGCTCGTCTACAATCCCGCCAACGAGGAGATGTTTCTCGCCGAGCGCGGCAAGGGCGCGTTTCTTAACGAGCAACGCATCCGCGTCGCGGCGCGCACGCGCCTCGCCGACAGCGTCGTCGCCTGCGGCCTGCCGCATCTCGGGCGTGGCGACCTCGCGCTGGGCCAAAGGGAGACCGGGGCCATGCAGGCCAATGTCGCCGGTCTTCGCCGTTTCGGCGCCGCGGCGCTCGACCTAGCCTGGGTCGCAGCCGGCCGCCTCGACGGCTACTGGGAACGCGACCTCAAGGCGTGGGATATGGCGGCAGGAGCGATTCTGGTGCGTGAGGCCGGGGGCTTCGTCACCGATCTGGACGGCGGTGACGCTATGTTCACCAAAGGGCATGTCGTCGCCGGCAACGAGACCATCCAGCGGGAGATCCTGCGGGTGCTGAAGGCGGCATAGCCGTGCGCGGCCACCGCAATTTGAACTCAATCCGCGATTTTATCCCTTATCCCGGCTGGTCCTGCTTTTTCACGGTCGCATGGCTGTGCCATAGTGACCGCCGAGCCCGGTATTAATCACAAGTCATGGCGAAAGAACTCGACCCACTCAAATTGTCCTCGCCCCGCATCTTCCTGTTCCGGATGCTGGTGTTCGTCGTCTTGTGCGGGCTGATCGCCTTCCTGCTGCACAAGCAGATCGAGGTCGCGTTCATGGCCAACCCGGGCCTCAACGCGCTGATCCTCGGCGTGCTGTTCATCGGCGTCATCCTGTCGCTGCGGCAGGTGATCCGGCTCTATCCGGAAATCTCCTGGGTCAACAATTTCCGTCTCGCCGATCCGGGGCTCGCGGTCGAACGGCCGCCGGTGCTGCTCGCGCCGATGGCGGCGATGCTGGGGAGCCGCATGGGGCGCATGGCGTTGTCGACGCAATTGATGCGCGGCATCCTCGACTCGATTGCGACGCGCCTCGACGAGGCGCGCGACATCTCGCGCTACATGACGGGCCTGCTCGTCTTCCTCGGCCTGCTCGGCACGTTTTGGGGCCTGATCGAAACGGTCGGTTCGGTCGGCAACGTCATCCAGGGACTGAAAGCATCGGGCGATGCGGGCAGCATGTTCGACTCGCTGCGCGAAGGCCTCGCGGCGCCGCTCGGCGGCATGGGCATCTCGTTTTCGTCTTCGCTGTTCGGTCTCGCCGGCTCGCTGATCCTCGGCTTCCTCGATCTGCAATCGAGCCAGGCACAGAACCGCTTCTACACCGAGCTTGAAGACTGGCTGTCGACCACCGTTTACGACCAGGCCGCGGATCCCGGAACGCCCGGTGGCGCCGTTATCGGCTTCTCGAACGAGATGCGCACGGCGATCGAGAAGCTCAAGGAAGCGATGAGCGAAGCCGGCTCGAACAAGCCGGCAACCGTAGCGATGGCCAATCTGGCGGAAGCGATCCAGGGCCTCGTCCACCACATGCGCACCGAACAGCAGATGATCCGCGACTGGGCCGACAGCCAGGCCGAGCAACAGCGCGAGATCAAGAAATTGCTGGAAGTCATGGTGCGCGAGAACGTGAATCGGTGAGAGCGTAAATGGCGCTTGCCCGAACCCGCCGCGGTGAAAGCGGCATGAACTACTGGCCGGGATTCGTCGACGCACTGTCGACGCTGATCCTCGGGATCATCTTCCTGCTCACCGTGTTCGTGGTGGTGCAGTTCTATTTGCAGCAGGAAGTGCAGGGCAAGGACACCGCCCTCACCCGGCTCAACGCGCAGATCGCGCAGCTCACCGAACTTCTCTCGCTCGAGAAGACGGGCAAGGCCAATCTCGAGGATCAACTCGCGCAGTTGCAGGCCTCGCTCGCAACGGCGCAGAGCGACCGCGACCGCTACAAGGGACTTGCCGACAGCGCCGGCGCGGGCGCCGCCGAAGCGAAGAGCCAGATCGGCGCGCTGACGAGCCAGGTCGAAGGTGAAAAGAAGATTTCCGCCGGCGCGCTGGCACAGGTCGAGGTGCTCAACCAGCAAATTGCGGCGCTGCGCCGTCAGCTCGCCGCCCTCGAGCAGGCGCTCGACGCTTCCGAGAAGAAGGACAAGGAATCGCAGAGCCGGATCGCCGATCTCGGCCAGCGGCTCAACCTCGCGCTGGCGCAGAAGGTGCAGGAACTGACCAAGTACCGCTCCGACTTCTTCGGCAAGCTGCGCGAGATTCTCGGCAATCGCCCCGACATCCGCGTTGTCGGCGACCGCTTCGTGCTGCAATCGGAAGTGTTCTTCGACACCGGCAAAGCCGATCTTCTGCCGGAAGGCCGCGGGGAACTGGACAAGGTGTCGAGCGCCTTGATCGAGCTGGAGCAGAAGATTCCGAACGACATCCCCTGGGTCCTGCGCGTGGATGGCCACACCGACGTACGGCCGATCACGGGCGGGCAGTTCAAGTCGAACTGGGATCTCTCGGTCGCGCGCGCCACGACGGTGGTGAAATATCTGATCGACAAGGGCGTGAAGCCGCAGCGCCTGATGGCAGCCGGTTTCGGCGAATTCCAACCGATCGAGACCGGTACCACCGACGAAGCCTACAAGCGCAACCGCCGCATCGAGTTCAAGCTGACCGAGCGGTGAGCGCAAACGCCTGCACGCTCCGCCCCTATTCCGCCGCCGACGAAGACGCGGCGATCGAGCTGTGGCGGCGCACCTGGCAGGCGCACTACCCGCAGATCGATTTTTCCGGGCGTGTCGCCTGGTGGCGCGAGCGCTGGCGCAAGGAGTTGGTGCCGGTGGCACGCATCGTGATGGCGCATGCAAACGGCGCGCTCGCCGGCTTCGTCACCGTCGATCCGAAAACGATGTATCTCGACCAGATCGTGGTTGCGCCAGAGCACTGGGGCTCCGACGTGGCGCTGACGTTGCTCGATGAGGCAAAGCGCCTGTCGCCGAAGGGTCTCGACCTGCTCGTCAACAAGGACAATGCACGCGCGATCCGCTTCTACGAGAAGCACGGCTTCCGTTATGCGGGCGAAGACAAGAACCCGGTATCGGGACGTCCGGTGAACCGCATGACGTGGCGGCCTTGACGCCTAGCGCGCGCCGGCAAGTTGCTCGGCCGCAGCCGCGTTGAAAATCTTCGAGTCGACTTTCAGATAGGCGACTTTTTCTTCCGCGATCACGACTGCTTCGGCGACGCCCGGCAACTGGCGCAGCCGCGCGGCGAGGCTGTCGGCGTCGCGCGCGCCGCCCTCGCCGACCGGAACGAGCCGCGTGGTCAGATAATTCGGCTGCTTCATCGTGACCGCGGCAAGAAGCCAGAGCAGGGCCAATATTCCGGTGACGACGAAGACGCCGTCATTGCCCGCCTTCGCATGCGCCCAGCCGCCGGCGATGCCGCCCGCGAAGATGCCGAGGAACTGCGCGCTCGAGTAAATGCCCATCGCCGTGCCCTTTGCATCGGGTGGCGCCGTCTTGGTGATGAGCGAGGGCAGGCTTGCTTCCATCACGTTAAACGCGGAGAAGAAGACGATCAGCGCGGCGAGCAGGAAGTAGAAATCGCCGGCGCCGCCATAGAGCATCGCCTGGCTGACGAAGAGCGCGGCGACCGCGCCGACGAAGACGCCCTTCATGCGGCGGTATTTCTCGGCAACGACGATCGCCGGCACCATAGCGACAACCGAAACGACGAGCACCGGCAGATAGATCATCCAGTCGTCGCGGTTCGAGATGTCGAGCGTGGCGCGCAACAGCCCGGGCACCACCAGGAAGCTCGCGGTCAGCATCGCGTGCAGCGCGAATATACCGAAATCGAGCCGCAACAGCTCCGTGTTGCGCAGGACCGACCCAATAAGCGCGGGTACCGCTTCCGCGTCGCGATGAATCGAAACGCGGGGCGGGTTCGGCACGAGAAATTCGGTGATCGCGATGCCGACCAGCGCAAGGGCGACCATCAGCCAGAAGATGCCGGCGACGCCGATCAGGTTTGCGGCGATGGGCCCGGCGACCAGCGCAACCATGAAGGAGGCGCCGATCGAGATGCCGACCAGCGCCATCGCCTTGGTGCGGTTTTCCTCCGCCGTCAGATCGGCGACCAGCGCAAGGATCACCGAGCCGACAGCGCCCGCGCCCTGCAACGCGCGGCCGACGATGACGCCGCCGATCGAGGTGGACATGGCGGCGATCGCGCTGCCGAGCGCGAACAGCACGAGGCCCACGACGATCATCGGCTTGCGGCCGAACTTGTCGGACAAAAGCCCGAACGGGATTTGCAGCAGCCCTTGCGTCAGTCCGTAGATGCCGAGCGCCTCGCCGATCAGGTAAGGCGTCGCGCCGGCGAGGTTGTGGGCGTAGCCCGCAAACACCGGGTAGATCATGAACAGGCCGAGGAGCCTGACGGAGAAGACGGCCGCGAGAGACGCGGTTGCTCGAAAGTCCTGACTGTGCATCGCATCTCTGCCGGGATCGCGCGGCACCATGCCCCGGCCGGTTAATGCGGGTCAATTGCGGCGGCTTGTCTGACCCCTTGCCCTCCTGTATAGAGCCGCCAAATCCAGCCACAACACAGCCGAGACGCGGCAACGGAACCATAGATCATGAAGGCCGACACCCATCCGAAGTACCACACCATCAAGGTGGTGATGACCGACGGCAGCGAGTTCACCACGCGCTCGACCTGGGGCAAGGAAGGCGATGTCATGCATCTCGACATCGATCCTAAATCGCACCCCGCGTGGACCGGCGGCCAGCAGCATCTGGTCGACCGTGGCGGCCGGCTGTCCCGTTTCCAGAAGAAGTTCTCGGGCTTCCTCAAGGACAAGTAAGCGCGCGCTTTGGCGTCGCTGAAACGAAAAACCCCGCCGAAAGCGGGGTTTTTTATTTCGCCTGGCGCGGGATCGCGCGTTACGCGCTTCTTGCGTTGAAGGCGGCCTTGAGCATGCCGAGCTGGCGCTCCACCGGATTGAGCACCAGAACGCGGTCGCCGGCGACCGGATTGTGAATGGTCGTGTCGAGCCGGCGCACCTTGGTCTGCAGCGCGCGCGAGCGATCGATCAGGGTGCGCAAGGCGGCCGGCAGCAATTCGATGTTGTGCGGGTCGCTGGTGTCGGCGGCGGAAAGCTTGACCTTGGTTTTTTCCTTGTTCGCCTGCTCGAGCGACATCTCGCCTTCCTTGACGGCGCGATGCAGCAGCAGCCAGGACGCGAGCTGCATCAGCCGCGTGGTCAGCCGCATGCTTTCGGTGGCGTAAGCAAGCGCGCCGGCGCGGTCGAGCTTCTTGGATTCCTCGCGGCCCGGCCCGTCGAGATAGACGGCGGTCTCCTCGACCAGCGCCATGCCGTCGCGGAAAAGATCGGCGAATACTTGCGAATTGGCGAGCCGCTCGCTGAACGAAACCGGTTCCGAGCCGCTGCCGTGCTTCTCAAACATTACGCTACGCCTCACGCCTGCGAGGCCGTTACGCGCCTCGTGTGACGGCGAGCATCGCGCGCTACCCCCGGAGTGTCCAGATGGCCGAACCTCACACTTGGCGACATAGTTGCCGCGCAACCTTAAAGCCACACATGCGCGGGCGCGGCAGTTGTCCCGAAACGGCACAAAAAAGAGCCGCCGTTGCCGGCGGCTCGAAGTTGATAACAGGGAGGCGTCAAACAGAGTGGACAGGAGCCACTCAATGTCCATGAAGATGGACGCGCCCAGTAATGATCGAGAAAGCTTAACGACCAGTTAAGGACTCGCGTCCAATGCGCTTATTTTTGCGCGCAGGCGGTTTCGCGATACCGGCTCAACGCTTGAAAAACTGGTCGGCGGCCGAGCGCGACGCGTGTTTTCGCGTCATGTCCGCCTCGAGGCGCGCAATCTCTTCACGCAGCAGCTTCACCCGCTCGCCGAGTTCCTCGACCGACAGCAGCGTGAGATCCTGGCCGATCTCGTGCGCGATCTTCTTTTTCGGCCTGTCGTCTTCGTCCATTGCCGGCATGGCTTCGCTCCTCGCATAAAAAATCTAACCTCGTGGCGGCGGGTTGTCACACTCCCGCCGCCCGCCTAAACAATTCCCGCGCGCAGCCAAAATCGCGAGGTCCCGATGACAACCCTGCCCTCCCGCATGACCGCAATCGCTATCAAGGCTCCGGGTGGGCCCGAAATGCTGGTGCCGGAGGAACGTCCGGTTCCATCGCCCGGCACGGGCGAAATCCTGGTGAAGGTGCTGGCCGCCGGCGTCAATCGTCCGGACGTGATGCAACGGCAGGGCAACTATCCGCCGCCGGCCGGCGCACCCGACATTCCGGGCCTTGAGATCTGCGGCGACGTGGTCGCGCTCGGCAGCGGCGTGTCGCGCTGGAAGATCGGCGATCGCGTGATGGCGCTCGTCGTCGGCGGCGGCTACGCCGAATATTGCCTCGCGCACGAGACGCACGCCCTTCCCGCTCAATCGCTCAAGCCGGTCGATGCCGCGGCGATCCCGGAAACGTTCTTCACCGTCTGGCACAACATGTTCGAGCGCGGCGGTCTCAAGAGCGGCGAGGCCGTGCTCATTCACGGCGGCACGTCCGGCATCGGCACGACCGCGATCCAGCTTGCCAAGCAATACGGCGCGCGCGTTTTCACCACCGCCGGCTCACCGGAAAAATGCGAGGCCGCGCGCAAGCTCGGCGCCGATCTCGCCATCGATTACAAGACCGAAGACTTCGTCGCGAAAGCGAAAGCGGCGACCGACGGCAAGGGCGTCAACCTCATCATCGACATCGTCGGCGGCGACTATATCGAGCGCAACTTCGAGGCCGCAGCGCCGGATGGCCGCATCGTGCAGGTCGCGATCCAGCACGGCGCGAAGGCGACGGTGGATTTCCGCCGCCTGATGCTCAAACGTTTGCACCACACGGGCTCGACGCTGCGCTCGCGTGCCGTGCCGGAGAAGGCCGCGATTGCCCGCGCGGTGGAACAGGGCGCGCTGCCGCTTATCGTGGCCGGCAAGGTCAGGCCGGTGATCGATTCGACCTTTCCGTTGCGCAAGGCCGCCGACGCCCATGCCCGCATGGAATCAAGCGCCCACATCGGCAAGATCGTCCTAACGCTTTGAGGAACCGGCGGAAAACCCCCGCATGCGGAGGTGCGCGGTTACCCTGTTGGCAAAGCGGCATGGACGCAAAGCCGCGAAAACGGCGTAATGTCGAACGCATATGGGTAGGTCTAATCCGACCGTACGTGATTTTCGCCGGCTGCATGAAGGCGCAGCCGCGCCTGGGGGTTATCGCTTGACGTTCGCTCGTTGCGTGACGGCTGTCGCACTGGCCCTCGCGCTTGCCGTGCCGTTGCTGGTCACGCGCGCCGCGCACGCGGTCGAGGCCGTGAACGTGCGCCTCGACGCCGCCGCGATCGACCTTACCGACGCCACCGAACGGCAAAAAACCGAAACCGACCGCATCCAGGTTTCGACCGCGCCCGGCGCCGACGGCATCGTGCGCCGCATCGAGGTACGCGCGCGCGAAGGCGGCACCAACTGGGCGGTGTTCGCGCTTTCCAATAACAGCGACGAGCAGATCGACCGGCTGATTGTCGTACCGCATTACCGCATGGTTGGCTCCGGCCTGATCTGGCCCGATCTCGGCCTGTCGCGCATCGCCGCCATCACGCCGAGCTCGGGCGACCGGCCCGAGCGCCAGGAAAGCGCGACTGCCGACGTGTTCCGCGTCACGCTCGATCCCGGCACCGTCATCACCTTCGTAGTCGAGCTGCGAACCGACAAGCTGCCGCAGATCTACTTGTGGGAGCCGGATTCCTACAAGGACAAGATCAATTCGTTCACGCTCTATTACGGCATCGTTATCGGCATCGCCGGCCTGCTGGCGCTGTTCCTGACTATCTTGTTCGTGGTGAAGGGCAGCGTGATGTTTCCGGCCGCGGCCGCGCTCGGCTGGGCGGTACTCGTCTATATCGGCATCGATTTCGGATTCTGGGGCAAGGTGTTCGACATGTCGGCGGGCGCCGAACGTGTCTGGCGCGCTTCCGGCGAGGCGATTCTCTCCGCGACGCTGCTCGTGTTCCTGTTCGCCTATCTCAACCTGAGCCGCTGGCACGTACGCTACGCGCACATCACCATCGCCTGGCTCGTCGGCCTGGTCGCGCTCGTCGCGGTTGCCGTTTTCGATCCGGCGATCGCCTCGGGCATCGCGCGCATGTCGCTTGCCGGCATTGCCGTTTTCGGCTTCGCGCTCGTCGTTTATCTCTCGACCCATGGCTTTGACCGCGCGGTGCTGCTGATCCCGACCTGGCTGTTGCTCGTGGTCTGGGTTCTGGCGGCAAGCCTCGCCGTGTTCGGCATCGTCACTAACGACATCATCGGGCCGGCGCTGCTCGGCGGCCTGGTGCTGATCGTGATGCTGATCGGCTTCACCGTCATGCAGCATGCGTTCGCCGGCGGCATCACGCACGGCATCGTCTCCGACGTCGAGCGCCGCGCGCTCGCGCTGACCGGCGCCGGCGACATGATCTGGGACTGGGATGTTTCCGCCGACAAGGTCTTCACCAGCCCGGAAACGGAACACATGCTCGGCCTCAAGCGCGGCGCGCTGGAAGGCTCAGCCGCCCGCTGGCTCGACGTGCTGCATCCGCTCGACCGCGACCGCTTTCGCGCCGCCCTGGACAGCGTGGTCGAGCAGCGCCGCGGCCGGCTCACGCAGGATTTCCGGCTGCGCAGCGCCGACGGCCATTACATGTGGTTCACACTGAAAGCGCGCCCGGTCGTCGGCTCGGACGGCGAGGTCGTGCGGCTGATCGGCACGCTCACCGACGTCACCGAATTCAAGAACGCCGAAGAACGCTTGCTGTTCGATGCGGTGCACGACAACCTCACGGGCCTTCCCAACCGCGAGTTATTCCTCGACCGCATGGACGCGGCCTTTGCTTTTGCGCGCTCCAATCCGGAGATCCGGCCCTCGGTGATGATGATCGATCTCGATCGCTTCAAGCAGGTCAACGATTCGGTCGGCATGGCCGTCGGCGATTCTATTTTGCTCACGATTGCGCGGCGCCTGGCGCGCCTGCTCAAGCCGCACGACACGCTGGCGCGGCTTTCCGGCGACCAGTTCGCGCTCATCCTCGTCTCCGAGCGCGAGCCGACGCATATCGTCGCCTTTGCCGAAATGGTTCGCCGCACCCTGCGCGCGCCGATCGCGTTCAACGACCGCGAGATTTTCCTCACCGCCTCGATCGGATTGGCGCTCGCCGACAATCAGCCGCACCGGCCGGAAGAGGTGCTGAAAGACGCCGAGCTCGCCATGTTCCACGCCAAGCGCATCGGCGGCGACCGTATCGAGGTGTTCAAGCCGGCGATGCGCTCGCGCAAGACCGACCGGCTGGCGCTCGAATCCGAATTGCGCCGCGCCATCGAGCGCGAGGAAATCACCATCCTCTATCAGCCGATCGTGCGGTTGGAAGACCGCACTATCGCCGGCTTCGAGGCTCTGGCGCGCTGGGACCATCCGAAGCTCGGACGTCTGTCGCCTGCGGAATTCATCTCGATCGCCGAGGAAATCGGGCTCATCGTCGACCTCGGCCTGTTCGTGCTCGACCGCACCGCCCGCCAACTCGCCAACTGGCAGCGCTCCGCGCGCGTGCGGGAGCCGGTATTCGCCAGCGTCAACGTGTCGTCGCGGCAATTGCTGCGCCACGACCTCATTCAGGATTTGCGCACGGTGCTGGCGCGCTCGGCGGTCGCGCGGGGCACGCTGAAACTCGAACTGACCGAGTCGCTTGTCATGGAGAACCCGGAGCACGCCGCACAGATGCTCACGCGCATCAAGGAGCTCGGCGCCGGGCTCTCGCTCGACGACTTCGGCACGGGGCATTCCTCGCTCGCATACCTCCAGCGCTTCCCCTTCGACACCATCAAGATCGACCAGTCATTCGTGCGCACGACCGCGCGCGGCACGCGGCCCGTCATCCTGCGCTCGATCATCGCGCTCGCGCACGATCTCGGCATGGAAGTCGTGGCGGAAGGCGCGGAAACGGATTCCGATGCGGTCGAGCTCTACCAGCTCGGCTGCGAGTACGCGCAAGGCTTTGCGTTCGGAGAACCGATGACCGCCGAGAAGGCGCGCGATTTGCTCGTCAGCGACCGGATGGAAATGGCACGGTAAATTTCGTCATTCCGGACTGCGAGTGAAACGAGCGGACCCGGAATCCATACGCCGCAGCGCCGGGGCTATGGTCCGGGTTCACGCATTCGGCGTGCCCCGGAATGATAGAAGATCACGCGTGCCCGGAATCGCTCGACAGCATGCCGAGATCGATACCGATCTTGCGCAGCGCCTTGTCGTACTTGCCCTCGATATCGGCTCCAAAGATCAGCTCCGGGTCGGCGGCGCAATGCAGCCAGCCGTTTTCCTGAATCTCATGCTCGAGTTGGCCCGGCGCCCAGCCGGCATAGCCGAGCGCGAGGATGGCGCTCGCCGGTCCGCTGCCGCGCGCGATCGCCTTGAGGATGTCGAGCGTCGCCGTGAGGCAGATGCCTTCGTCGATTGGCAGCGTCGAGTTCTCGATGAAGAAATCGGCCGAATGCAGCACAAAGCCGCGGCCGGTTTCGACCGGCCCGCCCTTGAGCACGGTCACCGTTTCGGCGCGCGTCGGCAATTCGATGCGGTCGGCCGCCGGAATGACCTCAAGCTGAACCAGCAATTCCGGAAAGCTGATATTTCCCGCCGGATGATTGACGATGATGCCCATCGCGCCTTCGGTCGAATGCGCGCACACGTAGATCACGGCGCGGCTGAAGCGATCGTCGGCCATCGCGGGCATCGCGATCAGCATCTGGCCGTCGAGATAACCGCGCGCGGGCTTTTTGCCGGAGGATTTGCGGGTGAGCTGCATGACGAAAGGCTATCCGATCATTCCAACCTTGTAACGTGAATTTGCCGCAACCGAGAATTCAAACGCCCAAGCCGCCGCGATCGTTCACGCTGCCGAAAGATTTAATCAGCCAATTATGGCGAAATCGCCGGTTTACAGGTATGCCCTTCACCGGTTGCTCACAATGAATTCAATGGCATGCTTTGTGCCTTCCGCCTAAATCGAGGCCAATGACAATTCGCCGCAATAGGACTCGTCTCGCCACATTTGCCGCCGTCGTGCTCGCCGGCGCTTCGCTTGCGCATGCGTCGGATACTTCTCCGTGGGCGGACGACCTGCGTTCGTCCGTCCGCCTGGTTGCGGGGTCGAAGCAAGGCGCGAATTCCCTGCGTGCCGGCGTCGAAATCAAGCTTCAGCCGGGCTGGCATACGTATTGGCGCTATCCGGGCGATTCCGGCGTGCCGCCGCGCTTCAGCTTCGCGGGATCCGACAATCTCGCCAGCGCCGACGTGCAGTTTCCCGCCCCGCACGCCTTTACCGACGATGCGGGCACCACCATTGGCTACAAGGAGAACGTGATCTTTCCGGTGCGTGTCGTGCCGCAGCAGCCGGGCAAACCGGTCACGCTGCGCCTGAAGCTCGATTACGCGGTGTGCGAAAAGATGTGCGTGCCGGCGGAAGCGAAGGCCGAGTTGACGCTCGACGGCAAGGCCAGCGAGAACGCCGCGCTGACGTCGGCGGAAGCGCGCGTGCCGAAACCGGTTTCGCCCACCGCCGCAAAGATCAGCATCCGACGCGTGAACGGTGGGCCGAAGCCGCAAGTGCTGGTCGACTTGCCGGCGTCGAACGATTTGCACCTGTTCGTCGAAGGGCCGACGCCGGAATGGGCGCTGCCGATCCCGAAAAAAGCGGATGGCGCGCCGGCGGGCCGCGCGCATTTTACCTTCGATCTCGACGGGCTTCCGCCGGGCGGCGATCCGAAAAAGCCCGCCGAGCTGACCTTCACAATCGTGCGCGGCGACAAGGCCACCGAGGTCAAGACCCATCTCGACTAGCGACGCTCAAGCGCGCTACCTTGCCGCCCGAAAAAACTCCAATCGCAACGTGAGAGGATAATCATGCCCATCAAGGTCGGCGACAAATTGCCCAATGTGAACTTCCGCGTGATGACGGCCGAAGGCCCGAAGCCCAAGTCGACCGACGACATCTTCAAAGGCAAGAAGGTCGCGCTGTTCGCCGTGCCCGGCGCTTTCACGCCGACGTGCAGCAACCTGCATCTGCCGAGCTTCCTCAACAACGCCGACGCGTTCAAGGCGAAGGGCGTCGACACCATCGCAGTGACCGGCGTGAACGACGTGTTCGTGATGGAGGCCTGGAAGAAGGCCAACAACGCGGGCGGCAAGGTCGAATTCCTCGCCGACGGCAACGGCGATTTCGCCAAGGGCGTCGATATGGCTTTCGATGGCTCCGGCAACGGGCTGGGCACGCGCTCGAAGCGCTACTCCATGCTGGTGGAGGATGGCGTGGTGAAGAAGCTCAACATCGAGGACGCGCCCGGCAAGTGCGACATCTCCGGCGGCCAGGCGCTGCTCGGGCAGATCTGACCTTCCATAAGCGTTGATCCGCCATCCTGAGGCGCGAGCCTAGCGTGCCTCGAACGATGGCGGTCACGGGCCGTCGCCCTTCGAGGGCCGCGCCGCAGCGCGTCGAACACGCGCCTAACTCGCTTAGGGCGCGGCCACCTCAAAGTGACGGATAAAGGTCTTATTTCGTCTTCATCGCCCCGAGGACACCCGCGCGCGCGGCGACGATGCCTTCACGCGCAAGCTCGTCGGCGCGCTCGTTCATGGCGTGCCCGGCGTGACCTTTCACCCAATGCCAGTGGATGCGGTGCTCGCCGAGCGCGGCGTCGAGCCGCTGCCACAGGTCGATGTTCTTCACCGGCTTTTTGTCCGCCGTGCGCCAGCCATTCTTCTTCCAGCCCTTGATCCAGCCGGTGATGCCGCCGCGCAAATATTCGCTGTCGGTATAGAGGTCGACCGTGCAGGGCCGTTTCAAGGCCTCCAGCGCCGAAATTGCCGCCATCAGTTCCATGCGGTTGTTGGTCGTGTGCGGCTCACCGCCCATCAGCTCTTTCTCATGGTCGCCGAAGGTCAGGATCGCGCCCCAGCCGCCGGGACCCGGATTTCCCGAGCAGGCGCCGTCGGTGTGAATGGTGACGCGTTGCTCGCTCATCGGATTTTTGCCCGGCGCATGATCTTGTCCGAAAACCGGTTCCCACTTTTCGGGATCATGCGCTGTCGATGCCGTAATCGCTCATCGTTTTCACCGACTGGTGGAAGCGCAGCTTGCGGAAATATTCCAGCGGGTCCTTCGGCCGCACCAGTGCGCCGTCCGGCACCGCCAGCCAGTCGACCAGCCGCGTAAGCAGGAAGCGAAGCGCGGCGCCGCGCGACAGCAGCGGCAGCGCGTCCTTCTCCTGCGCGCTGAGCGGGCGCGACTTGCCGTAGGCCTTGAGCAGCGCGCGGCCCTTGGTGACGTTGTAGGAATGATCGCTCTCGAAGCACCAAGCGTTGAGGCAGATCGCGACGTCGTAGGCGAGCGTGTCGGTGCAGGCGAAATAGAAATCGATCAGGCCGGACAATTTATCGCCAAGGAAAAATACGTTGTCGGGAAAGAGATCGGCGTGGATCACGCCTTGCGGCAGATTACGCGGCCAGTTTTTTTCCAGCTTGCCGAGCTCCTTCTCGATGGTCGCGCACAGGCCCGCCTTCACGCTGTCGCCGCGATCCTTGGCTTGGTCGAACAACGGCCGCCAGGCTTCGACCGACAGCGCGTTGGGCCGCTTCTTCTCGAAGCTTTCGCCAGCAAGATGCAGCTTGGCGAGCGCCTCGCCAACCGCCGCGCAATGATGCGCGCTCGGCCGCCTGATCCACATGCCGTCGAGGAAGGTGACGATCGCCGCGGGGCGGCCGGCGATCTTGCCGAGCACACCGTCCTTCTTGTTTTTCACCGGCTGCGGACAGGTGATGCCGCGGCTGGCGAGATGCTCCATCAGCGCCAGGAAAAAAGGCAGGTCGTTTGCCGCGACGCGCTTTTCGTAGAGCGTCAGGATGTAATTGCCGCGCGAGGTGTGCACGAGGAAGTTTGAATTCTCCACGCCTTCGGCGATGCCCTTGTAGGCGAGCAAGTCGCCAAGATCATAGCCGGACAGAAAGCGGGTGAGATCTTCCGCCGTGACGTCGGTATAGACCGCCATGGCTACTCCGCTGCCTGGCTCTCACGCAGCGGGCGCGGCAGCGGGAAGAACACGCCCTCCTCGGCCGCGGACACGGTCTCCACGCTAACGGAATAACGTTGCGCGAAGGCATCGATGATCTCCTCGACCAGCACTTCCGGCGCCGATGCGCCGGCGGTGATACCAAGGACGGCAACGCCTTCGAATTCCGCCCAGTCGATATCGGCCGCGCGCTGTACCAGCACCGCGCTCGGGCAGCCGGCGCGCTCGGCGACTTCCTTGAGCCGCTGCGAGTTCGACGAGTTCGGCGAACCGACCACGATCATCGCGTCGACGACCGGCGCGACCCGCTTGACCACTTCCTGACGGTTGGTGGTGGCGTAGCAGATGTCTTCCTTGTAGGGGCCGACGATCTGCGGAAACCGCATCTTGAGATGCTCGACGATCGCCGCGGTGTCGTGCACCGATAAAGTCGTCTGGGTGACGTAAGCGAGGTTACTCGCATCTTTCGGCTCGAAAACCTCCGCGTCGGCCAGAGTCTCGACGAGACGCACCGCGCCGGCGGGAAGCTGGCCCATGGTTCCGATCACTTCCGGATGGCCGGCGTGCCCGATCAGCACGATTTCGCGCCCGCGCCGAAAATGAATCTCGGCCTCACGGTGGACCTTGGTGACCAGCGGACAAGTGGCGTCGAGCGCGAACAGATTGCGCCGTTGCGCTTCCTGCGGGACAGCACGCGGCACGCCGTGCGCCGAGAAGATCACCGGAGCCTGTGTGTCGGGAATCTCGTCGAGCTCTTCGACGAAGATCGCGCCCTTGCTGCGCAGGCTTTCGACCACGTAGCGGTTGTGGACGATCTCGTGGCGCACATAGACCGGCGGCCCATAGAGCGCGAGCGCGCGCTCTACCGATTCGATCGCGCGCACGACACCGGCGCAAAAGCCACGCGGCGAGCAGAGCAGCACCTTCAGCGCGGGCTTTTCCGGGGCGGAACCGACCATTCTTTTCCTCTGGACGCGCATTTTAGCGCAGAAAGCACGGACATGGAGCGTGGCCCAAGGTCCTGTCAAGCCGTTGCCGGTTGCGCCAAGGGCTTGTCCTGCCTATATTCCGGCCACTTTCCGATCATCGTCGATGATCTGGTGCTTCGCCCGGAAGGGCGGGCGAAGCGTAGAGGAGATTTGCCATGTCGACCGCAGCCCCGCTGATGCCGAAAGCCACCGCCGTATGGCTGTTGGACAATACCGCATTGTCGTTCGACCAGGTGGCCGACTTCTGCAAGCTGCATCCGCTCGAGGTGAAAGCGATCGCCGACGGCGACGCCGCGCAAGGCATCAAGGGCCTCGATCCGGTGCAGACCGGGCAATTGACCCGCGAGCAGATTGCCGCGGCCGAGGCCGATCCCAGCAAACGGCTCGAATTGTCGCCGCCAAAGGTCGCCCTGCCCGGCACCGAGCAGCGCGGCAAGAAAGGCCCGCGCTATACGCCGGTATCGCGCCGGCAGGACCGCCCGAATGCGATCCTGTGGCTGGTGCGCAATCATCCCGAACTGAAAGACGCCGCCATCATGCGGCTCGTGGGCACCACCAAATCCACCATCTCGGCGATCCGCGAGCGCACGCACTGGAACGCCGCGAGCCTTGCGCCGATGGACCCGGTGACGCTCGGCCTGTGCTCGCAGATCGATCTCGACCTCGAGGTGCAGCGCGCCAACAAGGAAAAGCCCGCGCCGGCCGATACCGGCGCGACGCTGCTGCCGGCCGCCGAGACCACCGCCAAGAAGGAAGCCGAAGCGGCCGCCGCGACCGAGGCCGAGAAGAAACCCGGCGAACTCGACGTCAACGCCGTCTTCGCCAAGCTCAAACAACTCGGCGGCAAGCAGGAAAGCGACAAGGACGAATAATCCTTCGGCGCTGCGGAACTTGCGAGCTCCGGATTTTTCCGGAGGTGCGACCACGTATCGCTGCCAGTCGCCGGTCGACTTAACATCCTTTTCATCAAGGGCGGCGACGATCCGCCGCGCGCTCGCGAAGAGTCGGTCACTCCACACGTGGCGCGTCGCCGGCCGCGCGGCTGCCACTGCCATCCGGCATCCGCGCGGCCGGTTTTTTTACGCCTATTTTCGCGGCTCCCCTGCCGGGTCCGCTGTTCGCTCCCGTCTCAGCCCGCTAGCATC
Organism: Pseudolabrys sp.; assembly: GCA_035546875.1. Lineage (GTDB taxonomy): Bacteria > Pseudomonadota > Alphaproteobacteria > Rhizobiales > Xanthobacteraceae > Pseudolabrys. Next base: position 38,649 of record DASZVZ010000072.1, read on the forward strand.
CCGCCGTTCGAAGCATCGGGGGGTATCATGCGTTGTAAGTTCGCGGCTCTGGCGCTTGCCGGCATGCTGTTGATGCCGGCGCTGGCGAAGGCACAGTCCTGGGAAGAATACCGGCCGAAGGGTATCGGCTTCCGCATCGAGATGCCGGGAAAGCCGAAGATCGAGACCGCGAAGACAAATTCCGGCACCGTGACGCATCGCGCGCTCGCGACCGTCGACAAGACCGTGTTCATGGTCAATTACGCCGACAAGAACGACATCACGACCAATCCGGACCTCGTCCTCGACGCGGTCATAAAGGGGCAAGCCGAAGACAAGAAAGTGCTCGGCGAGAAGAAAGACATGATCGGCGGGCTCTCAGCGCGACGCATCAAGCTCGAGGATGCCGACAAGGATCAGTACGAAATCCGCGTCGTCATCATCAAGAACCGGCTGGTGCAGGCGCTCTTTCTCGGACCGGTCGGCGATCCGCTCGGCAAGCGGTTCCTGGATTCGCTCACCGTCACCGACGAGTGAGCGCGACCGGCGTTCCGCCCAACGCAAAGGCGCGAAGCCCAAAGGCTCCGCGCCTTTTCAATTGCGAGCGCTTATGACCGATCAGCCCTGATAATAGCGCTTGTGCTTGCGCGAAGCAGGGCCTGTGTCGGCGGGGCCGGGGTAGGCCGGGTTCGGCGCGCAGGTGCCACCGATGCCGCTGATGGTGGCCTGGCACTGCGCCCAGGTGACGAAGCCGCAGGTGGTGCCGCCGCCATCGCGGCCGCCGGAATAATAGGCGCACCAGGGATAGGGCTCGTGGTTCGCATAGGCCGGCGAAGCCGACGCCGGCGTGGCGAACGCCGTCAGGGAAACTCCCGCGAAAAGAACGGTGGCGATCAGGGTGCGCATGGGTTTCTCCATCTTCCGATTCTCGTGCTCGCGATTCTGGCCGTCATCAGCATAACGCAATAACACCGCGGACCCTGCGGGGACACGGCGCCTGTCACGCAGCTGTGACCGATCCGCGCCGATGCCAGTGCGTGACGGTAACGTCGTTCTCCACATCGAGCGTGATGCGCTTGCCGGCGACGAGGCCGTGGCGCGTGAGCACCTGCTCCGGCGTGAGGCGCGGAACCTCGGTGAACACCGGCCGGCCGCCAGGGAGCGCGATGCCCGGCGCGCGCGACAGGAAAAAATCCGTGTAGCTATCGAGGAAAAGATCGAACACGAAGGTGCCGCCGACCACGCCGAGGATGCCGCGGTCGAGACCGAGCGCCGCCCACGCTTCCGCGAGGCTCGCGCCGGCCGGGTTCCACAGGAAGCCTTTCGGATTGTCGGGATCGGGCGCGAGCGCGAGGATCTGGCGCGTGAGAGTGAGCCGCTTGCGCGTCGCCGAATTGCGCTGCTGCTCGTTGGAATGGCGGCCGTTGGCGACGGCGTCGACGCGCTCGAGCTTGTCGGCGAAGAAACGCTGATCGGCGTCGAATTTCAGCTCGTCCGGCATCACCCCGGTTGCATCGGCGAGCATGCCGTCGGCGGAGACGATCGCGTAGCCCTCGATGCGGCTCGGCAGCGCCATCACTCGCCTTCCCTGCGCGCGGTGCCGTTGACGTTGGCGATGTAGCGCGCGACCGATTTTTCCAGCACGTCTTTCGCGCCGTGAATCACGCGGTCGAAATAGTGGCCGTAGAGCGTCTCGAACGCAAACGGCGCCATCGCCTTGCCGATATGCTCGACCTCGCGCGCCGAAAGCGGGATGAAATTCGGATAGCTGCGCATGAAGGTGAGCCACTTGCGGTCGGTGGCGACGGTGAGGATGTCGCCGGAACAGACGACGCCCTTGCCGTTCGCGCCGCCCTGCCAGTGTAACACCGTGCCGCCGGCAAAATGCCCGCCGCATCGGATGAGCGTGACGCCGTCCCATAATTTCAGCGTCTCGCCGTCCCAGTGGCGCACCGCCTTGTCCGGCCGCTTCACCCAGGCGCGGTCGGCGGCGTGCAGGTGGATCGGGCAAGCGAACGCGCGCGCCCACTCCACCATCGTCGTGTAGAAATGCGGATGCGAGATCGCCATCGCCTTCACGCCGCCGAGCGCCTTGACCAGCGTGATCGTCGCGTCGTCCAACAGCGAGATGCAGTCCCACAGCACGTTGCCGCCGCCGGTGCGCACCAAAATCGCGCGCTGGCCGATGGCGAAGTGCGGCTCGCTGCCGATGCCGATGACGCCCGGCTCGTGCTCGCGGAAGGTATTGCGGTGCGCCTTCTGCAAGGCGTCGAGCGTAGTCCAGGTCTGCC
>DASZVZ010000073.1:0-8620 GCA_035546875.1 Pseudolabrys sp.
GCGGCGGCCAATTTGGTGCCGGCCTTTCCTTTGTCATGGCCGGGCTTGTCCCGGCCATCCCGCTTGGGAGAGTTCGCGCCCTCCTGATCGGGATCACCGGGACTCGCCGCTTCGCGGCGGCCCGGTGATGACAAGGCAAGAGTAGCATTGGCATCGGCCAACTCGACAACCGCCAGCCCGTCCGCGAGCTTGAGGCATTGCTCGAGCGAATCCGCGAGCCGCGCGCCGATGTCGGACTTCACCACCAGCCGGTCCACCACCACGTCGATGTCGTGCGTGAATTTCTTGTCGAGCGCGGGAACGTCGGCGATCTCGTAGAATTTTCCGTCGACCTTGACGCGCTGGTAGCCTTTTTTCAGAAACTCGGCGAGCTCCTTGCGGTATTCGCCCTTGCGGCCGCGCACGACCGGCGCCAGCACGTAGATGCGCGTGCCTTCCGGCAGCGCCAGCACGCGGTCGACCATCTGCGAAATCGTCTGGCTCTCGATCGGCAGTCCGGTCGCCGGCGAATAGGGAATGCCGACGCGCGCCCACAACAGGCGCATGTAGTCGTAGATCTCGGTGACGGTGCCGACGGTCGAGCGCGGATTTTTCGACGTCGTCTTCTGCTCGATGGAGATGGCGGGCGACAGGCCGTCGATCTGGTCGACGTCCGGCTTCTGCATCATCTCCAGAAATTGCCGCGCATAGGCCGAGAGCGATTCAACGTAACGCCGCTGCCCCTCGGCATAGATCGTGTCGAAGGCGAGCGACGACTTGCCGGAGCCGGACAGGCCGGTGAACACGACCAGCTTGTCGCGCGGGATGGTGACGTCGATGTTCTTGAGATTGTGCTCGCGCGCGCCGCGGATGGTGATCGCGCGCGTGTCGGGCGGGGATAGCCGGCTGGGACGGTCGGGCAATGTGGAACTCTGGGTCGAATTGTCGGGGCGCGGGCGCGAAATTGGAACGTAGTGAGAACAAGGCCGAATTTCCAGTGTTCGCGCCAACTTCTGCGGGGAAAAGTGCGGAGAAGAAAGGAAGAAGAAGATGTTCGGCCACCGTTCTTCCCAAGCAAAAGGGCCGGCGCGGAGGCCGGCCCTTTCCTAGATGTTGTAGTCCCGTTTCGCGCTTAGAAGCGGTAGTTCAGGCCCGCGCGCACCAGGTTCGTCTTGTAGCTGACGGTGGTCGACGTGCCGCACGTCGCCGCGCCGCAGGTGATATGTCCAAGATCGGCGTAGAGATATTCGATCTTGGCCGACCACGCGCCCATGAAGGCGTATTCGAGACCGGCGCCGACGGTCCAGCCGACTTGCGTCTTCGAGACCGACGCCACGCCCGGGTTCGGCGTCGCCTTGACGTCCGCGAAAGCCGCGCCGCCGGTGATGTACGGCAGCCAGCGATCGAACGCGTAGCCGATGCGGCCGCGCGCGGTGGCGAACCACGGGATCTTGGTCTGGCAGCCGAAGCCGCCGGCACAAGCGCCTGAGCCGGTTGTGGTATTTCCCTTCATCCAGGACCAGTCGAAGTCGCCTTCGACGCCCCAGACCCACACGCCGGTTTGCATGTTGTAGCCGATGGTGCCGCCGGCGAGACCGCCTTTGGGCTTCACGGAGCCGGTGGTGCCGGGTCCGGACCAGTTCGATGTACCCCATCCGTAGCCGCCGTTGATGCCGACGTAGAAGCCGGACCAACTGAATGGCGCGACGTAGGCGGGTGCCTTGTAGACGGGCCGCGGCAAGTCGGCTGCGAGCGATGGTCCCGCCATCGCCAGCGCCAACAGCCCGGCGCACGCCGCAAGTATGAAACGCTTCATTGAGTGACCTCCTAGGTTTTCGGCCGAAACAACGCGTACTGGCGGCGGACGCTATATCTTGTGGATGATTCGATCTGTTGCCGAAAAAACACATGCGCGTTTTTAAAAACGCTGAACTGATTCGCGCTTTTCGCCCGCCGTGATCGCCAAGCCTTTGCAAAAGCGGACGAATTTAAGTGCGCGCGGCAGCCCGCGGCTGGACGCTCCCGCCGATCGCCCGCCACCCCCCGAACACCAGCGATCACCGCCGAACACCAACGATCGCCGCCGGAACACCAGTGATCGCCGCCGAAACACTCACGAGGCGTGACACCGCGTCCGCCTCTTGCTAGAACAAAAAGCGAACACTAATTAAAGCGCCCTGTGGACGGGGCGCGCGAATGTTTGGCCACGCCGAGGTGGCGCCGATACGGTGGCTTAAAGCAGCGGGAGAGCATCATGGCGGGTAGCGTCAACAAAGTAATTCTGATCGGCAATCTCGGAGCGGATCCGGAAATTCGGCGCACCCAGGATGGACGGCCGATCGCGAACTTGCGTGTGGCGACCTCGGAAAGCTGGCGCGACAAGAGCACCGGCGAACGGCGCGAAAAGACCGAGTGGCATCGCGTCGTGATCTTCAACGAGGGGCTGTGCCGGATTGCCGAGCAGTACCTTAAGAAAGGCTCGAAAGTTTATCTCGAAGGTCAGCTGCAGACACGCAAATGGCAGGACAAGGACGGCAACGACAAATATTCGACCGAGGTGGTCCTGCAGGGCTTCAATTCGCAGCTCACGATGCTCGATGGCCGCGGCGGCGGAGCCGGCGCCGGCGCCGATAATGGCGACGACTTCGGTTCGAGCAGCGCGTCCGGTCCGCGCGAACGCAAACCGGCGATGGCGACCGCGGGCAAACGCGACGATATGGACGACGAAATTCCTTTCTAGCTCTGGCGGAGACCTCGCGTGTCGCCTGCGCCGTTGTTGAACACATCGGCGATTGTTCAGGTTCACGATTTTGCGGCGACGGCGGCGTTCGTGCTGGCGGCGTGCAATTGAGTGCACCAAGGGAAATGCGATAAGCGCCGTGGGCAAGGAAATAATCCGCCTGCGGCAGACCGATCTCGTTGGGCAACCCAAAAACGTGAGCGTCCCCGGGCACAAGCACCGGGGAGCGGCAAGCACCAACACGGTGAATTGCACAAGCCTCAAATTGGGCACTGCCGGAAGCCGCCCAGAATCGATGATGTCCGTGCTGCGGCCCCTTAGGTCGTCAACAGCGTACGCACGCCGTCGACAACAAACTGCACCGCGAGCGCCGCGAGCAACACGCCGAGTAATCGCGAGAGCACGATATTGCCGGTGTTGCCGATCATGTTGCTGAGGCGGGGCGCGATCGTGAAAACGATCAGGCAAACCGCGGCAACGATTACGATCACGCCCAGTAGCGCCGACAGCAGCAGCATATTGCCACCGGTACGGCCGGACAGCAGCACCGTCGCGGTAATCGCGCCGGGGCCCGCCATCAGCGGAATGGCAAGCGGGAAGGCGGCGATGTTTCGCACATGCTCCTCGATTGCGTCTTCGGCTTGTTTGTATTGGCGCACGATGCGCACGCCGAAGACCATTTCGGAAGCGATCGAAAACAGCAGCAATCCGCCGGCAATACGGAAAGCAGGCAGCGATATCGCCAGGGTGCGCAGCAGCCAATCGCCGATCAGTGCGCTGCCTGCGAGAATGCACGCCGCAATCAGACAAGCGCGCCACGCCACGCTGCGGCGAGCCTTTATCGGCAATTGGTGCGTCAGTGCGAGAAAACTCGGCACCAGACCGATCGGGTCGACGACGACGATTAGTGTGACCAGTGCCGAAACCAGAAATTCGAGCGGCATGGAACGGGCCTAGCGGGCAAGTGCTTTCGGGTCAAATCAGCCCATGCGCGAAAACCCGTAAGAGTATGATTATGCTGTAGAAAATAGCTGGTATGGGGTGTCGTTTCGGGTGGCAATGGGGGTCTGAATCAGCTAAGAAAAACCGTCATAGAATCGCTTCTGGAACACAGTCTTGTCCGACACTGAAACTCCGAAATCGGGGGACGGAAGTCCTTCCGATGTGCGCCCCGTCTCCATTGCGGATGAGATGAAGCGCTCGTACCTCGATTACGCGATGAGCGTAATCGTGGCGCGCGCTCTGCCGGACGCGCGCGACGGACTCAAGCCGGTTCATCGGCGCATTCTCTACTCGATGCACGAGAACGGCTACGAGTGGAACAAGCCGTATCGCAAGTCCGCGCGTGTCGTCGGCGACGTTATCGGTAAATATCATCCGCACGGCGACCAGGCCGTATACGACGCACTGGTGCGCATGGCGCAGGACTTTTCCATGCGCCTGCCGCTCGTCGACGGGCAGGGTAATTTCGGCTCGGTCGACGGCGATCCGCCTGCGGCCATGCGCTACACCGAAGTGCGGCTCGCTAAAGTGGCGAATGCGCTGCTCGAGGACATCGACAAGGACACGGTCGATTTCCAGGACAACTACGACAACTCCGAGCGCGAACCCGTCGTCCTGCCGGCGCGCTTTCCGAATTTGCTGGTCAATGGCGCGGGCGGCATTGCCGTCGGAATGGCAACCAATATCCCGCCGCACAATCTCGGCGAGGTAATCGACGCGAGCATCGCGCTGATCGACGAGCCGGCGCTCAGCATCGACGATTTGAACGCCATCGTGCCCGGACCAGATTTCCCGACCGGCGGCATCATCCTCGGCCGTGCCGGCATCCGCAGCGCTTACGCATCGGGTCGCGGCTCGATCATCATGCGCGGTAAGGTCGCGTTCGAGACGATCCGCAAGGAGCGCGAGGCGATCATCATCACCGAGATTCCATATCAGGTGAACAAAGCGGCGATGGTCGAACGCATTGCAGAACTGGTGCGCGACAAGAAGATCGACGGAATTGCCGACCTTCGCGACGAATCCGACCGTGATGGTTATCGCGTCGTGATCGAGCTCAAGCGCGACGCCGAGCGCGACGTGGTTCTCAACCAGCTCTATCGTTTCACGCCGCTGCAATCGTCGTTCGGCGCCAACATGGTGGCGCTCGACAGCGGCCGTCCGCAGATGATGAACTTGAAGGACCTGCTGCGGGCCTTCATCGCATTCCGCGAAGAAGTCATTTCGCGGCGAACCAAGCATCTGCTCGGCAAGGCACGCGAACGCGCGCACGTGCTAGTTGGTTTGGCCATTGCGGTCGCCAATATCGACGAAGTCATCAAACTCATCCGCGCGGCCAAGGATCCGAACGAGGCGCGTGAAGCCCTGATGGCGCGCGACTGGCCGGCAAAGGACGTTGCGGCGATGGTGACGTTGATCGATGATCCTCGCCACAAAGTTTCCGACAAGGGCACCACGCGGCTTTCTGCCGAACAGGCGAAAGCCATTCTCGATCTGCGCCTGCAGCGCCTGACCGCGCTCGGACGTGACGAGATAAAGGCCGAACTCGACAAGCTCGCCGCAGAAATCGCCGATTATCTCGAAATCTTGCGTTCGCGGGCGCGCATCCAGAAAATCGTCAAGGACGAGCTCAAGGCCGTGCGCGACGAGTTCGCGACGCCGCGCCGCACAGTAATTGCGGAGCAGGAGGCGGAGGTCGAAGACGAGGATTTGATCCAGCGCGAGGACATGGTCGTCACCGTGTCGCACCTCGGCTATATCAAGCGCGTGCCGCTTTCGACCTACCGCGCACAGAAGCGCGGCGGCAAAGGACGATCCGGCATGCAGACGCGCGAAGAGGATTTCGTCTCGCGCCTGTTCGTCGCCTCGACCCACGCGCCGGTATTGTTCTTTTCTTCGCGCGGCAAGGTCTACAAGGAAAAGGTTTGGCGCCTGCCGCTATCGGCGCCGCAAGCCAAGGGCAAGGCGCTCATCAACATCCTGCCGCTCGACCAGGGCGAGACGATCACCACGATCATGCCGCTGCCCGAGGACGAGAAGACCTGGGTCACGCTCGACGTGATGTTCGCGACCACCAAAGGCACGGTCCGGCGCAACAAGCTTTCAGATTTCGTCGACGTGCGTCATTCGGGCATCATCGCGATGAAACTTTCCGAGGGCGAAGGTATCGTCGACGTCGCGATCTGCACAGAAAAGGACGACGTGCTGCTGACCAGCGCCGGTGGACACTGCATCCGCTTCCCGGTGCCGGAGGTGCGCGTCTTCTCGGGACGCACTTCTATGGGCGTGCGCGGCATCGCGCTCGAAAAGCACGACAAGGTTATATCCCTGTCGATCCTGCGCCACGTCGACGCGACGGCGGAAGAACGCGCCGCCTATCACAAACGCGCCAGCGCGGTGCGTCGCGGCACGAACGGTGAACCGGAAGAGACGGCGGCCGACGCCGAGGAGGCGACGGGCGCGATCGAGCTCGGCGAGAAGCGCTACGTCGAGATGTCGGCCGCGGAGCAGTTCGTGCTCACCATTTCGGAACGCGGTTACGGAAAGCGCTCGTCTTCGTATGAATACCGGACCACCGGCCGTGGGGGCAAAGGGATCGTGGCGATGTCGCTGACGGCAAAGACCGGCCGCATTGTCGGCTCCTTCCCGGTCGAGGAAGCCGATCAGGTCATGTTGGTGACCGACGCCGGCAAGCTTATCCGCACGACGGTTGCGGGCATTCGCATTGCCGGGCGTTCGACACAAGGCGTTATCGTGCTCAATACGGCGGAAGACGAGCGCGTGGTGTCGGTCGAGCGGTTGCTCGGTGACGAAGACAGCGAATAGCCGGCGAAGACCGGCACCCTGCCTCCCGGCCCGATCGAAAAAGCGTAGGCTAGGTTAGCGGTCCGCCGTCGCGGACGGCGATACGGGTGCGCCATGAATTTCGAACTCTTCTCCGCATTTCTTCTGATCACACTTATCCTTGTGATCGTGCCGGGTCCGATCGTGACGCTGGTGGTGTCGACTGCCGCAACGCGCGGCACGCGCGCCGGGCTCATTACGGTGGGGGGTAGCACGCTCGGAAACGCGGTGTTGATCACCTGCATCGCGCTCGGCTTGAGCATTGTCATTCGTTACGCCGCCGAGATCTTCGAGTGGCTGCGCTGGCTCGGCGCGGCCTATCTGGTCTGGCTCGGCGTGCAGGCATGGCGGCATGCGGGAGCAGCCGCGACTTTGGCGCCGCCGCGCCGCCACGTCTACTTCCGGCGCGGCTTTCTGGTGGCGATATCGAACCCCAAGACGATCGCTTTCTTCACTGCGTTCCTCCCACAGTTCATCGATCCGCGCCTTCCGGCCGGGCATCAGCTGCTCATCATGTGCACAGTCGCAATCGTGATGGCGGGCCTGACCGATTGCGGCTGGGCTGCGATCGGGGGGGCGGGCCGCGCGTTTTTTCTGCGGCGGGCAAGCGCGCAATGGCTGGGGCGGCTCTCGGGGCTGGCGCTGATAGGCGGCGGCGTATGGCTGTCGCTGGTGCGGCGGCCCGGCTGAGAGATCAGCGCGTCAGGCGGTCGGTGGTGACCAGCCGCACGCGCAGGTTTCCGGCGGGCGTGCCGACACAGTGCATGTAGGGCCAGGCGCGCTTTTCGCAGTGTGTGGCCGGGCTTTCGGCTGAAGCTTGCGCCGGGCTGACGATCGGGCTTGCGACCGAGCTTCCCTCGCCGGACGCCGTCCATAGCGTCGCTGCGCCGGCGATAAGCGCTGCAACGAGGGATATGAGCATCGGCTTGAACATGACGGGTTTCCGGCGCCTCCTGGCATTTGAATGCGGAGGCGCGCAAAAGGTTCAATCAAGCCGCCGCGCATTTTTCTGGCGGTAGCACCTGCGGAAGGGAACCAAGGCTTGCCCGGCGCAAAAGGCCGGGTTAGACCCGCGCCCATGCTGCGGACCGCCCTTTACGCCGGATCCTTCGATCCGGTCACCAACGGTCATCTTGATGTGGTGCGCCAGGCTGCCCGGCTGGCCGACCGGCTTGTCCTTGCGATCGGGGTGCATCCGGGAAAGAAGCCGCTTTTCTCCGCCGACGAGCGGCTCGCCATGCTGGAGCAGACCTGCGGGCCGATCGCGCGGCGGGAAAAGTGCAAGCTCGCCTGCATCACGTTCGACAACCTGGTGGTCGAGACGGCGCGCGAGCAGGGCGCGACATTGCTCATCCGCGGGCTGCGGGATGCCACCGATTTCGACTACGAGATGCAGATGGCGGGCATGAACGCGAGCATGGCGCCGAAAGTACAGACAATTTTCTTGCCGGCCTCGCCGGAGGTCCGCCCGATCACCGCCACACTGGTGCGGCAGATCGCAGGGATGGGTGGCGACGTTTCCGCCTTCGTGCCGGCGACGGTCACCACGCGGCTCAAGAAGAAGTTCTCCAAAAGCTGATCGGAGTGTCCATGATTCGCATTGCCGCCGTTGTCATTGCGCTCGTCTGCGCGCTACCCGCGCTCGCGGAGGCACCGAAATTGCCGGCCGGCGTCGATCCGCAGAACGCGCTGGTGATCGACACGACCAAGGGCCGGGTGATCATCAAATTGCGCACCGACATTGCACCTCATCACGCAGAGCGCCTGAAGCAACTCGCGCGCGACGGTTACTACAATAACGTGCCGTTCCATCGAGTTATGGACGGCTTCATGGCACAGACCGGCGACGGGCAGAATTTCAACGGTACGGGCCATTCCAAGTATCCGAACCTGCAGGCCGAGTTTTCGCAAGTGCCGTTCAAGCGTGGCGTTGTCGGCATGGCGCGCGCGAGCGACCCGAACTCGGCCAATTCGCAATTCTTCATTTGCTTTGCCGACGCCTCGTTTCTCAACGGTCAGTACACGGTGATCGGCGAGGTGGTGTCGGGCATGAAC
>DASZVZ010000074.1:0-7999 GCA_035546875.1 Pseudolabrys sp.
AACGACCACCGGATGCAGGCGCAGCAGCACGCCGGCGAGCGCGATGAAATAGAACGGCACGAGGCTGCGCTGGAGATCGTAGATCACCCAGCCGCGCCGCGCGGTCTCCTCCATCCAGCGCAGGAACCGCACGATCATCTCGTCCGAGAGATGATGTGTGACCAAGCTCGTCGCGACGAAATCAACCGGATAGCCCGGCTTGAACTCGAATATATCGATGGCCTGATACTCGATGTCGTCAGCCGCATCGGTGGCGCGGCGCGCGATCTCGATCACCTGCGGGCTCAGATCGATGCCGACGAGCTTCATCGTGCGACCGCGTCTGCGCGCCCAGCGGCGAGCCGCGCGCAGCAGATCGCCGTAGCCGCAACCGATGTCGACAAATGTCAACGGCTGTTCCGCCGGCACGTTCTTCACCGCGCGGTCGAGCCATTGCAGCACCGGCCGGTGGCCCATCATCGCGCCGTTGAAGCGCGCGAGATCGCGCAAAATCTTCGCCAATTCGGCGGTCTCGACAGGACCGTCGAGAATTTCGGTCTGGGCGCTGCGGCGCGTGCGGTCAAAAATCGGCGCAGGCCGGTGGGCGGTCAAAGCCATGCCTCGCACCCGATCATCCAGTGAAATAGTCATGCCGCGGTACGAAACAGCATCGTCTCGGCGACCAAGCCCGGTCCGAACGACATGGCGCAGCCGGCTGCACCGCGTACACCGGAATTGAGCAGCCGCTCGAGGACGAACATCACCGTCGCCGACGACATGTTGCCGTAACGGCGCAACACGTCGCGCGAGGCCGCGAGCGCCGGGGGCGAAAGACCGAAGGCGCGTTCGACCGCGTCGAGCACGGTGCGGCCGCCCGGATGCACCGCCCACATGTCGATCGCCTCGATCGGCTTGCCGTCGAGAATCACGTCCGCGCTTTCGTGCAAAGCATCGAAGATCGCATTCGGCACGCCGCCGGACAGCACCATGTCGAATCCGAAGTCGCGGATGTTCCAGGTGATGAGCTCGCGCGTGTCAGGCACCAGCACCGCACGAAAACTGTCGAGGGCGGTGCCGACCGGATCGGCGCTGACGAGGCAGGCCGCGCAGCCGTCCCCGAACAGCAGGAACGACAGCACCTGTTCCATGTCGGTCGTTTCCTTCAGGTGCAGCGTGCAAAGCTCGAGATTGAGGATCAGCACGCGCGCTTCCGGCTCGGAACGGACGATATGGCGCGCGAGCTTGAGCGCGTTGATCGCCGCGTAGCATCCCATGAAACCGATCATCGTGCGCTCGACCGTGCTCGGCAGCTTGCAGCGCTCGACCACTTCGAGGTCAACGCCCGGCGCGGAAAATCCGGTGCAGCAAGTGATCAGCAGATGCGTAATGCGGCTGCGCTCGTTGTCGCCCAGGAGCTTGTTGACCGCGATCTCGGCGAGACCGGGCGCATGCCGTTCGAACCGCCGCATGCGCGCCGCGGTATCGGGAAAATCGCCGCGCGTGTAGAACGCGCCCGCGTCCGCATCGTCGGACAGTTCGTCGGGCGAAAGGCACGAATAACGGTGCTCGATGCCGGATTTGTCCGCCATGCGGCGGAACAAGAGCGAATTGCGCCGATCGCCCTGAAACAGCGACTCGGCGAAGTTTCTGAACGTCGCGTGCACGTCGTGCGGCGGCACCGCCGTCACGACGCGGTTGATATAGGCGGTGGTCATTCGAACTCCCGGCCTGCGCCGCGCAGAGCCGCGCCGTCACTTAAGTCGCCCACATCAGGAGAACACCGCGCCGGGCCGGAATTTCATTCAGGGCAGAGCGTCCGGTTCACTTCGGCGTGACTGCCGGTTACGCAACATGCTGAAACGTTTGGATAATTGCCCCCAGGCGAACGGGAGAAATATTGCGGTCAGGCGCTGGCGCGCTCGCCACGGCGCGCGTGAAGGTCGACCGCGCGGTCCGGAATAGTGATGCGGAACGTGGCGCCGATAGTTCCCTCGACGAGGCTGATCTCCCCGCCATGCGCGCGCACAAGCTCGGCGGCGATCGCGAGACCGAGGCCCGAGCCGCCGGGGCGCGTTGAGCCCTGGAACGCTTCGAACAGATGAGCGCGGGCCTTTTCCGAAACGCCCGGGCCGGTATCGGAAATTTCGATCACGGCCACCGCGCCTTCTCGGCGCCCGGTGATGCGTATCTGATCGCGCGCCGGATCGCCGACGCCGCGCGCCGCAAGTGCCTGCATGGCGTTGCGCGCAATGTTGACGAGAATCCGGAACAGCTGATCGTGATCGGCGTCTACCGTGAGCCCACGCTCGACCGCGACGATCCAGCGGACCGGAACGTCAAGGCCGAGGCCGAGCGCTTCGTAGACTTCCTCAAGCAAGGGCTCGAGCGGAATCGCCTTGCGGTCCGGCGCCGGCTCCTGCGCAGCCCCGTATGACAGGGTGGATTGGCAGAACGCGATTGCGCGCTCGAGCGTGCGCATCAATTTGGGCGCGAAGCGCTGCACCTTCGGGTCCGGCAGGCTCGACAGTTGATCGGAGAAGAGCTGCGCCGATGCGAGCAGATTGCGCAGGTCGTGGTTGATCTTCGACACGGCTAGGCCGAGCGCGGCGAGCCTGTTCTTCTGATGCAGCATCGATGCGAGATCGCTTTGCATCGCGGCGAGCTCGCTTTCGGCGGTGCCTATTTCGTCGCGGCGGCCCGATACGCCGATGATGCGTGCGGGATTTTCCGGGTCGGCGCGGAACTTCGTCATGTTGTCGGTGAGCGCGCGCATCGGCTGCACCAGCAGGTAGTTGAGCGCGAGGAAAACCAGCATCGCGGTAATTCCTGAGATCACCAGCGACAACAGCATGATATTGGTCGAAAATTTCAGCATCGCACTGCGCAGCGGCGCTTCGTCGAGAATGATTTCAAGAAAATCGCCGCCCATAGGCGCCGGGCCGACTACGCGCATCACGTCGCCCGGCTTGGCGAAGAACAACGTGTTGAAAGCCGCCGTGATCGATCGATACCAGGTTGTTGCGCGCATATCGATGCTGACGTCGGTCGAGGCCGGCAGATCTGAGGCCGCGAGCAGCCGCCGTTGCGTGCCCATCTTCATCGCCACGCCGCGCGCGCCGATGCTGCGCAGAATCTGCTTCGCAAGGCTCTCCGGCACCATGCCGCTCGGCGCGGCGTCGAGCACGAGCGCCGCCGTATGCGCTGCAGCGAGGCGGTCGTTGAGCCAGTTGAGACGGAAATTGGCGATCGACGGAACGTAAATCAGAATTTCCGCCACCATCACGAATACGATCGTGAGGAGCAGCAGCTTTCCGGAAAGGCCGAAGCTCGGCGCGCGCCCGGAAACGGGCGATGCCATTGCATCGTCGTTCGTCGTCACGTCGGCCTCATGATTGTTTTTTGTCAGCCAAACAGCCGCAGCCACGCTATGATGCGCCGCACCCAACTAGCCGTCAAACTTGGCGTAAAGAAGTCGATGGCCGCGCGCTTGCCGATTTCCGACAGCGTCGGATAGGGCACGACGATTGCGGCAAAGGCGCGGATATTGAGCTTTTGGCTGATCGCGAGCGTCCACGCCGTAATCAATTCGCCGGCCTGCGCGCCGACGATTGTGACACCTAAAATCCTGCCTTTTCTGTTGGTTATGACCTTGATGTGGCCGCCTGTTTCGCGCTCGGCACGCGCCCGGTCGTTGTCATGATAAGGCCAGCGCAACGCCCGAATTCGAATGCCGCGTGCGCGCGCTTGCGCTTCGGTCAGACCGGTTTGTGCCAATTCGGGATCGGTGAAGGTCACCCAAGGCACCGCGGCGTGGTCGACCTTCACCGATTGGCGGAACAGTGCGTTCCGTATAACCAGACCGGCGTGATAGTTGCCGGCATGCGTAAATTGCAGTTGGCCTATGACGTCACCGATGGCGTAGACGCGGCGATTGCTCGTCTTGAGCGACTTGTTGACCTTGATGCCTGACGCCTCGTGCACAATTCCTCCGGCTTCGAGGTCGAGGTCGCCGAAGCTCGCGCGCCGCCCGGTGGCGACAAGAAGGTGCGTGCCCTGGATTATCTCTTCCGCCTCGCCGGTTGCCACACTGACCTGCAGGTCGCCTTGCGTGCCGCTGACGCCGATGACCTTCACGCCGGTTCGGATGTCGACGCCTTCGCGCATCAGTTGATCGATCACAATGGCGGCGCATTCCGGATCGTCCTTCGCGAGCGCCTGCGCCGCTTCGAGAACCGTGACGTTGCTGCCGAGCCGGCGATAGCCTTGCGCCAGCTCGAGGCCGATAGGCCCCGCGCCGATAACGATGAGATGCTTCGGAAGCTCTGTGAGATCGAAGATCGTCTCGTTGGTAAGATATGGCGTCTTGTCGAGACCGGAAATTGGCGGCACCGCGGGCGACGAGCCGGTCGCAATCACGAAGCGCCGCGCCTGGATGATGAAATCGTCGCCGACGGCCACCGTATTGCGATCGATGAAGTGCGCGTGGCCTCGAAGGACGCGCACGCCGAGGCCGGTGAAACGCTCGATCGAATCGTTCGGCGCTATGCCGGCGATGACGTCCTGCACATGCTCGTGCACTTTCCTGAAATCGACGGCGACATTCTGCGCCGACACGCCGAATTGGGTGCTGTTGCGCATTAGCGCCGCGCGCCGCCCGGAGGCCAGCAGCGCTTTCGACGGCACGCAGCCGGTATTGAGGCAGTCGCCGCCCATCTTGCCTTTTTCGACAAGTACGACGGGGACGCCGAAAGCGGCGGCGACGGCGGCGACCGATAGCCCGGCCGCGCCGGCGCCGATGACGCATAGATCCGGTGTCAGCTTCTCCGCCATGCCGTCAGTCTATCGTCAAATTTGCCCGCCGTTCGCGCCATCGTCGCACGACGACCGGCACCAACGCGAGCAGTCCGAGCGCGACCAACGCACACAATAGGCGCGGCGTAAGCACGTCATGGACGTTGAAGACGAGGCGGCAATCGGCGCTCCCGGCCGCGACGCAAGCCTGATAGGCGGCCTGCTGTGCATCGATGACGCTGCCGAGCCCGGTGCCGGCAAAAGCGTAGACGAGCGCGGCAGGGATGATGCCGATGGCGGTCGCGGCGACGAACGGCAACAGGCGAACGCCGGCAAGGGCCGGCACGATATTGACCACGAAAAACGGGAAAGCCGGCACCAGCCGCAAGAACAAGAGATAACTGAATGCGTCGGCACGAAATCCTTGCGCGAGTTGGTTCACGCGCGGTCCGGCCCTGCTGAGCAGGGGCTCGCCCAGCGCCGTGCGCGCGATCAGAAAGATGATGGTTGCGCCGATCGTGGCGCCGACCACCGCGGCCGCCGCGCCGACCGGAAGCCCGAAAAGAAAGCCGCCTGTGACCGTGAGGAAAGTGGCCCCCGGCACCGATAGCGCGACCGCAACGACATAGATCGCGATAAAGACGAGCACGGCAGCCGCCCAATGGGCGCTCACAAAGGCGCCGATGGCCGGATAGTGGCGAACCAGCCCCTCCAGGGTGATCGCTTGCCTGTCGACCGCGACGTAAATGATGAGCGCCACGACGGCGATCAGCACGAGCGGCATCAGCCGTCGCGCCAACCCGCGCGTTTTCGTGAGTGGCAGAGCGGGCTCGGACATGCACCCGGTATATACACGAGCGACCCGCGGCGCGGGCCGCTCTCACCGCGTTTTGAGCCATAAGTGAAGGCAATTTGAAGAGCTTAGGACGGACCGGCAGTCGCATTGACGGGCCATGCCCCCTCCCGTATAAGCCGCGCAAATCGCGCGCTAATCCGAACGAAGACGGGTTTTCACGGCGGTTTCGGGGGCCAAGCTGCCACCAGCCATCCTGGCGCGACCAGCGGAGAACTGCGAAGTGAAGCGGACCTATCAACCGAGCAAACTGGTGCGCAAGCGCCGTCACGGTTTTCGCGCGCGCATGGCGACCAAGGGCGGACGCAAGGTCGTGGCCGCCCGGCGCTCACGTGGACGTAAGCGGCTGAGCGCTTGACGCCGGCGACAACGCGGCACGTATCGTTTCCATGGAACGATTGCGGCAACGGGCGGACTTTCTAGCCGCCGCATCCGGGATGAAGGCGCCGGCTGCGGCGTTCGTGTTGCAGGCGCGCAAACGTCAGGACGAAGGACCGGCGCGTGTCGGCTTCACGGTGTCGAAAAAAGTCGGCAATTCCGTCGAGCGCAATCGCGTGCGGCGGCGCTTACGGGAAATCGTGCGGCTGTCGAATGTGGCGCGGATGCGGCTTGGCTATGACTACGTGCTGATCGGCCGCCGCGCCGCGCTCACGCGGCCGTTCGCCAGCATGGCGGAAGATTTCGAGGGGGCATTGCAGCGCGTGCACGTGGGGCGCAAAGGCAACACAGGTTCCCGATGACCGACCAGAAGAATACAATCATTGCCATCGCGCTGTCGGCCATTGTGCTGCTGGGGTGGCAGTATTTTTTTGCCAAGCCGCAGATCGAGAAGCAGCAGCAGATCTCGCAGCAGCAGAACGCGCAGCAAAGCGGACAGAACGCGCAGCAAGGTGGGCAGCAGCAAAGCGGGCAGAATGCGCAGCAAGCCGGGCAGCAAGCCGGGCCGCAGGGCGCACAGCCCAATGCCCAGGGCGGCGCCGCGCGCGTGCCCTCGCCGTCGGCGCCCGGAACGGTGCCCTCGTCCGCCGGACAGCAGCCGGCCGCGCCGGCGGGAACCGCCCTCACCCGCGACCAGGCGCTCAAGACCTCGCCGCGCGTCGCCATCGACACGCCGAGCATCAAGGGCTCGATCGCGCTCAAGGGCGGTCGCATCGACGACGTCGCGCTGGTGAAATTCCGCGAGACGGTCGATCCGAAATCGCCGCCGATCGTGCTGCTCTCGCCCTCCGGCAGCCCGGAGCCGTTCTACGCCGAATTCGGCTGGACGGGCGCGGCCGGCGCCAACACCAAATTGCCGAACGCCGACACCGTGTGGAAGCAGGACGGCGCGGGCGCGCTGACCGAAAACCATCCGGTGACGCTGACCTACGACAACGGCGAAGGCCTCACCTTCCGCCGCACTATCGCGGTCGACGACAAGTATCTTTTCACCATCAAGGACGAGGTCGCCAACAAGAGCGCGGCGCCCGTCACGCTTTATCCTTATGCGCTGGTCTCGCGCCACGGCACGCCGCCGACGCTCGGCTACTACATCCTGCATGAAGGCCTGATCGGCGTGCTCGGCGACCAGGGCCTGCAAGAGATGACGTACAAGAAGATCGAGGAGAAGAAGAACGAGACCTTCGACGTCACCGACGGCTGGCTCGGCATCACCGACAAATACTGGGCGGCGGCGCTCTTGCCCGACACCAAGGCGCATCTGAAGGCGCATTTCTCCTCCGACATGATCGGCAAGACGCCGACCTATCAGAGCGACTACCTGCTCGACGCAAAGACCATCGCGCCGGGCGCGACCGGCGAGGCCGACGCGCGGCTTTTCGCCGGCGCCAAGGAATACAAGGTCGTCACCGAGTACCAGAACGCGCTCAAGCTCAACCGCTTCGACCTCGTCATCGACTGGGGCTGGTTCTACTTCATCACCAAGCCGATGTTCATCGTGATCGACTATTTCTACCGCCTGGTCGGCAACTTCGGCATCGCCATCCTGATCGTGACCGTGCTGGTGAAGATCGCGTTCTTCCCGCTCGCCAACAAATCCTACGCCTCGATGGCGAAGATGAAGGCGGTGCAGCCGCAGATGGCCGCGCTGCGCGAGCGCTACGCCAACGACCGGCAGAAGCAGCAGGTCGAGCTGATGGAGCTCTACAAGCGCGAAAAGATCAATCCGCTCGCCGGCTGCCTGCCGGTGGTGATCCAGATTCCTGTCTTCTTCTCGCTCTACAAGGTGCTGTTCGTCACCATCGAGATGCGGCACGCGCCGTTCTTCGGCTGGATCCACGATCTCTCCGCGCCCGACCCGACCAACATCTTCAACCTGTTCGGGCTCATCCCGTTCGACCCGACCGCCGTTCCGGTGATCGGCCATTTCCTGCATCT
>DASZVZ010000075.1:0-52910 GCA_035546875.1 Pseudolabrys sp.
CCGCGACGTTTGCAGACGGCGAGAGCTTTCTTTCAGTGAACGGCGAGCAGGCCGGCTGCGTGCTGCTCGACATCAGCATGCCCGGCCAATCCGGACTCGACATCCTGAAGGAGTTGAGACGGCGGCATTATCGTGCGCCAATTCTCATGGTGTCGGGCCACAACGAGACGCCGCTGGTGGTGGATGCGATCAAGAACGGCGCCTTCGATTTCGTCGAGAAACCGTTTGACGGCAACGAACTCGTTCAGGCGGTCGCGCGGGCGATCGAGTCGTGCACGCCGCAGGATGCTGCCGTAATAACGACTTCGCTCATCGACCCGGCCGCCTCAGCCGTTCTCACGCGACGCGAAATGGCGGTGCTCGAACATCTCGTTAGCGGCGCGTCGAACAAGGAAACCGGCCGCAGGCTCGGCATCAGCCATCGCACGGTCGAGATCCACCGCGCCAATATCATGCTGAAGCTGCGTGCCGACAGCTTCGCCGACCTGATCAGGATCGCGCTGGCTTAGAATCCGGCCTAAACGTGCTCGATGCGTTTGAGCGACGCTTGCGTAATCAGGGATTCGCCAGGCCGCACCCGCGTAAAATTCACCGGCTTGGCGCTCACGTTTATTTTGCCGCCGGCAAGTTGCGCGACCGAATAGGTCGATGTCGCAAGGTCCGAGGCTTTCGGATTGTCCTCGCGGAAATGCGCGCCGCGGCTGTCGCGGCGGAAATCGGCGGCTGCGGCAATGGCGCGGCTCACCAGCGTGAGATTTTCCAGGTTGAGCCGGTCCATCCAGGTCAGATTGTAGCGGCGGTCGTTGCCGGCGACGCTACATTCGGCGATATCGCGCGCCAGCGCATCGAGCGCCGCGATGCCACGTGTGAGGCTTTCCGGCGAACGCAGGATGCCGATGTCGTCCCACATGATGCTGTAGAGCTTCTCGCGCATTGCCGGCAGGTCGCCGTTTTTTCCGCCGAATGGCGCGAATGCCCGCTCACGCGCCGCTTCGATCGCATCGCGGTCGGGTTCGGGGAGGGGCGTGCCGCGCTTGGTCTTCGCCGCCATCGAGTCGCCGGCGAGGCCACCGAACACAGTCGAGTTGGCGACGCCGTTGCCCCCCAGCCGGTTGGCGCCATGCACGCCGCCCGTGTCTTCGCCCGCCGCGAACAGGCGCGGCAGCGGCGTCGCGCAATCGGGCGCGAACACCACGCCACCCATCATGTAATGCGCGGTCGGGATCACCTCGACGCGGCCGGCGGCGAGATCGAAGCCACAATCGGCGCAGCGTTCGACCATGCCCTTGAATTCGCGGCGTACGCGCTCGGGACCGAGATGGCCCATCTCGATATAGACGCCGCCATGCGGGCTCGCGAAACCCTTGCGGATGCGATCCATGATCGAGCGGCTGACGATGTCGCGCGTGGCGCGCTCGCCGCGCGGATCGTAATGAAACATGAAGCGCTCGCCCTTTAAGTCAGTAAGGTAGCCGCCGGAGCCGCGCAAGCCTTCTTCGAGCACGGTGCCGGTCATGCGCGTGCCTTCGCCGGCGAGCAGGCCGGTCGGATGGAATTGCACCATCTCGATGTCGCGCAGCGGCAAACCGGCGCGCAGCGCCATGGCGAGACCGTCGCAGGATTTGTCGCCGGACGGCGTGTGGTAGCGGTACATCGTCGGTCCGCCACCCGTCGCAAGCAACGTTGAACGTGCGCGCACCATCGTCAGCTCGCCCGAGCGCATGTCGAGCATCAGCACGCCGGCGAGCTCGCTGCCGTCTGCGCTTCGAATGAGATCAAGCGCGCGATGGTCCTCGATGCGGCGGATATTGCGGCGCCAGACCTGCTCGGCGAGACGATTGATGATCTCGATACCGGTGAGGTCGCCTTTGTGCACGGTGCGGTCGAACGTCTGCCCGGCGAAAGCCTTTTGGTGCACCGTGCCGTCGGGATTGCGGTCGAAGAAACAGCCGAACTCGGTTTCAAGCTCGCGAATGCGCCGCGGCGCGGTCTCCACCAAGATCCAGGCAAGCTCCTGGTCGTTGAGCCAGGCGCCGCCCTCGATCGTGTCCATGAAGTGCCGCTCGACCGAATCCTCGGGCGACAGCGCGACGTTGTAGCCGCCTTGCACCATGCGGGTACAGCCGCATTTGCCGAGCAGGCCCTTCACGGCGACGGTAACGTCGAGATCGGGATTGGCCTTTTTGGCATGGAGCGCCGCGAACAGGCCTGCGCCGCCCGCGCCGAGAATGAGAATGTCGGTCTCGATTTGATTCACGGGAAGCGGACTTTCACGCGCTGCCGATACTGGCGAGCACCGCCGCGCGGCGCGCCGCCGCTTCGGCGTTGACCTGCGCGTGCAGCGAGCCGCCATGCGAGTCCATCGTCACCAGCAGCGGTCCGAAGCCCTTGATGCGGAATTTCCAGAGGCTTTCCGGGTGCAGATCATCGAGATCGACGTCCTCGATCGCTTCGATCCACGTCGTCTCCAGCGCCGCTGCGCCGCCGACCACGGCGAGATAAGCGCCGCCGAGATCGCGGAACGCATCGAGGGTGCCTTGCCCCATCCCGCCCTTGCCGACGATCAGCCGCACGCCGTCGCGTTCCATCAGCGGACGCGTGAAGCGCTCCATGCGCATGGAGGTCGTGGTGCCGATGCACAGCGGCTCGTAGCCGGACGAATTGGTCGGGCGCGGGTCGACTTTCTTCACGTTCGGCGCGGTATGCACGACCGCCTGTCCCCTGAGATCGAGGCGCGTGGCGCGGCCTTTGTCGAACATCGCGATCAGCGTGGCGTCGCGAATACCGAACAGAGTTTTCTCCAGTGTGACGGTGTCGCCGACACGCAAGGCGCGTGCCTGCGCTTCAGTGATCGGCATGTCGAGGACGTGATGTGTCATTGCACTCACTCGAACGCGATGCCGCCGGGCGTGATGATCGCCGAAGCGCGGCGGGCGGAGTGGCACTGGATGTTCACGGCAACCGGATTCATCGTAATGTGCGTGGCGGCGACTTCGACGTGCACGCGGAACGAGGTCGCGCGGCCGCCGAGGCCTTGCGGGCCGATGCCGAGCTCGTTCACGGCCTGACTGAGTTGCGCCTCGATCTTGGCACCTTCCTCGTCCGCGCACGTCGTTCCGAGCGGCCTTGTGGCGGCGATCTTGGCGAGATGCATGCAGAGATCGGAGGTGCCGCCGATGCCGACGCCGACAATGGTGGGCGGGCAGACGCGGCCGCCGCATTCGATCACCTTGTCGATGACGAAACGCTTGACCGCAGCGACGCCGTCGGCGGGCACCAGCATTTGCAGGAACGAGCCGTTCTCCGAGCCCGAGCCTTTCGGGATCATCTCGATCTCGACCGTCTCCTCGCGCTCGTCGAAATCGACATTGATAAGCGGCACGCCGGCGCCGCACGATGTCTGCTCGTTCTTGCGTGTGATGGGGTGCACGACCGACGAGCGCAGCGGATGCTCTTTAGTCGCGCGCTCGCAGCCGCGGCGGATCGCTTCCTTCATCGCGACGCCGTCGAAGTCGACATGGCGGCCGATGGTGATGTTGTAGATCGGGATGCCGGTATCCTGGCAGAGCAGGTTTTTGGTGCGCTCGGCGACCTGGATGTTCTCGACCATGGTGCCGAGGATGGTGCGGCCGGTCGCGTCCGTTTCCTCACGCATCAACCGTTCGAAGCCTTGCTTGATGTCGCGCGGCAATAATTTCAGCGCGCGGATGTAGAGCGTCTTGCTGAGCTCCTCGACCTCTTTGATATCGAGCTGCATGAATTGCTCCTAGACCACCAGCACGGCTCCGGACCCGATCAGCAGAATGGCAAGCGCTTGACGAAAGCGCCGTTCGTCGAGCCTGCCGAAAAGCTGCCAGCCGATCCAGGTTCCGACGAGGAGGGGCGGCAACACCGCGACCAGCATTATCAGCGCGGAACGGTCGAAAGTCACCAGCGCGACGACCGTCACCAATTGGATGACGATCACATAAGGCTGATAGACGCCGCGCGCCACCGCCTTCGGCCAGCCGCGCAGCTGTGTCCAGATCGTCGGCAAAACGCCGGAATAACCGCCGAGCCCGCCGAGAACGCCGCCGATGAAGCCAATGAAACCATCGGCGGCGCGTCCGCCTGCGGCGATCACCGGCAGCTTGGGCGCCAGCAGCGCGTAGGTTCCAAACGCGACAAGGAAAATGCCGAGTACGATTTTGAGCGTGCCGGCATTGGTGTAGGCGAGCAGATAAATGCCGATCGGGATTCCGGGAAGGCCGCCGGCAATGACCGGCCACAATTTCCCAATCTGGATGTTGCGCCGTTGCGGCCAGATCGTCGTCATGTGCAGCAGCGTGCCGCAGCCGGCGATCAGGACGGTCGAGTGCAACGGGTCGATGCGGTGCAGCCAGATCGAGGAGGATGCCAGACCGAAGGCAAAACCGCTCGCGCCGGCGGCGATCGCGCCGGTGAACGCACCAAGCCAGAGGAAGGCAAGCGTCTCGTACGGAATTCCGAAGATCATACGTCAGCCGACGTTGAATACGAAGATGAGCCCGATGACGCAGATCGCGGCGACGCAGGCCGACAGGACGGCGAGTGTCTTTTCGCGGAAATCGAAGAACTCGATGGCGAGCACGCGCAAGCCGAGCGTCATATGCGCGGCGAGCGCGACAATGATGCCGAGCTCGGCGAATTCGACCAGCGGCTGATGCGTGATGGCGAGAAAGGACTCGAGCCCCTTGGCGCCGTTGAGCGCGGTAGCAAGCGCAAGGAAATGCAGCGGCAGGAAGATGGCGAGCGCGATGCCGGCGATGCGGTGAACCATCGCCGCGATAAAGCCGCGCTGAGTGTGCGAGGCTCTCATGCTGTGAACACCGCGACGATGGCGCGGAAGCCGAGGACGAGCAGCAGCAGCGCGAAGAGGCCAAGCGCAACGTCGAGCGAACGTCCGCGCCACGCCGTCCATTCGCGCAGGACATTGCGCAGGCCGATCGGCGCATGGATTGCCACCGCGATCACGAAGACACCGTAGAACCCCGCGAACCAGACGTTGCCATGCGTGCGGGCGAGGATGTCGGCGGCGGTGAGCCCGCCGCGGATCGCGTAAAGGATCGTTGCAAGGTGCGCGGCGACGGCAAAAGCGAGCACGAATGCGGTCGCGCGCTGTGCGAGGAAAAGGCGAGGACTCACGGGATCACTCGCAAGCTGCGCTTGAGCACGGCGCGCTTAAGGCCGGCAATGGAGTAGGTCGGCGCGATCGCCTTTGGGCAGAATTTCGTGCAGCTCATATGCGTGTGGCAGGCCTGGCAGCCGGAGCCGTGCGAGACGGCGTCGATGCGCTCGCTGTTGCCCTTGTCGCGTACATCGTTGACCAGCGTCCACGAGCGATTGAGCGCGGCAGGCCCGAGATAGTCCTTGTCCCACGCCACCACGTCGCAAGCCGAATAACAGACGCCGCAGCCGATGCATTCGATGCCGGCGTCGGCGGCCTTGCGCTCGGGCGTTGCCGGCGGCACCACCGCGAAATCCTTTTCCGGTGTAGGCCCAGGCTCGAAGTAACCGCGCGCCTGCTGCCATTTGTTGAAGAAGTCGGTCATCTCGACCGCGAGATCCTTCACGACCGTGAAGTTGCGCAGCGGCTCGAGCCGCAGCCGTCCGCCATCGCCGGCGACTTCGTTGACGCGCGTGCGGCAGGTCCAGCGCGGGCGGCCGTTCACGACCATCGCGCAGGAGCCGCACATGCCGACGCGGCAGGCGAAGCGATAGGAAAGGGTCGCGTCGTGCTCGCGCTGGATCTCGGTGACCACATCGAGCACAGTCTGGTGCTCGCGCCGCGGAATCTCGAACGGCTGGAAGCTGCCGGTTTCCGTGCCGCGCCAGATATCGACGCCGAGCGTCCTCATCGCTGCATGCCCCAAAGGTTCACCGTGCGCGCCTCGATGGCGCGGAAGATAACGGATTCGACGAGGAGGCCAATGAGGATGACGGTGAGCAGGCCGGAAAACACTGTGGCCGTGTCGAGGTCGTTGCGCGCCTCGAAGATGTACCAGCCGATGCCGCCGGAGCGGGAGGACACGCCGAACACGAGCTCCGCCGCGACCAGCGTGCGCCAGGCGAAGGCCCAGCCGATCTTCATGCCGGCAAGGATCGAGGGAAACGCCGCCGGGATGAGGATCAGGCCGACGTAGCGCGCGCCTTTCAGGCCCACATTGCGGCCGCTCATGCGCAGGGTTTCCGGCACGCTGCGGAAGCCGATCAGGGTATTGAGCGCGACCGCCCACAGCACCGAATGGATGATGACGAAGACGAGCGAGGGCGTGCCGAGCCCGAACCAGATCAGCGCCAATGGCAACAGCGCGATCGCCGGCAGCGGATTGAACATGGCGGTGAGCGTCGAGAGGATGCGGGTGCCGATGCCGCTTGCCACCGCGAAAGTGGTGAATATGCCGGCGAGCGCGAGACCGGCGGCATAGCCGATGGCGAGCGTGCGCAGCGAGGTAACCGTGCGGTCGACCAGCACGCCGTTTCTAATATCGTGCCAGAACGTGCGCACGGTTTCGGTGAAGGTCGGGAACAGCAGCGAGTTGTTGAGCCAGCGCGCGTAGATCTCCCAGATGACGATCAGCACGATCAGGATCGCCAGCCGCTGCGCGATCTCGTTGCCGATGATGCGCTCGGTGAAGCCGAGCGGGCGCTCGACGTCGCCAATCGAACCGGAATCGATCGTCTCGTTGACGAATTCGGGCCGGGCGGAGGACATATCTGGGGCTGTATCGGTCACGCGTGCGCTTCCTCGGCGATGCGAGCCTGCACGCCGCCCTCGCCGAACAACAGTTGATGGATGCGTTTCGACATCGCGCCGAATTCGGCCCGATCCATGTTGCCGAAGTTGAGATCGCCGGTATTAAGCTCCGCGCGCACGCGGCCCGGATGCGGCGACAGCACCAGAATGCGCGAGCCGATCAAGATCGCCTCTTCGATGGAGTGCGTGACGAACATGACGGTGAAGCGCAACTGATCCCACAGCGAGAGCAACTCCTGTTGCATGGCGCGGCGGGTGAGCGCATCGAGCGCGGCGAACGGCTCGTCCATCAGCAGAATGTCGGGCTCGAGCGCCATCGCGCGCGCGATGGCGACGCGCATCTTCATGCCGCCGGACAGCATGTGCGGATAGATGTCGCGGAATTCGGTCAGGCCGACTTTTTCGATTACCGCATTGGCGCGTGCGGTCGCGTCATGCGACGAAAATTTTTTCGTCACCTTCATCGGGAAAAGCACGTTCTGGAAAACGGTTTTCCACGGCATCAATTGCTCGAATTCCTGGAAAACCATCATGCGATCGGGGCCCGGCGCCTCGATCTCGTGGCCGCGGATGCGGATTTCCCCCTCGACCGGGTCCATGAAGCCGCCAACCGCCTTGAGCAGCGTGGACTTGCCGCAGCCGGACGGGCCAAGGATCACGTAGCGGTCGCCCTGGTGCACGGCGAAGTCGACCTTGTACGTCGCCGTCACCAGATGACGCGGCGTCTTGTATTGAAGCGTTACGCCTTTTCCGTCGAGCAGGACTTCAGTCATGCGGCGGCCCAGCTCCGCCGTCAGCTGCCGGGCAGGTCGTGGATGGTGTCGAAGAACATGTCCTTCCAACTCGACGGCTTCACAGGCACCATGCCGACGCGGCTCATGTAGTCCGCGAAGACCATGGTCTTCTCCGGAGTCATGGTCCACTTGTTCTCGCTGAGCTTGATGATCTTCTCCGCTTCGGCGACCGGCAGCTTGGATTTGTCGGCCTTGACCCAGAGCGCGGCCGATCCGGCAGGATCGTCTTTGATCTCCTTCATCGCCTCGCGCAACGCCGCGACGAATGCCTTAACGATCTTTGGATTCTCGCTGTAGAGCTTTTCGGTTGCCCAAACGCAGTTGAACGTGTGAGGGCCGCCGAGCACCTCGAAGCTGTCGAGGATCTTGTGCACGCGCTTGTCCTCGAGTTCCTGATACTGGAACGGCGCCGAGGTAAGATGCGCGGTGATTTCCGACTTGCCGCTCATCATCTGCGCGAGCCCGTCGGGATGGCTGAGCGACACCGTCAGCGGGTCGAGCTTGTGCTCCTGGCCTTTGCCGAAGGCTTTTTCCGCCGCCATCTGTAGCACAACCGCCTGGATCGAGACGCGCACGGCCGGCAGCGCGATGCGGTCCTTGTCGGTGAAGTCCTTGATGGTCTTGATCTCGGGCTTGATGGTGTTGAGATAGAGCGGCATCGAGTTGAGTGCCGAGACGCCTTTGACCTTCAGGTTTTTCTGCGTGCGCGACCAGATGGTGACCAGCGGGCCGACGCCGCCGGATGCGAAATCGAGATTGCCGGAGATCAGCGCTTCGTTCATCGGCGGACCGCCGGTGAAACGCACCCATTCGGTGGTGAGGTCGAGACCGAGCTTCTTGCCTTCGGCCTCGAGCAGCTTCTTTTCCTGCATGATGGTGAGCGGCAGATACGAGATGCCGTATTGCTTGGCGATGCGAACGGTACGCGGCTCGGCGTCGGCGGCCGAAGCGGTCAAGGCAATCGCGGCGGCGCCCGCCAGCGCCAGGCCCAACCAATGGCGCCAATGATGTCGTTGCATGATGTCCTCCCAAGGTCGTTTTTTGTTTGTCGCCCGTGCACGCGGCGATTATCCCGCCCGGCACGATAGCGCGGCAAGCACGCCTTTCGTCAAGGATTCCGCCGGTCCCACTCGATGAGACAAATCGGGCGCTCGGCGGCCGATTTGCGGTCTTGTGTCCTATCGGAGCGAGGTCTTATAGAAGGATTTCAAGGGTGCGATCAGGGGAAATTCAATGAGTGCTCCGCATATTCTGGCGCATGAGAAGAAGGACACGGTCGGCGTGGTGGTCGTGGAGGGCCTCAAGGCCGGAACTTCGATGCTCGGCGTCGTCACCGCCAACGACTCCACGTTCCGCCTGACGGCGAAGATGGACGTGCCGATTGGCCACAAGATCGCGCTGGTCGACATAAAAAAGGGCGACACCGTGTGGAAATACGGCCAGGACATCGGCAAGGCGGTCGCCGATATCAAGAAGGGCGAGCACGTGCACGTCCACAATGTGAAGACCAAAAGGTGGTAAGCGTCATGGCCCGCAAAGCAAAAGCGAAAAGCAGGAAGAGCGCGCCCGCGCGCAAGACAAACGGCCATAGCAGGCTGAGTTTCCTCGGCTGGCGGCGCGAGAACGGCCGCGTCGGCGTGCGCAACCACGTCATCATCCTGCCGCTCGATGACCTGTCGAATGCGGCATGCGAGGCGGTGGCCAACAACATCAAGGGCACGCTCGCCATCCCGCACGCCTACGGGCGCTTGCAATTCGGCGAAGACCTCGAATTGCATTTCCGCACCCTGATCGGCACCGGATCGAACCCAAACGTCGCGGCGGTCGTCGTCATCGGCATCGAGGACCAGTGGACGAAGCGCGTGGTCGACGGCATCAAGAAGACGGGCAAGCCGGTGACCGGATTCGGCATCGAGGGCACCGGCGACCTCGGCACCATCCAGAAAGCCTCGCGCGTCGCCAAGGACTATCTGCACTGGGCGTCGGAATTGCAGCGCGAAGAATGCGGCATTGCCGATCTTTGGGTGTCGACGAAATGCGGCGAGAGCGACACGACTACGGGCCTCGCTTCGTGCCCGACGGTCGGCAACATGTACGACAAGCTGATCCCGAAAGGCATCTACGGCGTGTTCGGCGAGACGTCGGAGATCACCGGCGGTGAGCATCTCGCGAGAGCCCGCGCAATCAACAAGCAGGTCGGCGACAAGTGGATGAAGACCTGGCAGGCCTATGAGGACGAGGTGATTCAGGCGCACAAGACCAACGATCTCTCCGACTCGCAGCCGACCAAAGGCAATATCGCCGGCGGCCTCACCACCATCGAGGAGAAGGCGCTCGGAAATCTCGAGAAGATCGGCCGCAAGTGCAGATACATCGACGTGCTCGCGCCGGCGGAGACTCCGGCGAAGGGGCCCGGTCTCTATTACATGGACACATCGTCGGCGGCGGCCGAATGCGTCACGCTGATGGCGGCCGCCGGCTATGCCGTGCACACGTTTCCGACCGGCCAGGGCAACGTGATCGGCAATCCGATCGTGCCGGTGATCAAGATCAGCGGCAACCCGCGCACGGTACGCACGATGTCCGAGCATATCGATCTCGACGTGTCGGGCATCTTGCGGCGCGACCAGACGATCGCTGAAGCGGGCGATGAGCTGATCGACATGATCATGCGCACCGCGAACGGACGGCTGACGGCGGCTGAGACGCTCGGCCATCGCGAATTCGTGCTGACGAAGCTTTATCGCAGCGCATGAGCTTATGCCGACGCTGACGCTCGCCGAGGCGCATGCGCTGGTCGAGGCGACGCTCACGCGTTGCCGCACGGCGCCCGACAATGCGGCGAGTGTCGCGCGCGCTCTCGTTAACGCGGAGGCGGACGGCCTGAAAGGGCACGGCCTCTCGCGCGTGCCGAGCTACGCCGCGCAGGCGAAAGCGGGCAAGGTCGACGGCTTCGCCGCGCCGTCGTTGACCTGGCCGAAGCCTGCGGTCGCCGCGATCGACGCCAACAGCGGTTTCGCTTTTCCGGCGATCGACGCGGCGATCGCAGTGTTGCCGCAGGCAGCAAACCAGAACGGCATCGCCGCAGCTTCGATCCGCCGCTCGCATCATTGCGGCGCGGCTGGGTATCCGGTGGAGCGGCTGGCGGAAGCCGGCTTGCTCGCCCTGATGTTTGCAAATACGCCGGCGGCGATTGCGCCGTGGGGCGGTGCGAAGGGTGTTTTCGGCACCAATCCGATCGCGTTTGCTTGTCCGCTGCCGCGGCGCGCGCCGATCGTTGTCGATCTCTCAGTATCGAAAGCGGCACGCGGCAATATTCTCGCCGCCAAACAGAAGGGCGAAAAGATTCCCGCCGACTGGGCGCTCGACGTGGACGGCAATCCAACGACTGATCCAGCGGCGGGGCTTGCCGGCACCATGTTGCCGCTTGGCGGCGCCAAGGGTACGGCGTTGGCGCTGATGGTCGAACTGCTCGCCGCCGGACTGACCGGGGCGAACTTCGCTACCGAAGCGTCTTCGTTCCTCGACCCCAAAGGTCCGCCGCCCGGTACCGGCCAGCTGTTGATCGCCTTCGATCCTTCCGCATTCGGCGGCGGCGTCGACCGTTTCGCCGTGCTCGCGTCGGCAATCGAAAGTCAGCCAGGCGCGCGGCTGCCGGGCAGCCGCCGCCTCGAGGCACGCGCGAAGGCGGCGCGCGACGGACTTCTCGTTGGCGACGCCCTGATGGCCGAAATTGCCGCGGTTTAGGATTGCCTAGGCCCTTGTTGCCCTGCGTCTTTTTGGCCTACCGTCAATCCGTGCATATCAGTGCAGGGTCTGCGTCATGCAGCTTTTCACCACGGCTGAGGCCGCCGCTTATCTCCGCCTGAAAGAGCGGAAGATCTACGAGATGGTGGCGGAAGGCACCGTGCCTTGCACGAAGGTGACCGGCCGTTGGCTGTTTCCCAAGGCCGAACTCGATCATTGGCTGGCATCGAGCATAGTGCGGCCGGACGGCATGCCGCGCGCCGAGCCGATGCCGATCATCGCCGGCAGCCACGATCCGCTGCTCGAGTGGGCGCTGCGCGAAAGCGGCTCGGGGCTGGCCACGCTCGCGGTCGGCAGTGAAGCCGGCTTCGACAGGTTTGTCGCCGGCGAAGCAATCGCGGCGGCCGTTCACCTGCATGCGCTCGACGATCCCGAAGCCGACGCCAACATCGCGGCGATGCGCGAGCGGGGCGACGTCTTCGACGCGGTGATGATCGGTTTTTGCCGACGCGAGCAGGGGTTCCTGGTTGCACCGGGCAATCCGCTCAAGATCAAGACCATCGAAGACGTAATCGCGAAGCGCGCGCGCATTACGTTGCGGCCGAAAGGCGCCGGCGCGCAGCTCCTGCTGCTGGCGCTGCTGCATCGCGCCAAGGCGACGCTCGACAAGCTGACGGTCGCCAATCCGGTGAGCCCGACCGGCCCGGACATCGCGCAGGCGATCCGCGCCGGCCGCGCCGATACCGGCATCGCGACACGTTCGGTCGCCAACGCCGCGGGCCTCGACTTCGTGCCGATCGCGTGGGAGCCGTTCGATCTCGTGATGCGCCAACGCGATTATTTCCATCCGCCGTTGCAGGCGCTGCTGAAATTTTTCGCTTCGCCGGAATTTGCCGCGCGAGCCGGGGAGATGGGCGGTTTCGACGTAAGCGGCAGCGGCCAAGTGCGTTATTCGGTCTGACAATGGTCGACACGGACAATCAGGCGTGGCCGAGCGAATTGCGGTTGCACAAGGACCGCAAGACGCTCACCGTTTCGTTCGAAGGCGGCGAGCGGTTCGACCTCTCGGCCGAATATCTGCGCGTGAAAAGCCCGAGCGCGGAAGTACAGGGCCACTCGGCGGAAGAGCGCAAGACCGTTCCCGGCAAAAAGGACGTCGCTATTCTCGAAGTGTTGCCGGTCGGCAATTACGCGGTGCGGCTTGTGTTCGACGATCTGCATTCGACCGGAATTTTCGGCTGGGATTATCTGCGCGAACTTGGCCGCAACCATGCCGAATACTGGCAGGACTATCTCGACGAGCTGGCCGCGAAAAACATGACGCGCGAGCCGCCGCCGCGCCGCCGCTGAATTCAGCGCAAAATGTGCACGACCGTCCCAATCTTCACGCGCTTGTAGAGATCGATCACGTCCTCGTTCGTCAGGCGGAAGCAGCCGGAAGATTCCGCTTCACCGATCGATTCGGCGTCGTTCGAGCCGTGGATGCGGTAGAGCGTCGAGCCGAGATACATGGCGCGCGCGCCAAGCGGGTTGTCCTCGCCGCCTTTCATGTGCGCCGGCAAACCCGGCTGCCGCCTGCGCATCTGCTCCGGCGGCGTCCAATCCGGCCACTCACGCTTGTCGGTGACGGTCTTCACGCCGGCCCACGTGAAGCCGACGCGGCCGACGCCGATGCCGTAGCGGATCGCCTGTCCGCCTTCGAGCACATAATAAAGCCGCCGCTCGCCGGTATTGATGACGATCTCGCCGGGCTTGTAGTTACCCGAGAAGCTCACGGTCGCGCGCGGAATCTTCACCCAGCCGTAATAGTGGCCATTCGGCGCGCCGCCGGAACGGATGCCTTCAGGATCGTTGATCGCATTGTATTGCGCCTGCGCGGCGCCGGAGCCAGCAAGCAGTGCAGCCGCAAGGGCCGCAGCGGCAACCCGGCGCAATCCAAATTCGGGAAACCAAGTAGGCATCATGAGGGTACAAATAATCGTGCGTCAGACCGGGATCCGCGGAAAGCGATAGCACCAATCGTGCTATCTTGTAACGGGCGACTGCGTGACGGGAGTCGGAAATGTCAGTCGTCAAGAGGCAGGGTTGGCTGGTTTGCGTTTCCCTGGCCGCAGCGCTCGGAATAACCGCGCCCCGCGCTTTCGCTCAATCCGAAAACGCCGCCGCGATGAAGCCGGTGATCGCGGGTTTCATCGATATGCAGACCATCAGTTGGCACAACGAAGACGACCAACAGCCGGTCTTCACGATGGCCAACGTCAAGAAATTTCCAGGCGTGTTCGGCGGCATCGTGTTCAACGCGACCTGGAACGAAATGCAGCATCAGCAGGGCGGTCCTCTGACGACCGCCAGGCTCGATCGCGCGCTCAACCAGGTGCGCCAATACAATCTTGCTCATCCGAGAGCGCCGCTCGGCGTGAAGCTGCGCATCTTTTCCGGCAATCAGGCGCCGCCGTGGGCCAAGGCGCTCGCCGGCGGCCCGCTGACGATCCAGCGCAATCCGCAGGGATGTTCTTCCGGCAATTGTCCGATCACGATCGGAAAGGTGTGGACCCCGCAATACATCGCTGCCTGGCGGGCGTTCCAGCGGCTGGTCGCGGCGCGCTACGATTCGAATCCGCTCATCCGATCTGTGGCGATCACGTCCTGCACGATGGAGACCGACGAGCCGTTTGTTATGCCGGTCGATCAGACGGCACCTGCCGGCTACACCGACGCCGCCGGCAAGGCGTGCCTGCGCGGCGCGATAAACGACTACGCCGCCTGGCGCCGCACGGCGATTGATTTCACCATCAACGTGTTCGACCAAATTCAGATGGGCGGCAGCAATCCGAATTTCTCGATCACCGTCATGAACGAATGCCGCACAAAGCTTGGAAAGCGATGCGAACTCGGCAATCACGCATTCGCCGCGAGCATGCCGAAAGGCAATACGACAATCGTGACGGCGATCTCGGCGAAAGGCGCGCCGATCCACTACCAGACGGTCGGCCCAAAGGTGGCGGGCTTCAACTGGACGACGACGGTCGAAGCAGCGCGGCAATACAACGCCACAGGACTCGAGCTATGGCCCGACAAGAAATTCGGCGGGTTCATGACGCTGACGATGGCCCAGATGCTGAAGCTGAGCCTTCAGTTCAACGGCGGGGTCGGGCGTTAGCGCCGGCCGGCGCGCCTTACGGAAATTAAAAACCCGCCAAAGGCGGGCTTGAATGGTGGGCGCTGTAGGGATTGAACCTACGACCTCTCCCGTGTGAAGGGAACGCTCTCCCGCTGAGCTAAGCGCCCGGCCGTTGCGGCCGGGCGATATAAGGAGCGCGTTGGAAGAGTGTCAAGCGAACCGGCGCGGATCCGGCCCGCCCGATGATCAGTTGCGGCTCGACGGCTCGCTCGCGTGCGAAACCCGCGAAGCGTGGCTTTGCAACGCGCGGATGCGGTCGGCGAGGTTGCCGTTGCTCTGCCCTTCGCCGACGGCGGTCTCGCCATTGGCCGCAACGCCGTTGCGGCGGGTGTCCGACGCGAGGATCGCGTCAATCGGCGAGTTCGGGCCTTCGAGCGTCGAGGCCAGGCGCGCGACTTCCGCGGCGACGTCGTTGATGCGCTCGCGCAAGAGCGCGTTTTCAACGCGCTCGGACGCCCAGGCCTCTTCAGTCTCACGCTTCATGTCCGCAAGCTCACGGGCGAGCCGCGCACGCTCTTCGTTGGCGCGCGCCAGTTCCGCCTGCAATTGCAGCTTCTCGGACTTGAGCGTTTCCGTCGCCGACGAGGTGCGGCCGGAGATTTCGTTGATCGCGGTGCGCAGATCGCCTTCGGTCTTGCGCGCGGTCTCGATCTCGGTGCGCAGGTGGCCGAGTTCGGTTTCGCTCTGCGTCAGCAGGCGTGACTGTTCGGTGAGACGCGCCTCGAGATCGTGGGCGCGGCGACCGAGCAACTCGGCTTCGGTGGTTTGCGCCGCGAGTTGCTGCTCGAGCTCCGAAACGCGGCGGCCGAGGTTCTCGACCTTGCTGCGCTCTTCGGTCAGTTCCTTGGTGGCCTGCTTGAGCTGAACGCGCTCGGCATCGCGGCGGTCTTCGACGACCTTCACCTCGTTGCCGGCTTCGGTAAGCCGCTCTTTGAGCGCTTCGACCTGCGTCTTGAGCGCGACGATCTCGACCTTTTGCGCGTCGGCGAGCGAAGAGCGCTCGTCGAGCTCGCTCATCAGCTTCGCAAGCTCGCCTTCCTTGTCGGAAAGCTGGCGCTCAGCTTCGTGCATTGCCGACGTCTTGATGGCGAACTCTTCTTCCGTAGCGCGCAACTGATCGCGCAGCGCCTTGTCGCGCGCTTCGAGCGCGAAAATGGTCGCTGTCTTTTCGCCAAGCTCGATCTTGAGGCGGTTGATCGCGTCGCCCTTCTTGCCGAGTTCGGCAAGCTGGCTCGTCGTCTTGCTCTTCATCTGCTCGACGCTCATCTCGAGCCGGCGCGTCGACATCGCGAACTCGGCGCGAAGCTGATCCTTGTCGGCCTGGATCTCGGCCATCGAGAGCGGCGTCGCCGCTTCGAGGCGGCGCATGGTCAGCCGCACAGCGCGGCCGTGCACGAGCGGAATGACGACAAGGCCGATCAGGGCCGCGACGAGGAAGCCGATCCCGAAATACATGATCGGTTCGATCATAGAACTACGCCTCCAAACTCAGCCCAACCCGTGTAAACCCCGCGGAAACCATGACACGGGGGGTAAGGCACTTCCAGCGTAACCCCAGATTAACCTAAACCCTCGCGGGCGTCCCGCGAGGGCTCGGTTATTGCGGTAAATCGGCGTGGTAACTGCGTTCGGTCAGAACGGGTTCCAGGTCGCCTTCGGCGTAAACTTGAGATAACCGAGGTTTGCCCCGAGCCTTAGTCCGACACCGGAGCGGATCGGCACCACAATGATGTTGCCGGCGCCGAGCGCGGTCATGCCGAAGCCGCCGATGAAATACGCAGAGCCGTCGATGCCGGCGAAACGCTGATAGATCGCGTCGGTCGCCGGCAGATTGTAGACCAGCATCATTGTGCGTGCGCCTTCGCCGCCGGCATCGAAACCGATCGAGGGGCCTTCCCAGAACACGCGGCGATCGCCGGCATTCTTGGTATAGAGCGTGCCATCGCCGTAACGCAGGCCGACGACAATCGCGCCGGAGCCTTCCTGGCCGAGCACATAACCGTTCGGCTGGCCCCAGCGGCTCACGGCCTTCTCGACAATTTCCGCCAGGCCGCGCGACACGGTGCCGAAGAAGCGATGGCCTTCGCGCACCAATTCATCCGGCGAGAAGGTGCCGCTTTTCGGAGGCGGCGGCGGGTTCGGTTGCGCTCCGGCGGGCGGCGGCGTTTGCGCGGTGGCCGGCGCGAAAGCAGGCGCCGCCGCTAGAAGCGCCAAAACCGCAAGGCGCAGGAAAGTGCGCATGGAAAGCTCCCTTCGACTAATGAGGGCCAGGCCCGCTTAACCGGTTGCTCACGCGGATGGCCGTAAAGTGACGGCCGGATACCACCCGAATCGGCAAAAGCCTTAGTGAAGAATATGACCGTACGGCGGCCACAACGGAAGGCAGGAAGACCCTACACAAGTCCCTGGATTGTCTTGGGGTTGGCGCTCGCGCTCGGCCTCTCCGTGGCACAGCGCGCAACGGCGGTGCAGACGATCGTCGTTGACCGGAATACGGGGCTTGCCATCAGCGGCTTCGATCCGGTCGCGTATTTTGCCGATCACGCCCCGCGCTTCGGCGCGCCGGATTTCGAATATTGGTATGCCGGCGCGGTCTGGCGCTTCCGCAACGAGGGCAACCGCGCCGAATTCGCCAAGCATCCCGACGTCTATATGCCGCGGTTCGGCGGCTACGATCCCGTCGCCATCGCGCGCGGCGTTTCGGTCGCAGGTCATCCGGAAATTTGGATGGTAGCGGGCGAGCGGCTCTATTTCTTTTATGACGATAAGGCGCGCATCGCTTTTGCCGGGCAGCCCGAGCGCTTCATCGAAGCGGCCGAACGCAAATGGCCGGCGGTCCAGCGCACCATCGGGCCCTAACTCTTTTCAGATCGATTTTGCCTTGGTGGGATCGCCCCAGGCGATGAATCCCGGCACGAGGAATTTGCCGTTCGTTCCGCCGTAGTGGAGCGGCGCGCCTTGCGGGGTGAGAACGGCGCCGCCGGCTGCGACGACGAGAGCGTGGCCGGCCGCGATGTCCCATTCCGACGTCGGCGCAAGCCGCGGATAGATGTCGGCGATACCTTCCGCGATGCGGCAGAATTTGATCGACGAGCCGCTGTGATCGCGTTGCATCGGACCAAGCTTCTTGAGCAGCGCGTCGGTATTGGGATCAAAGTGCGAGCGGCTGACGATCGCGACCGGATCTTTTGCCGGCCAAGGACGCGTACGGATCGGCGCCGGCTTTTCGGTGCCGCCGCGCGCGTTGAGGCGCAGGCGTTCGGAACGCACGCCGAGAACGCCGCGCCACAGCAAACCGTGGGCGGGCGCCGCGATGACGCCGGCAATCGGCGTGCGCCCGCTGACGATCGCGACATTGACGGTGTATTCGGGAAGTCCTTCGATGAATTGCTTTGTGCCGTCGAGCGGATCGACCAGCACGAAGCTTTCATCCGCTTTCGGCGTTGCGCCATGGCCGGTGGCTTCCTCGGACACGACCGGCACGCCTGGCAGCAGGCGTGCGAGCCCTTCGAGGATTGCAGCTTCAGCAGCCTCGTCCGCCGGCGTGACCGGCGACTGATCGTCCTTGACCCGGTGGCCGGTGTAAGGATTCGCCAACACGGCGGCGGAAGCCTGCGCCACGATCCCAGTCAAGTCGTCGAGCAAATCGGCCGCCATGGCCGGGCTGATTTCGTGACTGGCGGTCAGCTTGTTGCTCCTGTCCTTGGCGCTCGCGCAGGTGCGGTGTATCACGCAAACAAGCTGGCGGAACAGCGATTCGCCGGCACGCCAGTACAGTGCCTTCCCACCGGAGACCCGTCCATGTCCGGCCCTATCGAAGCCCTCGATCTCGCCGCGCTGCTCTGCTCGCGTGTTTGCCACGACCTGATCAGCCCGATCGGCGCGATCGTCAATGGCCTCGAAGTACTGGCCGAGGAGAAGGACCAGGAGACCCAGCAGTTCGCCCTCGACCTTATCAAGAAGAGCTCGCGTACGGCCTCGGCCAAGCTACAGTTCTGCCGGATCGCGTTCGGGGCGGCCGGTTCTGCCGGCGCGCAGATCGATCTCGGCGACGCCGAAGGCATCGCGCGCGGCTTCTTCGAGGACGACAAGACCAAGCTCGCCTGGAACCTGCCGCGGGCGCTGCTGCCGAAAAACCGGGTCAAGCTGCTGCTCAATCTGCTGCTGATTGCCGGCCAGGCAATCCCGCGCGGCGGCGTCCTGACGGTGGACCCGATCGGCTCGGGCGAGACAATGGGAGTCAAGGTGACGGCGGCGGGCGCCAATGCCCGTATTCCCCCTCATGTCCCGGAGCTCTTGGCGGTGCAGCCGGGCGAGGGCGGCCTCGATGCACACCGCATCCAGCCGTTCTATGCGGGCCTGCTCGCCCAGGCGGCGGGCGTTTCGGCAGCCATCGCGCTCGATGGGGCCTCGGTGGTCATTACCGCGAGCTGACAAAAAGCCCGCGTCGGACCGCGCTCGGAGTGGTTAACGAGCGGTTAATCACCCCGGGTTAAGGCTTTCGTTGCAACTAAAATTAAACGCTTCGACGACACACTGACCGCGCGCGCGAAGGGTGTGGGAGACGGGGCTAACCCCCGTCCGGCAAAGGCGTTTTCGATGGACGACCTGCTGCGGGAATTCGTCACCGAGACGAACGAGAGCCTCGACGTCGTCGACGTCGAACTCGTGCGCTTTGAGCAGGATCCCAACAACAAAAAGATTCTCGATAATATCTTTCGTCTCGTCCACACCATCAAGGGAACGTGCGGGTTCCTTTCGCTGCCGCGGCTCGAAGCGCTCGCGCACGCCGCCGAAACATTGATGGGTAAATTCCGCGACGGCATGCCGGCGACCGGCGAAGCGGTCACCGTGATCCTCGCCACGATCGATCGCATCAAGATGATCCTCGAGACCATCGACCGCGAGCAACGCGAGCCCGATGGCGGCGACGCCGATCTGATCGCCGATCTCGAACGCATCGTGAAGCAGATTTCGGAATCGCATGCGTCGCCCACCGAAAAGACCGTCGGCACGCTGGTGCCGCAGGTTCTCGAGCGTGCGCTGCATCCGGGAGAAAACACGCTCGACGAGCTCGAGCGCGCGTTCCGCGAAACGCCGGTCGATCCGGTAAAGCCGGCCGCCTCGTCGTTGCCCGAAAGCGGCCCGGAGGACGGCAAGGCCAATCAGTCGATCCGAGTCACGGTCGACACGCTCGAACGGCTGATGACGATGGTTTCGGAGCTTGTGCTCACGCGCAATCAGCTTCTGGAGATCGTGCGCCGGCACGAGGATTCCGAATTCAAGGGTCCGCTGCAGCGGCTCTCCAACGTCACGGCCGAGCTGCAGGAAGGCGTCATGAAGACGCGCATGCAGCCGATCGGCAATGCGTGGCAGAAGCTGCCGCGCATCGTGCGCGATCTCTCAACCGAGTTGGGCAAGCAGATCGACCTGGAAATGCAGGGCGCGGAGACCGAGCTCGACCGCCAGGTACTCGACCTGATCAAGGACCCGCTCACCCACATGGTGCGCAATTCCGCCGATCACGGCCTGGAGACACCGGCGGAGCGCCGCGCTGCCGGCAAGCCCGCGCGCGGACGCATCAGGCTTTCCGCCTTTCACGAAGGCGGCCAGATCATCATCGAGATCGCCGACGACGGACGCGGACTCAATACCGGCCGCATCAAGGCCAAGGCGATCGCGCAAGGGCTTGTATCGGAAGCCGAAGCCGAAAAGCTGTCCGAGGCGCAAATCCACAAGTTCATCTTCATGCCGGGCTTCTCGACCGCGCAGAAGATCACCAGCGTTTCGGGCCGCGGCGTCGGCATGGACGTCGTGCGCAACAACATCGACCAGATCGGCGGCACCGTCGACGTCAAGTCGGTCGCGGGCGTCGGCTTGAGCTTCACCATCAAGATTCCGCTCACGCTCGCCATCGTCGCCGCGCTGATCGTGGATGCCGGCGGCGACCGCTTCGCCATTCCCCAG
This sequence comes from Pseudolabrys sp., assembly GCA_035546875.1. GTDB lineage: Bacteria > Pseudomonadota > Alphaproteobacteria > Rhizobiales > Xanthobacteraceae > Pseudolabrys. The sequence goes on from DASZVZ010000075.1 coordinate 20,465, forward strand.
CTCTCGGTGGTCGAGCTGGTGCGTGCGCGCAGCAATAGCGAGCACCGCATCGAGCGCATCAAGGACACGACCGTCTTGCGCCTGCGCGACAAGCTGTTGCCGCTGATCCGCCTGACGAATCTGCTCGAACTTGACGACGCAAAGAAGGAGACCGACGACGGATTTATCGTCGTGATCCAGGTCGGCACGCAGCATTTCGGCGTGGTCGTCGACGGCGTCTTTCACACCGAAGAAATCGTCGTCAAGCCGATGTCGAGCAAGCTCCGTCACATTTCTGTCTTTTCCGGCAACACGATCCTCGGCGACGGCTCGGTGATCATGATCATCGATCCGAACGGCGTTGCGCGTGAGATCGGCAGCACCGTGAGCTCGCAGATGGCGGCCGAGTCCGAGGCCGAAATCAAACGCGAATCCGCAGGCGACAAGACGACATCGCTGCTTGTGTTCCGCGCCGGATCCACGCAGCCAAAAGCGGTGCCGCTGGCGCTGATCACGCGACTCGAGGAAGTCGACGCCAAGAAAATCGAGCTTTCGAACGGCCGCCACATGGTCCAGTACCGCGAGCATCTGATGCCGCTGGTGCGCATGAGCGATGACGTGCGCGTCAAGGGCGAGGGCTCCCAGCCACTGCTGGTGTTCTCCGACGGCAGCCGGTCGATGGCGCTGGTGGTCGACGAAATCGTCGACATCATCGAGGAGCGCCTCGATATCCAGGTCGCGAGCGACAATCCGGGCGTGCTGGGCTCCGCCATCATCAAGGGGCAGGCGACCGAGATCATCGACGTCGGCCATTTCCTGCCGACAGCCTTTGAGGACTGGTTCCGCCGCAAGGATCAGCCCGGCAGCGCGAAGCCGCGCAACATGCTGCTGGTCGACGACTCGGCGTTTTTCCTCAACATGCTCACGCCGGTGCTGCAGGCCGCGGGCTACGTCGTGACCGCCGTTTCGAGCGCGCACGAAGCGCTGGCGCTGCTGCGCAACGGATTGAAGTTCGACATTGTCGTCACCGATATCGACATGCCGGAGATGGACGGCTTCCAGTTCGCCGAGGTCGTGCGCAACGATCTCGCGATGACCGACCTGCCGATCATCGCGCTTTCGTCGATGGTTTCGCCAGAGGCGCTCGAGCGCGGACGCCAGGTCGGCTTCCACGATTACGTCGCGAAGTTCGACCGGCAGGGTCTGATCGCGGCGCTCAAGGAACAAGCCGACGTGGGACAGGCGGCATAGGCATGACTGAAACCGCCGACGAACACCTGAGCGAATACGTCACCGCGACGATCGGCGGCCAGCTTTTCGGCCTTCCGATCCTCAGCGTGCAGGACGTTTTCATGCCGGAACGGCTGACGCGGGTGCCGCTGTCGCCGCCGGAGATCGCCGGCGTGCTCAATTTGCGTGGGCGCATCGTGACGCTGATCGACATGCGCCGCCGGCTCGGTTTGCAGGGCCGCGAGCAGGGCGCCATGCCGATGGCCATCGGCGTCGAGTCGCGCGGCGAGTCCTACGGATTGCTGATCGACGGCGTCGGCGAGGTGCTCAAGCTCGACGACCGCGCGCGCGAGACCAATCCGATCAATCTGGATCCGCGCCTGGCGCGGGTCTGTGCGGGAATACACCGGCTGGACGGACAATTGCTCGTGGTGCTCGACGTCGAACGGATTCTCGACATCGGCGTGTCCGCGGCCGCGGCTTGAAAGTGGACGAGGGTAAGGCATTGGATGCGGGGGACACCCGCGACTGGAAAAAGTGAGGCTTGGCTATGAAGACATGCTTGGTCGTGGACGACTCGAGCGTCATCCGCAAGGTGGCGCGGCGAATCCTTGAAGGACTCGACTTCGACATCGTCGAAGCCGAGGACGGCGAACAGGCGCTTGATGCCTGCCGGCGGCATTTGCCGGAAGCGATCCTGCTCGACTGGAACATGCCGAAGATGGACGGGTACGAATTCCTGCGCTCGCTGCGCCGGCTGCCGGGCGGGGACGGGCCGAAAGTGGTGTTCTGCACCACGGAAAACGATGTCGCGCACATCGCGCGCGCGCTGCATGCGGGCGCGAACGAATACATCATGAAGCCGTTCGACAAGGAAATCGTCGAAGCCAAGTTTCAGGAAGTCGGATTGATCTGACGAAGTCTGAAGTCGGTACTGCGTAACAGGAAGTTGCGTCCGATGAATGTCGTTCTTGCACCTGCGTCGGCCGCGTCGATCGCGGCACGCCGTATCCGCGTGATGATCGTCGACGACGCGGTCGTCATCCGCGGTTTGTTCGCGCGTTGGATCGAAGCCGAGCAGGATCTCGAAGTCGTCGCCTCACTGCGCACCGGCGACGAAGCCGTCAGCCAACTCGACCGGCACAAGCCGGACGTCGTGTTGCTCGACATCGAGATGCCCGGGCTCGACGGTCTGACCGCGCTGCCGATGCTGCTCGCGAAGCGGCGCGACCTCGTCGTCATCATGGCGTCGACGCTGACGCGCCGGAACGCGGAAATCAGCTTGCGCGCGCTCTCGCTCGGCGCCGCCGACTACATTCCGAAGCCGACCAACAGCCGCGACGTTGCCGGCTCTCCCGAATTCCGCCGCGAACTGGTCGAGAAAGTTCGCCAACTCGGACTGCGTGCGCACCGTCTGCGCATGGCGCGCGCCGCGCCCGCGCCGGCCCCGGCGCCCCCTCGGCCGGCCGGCCCTTCGACGTTGAGCAAGCTGCGCACGATCCTCAACTCAGGACCGCCGCCGCCGCCAAACCCGTTATTCCCGCCGCCGCCGCAGCCCCTTGTCACGGCCTCGCCGCCGATTGTGCCTGAGCCGGAAAGCTTCTCGCTGCGTCGGTTCCAGTGCATGCCGCCGCGCGTGCTGTTGATCGGTTCGTCGACCGGCGGGCCGCAGGCGCTCAACGCGATCGTCCCCCAGCTCGGCGGCGTGTTCGACCGCGCGCCGGTGCTGATCACGCAACACATGCCGCCGACATTCACCACCATCCTGGCCGAACACCTGACGCGCCTGAGCGGCCGCCCTGCGCGCGAAGGGCAGGACGGCGAGGAAATCAACGCCGGCAACATCTACATCGCGCCCGGTGGCAAGCATATGAAGGTCGCGCGCCGCGACGGCGTCGCCGTCATCGAGCTCGACGACGGTCCGCTGGTGAATTTCTGCAAGCCGTCGGTCGATCCGATGTTTTCGTCGGCGGCGAGCGTCTGGGGCAGCTGGGTGATGGGCGTGGTGCTCACCGGCATGGGTTCGGACGGCTTGCGCGGCGCTCAATCGATCGTTTCGGCCGGCGGCAACGTGATCGCGCAGGATGAAGAGACGAGCGTGATCTGGGGCATGCCCGGCCAGGTGACACAGGCCGGCCTCTGCTCGGCGGTCCTGCCGATCCATGACATCGCACCCAAGCTCGTACGGCTGTTCGCGGGGGATATGGCGTGACCCCGCAGGATTTCGACTACCTGCGCTCCCTTTTGAAGGAGCGCTCCGGCCTGGTGCTGTCCGCCGACAAGCAATACCTCGCCGAGAGCCGGCTGTTGCCGGTCGCGCGCCGCAACGGACTCAGTAACCTGAATGAGCTCGTCGAGAAGCTGAAGAGCCGGGTCACCGACGCGGTCGCAACCTCCGTGGTCGAGGCGATGACCACGAACGAAACCTTCTTCTTCCGCGACAAGATTCCGTTCGAGCACTTCCGCCGGGTGATCGTGCCGGCGCTGATCGAGACGCATCATCGCCGCCACCGCATCCGTATCTGGTGCACCGCCGCTTCGACCGGCCAGGAGCCGTATTCGCTCGCCATGGTGCTGTGCGAGCTCGCCGACCAGCTCAAGGGCTGGCGGCTCGACATCCTCGCCACCGACATCTCCAACGACGTCCTGGAGAAGGCCAAGGCCGGGCTCTACAGCCAGTTCGAGGTGCAGCGCGGCCTGCCAATTCACGAGCTGGTGAAATATTTCACGCAGAACGGCGAGGTGTGGCAGATCTCGCCCGAGTTGCGCTCGATGGTGACGTTCCGGCAGATGAATCTTCTGCACGACTTCTCGCATCTCGGATTCTTCGACCTGGTGTTCTGCCGCAACGTGCTGATCTATTTCGATCAGAAGACCAAGGCGGGGGTGCTCGAGCGGCTGGCGCAGGTGATCGAGCCGACGGGCTTTCTGGTGCTGGGCGCCGCCGAAACCGTGGTGGGCCTGACCGACGCGTTCAAGCCGCACCACAGCTACCGCGGCCTCTATGTGCCGAACCCGGCGAAGCTTACGCCGGACGATACATCGACACCGAGACCGGCAAACCCCGGCGCCAAGATCGTCAAGTTCGCAAGCGCGAAACGCTGAGCCTCAATCGAATTTATAGGCGGCCTGCACCAGCACGCCGTAGCGCTCGTAGCGGTAAGTGTCGCTGCGCGGGATCGGCACGCCGTTGAACGCATCCGAGCCGGTGGTCGTCCACATCGCCCAGTAGCGGCCGCCAATGCCGAGGCTGAACTGCGGCGTGATGTAATAAGACAGCATCGCCTCGAGCTGTACGCCCTGGCCGTGGCCGGACTCGTCGATCACCAGCGCGCGCAGCCAGTGATTGTCGACGCCGGAGTATTTCACGTAAGGCAGATAGGCGGCGTCGGCCGACAGCTTCCATTGCGGCGCGAGCCACGTCTCGGCGGAAAGCCCTAGGCGCAACGAATCCCAGTTGTCCGTTTCGGTGATGACGGCGACGCCGGAAATCGCGGGCGTGCAGATGCCGGCCGTGGGCGAGGCGATCTGGTGGCAGTTGTCGGCGCTGTATTGCTCGTGCACGTGGCTGTAGCCGACGAATGCGCCGACCTTGTAGGCGGGCCCGTGCAGGAAGTTGAAGCCGCCGTCGATCGTCGCGTAATTCAGATTCGTGTTGGTGAGACTCGACAGCGTGTTGGAATAGGCGGTGAAGGGCGCGAGCGTGACGAGGCCCCAATCTTCGTCGTTCATGTGACCGCCGGTGCTGCGGCCGAGCCCTGCAAAACCTTTCAGGAAAATTTGCCACGGGCTGTCGACGCGCGCGAACAATTCGCCGGCATGCGCGGTCACATCGTCATAGGTCAGCCGCGAGATCAACGTCGTCGCAAGCGACGGCGTGTTCGGCAGATCCTTCTGGAAGCGGCCGGACGAATACCAGTAGCGTGCGCCGGTCTCGACTTCCCAGCCGGACGCCATCTTCGGCGGCGCCTTCAGCGGCATCGCGCGCGCGGCCGCTCCGAACTGCGCCCACGGGTCGGTGCCGATCCTGTAGTTGAGGCCTATCTTCACTTCCTGCGCGGTCTGCCGGACGCTCGCGGGCGCGCTCGGCACGGTCACGAAGAATCCGGCGGTCGAGGTCGAGAAGCTTGCGGGACTGCGGAAGCTCGCCTTGCCGAAATCGAGATAGTCGTATTCGAGCTTGAGCGACCAGGCGGGCGAGAGCGCCTGCTCGACGCCGGCGCCGAGCGTCCAGCCCCAGGTGGTGGGGCTCGAACGCACGGTGGTGATCGGAAAAACGCCGAAGCCGAAATTGGTGGTGGCGTCGAGGCGATTGTGCAGCACGGCGGCGCCGCCCTTGCCGTAGAATAATGTGCGGCCGGCGGGGCCGGTGGCGTAGCCGAGGCGGGCGGTGAGCGTGGCGCCGAAGTCGGGGCGCGCGCGGCAATTCGACGAGGTGAGGGTGCCGGTCGCGGCGTAGCAGGTGTCGGTGCCTTCGCCGGTCAGGAAGCTCGCGTCGCCTTCGATGCCGACCACCCAGTTCGAGCCGGGCGCCTGCCAGTTGTAGCCGGCCTGCGCGCCGACGAGGTAACCCGGTGTGCGCACCTTGTCGCCATAGAGCGAGGCGCCGTACGGATCGGAGAAGTTGGAAGCGCCGAGCGCGCCGCCGGTGTGCGCGCCAACATAGAAGCCGGTCCAGTCGAAAGCGTAAGGCACCGGCTGCGCCTGCGCGCCGCTCGCAAACGCAGCAGCCAACGCGACAACGCCCGCACGCAAGAATTTCGCCACGCTCATCCCCTGCCGCATCCGCGCGCGAACGATAGCGCAGCGGCCGCGCACGTCACATCGGGCCTGTGGGTAAAAAGCCCCGCCGTCGCCGGCGGGGTTTGAGGCAAGGGAGTTGGAGCCTTCTGGCTCCATCCAAGATGGCTCAGAAATTGCGGGGAGCGTCGCCCAGGCTCCCCGCGCCACGTAAGTTCGCCGACGAGATGCGCGCACCGGCGATCCACGAGCGGCGCCGAGTCTAGGGCGAGCGCCGCGCGCACGTTGTGAGGTGCGTCACACTTGGTTTCTTCCCTCTCCCGCAAACGCAGGAACAAGCGACTGTCATTGCCGGCCTTGTCCCGGCCATCTCGCTTGGGGACGCAATGCCTTCCTGAGCGGGATCGCCGGGACAAGCCCGGTGATGACGAGGGGAAAAAAAGCGCGGATAATTTTTTCAAACAGCCAAGCTTCGCCACCCGTGTTTTTTGACCGGCGCCGGGTACGCCGCGGTCGCGCCGGCTTGCGCCGGCCTTTCCTTTTGCCCCGGCGTAAACGCCGAGGGGATGGAGCGCCGAGCGGCGCCACATCGTCATTCACGCCTTGCGGCGCGAGCGCCTTGGCGAGGGCGCGCGCCGTTCGGCGCTCCATCGCGGCGATTTCTGTCCCCAGGCCCGCGTTTCCGGGGACTTGGGTTGCACGGGCGTTACCCGCGTTTCCCTGTCCCCGTCCAGCAGGCACCCTGCGGAGCGGTCCTAGTGCCGCCCGATCGGGTCCCGGGGCCTCCCGGTGCCGCGGTTACGAGCCGCAGCAGCAGGCGCCGCACCTTGTTCCATCATCGAGACGTCTCGCGACGACGCCCTCAGCCGAACAAGGCGCGACGAATGTAAGTGCGGTTCAATGGGCGGGGATAAGTTTTTTTTGACCGCTGCTTTCTCGAACCGTCATCGCCCGCGAAGGCGACCGATCCACGGCGTGCGCGGTGGCTACTGGGTCCCCGCTTTCGCGGCGACGACACAGACGCACTGACACGCGCGAATTTTAAAGCAGGCCCAATTCCTGCAATTCGCGCCGCATCGTTTCCGGCATGCGCGCGGCACCCGGCGCAGCGCGGGATAAATCGCGCGGGCAATCGCGCGCTTCCAGATAACGCCAACCTTGAAAGGCGGAACGCGGGCGCGGCTCGACAAGCACCAGCTTGCCGTCGAGCACCAGGCGGCAGCGGCCGACGCCTTCCTTGTCGACGAACGGGCGCACGTCGAGGATGCGCTCGCGGCAGGCGATCTGGCCCTTGATCACCCAATAGAGCGAGCCTCCGTCGGTCAGCTCGTCGGCGCGCTTGGGCACCATGCGCGTGGTGTGGACGTGCTCGGGCTTCTGGCGGCGGCGTTTCTTTTCCTTGAGCTTCTGCTTGATCCAGTCCTCGAGGTCCTGGATGGAGTCGCAGCCGACGCAAAGCTTGATGAGATGGAGGGGCATTCCGGTACTTGCTCGTGTGTCTTAAGACGCGGGCTCGATGACCAATACTTTGGCATCTTCCGCGACCTGCGCGTCCTTGGCGATCGCGATTTCCACAACAACGCCGTCGATCGGCGCAGTCAGGGTGTGTTCCATCTTCATGGCCTCGATGATGGCGAGACGTTGGCCGCGCGTCACCTGCGCGCCCTTCTCCACAAAGACCGCCAGCACCTTGCCGTGCATGGGCGCCCGCACCAGCCCGCCACCGGCGTCCTGATCCTCCTCGCCGCGCGCGAGATCGCGCAGAGCGACACGCGTCTGCCGGCCGCGGTGCACGACCACAACGCCATCGCCGGCCTCGATAATTGTCGCGCCGGCCGCGGGCGTTTCGCCGTCGACGGTGACTGACACCCCGCGCGCATCGTAGGCGACGTGCGCGATCCTGTTTTCGCCGTCGACCATGATCGCCAGCGCGGTCGCGCGCGCCCCCGACAATTGGAAGCCATCGACGGCATCCCAGGGCGAAGCCGGCTCGTCCGGGTCGTGCTCGGCGAGATTGGAAAGACGGGCGCTTTCGCGCGCGAGGAGATGCCGCGCGCCGCGCGCCGCCGCGGCGTTGTCGCGCCGATGCGGCCCCCTGCCGAGCGCATCGAGATTGCCGTCGATAAAGCCGGTGTCGAACGTCCCCTTGCGGAAGCCTTCGGCGCGGCAGAGCGCGGCAAGAAAGGCGGCATTGCTGCGCGGGCCGACGACGATCGTACGGTCAAGCGCCGCGGCGAGCGCATCGAGCGCGGCCTCGCGCGTCGCGGCATGCGCGATCACTTTGGCGAGCAACGGATCGTAATAGGGCGTCACCTCGTCGCCGCGCTCGAAGCCGGTGTCGACGCGGATGCCCTCGCCCGCCGGCAATTCCAGCGCCACGAGCCTTCCGGTCGACGGCAGGAAGCCGCGCTCGGGATCTTCGGCATACAGCCGCGCCTCGACCGCGTGCCCGCGCAGCGGGATCTGCGATTGCGACAGCGGAAGCTTCTCGCCGGCGGCGACGCGGAATTGCCACTCGACCATATCGAGACCGGTGACGGCTTCGGTGACGGGATGCTCGACCTGCAGGCGCGTGTTCATTTCCATGAACCAGAAGCCGTCGGCGCGCAGCCCTTTGGCGCCATCGGCGATGAATTCGACGGTGCCCGCGCCCGTGTAACCGACCGCTTTTGCCGCGGCGACGGCGGCCGCGCCCATCGCCGCGCGCACGCTTTGGGTCATGCCGGGCGCCGGCGCCTCCTCGATCACCTTCTGGTGCCGGCGCTGGAGCGAGCAATCGCGCTCGTTCAGGTGAATGACGTTGCCGTGGTTGTCGGCGAAGACCTGCATCTCGACGTGGCGCGGCGCAGCCACGTATTTTTCCACCAGCACGCGCGCATCGCCAAAAGAGGACGCCGCCTCGCGCTGCGCGGCCTCGAGCGCGGCGTCGAAATCGGCATGCTTGTCGACGCGCCGCATGCCGCGGCCGCCGCCGCCCGCCACCGCCTTGATCAGCACAGGATAGCCGATCTCGTAGGCTTTCTCCTTGAGGAATTTGGCGTCCTGCTTCTCGCCGTGATAGCCAGGCACGACCGGCACGCCGGCGGCTTCCATCAGCGCCTTGGCGCGATCCTTCAGCCCCATCGCGCGCATTGCATTCGGCGGCGGACCGACGAACACGATGCCGGCGGCGGCGCATGCTTGCGCGAACGCGGCGTTCTCCGACAGGAAGCCGTAGCCGGGATGCACGCAGCCGGCGCGCGCGGCGCGCGCAACCGCGATCAACTTATCGATGGCGAGATAGCTTTCGGCAGCCGGCGCGGGACCTATTCGGTGCGCCTCGTCGCACAGCTTCACGTGCAGCGCGTTGGCGTCGGCGTCGGAATAAACCGCGATGGTGCGCATTCCCATCCGTTTCGCGGTGCGGGCGATCCGGCAGGCGATCTCGCCGCGGTTGGCGATGAGGACGGACGGAAACATGCGGGGCGCGATACTAGCGCGGCGCGGGCACCGCCGCTTGCGCTTGCGGGCGCCGCGGCGGCAGCGGAATGGGGACTTCGTCCGGCGTCGCGGCGGCCGTGGGCGCGCCCGCCTTCGGCTCCTCGACCGGCGTGTTGGCGTTCGGCAGCGGCGGCTCCTTGTTCATGATGCTCACCGGCGGGATCGAGGCGGCCGACGGGAAATCGTATTTCGGCGACAGCGGCACGGCGACCCTGTGCTCGCCATCGTCCGGCACGCTTGCCACCGGCTCCGTTGGCGGCGCGGCGGGCGCGGGCTGCGTGGAAGGCTCCTTCGCCGCGACGGGCGTCTGGGCCTGTTCCGGCTTGTTCCAGGCGGACGTATAGCGGCTGACATAAGCATCGAAGACGCCGGCTTTGAGATTGGACTTGAGCGCGTTGGCGTCCTCGATCAGCGCGAAGGCCGGGCAGCGCTGGGCGGTGCAGCCGTCGCGAAGCGCGAGCACATGCGCGGCGATGCCATAACGGTCGAGCGCAATCGCGCGCTTGAGTCCCGCAAGCGTTGCCGCCAGGCCGGGATCGCGGTCCGGCGTCGCGTCAAGATCGCCGAGCAGCGCGAGCTGCGCGGATACATAAGCGACGGCAGCCGCCGCGCTCTGCGGGCTGGCGAACACCTTGTGCTCGCAGGCAGCCTCGACCGCCTCCCCCGCCGCGCCGTCGAGGCAGGCGAGCGCCGAGCCGGGCGCGAGCGCGCGTGCAGTCAATGCAGCGGCACGGGCCTGCAAGGCGCGGAGGTTTTCCGCCCGCTCGCGCGTTGCCGACCGATCGATGTACGTCAGCAGCGCGGCGATCGCGAACACTCCGACGAAAGCCCGCAGCAGCGCGCCCGCGATTCCGCCGCGCGCGCGCCGAAACGCCAGCACGCACAGGACGACAATGAGCGCCGCGGCGCCGCCGGCCAGCCACACCGGCACGGCGAGCGGCGACGCCCCATTGAGCGCGACAGGAAGATCGGTGAGCGCCATGACCCTCCGACTTGGCTGGCGTTACTGCACCTTGATGCCGGCCGACTTCACCACGTTCGCCCACTTTACGATGTCTTTGCGCAAATAGGCGTCGAATTCCTCCGGCGTCATCGTCATCGGAACCGCGCCCTGCTTTTCCCAGCGCGCGCGCACGTCCGCCTGATTGATGACCTTGTTGATCTCGGTGTTGAGCGTCTTGACGATCTCCGGCGGCGTGCCTTTCGGCGCCATGATGCCGAGCCAGATGGTCGCCGCGTAGCCGGGCACGCCGGCCTCCGCCACAGTCGGAATGTCGGGCGTGATCGGCGAGCGTTTCTCGCCGGTGGTGGCGAGCGCGCGCACCTGCCCGGCCTTGGCGTTCGGCAGCATCGTCGTGATGGCGTCGAACATCATCTGCACATGGCCGCCGAGCACGTCGTTGCGCGCCTCGCCCGAGCTCTTGTGCGGGACGTGCACGATGTTGGTCTGCGTCATCGATTTAAACAGCTCGGCCGCCATGTGGTACGGCGTGCCGGGGCCGGACGAGGCATAATTGAGCGCGCCGGGCTTCGATTTGGCGAGCTCGATGAATTCCTTCACCGTCTTGGCCGGCACCGACGGATGCACGACCATCAAGAGGTCGGAATAATTGATCGCCGCCACCGGCACGAAATCGCGCATCAGCTGGAACGGCTTCTTCGGGATCAGCGATTCATTGGTGGTGTGGGTGTTCGACATCACCAGCAGGGTGTAGCCGTCGGGTGCGGCCTGGTGCACCACTTCGGTGCCGATGATCGAGCCGGCGCCGGGGCGATCCTCGACCACGAAAGAGCCCTTCATGCTCTCGGAGAGATGCTGTGCGACGTCGCGGGCGAAAACGTCGGCGGGGCCGCCCGCGCCGAACGGCACGATGAAGCGGACAGGACGGTCCGGATATTTGTCCGCGGCGAGCGCCGAAAGCGGCGCGGCCGCGGCGAGCGACAGCGCGCAAGCGGCAAGACGAACTAATGTACGCATAAACGATCCTCCCAATGGTTTCTTGTTTGAGCTCGGCGTTAGCGCCAACGCCGGCCGAGCTTCTTTATTCCATGCATGCACGGGCGTCGAGGCCGCGGAATCCTGCGCACAGCGGGCTCGCGCGGGCCCAACGGGTCTAGACGCCGCCCGGCGACTTGAAACCCGGCGCAAGATCGCTCGCCGCGGCGAAGACGCCCTTCGCCTCGACCGAGGTCATCGCCAGCGTCGTGCGCAAATCCGTCACACCCCCGCCGCTCGCCGCCGCCAGCAGCGCGGCCGCCATCTGGGTCTCGCTCGGCGCCTCGGCGATCGTCAGGAAGTCGTACTCGCCGAAGGTGAGGTAATAGGCGATCAGCTTGCCACCCGCCTTGGACATGATGCGCCCGACCGCGTCGGCGCGGTCTTCCGGCTTGACGATCATGCCTTTGACGGCGTCGCGCGTGTAGCGCCCCTGGGTAATGAAAATCGGCATCGTGTTCTCCTTGCGGCGCGGCAAAGCGCCCGCGCTCGTTTGAAAGCCGGTTCCAGTATAGGGGATCGCAGAATTGAAATCGCGCGGAAGAACAGCCGATCAGGCGCGGTCGAGCTGGCTTTCCTTGGCGACGCGCTCGAAGGCCTCGCCCGAGCTCTTGATCCGGTACTGATAATCGTCGCCTTCCGACGGCAGCAGCTTCACGACCTTGTAGCTGCCGCTCGCCGCGGCGCGGCCGAACGTCGGCGAGGTGTAATAGACGGTTTCGCCAACCTGGTACTTGTGCGCGCGCAACTGAATCTCGGACGACGGCGACGCCGGCTGAACGGGCGGGCTCGGCGTACGCAAAATCTTGTCGGCGATGCTCGTGATATTCGGCGCGACGCTCGGCGCACGCACCGTAATGCGGCGCGACGGCCGCGCGGATGCCGGCGCGCGCCGCGACGACTTCGCCGCAGCCTTCTTGATCGCACTGAGAGCGCTCTTTGCGCCTTTTTTGGCCGATCGCGCGCCCGTCTTGGCGGAACGTCCGGCGCTTTTCACTGAATTTCTGTTCATAGATGGACTATAGCAGCTTCTGGCCCCGGCGGGGGAAGATTCTTGCGGAAGAACTCTTTTCATATCAATGACTTGGTAAGTCAGTTGCGAGTGCCTACCGCACCTTTTCGCAAGTGGAAGAACTGGCCCATTGGCCGGCTCGTACGGCCCAAATGACGACCAATCGGTACATTTTTAGTCAAACGTTGGCCGCACATCGGTCGCTATACGCTGATGCGGGTACGCAGCGCGTCCGCGATCGCGCGCTTGTTCATTTTGGTTCCGTCGTCGCCTTCAATCAAAAGCGGAACACGCCCGCCGGTTTCGACATGCTGTGCCCAGCCCAACGCTTCATCGAGCGTCACGAATTCCTTGAACAGCAGGTGCTCTTTTTCCAGCGGCGAGACCTCTTCTGAACCCTTCGGGCCGCTGTAGACACGATAAAGCATGACGAAACCTCGCGATTGGCCCGCCCACTCCGCGCCCCGTTGGGACAACGCGCCATGGCGCGCGCCGTTCCGCCGCAAATCGCTCGCGATGCGGCCATGATTTTCGGCCGCGTGCGACATGGTAAGATTTCCGTTCATCGGGAGAGGTAGTTATGCTTGCCGCGTATTACGAAAAAAACGGTTCGGCCCGCGAGGTCATGAAGGTGGCGGAGGTCGATACGCCCGCGCCAGGCGCCGGCGAGGTCCGGGTGAAGCTCGCGACCTCGGCGGTGAACCCTTCGGACGTCAAATCGCGGCTCGGCACCACCCGCAAGATCGCCTTTCCGCGCGTGATCCCGCAGAGCGACGGCGCCGGGGTGATCGATGCGGTCGGCGACGGCGTGCCGAAGGCGCGGGTCGGCGAGCGCGTGTGGATCTGGAACGGGCAATGGAAGCGTCCGTTCGGCACCGCCGCGCAATACATCACGCTGCCATCGGCGCAGGCGGTGAAATTGCCGGACAAGATCAGCTTCGCCGAAGGCGCCTGCCTTGGGATACCGGCGATGACGGCCATCCACGCGATCGAGATGGCAAATACCGGCAAGGACGCGACGTTGCTGATTTCCGGCGGTGCGGGATCGGTAAGCCAATACGCCATCCAGTTCGCCAAGATGCGCGGCGCCAAAGTCATCACAACAATTTCCTCGCCCGAAAAAGCGAAAGTGGCGGCCGACCTCGGCGCCGACCACACCATCGACTACAAGCGCGAGAATGTCGGCGAGCGCGTGATGGAATTCACCGGCAAGCGCGGCGTCGATGCGGTGATCGAGATGGATCTCGCCGCCAACGCCAAGCTCATCCCGTCGGTCCTGCGCGCGAAGGGCGAGGTGATCGTTTATGGCACCGGCGCAGCGGAAGCGACGCTCCCCGCTCAATTCTGCCTGGTGAACGCGATCGCGATCCGCTTCTTCCTCTGCTACGAGCTCAATGCCGCCGAGCGCGAGCGCGCGGTGACCGGCATCACGCGCGCCCTCGAACAAGGAAGGCTGGTGAACCGGACCGAGGCCCCCTTCCCGCTCGCCGAGATTGCCGCCGCGCACGAGGCCGTCGAGCAAGGCCGCGGCGTCGGAAATATCGTCGTCACGATGTGAGGCGATCAGGGTTACAGGCGATCAGCCTTGCGGCGGCGCCACCGCGGCATCGGCAAAGCCGGCGCGGTCGAGCGCTTCGCGCACCAAACCGGATTTCTTGGCCCGTTCCAGGAAATCGGCGGCGATCGCAAGCGCGCCGGGCCGATTCTTCGGCACGGCGATAGCGATGCCGGTCTGCTGAAAATTGCCGGCGAGCACGCGCGCGCCCGGCAGCTTCGGCAACAGGCTGACGAAGGCGTCATGCGACAAGGCGAAGGCGTCGCCCTTCCCCGCGCGCGCACGTTCGGTCATTTCGTCCACCGTCGGCACTTCCTCGACCGACGCATTCGGCGCCGTGCGGCGCGCGCTGCGCATGGTCGTGGTGTTGGCAATGGCGACGATCCTGGTGCCGGGCCGGTTCACCTCGGCGATGCTGTGAATTTTAGAGCCGGCGGGCACGAGATACGTGCTCTCGATGAAATAGTAAGACGGGCCGAAGTCAACCTTCTTCGCCCGTTCGGCATCCTGCGGCATGAAGGCGACGTCGCAAGCGCCGCTCGCCACCGCCTCCGTCGCCTCGCCCGAATTCGGAAAGATTTTCAGATCGAGCGGAAGCTTCAGCTCTTCTGCCAGCGCGGTGACGAGATCGACGGTCACGCCGCGGACGTCGCCTCCATTCTGCACGGCAAAGAACACCGAAGCGGCCGGCGCGAATACGACGCCGCCACGTAGTCTACCCGTTGGTGCGAATTGCCGGAGATCGGCGGGACTGGCCATGCGCCGTCATGTAGCACGCGGCCGCCGCGCGGCGCCACTAGACCAGGAGATTGACGCTATTGCCCGTCGCAGATGGCGCGGCCGATGTGCCCGGTGCACTTATGGCGCCATTCGAATTCGCCGAATTCTTGAGCGAGCCGCCAAACGTCACGGCGGGCTGATTGTCGAGGCCGCTCGCCTTCTTGCTGTCTGTGCCGGGAAGCTGGCCGGGTTGCTGACGCGGGTCCTGGCCGTGACGGGCCTTGGCGGCCTCGCACGACGACGCGCAAATATACCCGTTTACAATGATGACCACGCGTTACGCCCGTTACGCTCGTCACGCGGGCGGGACGCTACGGCTTGCCGGTAAATGCTTGCTGAATCGGCCGATCACGCCTGTGTGACGGCCGTTACTGCTTGCGCGGCGTGAAGTCCTGGTTGGGGAAAGCCCCCGGCCCCGGCCGCTTGATGACGACAAAGCCGTTGCCGGTCGCCTGATGGCAGGAATTGCAGGCCTCGGTCAGCTTGCCGTAACCCTCGGCGAATTTCCTGGAGTCCTTGGCGTCGATTGCCTTCTCGAGATCGGCGATCTGACCGGTAATGACGGCATCGAGCATGTCGGCGAGCGGCAGGTTCTTGAACGTCGGCACGAGATCCTGCACGTCCGACATCACCTCCTTGATTTCGCCGAGCTGATATTCGGCAAGCTCCCAATTGCGCGCGCTGCCGGCGTACCAGAGCTTGGCGTGTTCGCTGAGGATCACGCCCATGAATTGCTCGAGACCCGGAACGTATGTCTTCGGCGCGTTCGGCGGCTCTGCTGCTTTTGCCGCGCCCGACTGCGATTGCGCGGCAATCGGAAGCGCCGCGAGCATTGCCGCGACAAGGCCGGCGGCGATCATTGTGCTGCGCATAGACATATCCTCGCGAGAGCAAGGCACCCCCGCGCATGAGTGTCACCGACGCGGAAGTAATGCAAGTATCTGAAATTACGTTTGAATTGTTCTAATTCGAAAGCCGGCAGCGGCCAAAGCCGGCGTCACCGCAGGCTCACCCTCGCCGTGAAAACGAGCGGTTGGTATCGCCGCCGCCGGCCCCGAATCGACTCGCGATATAAGTAAGTAGCGCGCGGCGGAAGACACCGCATTTTCCCGGAGGCGACCCATGCGTTTCATTCTCGGCGTAATCGTCGGCGCGGCGCTGACGCTCGGCAGCGCTTACGTGCACGACACCGGCATGGCGCGCTTCGGTCCGCCGCAACCGTTCGTGCACTGGGATACCGTCCTCGGCATGCTGCCCAGGTGACGGCTCAGAATTTTTCCACCCACGGCCGAAGCTCGATTTCCCAGCTCCACGCGCTGCGCGGCTGGCGCAGCAGATGCATGTAGCTTTCGGCGATGGCATCCGGATCGAGCATGGAGTCCGGCTTGTCCGCAGGCTCGGGACGGCGCACGCTTTTTATGCCGCCGTCGACGACGACGTGCGCGACGTGGATGCCTTGCGGCGAGAGCTCCCGCGCCATGCTTTGCGCAAGCCCGCGCAGCGCGAACTTGCCCATCGCGAAGGGCGCCGATTGCGGATAGCCCTTCACGCCGGCGGAAGCGCCGGTGAACACGATCGCGCCTTCATGCTTCGGCAACATGCGGCGCACCGCCTGCTGCGCGACGAGAAAGGCGCCGAAAGCGGTGATGGCGATCGACTTCTCCACTTCCGCCGGATCGAGATCGGCGATCGGACCGCGCACGCGATAGCTCGGGTTGTAGACGACGACGTCGGGCGCGCCGACCGAAGCGTCGAGGTCCCTGAACAGTTTCTCGACCTCGTCGCGCCTGGCGGCGTCGCAGTTGAATGTGCGCGCGCCGGTCGCTTTCGCGAATTCGCCGAGCTTCTCCGCCGAGCGCGCGGCGAGCGCGACCTGCATCCCCTCCCTCGCGAAAGCGCGCGCGAGCGAAGCCGACAAACCGGCGCCCGCGCCGACGATGAGAGCACTCTTGTATTGCATGGCACTACTTCTTCTTGTCCTTGCAGGCGCCGATCCATTTCGAATCGGTGGCAATGTTGGACGTCATGGTCTGGCCGCCGAACTTCATCGTCGATTTTGCGACGCTCGTCGTGTGCTGCGGCGTGAGGATGGTAAAGGCGACGGTCATGTCGATCTGCGCCTGTTTGGGATCGCCGCATTTCATCTCGAAGGTGATGACGTTGCCGTTTTGCCTGACGTCGGCCTTGCTGCATTGCTCCTGCTGGTCCTTGAGAGCCGCCTGCGCCTGCTTGACCGGGTCCTTCGCCTCTTCCGGCGTCATGCAATCGGTCGAGACCTTTGGCGGCATCGGCTTGCCGTTGACCTCGCCGGTTTCGGTGTCCTGCCAGAGGCCGGGCTGAAGATCGATTGCGCGCGCGTCAAAGGCAAACAGCGCCACCCACGCGGCAAGCAGGATGCCGACGGCATAGCGATAAAATGGCCACATCAAGTCCCCCTTTTGGACCGGCAGTGTCAGGATTTATGGTGCAGGCCGGAATGCTAGGTTAAGCGTAAATCGATTGCCTGTCTGCCGGTGGAAAGCATGCCCGCAAAGCAAAAGACACGCCGTCTCCCGCGCGCGGGGGGAAGCGGCCCGGCGGCCTGGCTCTTGCGGCAAATCGATACGCTCTATCCGGGCTCCTTCGCGCTGGTGATGGCGACCGGCATAATCTCGAACGCCTTTCATTTTGACGGCGACCACGCCATCTCCGACGCGCTGTTTGCGTTCAACGTCGCCGCCTATCCGTGCCTGCTCGCCGCGACGCTGGCGCGGGCAGCCCTTTTCGGCCGCGCGCTCTTAGCCGACCTGATCGACCCGCGGCTGGTCTTTTCGTTCTTCACCATCGTCGCCGCCACCGACGTGCTCGGCATCGGGCTGAATTTGCGCGACTACCATGCCACGGCGCTCACGCTGTGGCTGTTCGCGCTGGCGCTGTGGTTCGTGCTGATCTATCTGAGCTTCGGCGTGCTGACCTTCCTAAACACCGCGCACGGCGCCAATGTCGTGCACGGCGGCTGGCTGATCGCCATCGTCGGCACGGAATCTCTCGTCATTCTCGGCACGCAGGTAGCGCCGCCACTCGGTCAGCTCGGCACCGCGGTGTTCGTGCTCATCCACATGCTGTGGGGCATCGGGCTCGCGCTCTACGGCATCTTCATCACCCTGTTCGCCTCGCGCATCTTCTTCCTCGACTTCGAGCCGGAGGACATCACGCCGCTCCTGTGGGTGGTGATGGGCGCCGCCGCGATCTCCACCAACGCCGGCTCGACGCTGATCCTCAGCAACAGCGCACTGCCGTTCCTGCAGTCGATGCGGCCCTTCATCGACGGCGTCACGCTCATCATGTGGGCCTGGGCCACGTGGTGGATCCCGCTGCTGATCCTCTTCGGCGTGTGGAAGCACGGCGTCTGCCGCGTGCCGCTGACCTACACGCCGATGCTATGGAGCCTGGTGTTCCCGCTCGGCATGTACGCGCTGGCGAGCTTGAGGCTGTCGCTGGCGAGCGATTTTCCGCCGCTCGCCGCGGTGTCGCGGGCAATGGTGTGGATCGCGCTTGCGGCCTGGATCGCGACGGTGGCCGGCTTTGCGCTGGCGTCGTGGCAGAGCTATCGCGCCTTCGCGCGGGCCCGCGCCTGATCTCTACATCCGGAACACGCCGAACTTCGTGTCCGGCACCGGCGCATTGAGCGCGGCGGAAAACGCCAGCGCCAGCACGCGGCGCGTCTCCGACGGCGCGATGATGCCGTCGTCCCACAGCCGGGCGGTTGCGTAATACGGATTGCCCTCGCGCTCGAACTGCTCGAGCAACGGCTGCTTGAACTTCTGTTCCTCTTCCGCACTCCAGCTTTTGCCTTCGGCCTCGATGTTGTCGCGGCGCACGGTTGCGAGCACGGACGCCGCCTGCTCGCCGCCCATCACCGAGATGCGCGCGTTCGGCCAAGTGAACAGGAAGCGCGGCGAGTACGCGCGTCCGCACATGCCGTAATTGCCGGCGCCGTAGGAGCCGCCGACGATCAGCGTGATCTTGGGCACCTGCGCGGTGGCGACCGCGGTCACCATCTTGGCGCCGTCCTTGGCGATGCCGCCCGCCTCGTAGTCGCGCCCGACCATGAAGCCGACGATGTTCTGCAGGAACAGGAGCGGAATGCGGCGCTGGCAGCACAACTCGATGAAGTGCGCGGCTTTCAGCGCACTTTCGGAGAACAGGATGCCGTTGTTGCCGAGGATGCCGACCGGCATGCCGTGAATGTGCGCGAAGCCGGTCACGAGCGTCGTGCCGTAGAGCTGCTTGAACTCGTCGAACTCGGACGCGTCCACGAGCCGCGCGATGACCTCGCGTACATCGTATTGCTTCTTGAGATCCACCGGCACGATGCCGTCGAGCTCGGCCGGATCGAGCGCCGGATCGCGCGGCTTGCGGATAACGACGTCGTTCGGTTTTTTCGCGTTCAACGTCGAGACGATACGGCGCGCGATCTGCAGCGCATGATGATCGTCCTGCGCGTAATGGTCGGCGACACCGGATTTGCGCGCGTGCACGTCGGCGCCGCCGAGATCCTCGGCGCTCACCACCTCGCCGGTCGCCGCCTTCACCAGCGGCGGGCCGCCCAGGAAGATGGTGCCCTGATTTTTGACGATGATGGTTTCGTCGGACATCGCCGGAACGTAGGCGCCGCCCGCCGTGCACGAGCCCATCACCACCGCGATCTGCGGGACGCCGCGCGCGGACAGCGTCGCCTGGTTGTAGAAGATGCGGCCGAAATGCTCGCGATCGGGGAACACTTCCGTCTGGTTCGGCAGGTTGGCGCCGCCCGAATCGACGAGATAGATGCAAGGCAAACGATTCTCACCGGCGATCTCCTGCGCGCGCAGGTGCTTCTTCACCGTCATCGGAAAATACGTGCCGCCCTTGATCGTGGCGTCATTGCAGACAATGACGCACTCGCGGCCTTCGATGCGGCCGATGCCGGTGATCAGTCCGGCGCCGTGGATGGCGTCGTCGTACATGCCGTTGGCGGCGAGCGGCGACAATTCGAGAAACGGCGAGCCCGGATCGACAAGGTTCATCACGCGGTCGCGCGGCAGAAGCTTGCCGCGCCCGATGTGCCGTTCGCGCGATTTTTCCGGACCGCCGAGCGCGGCTTCCGCGCGCCGCGCCTGCAATTCCTGCACGAGCGCGCGCATGCGCTCAGCGTTGGCGCGAAACTCGCTCGCGTTTTTGTCGACGGTCGAGGCAAGAATCGCCATCGGCCCTCCCCGTTCGCGGCAAGGGTGCCTTGGCCGCCAAATGAAGGCAATCCCGGCCCCATTTACTCGCCGTGCGGAAGTAACGCGCCCGCAATGTGGAACAAGCATGGGTGCCTCGCGTTCTTCGCTCATCATCAGTCCAGAGGAGGCAAAAGATGATGAGCAAGTTCTTGATGACGACCGCCGCGGCGGCCCTGCTTATTGGCGGTAGCGTCGCCATGGCCCAAAGCCCGAACGGCGAGAAAGGCGCGGCTCCGGCCCGCGCTCCTGCGGCGCAGCAGAATGCGCCGGCGGAAAAGATCGCGCCGAAGATGAATACGCATGGCGCGGTCAACTCGAAGTCCGAGACGACCGGTCAAGGCATGTCGAACGACAGCAAGGCCGGCGCCAAGGGCGACGTGCAGATGAAGTCCGACGAGAAAGCCGGGGCCAAGGGCGCGCAGATGAACGAAAAATCGGGCGCCAAGGGCAACGCGCAGATGAAGTCGGAGGAAAAGCCCGGCGCTGCGAAGGGCCAGGCATCCGAGAAATCGAACGCGCAGATGAAGAACAAGGAAGCGCAGGACAAGGACATGAAGTCCAAGTCGGGCGCGGCCTCGAACGAGAACGCCAAGACCAACGCGACGACCGGTCAGGGCGCGGCAGGCGCTCGCGCCAACCTGACGACCGAACAGCGCACCAAGATCACCACGGTGATCAAGAAGCAGACCAACGTTCGTCCGGTCGAGCACGTCAACTTCAGCATCTCGGTCGGCACGCGGGTTCCGCACACCGTGCATCTCTACCCGCTCCCGGCCGAAGTGATCAGCGTCTATCCAGCGTGGCGTGGATATGAGTTCATCCTCGTCGGAGACGAGATCGTGATCATCAATCCCGGTTCGTTCGAGATCGTTGCGGTCATCGCCGCGTAAGGCACCGACCGATCGGCATGAAATGTCGCGGCCGCGCTTTCCTCGGAACGGCGCGGCCGTCGGCTTTCGTAAGCGACCGGGACGACAGCCGACGGTCATACGCCTCGTTATCCCCTGTTACGGCGAGGCGATCCATCATTCAAAGGAGGCGACGATGAGAAAGTTTTTTATCCCCGTGGCGGCAATCCTTTTGCTGTCCGGCGGCGGAACCGCAATGGCGCAATATCCGAACGAGCAAAAGCCGGCGCAAGCGACGACGAGCGGCGCCGCGCAGGAGGAAGCGGAACGGCGCGAGAATAAGACATCGAGCCAGAATGCCGCCGACGAGGCGCAGGCCGGCAAGCATACGCGCGCGATGGGCAAGGACACCAAGAGCCAGTCCGACATCGACGCGGAGAAGCGCGCAAAATAGCGACGCGGCGGACGGTGGAACTCTGTTCGCCTCGCGCGCCGGAACGTTTCCGGCTGCGCATCGTTATCTCTGTGATCCCGTAAAAATGACAAATCACAACCCACATCGCGAGGGATGACATGGACAAAGATCGCATCAAAGGCTCGATCGAGCAGGCAAAAGGCAAGGTCAAGGAAGTCGCCGGCAAGGCGACGGGCGACAGCAAGCTCGAGACGGAAGGCAAGGCCCAGAAAGCGGGCGGCAAGATTCAGAACGCAGTCGGCGGCCTGAAGGACAGCGTGCGCGAGGCCGTCGACGACTAGCCTCGCTTTGTGCCGGAATGATGAGGCCCGGCCCTATGCGCCGGGCTTTGTCATGTCGCCGCGCGCCTGATGCCGAGGGCCGGTTCGTATGTTCCCCCAACAGGAACGTTACGGTCGTCCCGCGGTTGTCTCTTCCGCGTGACAACGACGCAAATCATCAGGAGGAACGAACGATGAAAACGCTCATCGCAGTGGCTGCGGCGACGGCTCTTTTAGCCGGCGTTTCGGTTGCGAACGCCCAAAGCGCGACACCAAATCCGGAAACGACGAAGCAGAACAGCGGAAACATCGGCAAGTCTGAGCCGGGTTCGATGAACAAGGACTCGATGAAGAAGAGCTCGATGAAAAAGAAAAAATCGACCACCGGCTCCGGCATGAGCGGCTCCAGCATGAGCCCCGGCTCCACGCCCGCCGACAAGAACAACGGCCCGACCGGCAACGAGTCGAGCAAGAAGATCCCCGACACCAAAGCGAAGTAAGCGCCGCACCAAGACCTGTAAAGGAAAGGCCCGGCATCGCGCCGGGCTTTTTCGTTGTGTACGGGCGGAATAGTCTTCCGGGTCTTCTAAAGGGGCACCCCATGCAAGGCTCGACCGCGACCTACAAGGACCTGAAGCTCAAGCTCGACGGCCTGGTGCCGCCCGGCCACGGATTCCACCGCAATCTCCTGTTCGACGCCATGTACGCCTCGCTACCGCGCGACCCGCAGGTGAAGGTGCAGATCTACAACGCCGAGATCGTGCCCGGCGGCTATACTAACTGGCACTGCCACAATGGCGCGGCGTTTTTCGTCGCACTGCAAGGCCTGTTCGAAGCGCATTTTCAGGAGGGCGTGCTGGTCAAGGCCAAAGCCGGTGAATGCTATTCGGAGCCGATCGCGAAATTCCACAGAGGGCACAACCCTCATCCGGAATTGCCTTATCTCTGCGTCGGCCTCTGCTTTACCTCTCCCGACCGCGAGCACGTGACAAATTCGGTGGAGCGGCCCTGGTAGGCGGAACCCCGCGTCACCCTGTCCGTTGATAGCGCAACAACGAGGCGCCTCGCGCCACAACGGAGATGGACCGATGAAGATTTTCACCATGCTCGCCGCACTCGGGGCTCTGCTCCTGTGGGGCATCGCGCTCTCGGCAGTATCCTCGGCCGATGCCGCGACCGGCAACCGGCCGTTCTGCCGCCAGGTCGACGGCGGCACCGCGATGTACTGCAACTACCGCACCATGGCCGCCTGCGTCCGCGACGCGAAGCCGGCCGGCGATCAGTGCATCCAGAATCCGCACCGTCGCCGCTAGGACGCGGCTTGCGGCAGCACGTCCGCAATGACGGGCAGGTGATCCGACAGGTCACGCGCGGTTTTGTCGGTGAAACTCGCGTGCAGTGCCGCCCGCGGGCGACAATAGACGCGATCGAGCCGCAATAGCGGCAGCGCCGCCGGAAAAGTGCGGAATCGCGTCCGTCCCGGCATTTCGCGCGCCAGCACCGAGCGCACCGATCCGGGCCAGAACCAGTCGTTGAAATCACCCGCCATAATCGTGGTGCCGGCACCGTTACCGGCAAGCGCCAGAAGCTGCCGCGCCTGCGCGCGGCGCTCGCCGATGCTTAGGCCAAGATGCGTCGCGACCACGCGGATAGGGCCGAGCGGCGTCTCCAGGTCCGCGCAGATCGCGCGGCGCGGCTCCCGCTCGGGAAAGGAAATGTCGCGCACATCCTGCGCCGCGATCGGCCAGCGGCTGATCAGCATCTGTCCGTAATCGCCGTCCCGCGTCGTTACCGACTTGGCGTGAATACCGTACACGCCGACCGCGCCCGGCAGGAATTCGAAGGGATTGACGCCGCCGGCAAGGCCGCGCCGCGAGTCGACCTCCTGCAACGCGACGATGTCGGGATCCCAGCGCCGGATGAGCTCGACCGCACGCGTCAGGTCGTACCGCGGATTGCGGCCAAGCGTGCCGTGGATATTCCAGGTCATGATGCGGACCGCGCGGCCCCTCGCCTCGTTCACCGGCCGCCGCTCCAGTATCGCGAGACGATCGCCTGCACGCCGACCGACAGCGCGATCCAGCCGAGCACCGCGCCCGTCAAGAGCGCGAAGTCGAGCGGCGTCGGCGCGGTCATGATACGTGCGAGCTGGTGGCCGACCGCGGAAATCATGATCAGTCCAGGCAGCAGGCCGAGCAGCGTACCGACGGTGTAGTCGAATAGCGGCACCTCGCTCGCACCCGCCACGAGATTGACCACGGTGAACGGCGCGATGGGCACGAGTCGCACCGCCGCAACCGTGATGACGCCGCGGCGCACGATACGCTTGCGCACGCGATTGAGCCGCGGTCCGAGAAAATCGCGCAAGGTCTGCTTGCCGATCATCGCGCCGACCGAATAGCCGGCGATCGCGCTCAGGAGTGAGCCGGCCGCAGCGTAGCCGAACCCGAACCAGGGACCGAAAGCGGCGGCCGTCGCCGCGATCAGCACCGTCACGGGGAACATGACGAGGCCGGCCGCGACGAACGCACCGACGACGATGACCGGCGCAAATTTGCTTTCGCCGATCGACGAGAGTGTTTCATGCACCGCCTCGGGCTTGGCGAAAGGCACGAAGTGCCAGAGCACCGCGAGCCCGATCACAAACAAGCCGGCGGCGAGCACCTTGAGGACCGTCGAAACATGCCGCGTCGGCACAAAGCCGCCGAACATCGTGCTGACGAATTCCTCGGCGCCGATCGGTTTCTCCGGATCGGCGACGCCTTCGATGAGCGTATTTATTTCCACGAGGCCGTTCGCAACATCCTCGATCGGCTGGAGGCTATGGCCGCCATGCGACAGGCTGCGCGCGAGCGCGATCAGCGAACCGCCATGCCGCGCAAGCGCCGAGGCGACGGCATCCGCATCGACGCCGCAATGATCGCCGATCAGCTTGTTGCGCAGCCGCTCGATAGAGCGCCGCTCGTCGTCGCCGCGGGCCGTCAAGACAAGATCGCATTCGGTATCCGTGCCCATCGAGCGGTTATTGAGATTGGCGGAACCGACGCGCAGGATCTTGTCGTCGACGATCATGACCTTGGCATGCACCATCGTCGCCAACGTACGGCCGCGGCGGCCGGCAACCTGCGGATAGGCGAAGTGCACCCTGTCCTCACCCGCCTCGCGCACGATTTCGGCAAAACGGATGCGCCCCGCGAGCAGACTGCGTGCATCGAGCCACGCCTCCTGGAATTTCGGCGCGATCATCAGGACCTCGAGTTGCGGCCGGGCTTTAAGGCGCTCGGCCAGCCTTGCGGCAATACGCGGGGCGGTGAGAAACTGGTTCTCGATGTAGATCGAGCGCTCCGCGGCATCGATGCAGTCGAAAAACAGCCGCTCGACCTCCTGCACCGGTTCCTGATCGTCATAGCCGGGTTGCGTGCGGGCGATGCCGATGTCGAGACCGGTGAAGTCGGCCTTGACGCCTTCAGGCCACGGATCCTCGTCGCGCGATAGCTGCGGAAGCCGCTCGCTGGTCGCGCAGCGCCACCGCTCGCGGAAAAGGTCGCCAAGCGCACGCGCGGCATCGCCGTCGACCATCATCTGCACGTCATGAAACGGCGGGTAAGGATTGCCCGACGGATCGACGCGATGCGGCTCGTCGATGCGGTGGCGGTTCGTGTCCCAGCGGCGGATGGTGATGTCGAGACCGCCGTTGAAGGCGAGCGCGTCGTCGATCACCACCAGCTTCTGATGCTGCGACGAGCCGAGCGGAATGCAGTCGTCAAGGCAGAAGCGGACGTTGCTCGGCGTATTCCAGCGCAGCGTCAGCGTGGGGAAGAAGTCACGCTCCGGCGCGTAGAGCATCGAGAAGTCCCACAACAGCAGACAGACGTCGAGCTCCGGCCGCGCCGCCACCAGGGCGGAAAGGAAATCGGCAAATTGCGCGGGATAGCCGTCCTCGGGCTCGCCCGAGGGGCCGACGAGCCGCATCTTGCTGTGGATGTCCCAGCCCGCGATCCAGATCGAGCGCCGGGCATTGATCATGGCACGGCGCATCGCGGCGAAATAATCGGCGCCGTCCACGAGCATCGCGGCGCGCCTTGCCGGCGCCACGCGCCATACGTTCTGGCCGGGCGTGAGCTGCATGCGGACGCGGCGTCTCCAATAGCGATACGCCGCCCGCGGGGGCGGCGTTCCTCGCCATTCAACGCCTCAGCGGAACTTTGGTTCGCGCGAGCCGCCGGAAAGAGGGTGCAGGCGTTACGCCTGCGCTGGATTCACGTCGAAGACGGCGCGCGCTATGCGCGCACCTCTTGTTGCTTGAAGACGGCGCGCGCTACGCGCGCACCTCTTGTCGCTGGAACACCACGTAGCCGGCGACGAAGAGCAAAATCGTCGCGGCGACGAGGCCCACGATCTGCGGCCATGCGATCAGCACGCTTTCGCCGAGCGGCAGCGGAGCGCCCATGACCGCGCCCTGCAACTGGCTCAGATAGACCGGGCCGAGCGAGCGCGTCGATGGATCGAGCAGCGCCAAGACCGTTTCAGCGAACAGCGTCGAGGGCGACAGCCGCGCCAGCATCTGCGCGCCGGTCACCAAGAGCGCCTCGTTATCGGCCGGGAAAATCGCCTCCGCGACGCCGGGCGCGAGCGCGGGCCAGATCACGGTCGCGAACAGCCACAATCCGAGCGTCACCAGCGCGGCGGTCGCCGCCGAGCGGAACACGACCGAGAACAGCATCGCAAGCGCGAGCCAAACGCCGGCATAGGCGATCGTGACGAGCAGGAAGATGAACGCGCGCGCCATCTCCTCCCCGCCCGGCGGCACGCCGAGCAGGATGAGCCCGAGCCCGATCACCAGGAGCCACAACGCAATCAGGCTGATCGACAGCGTCGCAAGCCCGGCGATGAATTTTCCGAACAACAGCGCGTCACGATAGATCGGCTGCGACAGGATGCGCGACAGCGTGCGGCGGTTATGCTCGCCGTTGACGGCGTCGAAGCCCAGCCCGATCGCCATCAGCGGCACCAGGAAGCCGAGGAACGAGACGAACGACGGCAGCGGATCGCGCGAGGTGGTGAACAGCCGCAGGAACAGGAACGGATCCTCGGCGGTGACGTCGCGGATCTTCTGGATGGCGCCGTAGAGCGCCGCGAGCGCCACCAGCACAACCAGCCATTCCAGCACCCGCATGCGCGCGCTGGTGAGATGATCGGACAACTCCTTCAAGATGACGACGCCGAGGCCGCGCCACGGCGAGCCTTCACGCCGCGAAGTGCTAGGCAGCATGGCGCACCTCCGATTTCACGCTTTGGAAGTAGCGCGTGTAGATCGTCTCGAGGCTTGGTTGATCGAAGGCGAGACGCTTGAGCTTGCCGCCCGCGGCAATCACCTCCGCGGCAACCTCCGGGCGCACGTCGCGATCACAGAGCAGCCGGAAGTGCCCGGGCTTGCCCTCCTCGACCTTGTGCACGCCGGGGATCGCGCCGAGCTTGAGCGCGAGATGCGGCCCCTGCTCGGCTTCGAGATCGACGGCAAATCCGCCGCCCAGCACCTGACGGCCGAGCTCGGCGACGGTGCCGATGAGCGCGATCTTGCCGCCGTTGAACAGCGCCACGCGGTCGCACACGTCCTGCACGCGGTCGAGCAGATGCGAGGACAACAGCACGCTCACGCCCGCAGCCTTGAGGGAGCGGATCAATTCGAGAAATTCCACGCTCGCCTGCGGATCGAGCCCGTTTGTGGGTTCGTCGAGGACGGCGACCTTCACGTCCTTCATGATGATCTCGGCAAGTCCGAGCCGCTGGCGCATGCCGCGCGAAAACGCTGCGACGCGCTTGCCGCCGACGTCGTCGAGGCCGACGCGCTTGAGCGCGGCGGCGATGCGCGGCACCCGTTCGGCCGCCGGAATGCCGATCAGGCGCGCGGTGTAGTGCAGATTGTCGACGGCGGTCAGATGATCGTAGAAGCCGACCGCGTCCGGCAAATATCCGACACGCCGCTTGACGGCGAGCGGCTCGCGCGCCGGATCGCGCCCGAACACGCGCGCCTTGCCCTCGCTGATGTCGCACAGGCCGAGCAGCATCAGGATGGTCGTCGTCTTGCCCGCGCCGTTCGGGCCGAGCACACCGAAAATCTCGCCGCTGCCGACGGTGAACGACACATGGTCCACCGCCGTGATCGGCCCGTAGCGTTTGGTGAGGCCCTCGGCCTCGATGACGTTTTCGCTCATCGGCGGCCGAACCTTGCCACCGCCCCCACCATGATCAGCAGCGCCGCGCCGATGATGCCGGCGCCGGCGATGCCCCACACCGTCGAGGTGGTCACCGTCACGCGGAACCGCGCGGAAGCGTTCTCGCCGCGCGAGGATGCGTTGAGCGTGGTCACGTAGTCGCCGGCGATGGCTTTTGCCGTCGGACGGATCAGCGCCTGCACTTCCTTGTGCTGATTGGGCGCGATGCGGTCGATGGTCTTCGGCTCGAAGGTCACCTTCCAGCCGCTCGGCGCATTGCCGGAAAGGCTGATCTGTTCTGCCGGCGCAGTCCCGGTATTGGTGACGACGATCGGAACGGATGTCTCGGTGCCCGCGGTCGCGCGCGCGCTCAGCAAGCCTTCGCGGCCGGCGAGCGCGAGCTTGGGCTCGCCGCTGATGTCGAGCTTGAGGGTCGTTTCGGCATGCGCGTCCTCCGCGCCGACGCGCGCGGTCACGCTGTAATGCCCGGCATCGACCGTGCTGGGCGGCACGACCTTGAGCTTGACGTCCTTGGTCTTGCCGGCGTCGACCGGAATGGCGGTCAATTGCTGGGTGCCATAGGATTCCGTGAACGAGGTGTCGAAGTTGCGCGGCGCCTTCGCGGCAAGACTGACAAGCTCCTTCTTGCCGCTGTCGTTCTTGATGGTGAGGGTATACTCGAAGCTGGAGCTCGACGAACCCCGTAGTTCAGGCAACTGCGGCTGCAGCGAGAGCTTGGCCGGCAATTCCTTCGCCAGCGTCACCGCGACCGGGAGGCTGACCTGCTGGTTCGAGCCCTGGGCCGTCACCGTGAGCGTCTGCGTTCCGATCTTGGCGTCCTTCGGCACATCGAGCCTGAGATCGAGCGAGACACTTGAATCGGTTGCCGGCATCGCGGCGGCAACCGGCTGGCCGCCGCCAAGCAGCGTCGCCGTCCATCCCGCGGGAACGCCGGTTACCGAAAGCGAGAGCCGTTCCGGGGCCAGCGCGTAGTTCTGGAGCCGCAGGTTGATCGTCGACGTGCCGCCGGGCTGAACCGTCACCGCCGGATAGTCGGTGAGGAGATAGAGACCTTTGACGTCGTGATTGTCGGCGGCGAATGCAGGCACCGCGAAAAGAAATGCGGCGACAGCAAGCGCAAATTTTCGATTGGTCATGGGCGAGCAATCCCCGTGCAAGGACCTTTACGGTCCCGCCAGATGCCGCCCCCGGAGTGAAGACACGGCCGAAAAGCCGTGAAATGAGGAATCGCGTGTGCGGTATAAAAGTGACGAAAATTTGGAACTTGTGGCGTGCCGGCGCGCTTGGCGCCGCCGGCGACATTAAATCTTGTACACCTTCGGCCAGTCGACCTCGTCTTTCGCCAGCACCCACGGCTCCTTGACCGCGGCGGCCTTCCACTCGGCCCATGCCGGCAGCGCCATCACGGCACTCATATACTCTCGCGCTGCGCCGCCGACCTCGATGTCGTAGGTGTAGAAGCGCGAGACCACCGGCGCATACATGGCGTCGGCTGCGCCGAATTTTCCGAACAAAAAGGGGCCGCCCCTCCCGAAACGCGCGCGGCAGTCGCTCCACAAGGCGTCGATGCGCGCGACGTTGGCGGCAACTTCGGGACTGATCGTGCGCTTCATCACCGGGCGCCACATGTTCATCGCGCACGCGCTGCGCAGCGGCTGGAATCCCGAATGCATCTCCGACGAGACGGCACGCGCGTGCGCGCGCGCCGCCGCGTCCGCAGGCCAGAGATTCCTGTCGGGAAACTTGTCGGCGAGATATTCGAGGATCGCGAGCGATTCCCAGACCGTGATCTCGCCGTCGATCAGCGTCGGCACCTTGCCGCTACCCGACATCTTAAGCCGCTGCTTGAACTCCGGCGTTTCGAGCGGGACGACCTCTTCCTCGAACGGAATGCCGGCAACCTTCAGCGCAATCCATGGCCGGAACGACCAGGACGAGTAATTCTTGTTGCCGATGATCAGTTTGAGCGCCATGACCGCCCTGCTCTTCTTTGCTGCCGAGGTTGTGGCTTGATGTTTCGCCGGGCAAGCGAATTTATCTGATCGCCGCCAGTCGCGCGGTGAATGAATCGTCTCAGGATTTCTTCGGCGGCTCCGCCGGCGGCTCGACCGGACCGCCCGCCTTCTTCCAGGCGCCGAAGCCGCCCTGAATATGCGCGACCGGGCTGAGGCCCATGCGTTGCGCGGTCTGCGCAGCAAGCGCGGAGCGCAAGCCGCCGGCGCAGAAGAACACGAAGCGCTTGTCCTGCGCGAACACCGGCTTGTGGTACGAGGTCGCCGGATCGATCCAGAATTCCAGCATGCCACGCGGGCAATGGAACGCGCCCGGAACCTTGCCGTCGCGCTGCAATTCGCGGATGTCCCGGATATCGACCAGCACGACGTCGTCGCGCCCGGCAAGCTTGATCGCTTCCTCGACCGGCAACGTCTCGACTTCGCGTTCGGCGGCATCGACCAGCGCATGCGCGCCGGTGGTGATTTTCTGCGGCATTCCATACTCCTTCGGTCCCGAGGGTGGCAGAGCCTACACCGGCGCTCAAGCATTGCGAATCTGTTACCCATTGGGCCCGAGCGCCCACCCCGCGCGTGAGAGCGATTGCAATGCTCGCATTCGGCCTTCCCGATGTCCTGACACTGATCTGGTTCGTCGGCGCCTGGATCGTCTATTCGCTCGCGATCGAAAAGACGGCGAAGGGACGGGACGGCCTCAACGCGCTGATGAATCAATATCGCGACGAATGGATGGAGCAGCTTCTCGGACGCGAGATGCGCATGGTGGATGCACAGGTCACGGCCGCGCTGCAGAACGGCACCGCATTTTTCGCCTCGACGTCCCTGATCGCGATCGGCGGCACGCTGACGCTGCTGCGCTCGACCGACCAGATCATCAGTCTCATGTCGGCGCTGCCGTTCGGGGGCGCGCAATCGCCGGCGCTCTGGGAAGCGAAGATGCTCGGGCTTGCCGTCATCTTTGCCTATGCGTTCTTCAAGTTCGCCTGGTCGTACCGCCTCTACAATTATGTGGCGATCATGGTCGGCGCGGCGCCCCCGGTCGAGGAGAAGGACACGCCGGCAGCGCAAAAGTACGCGCACCGCACGGCGCAGATCTGCGCCGACGCAGGCCGCCACTTCAATCGCGGCCAGCGCGCGTTGTTTTTCGCGCTCGGCTATCTCGGATGGTTTCTCGGACCGATCCCGCTTGCAATCACGACAACCGCGGTCGTGATCGTGATGTGGCGGCGCCAGTTCGCCTCCGACTCGCGCAAGGCTTTCTCTGCGCCGCCGCCTGCCGGCTGACCGCGTCAGGCCATCCCCATCAACACCGCGATAGTCGCAACGACAACGACGGCAAGCACCGTCGCTGCAATGGTGATGATCTTTTCACGGCGCGCGGCGCGCAGTTCTTCCGCCTGCTCGAGCGTGGTCGGCGCGGCGGGCGCGGCGGCGGGAAAGAGCGAATTTGTATTGAGTGACATCCGGCGATCCCCTCCTCGGGAGGCATCGATGAAGATGGTGCACGAGCACGCGGACGCGGACCCGGGCACGAATCGCCCATGACTTGGCGGGAGAATATCTCCTGCGCCGCTGTCAAACAATCTTCACGCGAATCAACAGGCGATTCGCGACGATGATCGAACGCAGGTTGTTAAGACGAAGTTGGCGCTAGCGGTTGCGCGGAGTAGGCCAGCCGTCGCGTTCCCATTGGCGGCGCGCGAGCGTGGTCGTGTAGTAAGGCCCTTCCATGTAGCCGTAGATGCCCCAGCAGCCGCGGCGCCACTCGCACACCTGCGCGTCGCAGCGCCAGACGCGCTTGCAGCCATAGGCCGTCGTCGGCGCGGTCCTGTACGGCGGAACGAGATGCGAGTTCGGGGAATAAGGCGGCACGGCCTGTTCGGCCGGCGGCGCCTCGGCCGCAACCACGGGGGGCGGCGTAACGACGCGGACGGCGGCGTCGGCGGCGGCGGCACGCTCGCACCACGCACCGACGGCAAGAAGCGCAAGCACTCCCAACACAACGCGTTTCATCGGACCCTCGTCAGGAACTCGAACAATGAGCCACCCTTCGCCGTTAGGCAACGACAATTTGTGCATGAATCCGAGTACAGCCCGGAGTACTAATTTAACAAAGCCGCCCTATCAAAAGTGCGGCGACCGAGGTTCCGCACCCGCCATTGAAGGGCGAAAACGATGGCCTATCGAACAGCATTACTTACAATTCTAGCCAGTTTGTTCCTTTCGACAGCCGCCGCGGCCCAAAGCGCCGCGGTCACGCAAAACGCGGCGCAACGCCAGGCGATCATCGACGCCTACCGGCAAGGCGGCGCGCTCGTCGAAGAGCGTCCGGATTCGGTATTGATCACGCCCGCCTCGAGCATCGCGCGCCCGGAGGATGCCGGCCGGCGCATGCACACGAACACGAAGATCCTGCTGCCGATCGACAACGCGCGCCCGCATGCGATCAATCCCGCAACGAACCAGCCGCCATTCAGCGGCTATCCTTATGAGACGCCATCGTCGCTCGCCTGTCTCTACAAGCTGGTCGCGCAATCGCACGGCTGCGATCCGAACACGTTTCACACCAATACTACCGGCGGCAGCAGGGCGAT
>DASZVZ010000076.1:0-2198 GCA_035546875.1 Pseudolabrys sp.
GTGCTGAAAGATTCCAAAGACGGCACCACGTGGGAGATCGCGCGATGAGCGCGCCGATGCATAGCGGCGGTTGCCAATGCGGCGCGGTGCGCTTCCGGGCCTCGCGGTTCGGCCGCTCCTCGATCTGCCATTGCCGCATGTGCCAGAAGGCGTTTGCCGGATTTTTTGCCGCCTTGGTGACGGCGCACGATCTCGAGTGGACGCGCGGGGCGCCGAAGCATTTCCGGAGCTCGAACAAGGTCCGGCGTGGTTTTTGCGCCGAATGCGGCACGCCGCTGACGTTCGAGCCCGGTAGCGCGATCGAGGTCGCGGTTGCCGCCTTCGACAATCCAGCCGTGGTCGCGCCGACAATTCAACTCAATCCGGCGGACAAGCTTCCCTTCTACGACGGGATTTGCAGCCTTCCGGTGCGTCCTGATGGCGCCGAACCCAAAGCTGAAGCATTCAAGACATCCATCGTCAGTTATCAGCATCCGGACCACGATACGGCGGAATGGCCGCCGCGGGGACAGCAATGAGCGCGAGTGCCCATCCGAAGATGGCGATGCGGCCCTTTCTGCCGGCGGATGCGCCGCTGCTCGCTGAAATCTTCCGCGCCAGCATCGCCGAGTTGACCGGCGACGACTACAGCGAGGCCCAGCAGGAAGCCTGGTCGGCCGCGGCCGACGATGAAAAAGCGTTTGGCGCCAAGCTCGCCAAGCAATTGACTCTGGTCGGCACGCTCAACGGCTCGCCGGTCGGCTTCATCGCGCTCGAAGGCGCCGACAAGATCGACATGCTGTATGTCCATCCGGCTGCGGCTGGGCAGGGCGTCGGGGCCATGCTGGCCGACGCGATCGAGAAACTTGCCGCTTCGCGCGGCGCGGGCCAGCTCAAGGTCGATGCGAGCGACAGCGCCGCCGAGTTCTTCAAGAAACGCGGCTACGTCGCGCAACAACGCAACAGCATCTCGCGCGGCGACGAGTGGCTCGCCAACACGACGATGCAGAAACAGCTCGCCAAGCGGGAGGGCCCATGAGCGAACCCGAAACACCGTTCCCGCGCCACTGGCTCTACTACATCATCCTCAAATACGCGGTCCTCGCCGCGGCGATCGTGCTCGCGATTTACGTCGCCTATCGGGTGCTGTGATCATGGCCCGCGAACGCCTTTATCTCTTCGACACCACGCTGCGCGACGGCGCGCAGACGAATGGCGTCGATTTCACGCTCACCGACAAGATCAAGATCGCCGAGATGCTCGACGATCTCGGCATCGACTATGTCGAAGGCGGTTATCCGGGCGCCAATCCGACCGACACCGAGCTGTTTGCAAAGGACCGCGAGCTCAAGACTACGTTCACTGCGTTCGGCATGACGCGCCGGCCCGGCCGCTCGGCCTCGAACGATCCCGGCCTTGCGGCGCTGCTCGAGGCCAAAGCGGATGCGATCTGCTTCGTCGCAAAATCCTGGGATTATCACGTCAAGGTCGCGCTGGAGACGACGGGGGAGGAGAATGTCGCCTCGATCCGCGACAGTGTGCGCGCGGCCAAGGCGAAGGGCCGCGAGGTGCTGCTCGACTGCGAGCATTTCTTCGACGGCTACAAGGCCAATCCAGCCTACGCGCTTTCCTGCGCCAAGGCGGCGTATGACGAAGGGGCGCGCTGGGTGGTGCTGTGCGACACCAACGGCGGCACGCTGCCGCACGAGATCGAGCGCATCGTGGGCGAGGTCACGCAGAAGATCCCGGGCGAGCGCCTCGGCATCCACACCCACAACGACACCGAGAACGCCGTCGCCAACACGCTGGCCGCCGTGCGGTCGGGCGCGCGCCAGGTGCAGGGCACCATCAACGGCCTGGGCGAGCGTTGCGGCAACGCCAACATGATCGCCCTGATCGCCAACCTGGTGATCAAGATGGGCTACGAGACCGGCCTCAAGGACGGCGCCCTGCAACGGCTCACCCATCTGTCGCGCCTGCTCGACGATCGCCTGAACGTGCCGCCCAACCGCAGCGCCGCCTATGTCGGCACGCGCGCCTTCGCCCACAAGGGCGGCCTGCATGTCTCGGCGGTGGAGAAGGATCCCAAGACCTACGAGCACGTCGATCCCGAGACGGTCGGCAACCAGCGCATCATCGTGGTGAGCGACCAGGCCGGGCGCTCCAACATCATGGCGCGTTTCCGCCAGATCGGGCTCGAGGTGGATCCGAAGGATCCC
>DASZVZ010000077.1:0-25635 GCA_035546875.1 Pseudolabrys sp.
CGGCGGATTGACCTCGGTGTATCCATTGTCGCCCGTCTGCACGTCGAGCATGAATTGACCGAGCGCGCGCTCCATGCGCGCGAGGCCGCCCTTCAACACAACGAAACGCGCGCCAGATAATTTGGCCGCCGTCTCGAAATCCATCTGCCCGAGCGCCTCGCCCAGCTCAAAATGCTGCTTGGGCGTGAACGCGTAACTGCGTTTGGTTCCGACCACATGATGCTCGACATTGCCGCCCGCATCCGCGCCGTCGGGCACGTCGTCGAGCGGCGTGTTGGGGATTTGCGCGAGTTCCTTGTCGAGCTCGGCGGCGAGCCTGTTCTGCTCGGCTTCGAGCGCCGGCATGTCGGTCTTGAGCGCATTGACCTCGGCCATCAGCGCCGACGCCCTCGCCTCGTCCTTGTTCTTCTTGGCCTCGCCGATTTCCTTGGAGGCCGCGTTGCGGCGCGCCTGCGCCTGCTCGAACCTGGTGATGGCGGCCCGGCGCTTTTCGTCGAGCGCGATGAGCTTGCCCGACAGCGGCTCCAGCCCGCGCCGCTTGAGCCCGCGGTCGAAGGCGTCCGGATGCTCGCGAATCCATCTGATGTCGTACATGGCGGGGCTTTTAGCACGTCGCGGGCCGGCAAAAAGCCGGGCCTCGCCTACTCCGCCGGATTGGCGGCAGCGTCGCCGGGGCCGGCGTCCGAAGACGCGGCGGCCTTCGCGGCGGCTGCGGCTTGCGCCTTCTTCTCGACCATGCGCACCGACCAGATCGAGCCCTCGTAGAGCAGCAAGAGCGGCACCGCGAGCGACATCTGGCTGAGCACATCCGGCGGGGTGAGCACGGCGGCGAGCACGAAGGCGCCGACCACGAAATATCGCCGCTTCGACTTGAGCTGCGCCGAGGTGATTAACCCGATGCGCCCGAGTAGCGTCAGGATCACCGGCAGCTGGAACGCCACGCCGAAAGCGAGCACCAGCGACATCATCAGCGAAAGATATTCGCCGACCTTCGGCATCAGCGCGATGGTCGCTTCGTTCGGACTGCCCGGCTGCTGCATGTGCAGCGAGAAGCGCACCAGCATCGGGAACACGAGGAAATAGACCACCATCGCGCCGAGCGTGAAGAAGATCGGTGTCGCGATCAGATACGGCAGGAACGCCTTGCGCTCGTTGCGGTAGAGGCCGGGCGCGACGAACATGTAAAGCTGCGTCGCCACCACGGGGAAAGACAGGAATGCCGCGCCGAACATCGCGAGCTTGAGCTGGGTGACGAAATATTCGAGCAGCGCGGTGTAGATGAATTTCGAATTCTCCGGCCCCGCCACCCAGACGAACGGCCAGACCAGCACGTTGTAGATATCCTTGGCGAAGATGAAGCAGACGCCGAAGGCCACGCCGAACGCGAGCACCGCCTTGATGAGCCGCGAGCGCAGCTCGATCAGGTGCTCCATCAAGGGCGCCTTGGTGGCCTCAATGTCCTCGTGCGTCATCCCGCGCTCTGCTTCTTCGCCGGCGGCTCGGCGGCTGCGAAATCGGTTTCGGTGACGGCGGGCGCCGGCTCAGGCAGCGGCACGGAAACTTCCGGCGCGGAAGGCGCAACGCCGGTCTGCGCGGCGGCCGTCTCGGCGGTTGCGATTTCCGCGGCGGCCTGCTCGCTCGCCGGCGGCTCGGTCACCGAGGGTTTGTCCTCGAACGCGCTGTCGATCTCCTTTTGCGCGCTCGCCAGCGGATCGAAATTGCCGATGTCGCTCACCGAGCTTGTCAGCTCGTCGGCCTGCTTTTTCAGGTCGGCCATCTCGGCCTCGCGCATCGCCTCCTGGAACTGACCCTGGAATTCCGACGCCATGCGCCGGACCTTGCCCATGTACTGACCGATCGTGCGCAATACGGTCGGCAATTCTTTCGGGCCGATCGCGATCAGCGCGACGATGCCGATGACGACGAGCTCGCCCCAACCGATGTCGAACATGGACTAGTCACTCCAGGGGGCGTGAGCGCCGAACCCAGACGGCCGACCGCCTCCGTACCCGCTTCAGGAGTGCGCGCTCTCGGCGCGTCGCTCGGCTTCAGACTTCGGCGTTGCGGCGGCAGCCTGGTGGTCGATCGTCTTCGGCTCGGTCTTCTCGGCCGGCTTGTCGTCGTCGGCCATCCCCTTCTTGAAGGCCTTGATGCCCTGGGCGACGTCACCCATCAGGTCGGAGATCTTGTTGCGGCCGAACAACAGCAGCACCACGACGATCACGATGATCCAGTGCCATATGCTCAGGGAACCCATCGGCAAATCCTCCAGCGACGGGGCAAAATTCGCTCGTCCCGCCCATGATTTGACCTGAACCTAGGCTGGGGTAGCGGCAAAAACAAGGACTTCGCGCGACAGGATTAATCCGCGCCGCCGCGCCGAAACGCCGCTGTTTACCCTGTTTTTCTAGCTCATTCCTCGCGGCGCGGGGCCAATCCCAAATCGAGGTCGCCCGGTTCCAGCGGGTCCTCGTCGTCGCGCAACGCGCCGTCGTCGGACGGGATCGGCACGGCGAAACCCGGAGGCAGATGCCCTTCGAGCAGGCCCGCGCCCTTGAGTTCATCGAGGCCCGGCAGATCGCCGACTTCCTCGAGTCCGAAATGCGACAGGAACGTTTCGGTGGTGCCGTAGGTGATCGGCCGCCCCGGCGCCTTGCGGCGGCCGCGCGGACGAATCCATCCGGTCTTGAGCAGCACGTCGAGCGTACCGACGGAAGCGACCACGCCGCGGATTTCCTCGATCTCGGCGCGCGTCACCGGCTGATGGTACGCGATGATCGCAAGCGTCTCGATCGCCGCGCGCGAGAGCTTGCGCGCCTCGACCGTCTTCTTGGTCAACAGCCACGACAGGTCGCTGGCAGTGCGGAACGTCCACTTCTTGCCGATGCGCACGAGATTGACGCCGCGCGTCGCGTATTCGGCTTTCAGCCGCGCGAGCGCGTCGCGCACGTCGACGCCCGCCGGCAGTTGACGGCCGAGCATCGCCTCATCGAGCGGCTCGGACGCCGCAAACAGCAGCGCTTCCAGCAGCCTCAACTCTTCCGGCCGCCCGCCCTGTTCGGACTGTGGCTCGTCGCTGCGCACGATCACGAGCTTCTTGGCCACACTCGGCATTGATACGGCCTCCTCATGCGTTTCCTTGCGCGCCAAGATTCGACGCGCTTCCATTTCCATTGCCGGCTCCGACACGCTTGCGCATGTAGATCGGCGCGTACGCCTGCTTTTGGTGAATTTCGGCGCTGCCTTCGCGCACCAGTTCGAGCGCGGAGGCAAACGACGATGCCATCGCGGTGACGGCGAGCGCCGGATCGACCACGTAAGCGATGAGATATTGATCGACGCGCGTCCAGTCGGTGCTCTGGCCGATCATGCGCTCGAGCGTGGCGCGTGCCTCGGCGAGCGACCAGACCGTCCGCTTGGCGACACGCACGAAAGACATCGCGGTGCGGCGGCGCTGCACGGCGTAGGCGCTGAGCAGATCGTAGAGCGTCGCCGACCATTCGGGCTGCTTGATCTCAGCGATCGGCTCCGGATCGCCGCGCGCGAACACGTCGCGATCGAGCTGCGGGCGTTCCATCAACTGCGTCGCCACGTTGCGCAACGCTTCGAGCCGCCGCAGGCGATGCGCCAGCGCCATCGCCATTTCCTCGGCGCTCGGTCCGTCGCCAGGCTCGGCTTCGGGCAACAACAGCCGCGACTTGAGATAGGCGAGCCAGGCCGCCATCACGAGGTAGTCGGCGGCGAGCTCGAGCCGCAATTTGCGCGCGGCCTCGATGAAAACGAGGTACTGGTCGGCAAGCGCGAGAATGGAGATTTTCGCGAGGTCGACTTTCTGCTGGCGCGCGAGCGTGAGCAGAAGGTCGAGCGGACCTTCGAAGCCCTCGACGTCGACCATCAGCGCCGGTTCGCTGCTCGCGCGCTCTTCGCCGAGTGTCGTTTCGAAATCGTCTGGGCTCATGCGCTCGGTCCGTTGCCGATCATCCGGGCGAAATTCTTGCGCGCGGTGTCGGCGTCAAATTGCTCCGGCGCCTTGCGCGCCGCAAGGGCGGCGGCGGCGCGGCGCCCACTTTCCCCCGATAGAATCGGGGCTTGCGCGGCGACCTCTTGCATTTCGGAAAGGTCGCCGTTGCAGTGAAGGACGACATCGCAGCCGGCCGCGAGCGCGGCGCGGCTGCGCTCCGCGATGGTTCCCGACAGCGCCTGCATCGATATGTCGTCGCTCATCAGCAGTCCCGAAAAGCCGATAAATCCGCGAATCACTTCGCGCACCATTGTGACGGAAGTGGTGGCGGGCGCGATGGGGTCGATCGCCGAAAAAACGACGTGGGCGGTCATGCCGAGCGGCAGGCCGTTGAGCGGCCGGAAGGCGGCAAAATCGGTGACTTCGAGCGTCCTGCGGTCCGCATCGACGGTCGGCAGGCGCTTGTGGCTGTCGGCGGTGGCGCGCCCGTGCCCCGGCAAATGCTTGAGCACGGGCAAGACACCGCCGCTTTGCAGGCCTTCGGCGATCGCGCCGGCGATTGCCGCGACCTTTTCGGGCGTGGTTCCGTAGGCACGGTCGCCGATGACCGCGTCGCTGCCCGGGACCGGCACGTCGGCGAGCGGCAGGCAATCGACGTCGATGCCGAGTGCGGCGAGATCGGCGGCGATCAGCCGGGCGCCGAGCCGCGCTGCTGCAAGGCCAGCCGCCGGGTCCTTGTCGTAAAGCGCGCCGTAGCGGGCACCCGGCGGATAAGCCGGCCAGTGCGGCGGACCGAGCCGCTGGACGCGCCCGCCCTCCTGGTCCACCAGAACCGCGGCTTTGGTCCCTTGGTCAGAGCGAAATGAATCAACCAGCGCAGCGACTTGCGCGGGCGAAACGATGTTGCGCTTGAAGAGGATCAGGCCCCAAGGCTGCGTTTCTCTGAGAAAGGCACGCTCGTCAGGGGTGATTTCGGGGCCCGAAAGCCCGGTAATGAAAGCGCGCGCCGCCATCGGCGCGGATTAGCCCGCGCGTCCCCCAAGGGCAAGCGTTCGGCGGCTAATTCTTCTGGATGATGCAGCTTCCGCCGGCGGCCTTGAGCGCCGAGCAGAGCGAGGTCGCCTCGTTGCCGTTGGCGAAGGGCCCGACCATGGCGCGGTAGTACACGCCCTTGGCGCCGAGATCGGCGCGACGGATCACCGGCTGACGACCGCCGAGCTGTTGCGGGTATTTCGCCTGCAAGGCGCGGAAGGACGCCTCGGCGTCCGCCTCGCTGCGCTGCGAGGATACCTGGACCGCATAGCCGTGCACGGCGTTGGCCGCAGCGGCCCCCGCCGGCGGCGGCGTAAGCTTAGTCGGACGGCTTGCCGGCTCGGCGTGCGCAGCCGCTGACGCCACACGCGCCGTGTTGCGCGGCGGCGGCGGCGGCAGGCTGCCGCCGTTGCCGTCGGGGCTAAGCGACAGCGGCGCATTGCCGGCAGCAGGCTCCGCGCGATGGGTCGTCGCCGCGCGATGATTTGCAGGCGCGCGCGTCGGTTCCGCGACCGGCTCGGGCTGCGCGCTCGCAACGCGTGCGGGCGGCGGAGGATTGGCGGCGGCCCGTGCGGGCGGCGGCGCGGGTTGCGGCGGCGGCGCGGATGCCGTCGTGGCAGCGGGCGCCGGCATGGCCGGCTGATCCGGACGGATCACGATGGTGTGGATCTTCTTCGGCTCCGTCGACATCGGATCGACGGCCGGCGCGGAGACCTGCAATGCGCCGGTGGTCGCGCCCTGCGAACTTGGCGGCGGCGGGAACGCGGGCTTGCTCTTGATGTCGACCGGCGTCTCCTCGCGCGAAACGACCTTCTCGGTCTGCGGACGATCGCCGACGCGATCGTAGATGACCTTGGCATTCGATTTCTGCTCGTTGCTCGGAGCCGGCACGATCTTGCTCGGCGCGGTGTCAGCCTTGATCACCGGCGGCGGAATGCGCAGTCCCGGATAACCGAACAGCTGACGGTAACCGTAGGCGCCGGCTGCGCCGACCACCGCCAGCATGAAGATGCCGGCAATGGCCAAGATGCTGACGCGGCGCTTCGGCGCCGGCGGATCCTCGTAGTAATCCTCGCCCTGCCCTTGCGGCTGCTGCTGGTAATAGGCATCGGTCTCGTAATCGCCCGGATGCTGCGGCGCCTCGGCCTGATGATCATATGCGCCGTGATACGGATTGTTGCCGGTCATGTGCCCTTGCGCGCCGGCGACCGGACGATCGAAGCCGGGACCGCTGAACGCCTGCTGCTCGAAGGGCGGCTGACGCGGCTGCGTCGGCGCCGAAACGTGATAGGCGGGCGCACCGTATGCCGGCGCGGGCGGCGCCGTGCGCGGATCGGCGGCGGGCTGCGGCTGATAATTGGCGGGCGCCTGCTGATAGCCGGCGGGCGCTTGCTGCTGCGGATTCCAGTTCTGCGCAGGCGGCGGCGCAGCCGGTGCGCGGCGCGCGCCGTCGCGGCCGAATTCGGCGAACGGATCGTTCTGCCCAATCAGGCGGGCAAGTTCGGCGAGCGGATCATTGGGGATGCTGGAGCCGGCGGATGCGGCGCCGCGGTTGTTGGGATCGTTCGAACGGTAGGGTCTCTGGTTGTTGTCGTCTGCCATTCGGTCCCCGGTCGAGCTTTTGGCCGCGCAACTGATACACCGTTCGCTCGATAAAATAGCGGCAGGTGCGCGGAATTATCGCATTTCCTCCGGCGCGGAAACGCCGAGCAGCGCGAGGCCGGAAGCCAGAACGGTGACGATCCCCTGCACCAAGGCCAGGCGCGCTGCGGTCGTTTCTGGATCATTCTGGATAATGAAGCGTAAATGAGGCAAGTCTTTTCCGCGCGTCCATTGTGCG
The DNA here is from genome assembly GCA_035546875.1 of Pseudolabrys sp. Taxonomy (GTDB): domain Bacteria; phylum Pseudomonadota; class Alphaproteobacteria; order Rhizobiales; family Xanthobacteraceae; genus Pseudolabrys. Next base: position 6,834 of record DASZVZ010000077.1, read on the forward strand.
TGAAATTCGCTTGCGAGGTCATACAGATAGAAGGCGATGCGGTGGGGCTCGTGGGCGAGTGCGGCGGACTCCACGAGCCTCGGGAACGAGGCGATACGGCGCATCAGCGAAAGTTCCGCCGCGTCGGTGAGCTTGTCGAGCGGCGCCTTGGCGAGCTCTGCCGCTCTCATCTTGGGATCCGTCGGCAAATCCGGCATCGCCTCGCGCGCATTGCGAAAGATCGATTCGCCGCGCGCGTGGCCGTATTGCACGTAGAACACCGGATTGTCGCGCGACTGCTCGATCACCTTGGCGAGATCGAAGTCGAGTACCGCGTCGTTCTTGCGGTAGAGCATCATGAAGCGCACCGCGTCGCGGCCGACTTCGTCCACCACCTCGCGCAGCGTGACGAAGTCGCCCGCCCGCTTCGACATCTTCACCGGCTCCCCCGCGCGCAGGAGGCGCACGAGCTGAACGAGCTTGACGTCGAGCGCGGCCTTGCCGCCGCTTACCGCTTTCACCGCCGCCTGCATGCGCTTGATGTAGCCGCCGTGATCGGCGCCCCACACGTCGATCATGTTGAGAAAGCCACGGTCGACTTTCGACTTGTGATAGGCGATGTCGGAGGCGAAATAGGTGTAGCTGCCGTCCGATTTCATTAGCGGGCGATCGACGTCGTCGCCGAAATCGGTCGAGCGAAACAAGGTCTGCTCGCGGTCTTCCCAGTCTTCCAGATTGCCGCCCTTTGGCGGCGGCAGGCGGCCTTCGTAAATTTCGCCTCTCGCGCGCAAGTCCTCGATGATGGCGGCGACGGCATCCTTGCCGTTCTGATCGAGCGAGCGCTCTGAAAAGAAAATATCCTGTCGCACGTTGAGCGCGGCGAGATCAGCGCGGATCATCTCCATCATCATCGCGATGGCTTTTGCACGCACGAGCGGGAGCCATTCGGGCTCCTGCTTGGCGGCAAGCGCCTTGCCGTGCTCGGCGGCAAGCGCCTCACCGACGGGCTTAAGATAATCGCCAGGATAAAGTCCGTCCGGAATCTGCCCGATGTTTTCGCCGAGCGCTTCGCGGTAGCGCAGGAACGCCGAGCGCGCGAGCACGTCGACCTGCGCGCCGGCATCGTTGATGTAATATTCGCGCGTCACGTCAAAGCCGGCGAAAGCAAGCAGATTGGCGAGCGCGTCGCCGAACACCGCACCGCGGCCGTGGCCGACATGCATCGGACCGGTCGGATTGGCGGAGACGTATTCCACGTTGACCTTCTCGCGCTTGCCGATGCCGCTGCGCCCGTAACTAGTGCCGACGCGCAGCACCGTGCGCAGTTCCTGCGCCCATACATGCGGCCTGAGCGTGAGATTGATGAACCCGGGACCCGCGACCTCGACCTTCTCGATGGTTTCGTCAGCGCGCAGCTTCGCGGCGATCGCTTCTGCGAGCTCGCGCGGTTTTTTGCCGGCGTCCTTCGCCAGCACCATCGCCGCGTTGGTCGCCATGTCACCGTGCGTCGCGTCGCGCGGCGGCTCGACCAGGACACGGGAGAGATCGGCCCCGGGCAAGATCGGCGCCGTGACCGCACGCACGCGGTCGAGCACATCGGCGAACAGGTTTTTCGGCTGATCGGCGGCCATTCTGGCGTTGCGGCTAACGTAATTCCGGCTTCAAGTCAAAACCGCATGCATCTAGCGGATGCTCACCCCGCTATCGACCGAAAGCACCTGGCCGGTCGTGATTACCGACTCGTCGGAGGCGAGATAGACCGCCATCTCCGCGATGTGCTCGGGCAGGCCGAGGCCGAGGAGATGCGTCTGCGCTAATTGCTCGATGTCCTTGGCCTCCTTCATCAGGCTCTTCACCCGCTCGGTCAGCACGACGCCGGGCGCGATCGCGTTTACCCGGATCTTGTGCGGCGCGTATTCGACCGCCATCGAACGCGTCATCGCTGCGACGGCGCCCTTGGCCGCGGTGTAACAATCGCGTCCGGGCAGCGCCCGCAACGCGACGATCGAGGACATGTTGATGATCGAGCCGCCGCCAGACGCAATGATGTAGGGAATTCCAAGCTTGGAGCAGAGAAAGGTGCCGTAAAGATCGAGCCGCATCACCCGCCAGAACTCTTCCTCCGAGGCTTCGGTGACCGGCCCATCCTGCGGCGTCGAGCCGCCGGCGTTGTTGTGCAGGATGTGCAGGCCGCCGAACCGTCTGACCGTCTCCTCCAGCGCGTCCTCGACCTGCTGGCGATCGCGGATATCCGTGTGGATGAACAGAGCGTCGCCCCCAGAATTTTTTGCGAAAGTGTGAGCGGCAAGAGCCGCCGTCTCGCCGCGCGCCTTGTCGATCTCGGCAATAACGACCTTGGCGCCTTCTTCCGCGAACCGCTCCGCCGTCGCGCGGCCGATGCCGCCCCCGCCGCCGGTGATGAACGCCACTTTTCCCGCCAGACGCGCCATGGACGTTTCTCCTGCCCGTGTGTCCTTTTCGTTACCGCAGATCCGGAGTCGATTTGAAATATTTTGCATGCTCGACCAGCGCATAGCGGTCGGTCATGCCGGCGATAAAATCGGCGACGACGTGGATGCACGCTCCCTCGTCCCGGGTGTCGAAGCTCTCCGCCCATTCCGCCGGCATGTCGCTCGGCTTGCCGACATAGTGTGCGAACAGATCACGCACCACGCCTTCGGCGTCGTGCATGATGCGCATCACGCGCGGGTGGCGATACATGCGCGGATAAAGGAAGCCCTTGATGTCGGCGTCCGCCTTTGCCATGCGCGCCGAACCAACCGCGGGCTTGCCTGCCTGCCGCACGTCCTCGGCCGAGCGCGGGGCGATTTCCTTGAGTCGTTGCCGGGTTCCTTCGATGAGGTCCACGATCATGCGCGTGATCAGCCGGCGCACGACCTCGTGGGCGCGGCGGGCCCGGTCGAGATGCTTGTGCTCTTTCGCAATTTCACGGGCAATCTCGGCGATGATCGGCACCGACGCAATATCGTCGAGGCCGAACAGATCGGCGCGAAACCCGTCGTCGATGTCGTGCGCGTCGTAGGCGACGTCGTCGGCGATCGCCGCGACCTGCGCCTCCGCGCTCGCAAAGCTCCAGAGCTCTAGATCCTGTGATCGCGTGTAAGCGGTGATCGCTGCCGGAACGCCGCGCTTTCGGTAACGCTCGAGCGGCGCACCCGCTTGGTCGATGAGCGGGCCGTTGTGTTTCACGAGCCCTTCCAGCGTTTCCCATGTGAGGTTGAGACCGTTGAACGCGGCATAGGGCCGTTCGAGATCGGTGACGATGCGCAGCGCCTGCGCGTTGTGATCGAAGCCGCCGTACTGCGCCAGACACTCGTCGAGCGCACGCTCGCCGGCGTGGCCGAACGGCGGATGACCAAGGTCGTGCGCAAGCGCCAGCGCCTCGCTCAGGTCTTCGTCGAGCCCCAGCGCCCGGGCGAGCGAGCGGGCGATCTGAGCCACCTCGAGCGTGTGCGTGAGCCGGGTGCGAAAATGATCGCCCTCGTGGAAGACGAATACCTGAGTCTTGTGAGCCAGGCGGCGGAAGGCAGTCGAATGGATGATCCGATCGCAGTCGCGGCGGAAGTCGTTGCGAGTCGGGCTTGCCGGCTCGGCATGCAGCCGTCCCCGGCTTTGGGCCGGATTCGCGGCATAGATCGCGCGTTCGCAACCGGCTTCGATCGCCATGTTCGCTCGCATTGACGCCAAACGCCTGCGCACTTAACTATCAGGAAAGCGCCCTGCCAATAGGATGACGGCGCAAAAGGCTCGACGATGGACGCAAACGTCACGGTCAGCGAACGGGCGGCCCGCCGGATCGGTGAGATCCTGAAAGGCGAGCCGAGCGGCACCATGCTGCGCGTCAGCGTGGAAGGCGGCGGGTGCTCCGGCTTCCAGTACAAGTTCGACATGGAGCGCGCGAAGGCCGACGATGACATTGTCATCAGCCGGGACGGCGCAACCGTGCTGATCGATCCGGTCTCGATCGGCTACATGGCGGGATCGGAAATCGACTTCGTCGAGGACCTGATAGGCGCCTCGTTCAAGGTCAAAAACCCGAAGGCCACCGCCTCCTGCGGTTGCGGCACGAGCTTTTCGCTTTAGGCCGGATCATCGCAATGTCGATTGTCGTCCCCGCGAAAGCGGGGACCCGGTATCCACTGCCCTGTCCGCATCATAAAGACCGGATTTACTGTCTCCCGGCTCGCGCTCCCTGCGCTCGCTTGGCCGGAACGACATTCCGATAACTACTCCGCCGCGACCGCGGGCGGCGCTTCCGGCACTTCCGAGAGCTGCGGCTCGAGCCGGCGCTTGAGCATGCGGTCGAAGCGGTCGAGGTAGAGGTAGATCACAGGCGTGATATAGAGCGTCAGCAACTGCGACAGGCAGAGGCCGCCGACGACCGCCACGCCGAGCGGTTGGCGCAGCTCGGCGCCGGCGCCGGTTCCGAGCGCGATCGGCAGCGTGCCGAAGATCGCGGCGAATGTCGTCATCATGATCGGGCGGAAACGCAGCAGCGCCGCCTCGCGGATGGCGGCTTCCGCGCTCAGACCGACGCGCCGGCGCTCGATCGCGAAATCGATCATCATGATCGCGTTCTTCTTCACGATGCCAACCAGCATGACGATGCCGATCATCGCGATGACCGACAGGTCCATGCGGAAAAGCATCAGCGTCAGGATCGCGCCGATGCCGGCCGACGGCAGGCCGGAAATGATCGTGATCGGATGGATGAAGCTTTCATAAAGAATGCCGAGCACGACATAGGCCGCAAAGATCGCGGCGAGGATCAGGATGCCCTGCCCGCGCAAAGAATCCTGGAACACCTGCGCTGTGCCCTGGAAGCCGGTGGTAACGGTCGCCGGCAAGCGCTCCTCGCGCTCCAGATTCTGGATCGCATCGACAGCCTGGCCGAGCGAGAAGTTAGGGGCGAGATTAAACGAGATGGTGACGGCAGGCTGCTGGCCCTGATGGTTGACCTGCAGCGGGCCGACCGACGGCACAAAGTGCGTCACCGCCGATAGCGGAATAGTCGTTCCGTTGCTCGCCTTGAGGTAGATCTTGTTGAGATCGCCCGGCCCCACGCGGAAATCCGGCAGGGTCTCGAGAATGACCTCGTAATCGTTTGCCGGGGTGTAGATGGTCGCGACCTGACGCGTTCCGAAGGCGTTGTAGAGCTCCTGCCGCACCTGATCGACGGTGACGCCGTAGACCGCCGCCTTCTCGCGGTCGACGTCGACTTTTATTTGCGGGTTCTTGATGTAGAGATCGGTCGTTACGTCGAGCAGGCCGGGGATCTTGGCAATGCGATCGCGCAGTTCCGGCGCGAGCTTATACAGCGTCGCGGTGTCGTTCGATTGCAATGTGTATTGATACTGGCTCTTGGCGAGCTTGCCGCCGAGATTGATGTTCTGGATCGGCTGGAAAAAGATCTCCATGCCGGTGACGACGTTGGCTTCCCTGCGCAGCCGGGCGAGCACGACACGCAACTCATCGCGCTCCTTGCGCGGCTTGAGCGCGACCAGCATGCGGCCGCTATTCGGCAGGGAATTCGGCCCGCCCGCCCCGACCGTCGAATTGACGTAGTCGACCGCCGGATCGGCGCGCACGATGTCGGCGACCTTGCGCTGCCGCGCAACCATGGCGTCAAAGCCGATGTCGGTGTTGCCCTCGGTGATGCCGAGCACGTAACCGGTATCCTCGATCGGGAAGAAGCCCTTCGGCACGATGATGTAGAGCCAGATCGTGCCCGCGATGGTCGCGAGCGTGACGACGAGCATCAGCGCCCTGACTTTGAGGATCTTGTCGAGCGAATATTCGTAAGCGCTGAGCATCGCACCGAACAAACGCTCGAAGGTGCGAAGCACGAAATTCTGCTTCTCCTCGCCGCCGTGATGGCTCTTGAGCACGCGCGCGCAAAGCATCGGTGTGAGCGTCAGCGAGACGAAGCCCGACACGATGATCGCGACCGAGACCGAGACGGCAAATTCGCGGAACACGCGGCCGACCATGCCGCCCATGAGCAGCACCGGAATGAAGACGGCGATCAGCGAAAACGTGATCGAAATGATGGTGAAGCCGATCTCGCGCGAGCCCTTGAGTGCGGCCTCGAACGGCCGCATGCCGCCCTCGATGTGCCGCACGATGTTCTCGAGCATGACGATGGCGTCGTCGACAACGAAGCCGACCGACAGCGTCAGCGCGAGCAGCGTCATGTTGTTGATGGAAAAACCGAAGGCATACATCGCGGCGCAGGTGCCGATCAGCGACACGGGCACGGCCAGCGCCGGAATGACGGTCGCCGACAATTTGCGCAGGAACAGGAAGATCACCATGATCACGAGGCAAATCGCGATCGTCAGCGTTTCCTGCACGTCGATGACCGCGGCGCGGATCGAGATCGAGCGGTCGAACAGCGGCTGCATCTGGATCGCGGGCGGCACCTGCGCGCGCATTTGCGGCAGTTTATCGCGCACCATGTCCACCACCTCGACGGTGTTGGCGTCGGGCTGGCGCTGGATCGCCAGCACGATGGCGCGCGCATCGTTGAACCAGGTCGCGACCTTGTCGTTCTCGACGCTGTCGATCACGCGCGCGATCTGGTTGAGCTTGACCGGCGCCCCATTGCGGTAGGCAACGACGACGTCGCGGTAGTCCTTCGCATGCTCGATGGCGCCGGTGGCGAGCAACGTAATGTTGCGGTCCTTGCCGGTGAGCGTACCGACCGGCGTGGAGGAGTTCGCTTTCGCGACCACGCTGCCGACATCCGAAAGCGCGATATTGCGCGCCGCCGCCTCGACCGGATTGACCTGCACGCGCACTGCAAATTTCTGCGCGCCATAGACGAGCACTTGCGCGATGCCGGGAAGCTGCGAAATCTGCGGTGCAAGAACGGTCTCGGCGTAGTCGTCGACCGCCGACAGGGGCATCGTGTCGGAACGAAGGCTCACGTAGAGCACCGGGAAATCGCCGGGATTGACCTTGCGGAAGAACGGCGGCGTGGTCATTTCCACCGGCAGGCGGCGCGCGGCCGTCGCGAGCGCGGTTTGCACGTCGAGCGCCGCGCCGTCGATGTTGCGGCCGAGATCGAACTGGATGGTGATTTGCGATTGGCCGAGCGACGACGACGAGTTCATCGTCGAAATGCCGGCGATGGTTGAGAGTTGCCGCTCGATCGGCGAAGCGACCGAAGCCGCCATCGTTTCAGGACTCGCCCCGGGAAGCTGCGCGGTAATCTGGATGGTCGGGAAATCGACCGCGGGCAACGCGGCGACCGGAAGCAGCCGATACGCAAAAGCGCCGAAGACGATCAGCGACGCCGTCATCAGTGTCGTCAAGACCGGACGGCGAATGCAGGTCTCGGAGATGTTCATGGATCAGCTGCCGGCTGTTTTGGGTGGGCGGACGCTGACATGCGTTCCATTGGACAGCAGCAACTGACCGTCGGTGACGACCGTTTCGCCGCCGGACAGGCCGGAAGTGACCACGGTCATGTTTTCGACGGCGCGCTCCACCTTGACGGGCTGCACTTTGGCGACGCCGTCCTTCACCACGAAAACGAAATTGCCGGTCTGGCTCACTTGAATAGCCGCGGTCGGCACGACAATCGCTTCTTCCTCGCGCAAGGTCAGTTCGGCGGTCACAAGCGTGCCAGGCCAAAGCAGTTCGTCCTTGTTCGGCATGGTGGCGCGCACCGTCGCCATGCCGGTCGCCGGATCGACGGTATTCTCGATCATCGTCACCTGCCCGGTCGCGCGGCGCGTGTCGCCGGGGACAAACGCGTCGATGGTTGCCGTTTCGGCCGCAAGCGCGCGGCGGATGTCGGGCAGATTTTTCTGTGGGACGGTGAAGCTGACATAGACCGGCGCCATCTGATTGATGGTGGCCATGGGCGTGGTGTCGGCCTGGCGCACGAAATTGCCGACCTTGACGTTCGCCATGCTGATGCGGCCGGAAATGGGCGCGCGCACTTCGCAAAAACTCAGCTGGACTTTGAGATTTTCCAGTTGTGCGCGATTGGACTCAGCTGTCGCGCGCGACACGTTGACCGCGGTCTGCGCGTTATTGAGGGTGACGACCGGCGTGGCATTCCGGGCGGCAAGATCGGTGTAGCGTTCCACGTCGCGCTGCGCCTGCTCGAGCGAAGCCTGTGCTCCATCAATTACGGCCTGGACGCGCTTGATGTCGGCTTCGATCTGGCGGCCATCGAGGGTAAACAGCAGATCCCCCGCATTGACGTGCGCGCCGTCGCGGAAATGAACGCCGGTGATCGTCGTGTCGACGCGCGCCTTGATCGCAACGCTTGCGATCGGCGTCACGGTGCCGAGGGCATCGAGCCGGACCGGCACCTGCTTGCGCACCGCCTGGCCAACCTCGACCGCAACCTCGCGCTTCTGATTTTGCGAGCGCGCAGCCGCGCCGTCGGCCGTCCACACGCCGCGGATAAGCAGGACAATGCCAATCAGGGCGAGCGCCGCCACCCCAAATAGCCACTTTCGCTTGGTCATCGGCAAATGTCGGCCCGGGCTCTTTGTGGCCCTGCCCGGGCGCTCCCTTATTCCGCGGAACTGCCTAGGTTTTCCACTACGAACGGGCCGCGTTAGCCCGCCTTCTAGCATATAAACGGCCTTAAGTGCATATCCCTGCGGTCGCTGGTAAACACGCGAAACAGCGGCTTATTCGCTCGTATACGGAGCCTTTATGCGCGTCGCCACCTGGAACGTTAACTCGGTCAAGCAGCGCCTGGACCATCTCCTCGCCTGGCTCGCCGAGCGGACGCCCGACATCGTCTGTCTGCAGGAAATCAAATGCGTCGACGAGGCTTTCCCGCGCGAGGCTTTCGAATCCCTCGGCTACAACGTCGCGGTGCATGGGCAGAAGACGTTCAACGGCGTCGCGCTGCTCTCGAAGCTGCCGTTCGACGAAGTGGCGCCGGGTCTGATCGGCGACACTGCCGACGTGCAGGCCCGTTTCCTGGAGGCGCAGGTTTCGACCAAGGAAGGCGTGCTGCGCGTGGTGAGCCTCTATCTGCCCAATGGCAACCCGCCCGACACCGAAAAATACGCATACAAGCTCAAATGGATGGACCGCCTCATTGCGTTTTCACGCGAGCGGCTGAAGCTCGAGGAGCCGTTCCTTCTCGCCGGCGATTACAACGTCATTCCAACGCCGGCGGATGCGCACAATCCGGCTGCCTGGACGCGAGACGCGCTTTTCCTGCCGCCGACGCGCGAGCGCTTCCGCACCTTGTGCAATCTCGGCCTGACCGACGCCATCCGCGCTACAAGCGATTCATCCGAGCTCTATACTTTCTGGGATTATCAGGCAGGCGCCTGGGCGAAGGATGAAGGCATCCGCATCGACCACATCCTGCTGTCGCCGCAAGCGGCGGACAGGTTCGTCGATGCCGGCATCGACCGTCATGTGCGCGGCTGGGAAAAGCCGTCGGACCACGTACCGGTTTACGTCGATCTCGCTATCGAGAAACGTTGATCTCTATTCCCGGCGGGTTTTGAGCCAGCGCTCGAGATAGACCAGCGCGAGTGCGCGTTCATCTTCGGTCGCTTGCTTGAAGGCGCTGTCATAGAGCTGGTTGATCCACGCCTGATCGGTGCGCGCGCCGTCTTTCGCCAAGGTCAGCCACATCAATCCGACCGCAGCCTGACGCGGGACATTATCGCCCGAGAACAACATCGCGCCGAGCGCGGCTTGGGCCTCGCATTGGCCCTTGTGCGCGGAAAGCCCGAGCCAGCGCGCGGCGAGCTTGGGGTCACGCGGTACGCCAACGCCGTCGAGATAAAGTCGCGCCAGATAATATTGTGCGTCGGGATCGCCGAAATACGACGCAGCATAAGCGAACATTTCGCGCGCACGCTCGGGATCGCGCTTGATCGCGGTTTTTGGAATGCCCTCCAGATAATAATGGCCGAGCGCAACGAAGGCGTTGGCAACAAAGCGCGCCTGCGGCGTCGCGGGATTATCATCGGCGTGGCTGTTGGCGATGCTGCGGAAATATTTGAATGCCCGCAAGTCGTCATGCGGCACGCCTTTGCCTTCCGCATACATGCGGCCGAGCTTCCATTGCGCGAGCGCATGGCCGTTCTCGGCCGCGTATTCCAGCGACGTCACGGCCTTCGCCATGTCGCCGGCCTTGAGCCAATGCGCACCGGAGCGGAACGCTTCCATCGGAGTCTGCGCGGGCGCAGACGCCATCGCGCTATCGGATTTGCTGCCGTCGAAGGCGAGCGCCGGCGCGGCCGCAAGACCGAAGCCGACCAGCGCCACGCCAATGATGACGTCAGCTATCCGCATAGCACTTCTTTTCAGCCGAGCCGCCCGGATGCGTTACGGCGCCGTTGACCGCCGGGCCGACCTGCTCGGTGTATTTCCAGAGATAGCCCGCGCCGTATTCGTTCTCGCGCGGCTTCCATTGCGCCTTGCGCTTGGCAAGCTCGTCCGCGGAAAGCTTCACGTCGATCGTGCCCTTCTCCGCGTCGATTTCGATGATGTCGCCATCGCGCAGAAGACCGATCGGTCCGCCGATGGCCGCTTCAGGCCCGACATGGCCGATGCAGAACCCGCGCGTCGCGCCGGAGAAACGCCCGTCGGTGATGAGCGCGACCTTCTCGCCGACGCCTTGGCCATACAGCGCGGCCGTCGTCGAGAGCATCTCGCGCATGCCGGGGCCGCCTTTCGGCCCCTCATAACGGATCACCAGCACTTCGCCGTGCTTGTAGGTCTTGTTCTTTACCGCCTCGAAGCAGGCTTCCTCGCCGTCGAAGCAGCGCGCCGGGCCGGAGAACTTCAGCGTCTTCATGCCCGCGACTTTCACGATCGCGCCTTCGGGCGCGAGATTACCCTTCAGGCCGACGACGCCGCCGGTCGCCAGCAAAGGTTTGTCGGCCGGATGGACGACGTCCTGATCCGGGTTCCATTTCACGTTCTTGAGATTTTCGGCAATCGTACGGCCGGTCACCGTCACGCAGTCGCCGTGCAGATACCCGTGATCGAGCAGCGTTTTCATCAATAGCGGCACGCCGCCAGCTTCGAACATGTCCTTGGCGACATAACGGCCGCCCGGTTTCAAATCCGCGACATAAGGTGTCTTTTTGAAGATTTCGGCGACGTCGAACAGCGTGAATTCGATGCCGCATTCGTTGGCGATCGCCGGCAGATGCAGCGCGGCGTTGGTCGAGCCGCCGGTTGCGGCGACAACGGCGGCGGCATTTTCGAGGGCCTTGCGCGTGACAATGTCGCGCGGGCGCAGATTGGCGCGGATCAAATCCATGATCATCTCGCCGGCGAGCATGCAGAACTTGTCGCGGATCTCGTACGGTGCCGGCGCGCCAGCCGAATACGGCAGCGCGAGGCCAATGGCCTCGGAAACCGTCGCCATCGTGTTGGCGGTGAATTGCGCGCCGCAGGCACCTGCCGACGGACAGGCATTCTGTTCGAGCACGTCGAGATCGGCGTCCGACATCTCGCCGACGGAATGCTTGCCGACCGCCTCGTACACGTCCTGGATGGTCACCGGCTTGCCTTTGAACGTGCCGGGAAGGATCGAACCGCCATAGATGTAGATAGAGGGCACGTTGAGCCGGCACATCGCCATCATCATGCCGGGCTGCGATTTGTCGCAGCCTGCGATCCCGATCAACGCGTCATAGGCGTGGCCGCGGACGGTCAGTTCGACGCTGTCGGCGATGACTTCGCGCGAAGGGAGCGAGGCCTTCATCCCGGCATGCCCCATCGCAATACCGTCGGTGACGGTAATGGTGCAGAATTCGCGCGGGGTGCCGCCGACCGCCGCCACGCCTTTTTTCGCCGCCTGCGCTTGGCGCATCAGGGCGATGTTGCAAGGGGCGGCTTCATTCCAGCAGGTGGCAACGCCGACAAATGGCTGGTGGATCTGCTCTGTCGTCAGCCCCATCGCGTAGTAAAAGGCGCGATGCGGCGCACGCTCCGGTCCTTCGGTTGCGTGGCGGCTCGGCAGTTTGCTCTTGAGATTGCTCTTGGCGTCCATTCTTCGTCAGGGCCCCCCGCCCCTTACTCAACGTTCGTCCGGGATGCCCGGTACCCCTTGCGTGCCTCCAAAATTTGGAAGCCCCGCAATGGCTTGTTACGCCCGATTGGCGCAAAGGGTATGGCCAAATCGGGGCGCGGCGGGGATCATGCCTAGTGTTGGCTTAAATGTTCCTAAGATGTTGCAAGTCCGCCACAGGCTTTTGCACTGTGCCGCAGGCAAAACCAACGCATTCGTAAGATAATTCGGCCCCCACGGTCCCTGGGGGTGGCGACTTCACGCCCCGGTCGGCCGGCCGGCGCGTTGATCTTTCGCAAAGCCGCTACAGCCGGCCTGGTCCAATCAAGACCAGATGATCAACCGCCGCCAACTTGTCTCCGCTCTGGCCGCGACCGCCGCGGCTGGCTTCCCGTGCCACAGCCCGGCAGCGCCTGCGGCATCCGAAACGCCCCTGCCCATTCCGGAGCTCCTCGACGCGCGCGCGCAAGGCAACGCGGTGCGCCTTGTCGCGGCGAAAAACCCGCACACATTCCTGCCCGGTCATCCGGCGCAGGCTTACGGCTATTCCGGCTCTGTGCTCGGCCCGGCGATCCGCGTGCGGCGCGGCGAAGAGGTCGAGATGGCGGTCGAGAACAAGCTCGACCGGGGTACGACCGTGCATTGGCACGGACTCATCATTCCAAGTCACCTCGACGGTGCGCCGCACGACACCATCGCGCCCGGCCAGACATGGCGCCCGGTGCTGAAGATCGACCAACCGGAAGCGACCGCGTGGTTCCACCCGCACACGCACCGCGAGACGGCGCGGCAAGTCTATTTCGGTTTTGGCGGCCTGATGCTGATCGACGACGGCTCGGGCGAAAGGTTCGGCCTGCCTCGCAGCTACGGCATCGACGATATTCCGCTGATCATTCAGGACCGGAATTTCGACAGCAACGGCAGACTGACCTACGACGCGGGCCCGATGACCGTGATGCACGGCTTTCGCGGCCACACGATTATGGTCAATGGTGCAGTCGCCCCTGTTGCCAAAGTGCCGGCGGGCCTTGTGCGGCTGCGCGTGCTCAATGCCTCGAATGCGCGTAACTACAATCTGAGCTTCGTCGATCAACGCAACTTCCACATCATCGCCAGCGATGGCGGCTATCTCGCCGCGCCCGTCAAACTCGCCGAACTCGTCATCGCGCCTGCCGAGCGGTTCGAACTGCTGGTCGACTTCTCCGACAAGACGTCCGCGGTGCTGCAAACTACGCCAGACCCGTTCACACCGGCGGGCGGTGGCGCCGACTTCGAGCGACTCATGACATTCAAGCCGGACGAGACGAAAAGCGCGGTGACGACCATTCCGAAATCGCTTGCGGCGATCGAGGCGCCGGACACATCCAAGGCCGCGCGGCGGCGGAATTTCGTGCTCAACGATCACATGATGGGTATGATGATGGGCGGGCCACGCGGCCCGGCGATGGCGATAAACAGCCGCAGCTTCGACATGGGGCGTGTCGACGTCAGACTCAGGCAAGGCGAAACCGAAATCTGGCAGGTGGAATCCGAGATGCTGGCGCATCCATTCCACATTCACGGCGTGCAGTTCCGTGTGCTGTCGATCGATGGCCGCAAGCCCGCGCCACACCTGCAGGGTTGGAAAGACACTGTGCTGGTGCCGCGCGCAGCGGAGATGCTGGTGCGGTTCACGCAACAGGCAACGCCAGATCACCCGTTCATGTATCATTGCCACATCCTCGAACATGAGGATGCGGGGATGATGGGCCAGTACGTCTGCGCCTAGTGGCAATTGCCCGCGCGGTCGGGCAAGAAGCCGGCATGGACCACCGGGCGCGCAAGCTTACACGTGATTTCTTCAATCGCTCGGTGCACAAAGTGGCGCCCGAGCTGATCGGGGCGACGCTCCTGGTTAACGGCGTGGGCGGCGTGATCGTCGAGCTCGAAGCCTATCACCACACCGATCCCGCGGCCCACAGCTATATCGGACCGACCGAACGCAACGCCGTGATGTTCGGTCCGCCGGGCCACCTCTACGTCTATCGCTCCTACGGCATCCACTGGTGCATGAATTTCGTCTGCGAGGAGGAAGGCAGCGCCAGTGCCGTGCTCGTCCGCGCGCTGGCGCCGACGCAAGGGCTCGCGGTAATGTGCCGGCGTCGCGGCCTCACCGACGAACGGCAGCTTTGCTCCGGTCCGGGCAAAGTCTGCGAGGCGCTTGGCGTCACGCGCAAGCACAACGGCATGGCGCTCGATCGCGCGCCGTTCGAGCTGCGCGCGCGCGAACGCGTGCCGGAGATATTGCGCGGCGTGCGCATCGGAATCACAAAGGCCGTCGACAAGCCGTGGCGCTATGGGCTGAAGGGCTCTGCGTTTCTCAGCAAGCCGTTCAAGATTTGACGCGGAACGAGGCGTCGAAACTCAGGTCGCGCTTGGCCTTCTCGCTCGAGATCGCGCCATCATCCTGCGCGATATTGTAGATGCCGTGCTTGCCTTTGGTGACCGCAAGCAAAGCCGCTTGCGCCGCCGCATCAACATGCACGGCAGGCGCCGCGCGAATGTCATCGCCGAACCAGGTGCCGGGGCCATAGAGGAAGCCGTAGCGCAGCACGATGCCCTCCGGCATCGACAGCGTCGCCTGCTCGAGCGAGACGACGGCATCGATCGTGCCCTTGCGTTCGGCGCCTGCGTCGAGCGGATCGGTCTCGACGCGCAGGCCGTCGCCCTTGGCATAGATAAAGCCGATGCTTTGCGCGATCAGGCGCCTCACGCCCGCCGCTTTCGCAGCCGCGACAAGATTGCGCGTGCCCTCGATACGAAGCCGCGCGTTGCGTGCGAGGCCCTCCTGATACTGCGGCGTGTTCGGCGCGTACGGCAGATCGGTGAGCTGGTGGATGATGACCTGCGGCGCCGCCGACTCGACGGCGTGCCCAAGCGCATCGGCATCGAACACGTCGACCACGACCGGCTCCGCGCCGAGTTCACGCAACGCACCGGCCTTCTGCGGCGAACGCGTCGTGCCGGCGACGGTGTGACCTGCCTTGCGTAACAGCGGCGTGAGCCGCCGCCCGATTACGCCGCCGGCCCCGGCAAGAAAAATGCGCATGATTGATCCCTCCGTGATCGGCGGCGCTATCGGCCTCATGGCGAGGAGCGCGAAGCGGGTCTCGCGGCTCCTCAGGATGAGGCGGAGGCCTACGCCGCGCCCTTGAGGCGCTCCAGCGCCTCGACGATCTTGGCCTTGCGCGCGACCGCTTCCTCGCGCTTTTCCTTCTCCTCCTCGACCACCTCTTCCGGCGCGCGCGCGACGAAATTGGCATTGCCGAGCTTGGCGTCGACGCGCGCGATGTCGGCGTCGGCTTTGGCCATTTCCTTTTCGAGACGCGCGCGCTCGGCCGAAAGATCGATCACACCCTTGAGCGGCAGCGCGGCGACCTCGCCGCGCACGACGAGCTGCACGGCGCCCTGCGGCGCGCTCGCGGCGGAAGAAATCTCCGACACGCGCGCGAGCCGCTTTATGAATTCGGCCCACCGTTCGGCGCGCGCTTTCGTCCCGGACGAGGCGTTCGCCAGCACCAGCGGGATCTGCGCCGTTATGTTCATTTCGGCGCGCACCGAGCGGATCGCGGTGACAAGATCGATCACCCAGCCGATTTCGGCCTCCGCTGCGGCGTCCTCGAATTGCAGCGCGGGCCAGCGGCCGAGCGCGAGCAGATGGTCGCGATTCGGCGCGGCCGTCACCGCCCACAATTCCTCGGTGATGAAGGGCATGAACGGGTGCAGCAATTTGAGGATCTCATCGCGCGCCCACGCGACCATCGCCTGCGTTTCCGTCTTGGCGGCGCTGTCGGGCCCGAGCAGCACCGGCTTCACCAGCTCCAGATACCAGTCGCAGTAGATATTCCAGACGAAGCGGTAGGCGGCGCCCGCGGCGTCATTGAACTTGTACTCGCAGATCGCCTGCGTGATCTCGCGCCCGGCTTTCGCGGTTTCGTGCGCGATCCAGCGGTTGAGAGTTTCCTTGGCCGATTTGGGATCGAAGCCCGCCACGGTGGCGCAGCCGTTCATTTCGGCAAAGCGCGCCGCATTCCACAGCTTGGTCGCGAAATTGCGGTAGCCCTCGACACGCTGGGTGGAAAGCTTGATGTCGCGGCCCTGCGCGGCCATGGCCGCAAGCGTGAAACGCAAGGCGTCGGCGCCGTATTCGTCGATCAGGTGCAGCGGGTCGATGACGTTGCCTTTCGATTTCGACATCTTTGCGCCGGAGGCATCGCGTACCAACGCGTGGATATAGACATCGTGGAACGGCACTTCCTTCATGAAGTGCAGGCCCATCATCATCATGCGCGCGACCCAGAAGAAGATGATGTCGAAGCCGGTGACGAGCGTTGAGGTCGGATAGAAGCGCTTGAGCTCTTTGGTGTCGTCAGGCCAGCCGAGTGTCGAGAACGGCCACAGCGCGGATGAGAACCAGGTGTCGAGCACGTCCTCGTCGCGCCTCAGCTTAGTTGTCTTGCCGTAATGCTTGTCGGCTTCGCCTTGCGCTTCTCTTTCGTTCAGCGCGACGAACACCTTTCCATCCGGCCCATACCAGGCCGGAATCTGATGTCCCCACCAGAGCTGGCGCGAGATGCACCAGGGCTGGATGTTTTCCATCCAGTTGAAATACGTATTCTCCCAGTTCTGCGGAATGAATTTGGTCTTGCTGCCACGCACCGCCGCGATCGCCGGCTTCGCCAACTCTTTCGCGTTCACATACCACTGGTCAGTGAGATAGGGCTCGATCACGACGTTCGAGCGGTCGCCATGCGGCACCACGTGGCTGTACGGCTCGATCTTCTCGATCAGTCCGATCTCCTCCAGCCGCGCCACGATTGCCTTGCGCGCCTCCTCGCGCGATTTGCCCTCGAGCGATCTCGTCCAGGCGAAATCCTCGCCGCCCTGCCCGCCGAATGCGGGATCGGCGAAGGTGATCTTCGCTTCGGTCGTGAGGACATTGACCTGCGGCAGATTGTGCCGCTTGCCGACCTCGAAGTCGTTGAAGTCGTGCGCCGGGGTGATCTTCACCGCGCCGGAGCCCTTCTCCGGATCGGAGTAGTCATCGGCGATGATCGGAATTTTTCGGCCGACCAGCGGCAAAATGACGGTCTTGCCGATGAGCGCCTTGTAGCGTTCATCGTCCGGATGCACCGCGACCGCGGTGTCGCCCAGCATGGTCTCCGGCCGCGTGGTGGCGACGACGATATAGGTCGAGCGGTCGTTCGGGTCGAAGGTCCGGCCCTCGATCGGATAGCGGATGTGCCAGAGGTGGCCCTTGGTCTCGACCTGCATCACCTCGAGGTCGGAGATCGCGGTGAGCAGCTTGGGGTCCCAGTTGACCAGCCGCTTGTCCTTGTAGATCAGGCCCTCGCGGTAAAGCTCGACGAACACCTTGAGCACCGCGCGCGACAGGCCCTCGTCCATCGTGAAGCGCTCGCGCGACCAGTCGCACGAGGCGCCGAGCCGCTTGAGCTGGTTGACGATGGTGCCGCCGGATTCCGCCTTCCACGCCCACACCCGCTCGAGGAACGCCTCGCGGCCCATCTCGCGACGGGAGGGCAGCTGGCGCTCCATCAACTGCCGCTCGACCACCATCTGCGTCGCGATGCCGGCGTGATCGGTGCCGGGCTGCCACAGCACGTCCTTGCCGCGCATGCGCTCGAACCGGCACAGGATGTCCTGCAGCGTGTTGTTGAGCGCATGGCCCATATGCAGCGAGCCGGTGACGTTCGGTGGCGGGATCACAATGGCATAGGGTTCGGCGCCGGCGCGCTCGGGCCTTCCGGCGCGGAAGGCGCCGGCGCGCTCCCACGCGGCGGAGATGCGCTTCTCGACCTCGGACGGCTGGTAGGTTTTTTCGATCATGGAGTTTCGTTTCGGGGCGATTGCGGGCTAGAAACCCCGGCAACCCTTGAGAGTCAACGTGCCATCGCCGCCCCCTGCAAATGACCGCGCGCTCAGGCGCGCCATCGTCCTGATGGCGCTCGCGGCCTTTGCCAGCGGCTTCTCGCTGCGCGTGTCCGATCCGCTGCTGCCGCAGATCGCGCGCGAGTTCGACACCAGCGTCGGCGCGGCTTCGGCGATCGTCACCGCCTATGCGATTCCCTACGGCCTGACGCAGGCCTTCGCCGGCCTGTTCGGCGACCGCTTCGGCAAGTGCCAGGCGGTGGCGGCGACCTGCGCGCTGTCCGCCCTGCTGGTGCTGCTGTGCGCCGTCTCGCAATCGCTGCCGCAGCTCACGCTCGCCCGCTTCATCTGCGCGCCGGCGGCGGCGACCATCGTGCCGCTGGGCATGGCCTATGTCGGCGACGTGGTGCCCTATGAACGCCGCCAGACGGTGCTGGCGCGCTTCCTCGCCGGGCAGATGAGCGGCATGATCGCCGGCCAGATCACCGGCGGCGTGGTCGGCGATCATTTCGGCTGGCGCACCGTGTTCTTCGTCATGGCCGGCCTGTTCGCCTTCGCCGGCGGCCTGCTGGCGAGCCAGTTCGCCGGCAATCCGTGGATGCAGCCGCTGCGGCGCACGGTCGAGAGCCGGCCCGGCCTCGTCGCCGACTACCGCAGGCTGATCGCCAGCGACTGGGCGCGCTTCGTCTGCGTCGCGGTGTTCCTCGAGGGCGCGATCTTCTTCGGTGGATTCACCTACATTGCCGCCGACCTCAACACCCGCTTCGGCCTGAGCTTCTCGGTGATCGGGCTGGTGGTCGCGGGCTTCGGCGTGGGCAGCGTGCTGTATGCGGGCAGCGTGCACCGTCTGGTCCG
>DASZVZ010000078.1:0-43797 GCA_035546875.1 Pseudolabrys sp.
CAGCCACAGCCATATGCACAAGACCAAAGTTTCGCGCGCGGTCGCGTTGCTTGAGCGCCGCAAGTTGGTTGCTCGCCGCACCAATCGCGCTGACTTGCGCGAGGCTCTGCTGTCGCTGACGCCGGCCGGCCGCGAGGTCTATAACGATCTTGCGCCGATCGCGGTGAATTTCGCACACGACCTTCTGGGCGTGCTCAGCTCGTCCGACCGCTCGGCGCTCGACCGCGCCCTCACGCAGTTGATCGCCCGCTCGGTCGAACTCGCCAACGAGCGCCAGCGCGGCTAGATTGGCGGCTCTGAAATCTTTACAGCCGGGTGTCTCGTGAAGCTCTATTCCTATTTCCGCTCGTCGGCCGCCTATCGCGTCCGCATCGCACTCAATCTCAAAGGCATTCCATACGAGATGGCGGCGATTCATCTCACCAAGGATGGCGGACACAATCGCCGTCCGGAATTTCATGCGATCAATCCGCAGATGCGCGTGCCGGCTCTCGCGCTCGATGACGGCAGGGTACTCGTGCAGTCCCTGGCAATTATCGAATACCTCGACGAAACGCATCCAAAGCCGCCGCTGCTTCCCGCCGACCCGATTGCGCGCGCGCATGTGCGTGCGGTCGCCCAGATGATCGCGTGCGACATTCATCCGCTCAATAACGTTGGGCCGCTCCGCTACCTCAAGCATCAGCTCGGCCAGGAGCAGGCCGCGATCGATGCCTGGTACCATCATTGGGTGATCGAGGGCTTCGAGGCCGTGGAGGCCCTGATCGAGCCCGGCCCCTATGCTTGCGGCGGCGCCGTAACGCTGGCCGATCTCTGCCTTGTACCGCAGGTATTCAACGCGCGGAGGCTGAAGGTGCCGCTCGACCGTTTCCCGAAGATCGTGGCGGCCGATGCCGCCTGCATGAAGCTTCCCGCCTTCGACAAGGCGCGGCCGGAGAACCAGCCGGACGCCGAGTGACGACTGGCATTGCGCCTGCTAGACCTTTCTTTCGTATCCCCTCACTGACCGGCAAATCCACGTGGCAATAAACAAGCTCGCCCGCGTCGTCCTCTGGATGGTCGGCGCATTGCTGTCGTTTTCGGCAATGGCTGTATCGATCCGCGAGCTTGCGCGCGATGGATTGAACATCTTCGAGATCCTCGCCATTCGCAGCGGCGTCGCGCTGGTGGTTTTGTTTGTCCTTGTGCTGGTCCGGCCCGAGCTGCGGCCTTACATGCGCCCGCGGCGGATGGGACTCAATTTCCTGCGCAACACCATCCACTATGCTTCGCAATACGCGTGGGCGATCGCGCTTACGATGCTGCCGCTCGCCACAGTGTTCGCGCTCGAGTTCACCATGCCGGCATGGACGGCGCTGCTCGCGGTCTGGCTGTTGCACGAGCGGATGACGCCAAGCCGGCTCGGCGTAGTGGTGCTGGGCCTGACCGGCGTGTTGGTGATCCTGCGTCCCGGAATTGCCAGCATCAATCCGGCGGCGTTTCTCGTTCTCGGCGCGGCGTTCGGTTACGCCATCACCATGATCGCAACCAAGAAATTGACGATGACCGAAACCACATTCAGCATCGTCTTCTGGATGGCGGTGATCCAGCTTCCGTTGTCGCTCGCCGGCAGCGATCCGTTGGTCTTCCTCCGGCTCAACATGCACGAACTTTTGCCCCTGATCGGCGTCGGCGTCGCGGGCCTGTCGTCACATTATTGCCTCAGCAATGCGTTTCGTGCTGGTGACGCGACGTTGGTCGTTCCGCTTGATTTCCTGCGAATCCCGCTGATCGCAGTGGTGGGCTGGGCGTTCTACGACGAGAAGCTCGATATCTTCGTGCTGCTCGGCGCCCTCATCATCATCAGCGGAGTCCTTTGGAATCTACGCGCGGAAACGACGCGGTCGCACTAGGAAACGAGGCTCGCGCGGGGGCGGGATTGGCGGTAAAGTGAAGACTATGACGCCCCGATTTGCCACATTCGCTGCGGCGGGCACGCTCGCCCTTGCCTCTTGCGCAGCGGCAATGGCGCAGAACCCGTCGGCGAACCCGGCCTGCCAGCGTATGGAGGCCCAACTCACCTCGCTCGATCGCGGCAACGACGATCCCGCCCGTGCCGACCAGATTCGCCGCGCGGAGGACGCGGTCAATCGACAGCAATTCGAAGTCGATCGGCTGGTCGCGCAAAGCCGGCGGCTCGGCTGCGAAAGTTCCGGATTTTTTTCGATCTTCGTCAATCCGCCGGCCCAATGTGGGCCGCTTACGCGCCAAATCGACCAGGCGCGGACCGACCTCGAGCGTGGTCAGAATCAGCTCGAACAGTTGCACGGCGGCACAACCGAGCGGGCCGCGCAGCGCCGCTCGCTGCTGATCGCCCTCGCCAATCAGGGTTGCGGTTCGCAATACCGTTCCGCGGCGCTCGCGGGGCAGCAGGGCGGTTTCTTCGATCGGCTTTTCGGCAACAATGGGCCCGGCACCTTGCTGGCGCCGCCCGACCAGCAGCAGATGGGCGGAACGTACCGAACCGTGTGCGTTCGCACCTGCGATGGCTACTATTACCCGATCTCGTACGCGACCACGCCGGACCATTTCCGGATCGACGAGCAGGTCTGTCAGCGTACGTGTCCGGCGGCGGAAGTTTCACTCTACACGTACCACAACCCCGGAGAGGAAATGCAGCAGGCGGTATCGCTCAACGGCCGCCTCTACACCGAACTGCCGACTGCCTTTCACTATCGCCAGGAGTACAACCCGGCGTGCAGTTGCCGCAAACCAGGGCAAAGCTGGGCCGAGGCGCTCAAGACGCTTGAAGACAACACGGTCGAGCAAGGCGATATCGTTGTGAATGCGGAGCGAGCAAAACGCATGTCGCAGCCGCTCGATGCCAGAGGCCGCCCCATCAAGGCGGATCCACACGCGGCGACCGCCGCTACCGCGCCGACGGCGGCGCCTGTAGCCGCCGCCGAAGAAGACCCCGCCAAACGCAAAGTACGCACGGTCGGCCCGACTTTCCTGCCGGTGCGCTGAAGTCGCCGGACACTGTCAGAAATCGAAGGCTTCCGTTTTGACCGGCTGGCCTGTCACCAGAGACACGTCTGGCGCAGGCAACGGCGCGCCGGAGTCGCGGAAGCGGTTGGTGATCGGGTAGCGGCGATCGCGGCCGAAATTTTTAAGCGTGACCTTCACGCCAGGCGCCGCCTGCCGTCGTTTGTATTCGGCAATGTTGAGCATGCGTTCGACCCGCATGACGGTCTCACGGTCGAATCCGCGGTCGACGATCGCCGAAACAGCGTCTTCGTGCTCTACCAGTCTCTCGAGAATGGGATCGAGCACGGAATAAGGCGGCAGCGAGTCCTCGTCCTTTTGATCGGCGCGCAATTCGGCCGTCGGCGGACGGGTCAGGATATTTTCCGGGATGACCTGGCCGGCCGGACCAAGCGCGCCCTCCGGCCGCCAGCGATTACGCAGCCGCGCGAGACGAAACACTTCCGTCTTGTAGAGATCCTTGATCGGATTGAACCCGCCGTTCATGTCGCCGTAAAGCGTCGCGTAGCCGACCGACATTTCCGACTTGTTGCCGGTCGTTACGACCATCAGGCCGAACTTGTTGGAAATGGCCATCAGAATCGTGCCGCGGGCGCGCGCCTGCAAATTCTCCTCGGTGACGTCTCGGGGCCGGCCTGCAAATGCCGGCGCCAGAACGGCTTCAAAACCTTCGACCGCCGCCGCGATCGGCAGGGTTTCGTACCCAACGCCGAGAGCCTTGGCGCAATCGGCCGCGTCGGTAAGCGATTCCTGGGAGGTGTACTTGTACGGCAGCATGATGCAACGAACGCGCTCGGGCCCAAGCGCATCGACCGCCATCGTCGCGCACAACGCCGAATCGATGCCGCCGGACAGTCCCAGCACCACGCCTTTGAAGCCGTTCTTGTTCACGTAGTCGCGCAAGCCGAGCACACACGCCGCGTAGTCGACCGGATCGCCTTGCTCGATCTTCGCGACCGGGCCGCCGACGCAACGCCAGCCGTCTCCGGTACGGCTGAATTGAACAACCGCGATCATTTCCTGAAAAGCGGGGAGTTGCGCCGCAAGCGCCATATCGGCGTTGAGCACGAACGATGCGCCTTCAAAGACAAGCTCGTCCTGACCGCCGACCTGATTGACATAGACGAGCGGCAGACCCGCTTCTTTCACCCGCGCGACCGCAACGCTCAGCCTCTCGTCGATCACTCCGCGGCGATACGGCGAGCCATTCGGCACCAGCAGGATTTCGCCGCCGGTTTCCACAATGCACTCGACCGGTTCCGGTCCCCAGATGTCCTCGCAAATCGGAATGCCGATGCGCACGCCTCGGAAATTGATCGGTCCCGGCAGCGGCCCTTGCGCGAATACGCGCTTCTCGTCGAACACGCCGTAATTCGGCAGGTCGACCTTGAAGCGCAACGCGGCGATCGCGCCGCCATCGAGCAAGGCAACGGCATTGTAAAGCTTGCCGCTGTCGAGCCACGGCGTCCCGACGACAAGCGCGGGCCCTTTGTCGGCAGTCTCGCGCGCCAGCGCTTCGACGGCCGCCCGGCACGCCGCCTGGAAGGCCGGCTTGAGCACCAGATCTTCTGGCGGATAGCCCGAGATGAACAGTTCGGGGAAAACGACGATGTCGGCGCCTTGCGCCGCCGCCTCGGCGCGCGCCTTGCGCACCTTCTCCGCGTTGCCGGCGACGTCGCCGACAATGGCATTGAGCTGCGCAATCGCGATCGCAAGCTTGTCGGCAGGGCGGGCGCTCATGGCAATGATCTAGCGCCTGCCCCGTCGTCCTGCAATCAAAGCGCGGCGGGTCAGTCCAGCGCCGTACGAATACCCGCGGCGCCGCCGCTAACCTTGACGATTCCCGTTTGTTTCAGCGCCCTGCCGTTGAACGAGAAGACGGTGAGCGTCTTGTCGGCCATCGATTGGGCAAGCAAAGTCTTGCCGTCCTTGCTCCACACCACGCCCTGCCCCCAGGCGCCGAATTCACCGCGCGCGGCGAGCTTCAGCTCGGTGCCGTTGATCCGGAAAATCTTAAGCACACTGTTCTTGTGGTAGCTTGGGTGCGTCTTCGGCTTGTTCGAGCCGTTCTGCATGATCACGGCGACGAACTTCCCGTCGGGCGACATGGTGACGCCTTCGGGTATCTGCTCGACGGAGATCGTATCGACGACGCGGGGCGGGTTTGCCTTGAGATCGACGACCGAGATCAAGTCGCTGTCTCCCTGCCCGCCGCCCTGGTTGCTCAGCACCGCGACGTTTCCCTTCGAGCTGATCGAAATGCTGTAGGGACGAAAACCCGCCACCATGAACTTCTTGGTGTCCTCGACCTTGTCGCCGTTGACGCTGAGCACCGAGATGCGGTGATCGCCGTCGCGCGTCACCAGGGCCATCTTTCCGTCCGGAGTAAACGCAGCGTGGCTCGGACCGGATTTCGGATTGCCGAAGTCGATCTTGCCAGCCGCCGTCAGCTTCTTGTTCGCGATCGTGAATATCGACACGGTGCCTTCGTTGCGGTTGGCGACGAGCGCAAGCGTGCCTGCCGGATTGATCGAGAGACCGGACGGCGCGGCACCCGCCTCGATGGTCTGGATCACGGCCGGCGGCTTTGCCTTGAGATCAATCACCGAGACGCGGTTGTCAGCCGTGGTCTTTTTCGGATCGGCCGGATCGACTTTGATCGCACCGGTGACAAGCGCAATGCTTTCATCGCGCGCGACCGCGACACTTTGCGGCGGCCCGACGACGCTCGCCGGCGCCTGAACCTCGCCGATCACCTTCGGCGGCTTCGAAGAGAGGTCGATGATCGAAACGGTATCGGGCTGCGGGTTGTCGGGCATCCGTGACGCGCCGTCGACCAGCACAGCCTTGTTGTCATTCGCCGAAACTGCGAGTTGCGCCGAGGCACTTGCTGCAAACAACGGCAGAGCTGCAAGCAGCATTGAAAGCCGCATTGGAAAGTGATGACGTTTCATGATTGGTCTCCCCCGCCCGGATTTTCCGTCTGAGACGCGCCGGGTACGCGCGGGGACTTTAAATCCCCGCCACAGACTAACACCGGATCGAGGAGAACGCTTCCGCTAGAGCGCAGCCGCCGCGGTGGGCACGAGCTTGGCATGCCCAACGCGCTCTTTCTTGAGCAATTCGGCCAGAAGGAACGCAAGGTCGATCGCTTGCTCGGCATTGAGCCGTGGATCGCAGACGGTGTGGTAGCGATCGTTGAGATCGGCGTCACTGATCGCGCGCGCGCCGCCGGTGCATTCGGTGACGTTCTGGCCCGTCATTTCCAAGTGCACACCGCCGGCATAGGTGCCCTCGGCGGCATGCACATCGAAAAAGCCGCGCACTTCCTTGAGGATCAGATCAAACGGCCGCGTCTTGTAGCCGTTCGCCGATGTGATGGTATTGCCGTGCATCGGATCGCACGACCATACAACGATCTTGCCTTCGCGCTGCACTGCGCGCACCAGCGCCGGCAGATGATCGCCGACCTTTTCAGCGCCGAAGCGCCCGATCAGCGTCAGCCTGCCGGGCTCGTTGTCCGGGTTGAGGATGTCGATCAGCCGTAACAGGTCGTCGGCCTTGAGGGATGGTCCGCACTTCAGGCCGAGCGGATTCTTGATGCCGCGCGCATATTCGATGTGGCCGTGGTCTGTCTGCCGCGTGCGATCGCCGATCCAGATCATGTGGCCGGATGTCGCGTACCAGTCGCCCGTTGTCGAATCGACTCGCGTCAGCGCTTCTTCGAAGCCCAGCAGCAGAGCCTCGTGGCTCGTGTAGAAATCGGTAGTGCGCAACTCCGGATGGCTCTCCAGATCGAGGCCGCAGGCCTGCATGAAACCGAGCGCTTCGGAAATACGATCCGACAATTCGACGTAGCGCCGCGACTGCGGCGAGTCCTTGACGAATCCGAGCATCCACTGGCGCACGCTCGCGAGATTGGCGTAGCCGCCTTGCGCGAAAGCGCGCAGCAGGTTGAGCGTCGCTGCCGACTGCCGATAGGCTGCGAGTTGCCGGCGCGGATCGGGACGCCGCGCTTCCTCGGTGAATTCGATGTCGTTGATGATGTCGCCGCGATAGCTCGGCAATTCCTTGCCGTCGCGCTTCTCGGTCGGCGACGACCGCGGCTTGGCGAACTGCCCCGCGATACGGCCGACTTTCACCACCGGGGAGGCAGCGGCATAGGTGAGGACCACCGCCATCTGCAGGAACATGCGGAAGAAGTCGCGAATGTTGTTGGCGCCGTGCTCGGCGAAGCTTTCCGCGCAATCGCCGCCTTGCAGCAGGAACGCTTGACCGGTAGCCACGCGCGCAAGCTGGCGTTTGAGATTGCGCGCCTCGCCTGCAAAAACGAGCGGCGGAAACGTCGCGAGTTGCTTTTCGACCTCGCCCAAAGCGCGCTTGTCCGGATAATCCGGCACCTGCAAAACCGGCTTCTTGCGCCAGCTGTCGGGCGTCCAACGTTCGGCCATCACGCAAATACTCCAGCAATCGCCCGGGGTTATACACGACCCCGTGCCGATCAGGCCAGTATTCCGGAAAACGGTTAGTTTTGTGGCTATTCGGCTGCGGCGCGGCCGTAACTCATGGCCTTTTCACGCAGGGTTACCAATTCCTCGGCCATTGTCGGGTGCACGGCCATGGTGGCGTCGAAGTCGGCCTTGGTCGCCCCCATTCGCACCGCTATGCCGACAAGCTGGATCATTTCGCCGGCATCAGGACCGGCGATATGGCAGCCGACAACGCGGTTCGACTTTCCGTCCACCACCAGCTTCATGAACATGCGGCTGTCACGCCCGGCCATTCCGAACTTCATCGGGCGGAAGCTCGTCTTGTAGATGTCGACGACGCCGAGCTTCTTCACTGCATCCGCCTCGGTCATTCCTATGGTGCCGAGCTCCGGCTCCGAGAATACGGCCGTCGGAACGTTGGAGTGGTCGACCGGAGTCGGCTTTCCGCCGAATATCGTATCGGCGAAGGCGTGACCTTCGCGGATCGCAACCGGTGTGAGATTGACGCGATTGGTGACGTCGCCGACCGCATAGACGTTGGCGACGCTGCTCTTGGAAAATTCATCGACCGCGATACCGCCGTTGTCGGCGAGTTTGACGCCAATGCCTTCGAGGCCGAGATCGCGGATGTTGGGCTTGCGGCCGGTCGCGAACATCACCGTGTCGACGAGAAACTCCCGATTGTCGGAGAGATCGACGCAATAACCGTGCTCCACCTTGTCGATCGATCCGACGGTTTGCCGGGTGATAACCTTGATGCCGCGGCGCTCCATCTCATTGCGCACGACCTCGCGCAAGTCGTCGTCGAATCCGCGCAGGATGTTCTCGCCCCGATAGACGAGCGTCACTTCCGAACCGAGCCCGTTGAAGATGCCGGCGAACTCGACGGCTATGTAGCCCCCGCCCTGGATCAGAATGCGCTGAGGCAGCTCCTTGAGGTGAAAGGCTTCATTCGACGAGATGGCATGCTCGAGCCCGGCGATTTTCGCGCCCATGCTCGGCGCCGCGCCGGTCGCGATCAGAATCGTTTTTGCGCGCACGCGAGCGCCGCTCGCGAGCCGTACAGTATGTGCATCTTCCAGGACCGCGCGTGTTTTCGCGATCTCGACCTTGAAGCGCTCGAGCGTCGTTGTGTAGGCGGCCTCGAGGCGAGCGATCTCGCGATCCTTGTTGGCGATCAGAGTTGGCCAGTCGAACGAAGGCTCCGGTACCGTCCAGCCGAACCCGACGGCATCCTCGAAATCGTCGGCAAAGCGCGCCGCATAGACGAGAAGCTTTTTCGGCACGCAGCCCCGGATAACGCAGGTTCCCCCGACTCGGTACTCCTCGGCGATCATCACCTTCGCGCCGTAACTCGACGCGATGCGCGCGGCCCGCACGCCGCCGGAACCCGCTCCAATGACGAAAAGATCAACGTCGTAGCCGGCCATCGGTCTCAATCGCCTCGGCGCCGCGGTGTCCTGCCGATGGTCAAAGGTTGTGTCCCTTCTTCTTCATTTCAGCCCGCATCATGGTCATCACTTCTTCGCTCAACTTGTTCGCCCAGTTTTGGGCGAACCGGACACTGGCCTCGGCGATGATCGGCTGATCCTTGATGAGCTTGCTGCCGAGCGGCGACTTGTAGAAGGCAAGCAGATCTTTGAGTTCTTTCTCGCTGAAATTTGTCGCGTAGAGCTTCGCCACCTCGTCGGTAACCTCAGACAGTCGGGGCGTCAGTTGCGTGCGCAAATCGGCCGCCACCGCGTTGAGGTCGTTGCCGAGCGCGGGATTCTGCTGAAGGAACAGGATTTTGGCCTGCTCGACCACGCCCGGGACGATTGGAGTGAACAGGTTCGTTGCGCCGGTCAGTGTAATGATTTCTTTCGCCGTCGCGATTGCGGCAGGCGACGGCTGCTGCTGGGCGCTGACCGGCGAGCCGAGCGCTATCAGCGCAACGGCGACCGTCGCGGCTCTCGCCGCTTTATGCAGTGCCTGGATAACGCTCATGAACGGTGCTCCGTTTGAAACAAATCTAGCCCCTCTCGATGATGCGAACGCCGTTTGGCCCGGCGAGTATTGCGGTCTGTGCCAAGCCAATGAACAAGCCGTGCTCCATGACGCCGGGGATTGCCATCAGCCTTTGCGCCAATGCCGCCGGGTCGTCAATCCGGCCCACTGCAACATCGATGATCCAGTGACCGCCGTCCGTGACGAAAGGATGACCGTCCTTGCCCCGCCGCAGGGCCAGCTTCCCCGTGACGCCGGTTGCTGCCTCGACCGCCCGCAATGTGGCGGTGAAGCCGAAGGACGCCACTTCGACCGGCAAAGGAAAACGGCCGAGCGCTTCAACATATTTTGATTCATCCGCGATCACGATCATGCGGGCAGAGGCTGCCGCAACGATTTTTTCGCGGAGCAGCGCCCCGCCCCCGCCTTTGATAAGGCTCAAGCCCGGATCGATCTCGTCGGCGCCGTCAACCGTCAGATCAAGCTCCGGCGTTTCATCGAGCGTGGTCAGCCGTATTCCGGCGCGCTCGGCGTCCGCGCGGGTCGCCTCGGACGTCGGCACGGCGACGAGATCGAGACCGGTCCGCACACGCTCGCCGATAAGCTCGACGAAATGGCGTGCGGTCGAACCGGTACCGAGCCCGAGACGCATCCCGGGACGCACAAACTCAACGGCGCGAGCCGCGGCCGCGCGTTTCTGGGCGTCGATATTCATCGCGGTCGCGGGCAAATCCGGAAATAGAAAGGAGCTGCTTTTTCTTGCGCTTTTCTAGCGTCGTTCATTGCGCCCGCATAGTCGAAAATGGCTGTATTCAAGCTTAAAAGCCCGAATAAAAGTGCGTTCCCGCTTGCCTCAAAGCCGCATGGACGTTAGCGATCGGCCCCAATGGCTCCGCCCGCAACAATCGTGTTCGATCTCGACGGCACGCTAGTCGATACCGCACCCGATCTCATCGACACGCTGAATGTCGTGTTCGCGCGCGAAGGCTTGCCGCCTGTTCCCTTTGATACCGGCCGCAATCTGATCGGCGGCGGAATCAAAGCGATGATCGTGCGCGGGCTCGAAGCCGAAAGACGCGCGGCCGGGCCCGCCGAGATCGAGCGAATGTTTGCGGATTTCGTTGCACACTATTCCGATCACATCGCCGATCGTTCACGCGCGTTCGCAGGTTTGGAACCGGCGCTCGATCTGCTCGCGAGACGGCAATTTCGTCTTGCGGTTTGTACCAACAAGCTCGAGCGGCTTTCACTGAAGCTTCTCGGCGCGCTCAATCTTGCCGAAAGATTTGCCGCGATATGCGGGCACGATACTTTTGGCGTGCAGAAACCCGAACCCGCAATTCTCCTCCGCACGATCGCCGCTGCCGGCGGCGATCCAAGGCGCTCGATCATGATCGGCGACTCGCTCACGGATATCCGCACCGCGCGGGCGGCGCAGATTCCGATCGTTGCCGTCGATTTCGGTTACAGCGAGCCGCCGGTGGCGGAGTTCGGCCCCGACCGCACGATCAGCGCTTACGAGCAGCTTCCTGGCGCGATCGCCGAATTGATCGCCGCGTCCGCCTAAATGAGACCGAGGCGAAATTAAGGTTAACCCGGTAAGGTTAACGGGGCCGTCATGGTTGCGCCCCTTTCGCGGCGCCCGTATCTTGTCGGCGGGGGAACCCTAGGGTTCTAAGCGGACGGGACACACAATGTATCGAGTATTCGCGATCGTGGTCGGGGGTCTCGCACTGGCAGCGTGCACAAGCTCGCCGTCGTGGATGAACCTCGATGCGTTGAAGCCGCAACCGATTACGGACACGGTTCGTTTCGAATCCGAGCCGCCGGGCGCGGATGCGAAGGTCTCCAATGGGCAGACCTGCAAGACGCCCTGCTCGCTCTCCCTTCCGGCGAACGCGACCTATACCGTCGTCTTCTCGCTCAACGGTTACCAGCCGGAATCCGACAGCCTCGAGCTCGTCTCGATGGGTGACGGTACGTCGCGGCTGCGCCCCAATCCGGTTCTTGTCGAACTGACGCCGGCGCCGCCGCCGGCCAAGAAACCGCCGGTCAAGAAACGGTCGGCGCCGCGCAAGAAGACAACTGCTGCGAAGAAGCCCGCCGCGCCGAAGCCCGGCGCGACGCAGGCCGCGCCCGCACCGAGTGCACCGCCGCCACCGGCTGCACAGACACAGGCGCCCGCGTCGCCGTGGCCTTCCGCGCCGCCGCCTGCGGGCGAACCGCCAAAGTAACCCGACACCATGCCTTTCAATGACGCGGCTGCGGCAACGTGGCCGCGTTATTGCTTTTGGCTCCGGCGCGCTGGACCCTATGGTGATTATCGGCCACAATTCCCATATCTAGCGCAGGCACCAGCAGAAATTCGCTCCGACGCTCATGGACAAGACCGACGCCGTTGCCTTGAGGGAGCTCGACCGTAACCGGCCTGTGAGCCCCAGTCCGCTGATTGATCCGTTCCAGCGGGCGATCACCTATCTGCGCGTCTCGGTCACCGATCGCTGTGATTTCCGCTGCGTCTATTGCATGTCGGAACACATGGCCTTCCTGCCGAAGGCCGATGTACTCAGCCTCGAAGAGCTTGACCGGCTATGCAGCGCGTTCGTCGCCAAAGGCGTGACCAAGCTGCGCCTCACCGGCGGCGAGCCGCTCGTCCGGCGCGGGATCATGACCCTCTTCAGTTCGCTGTCGCGGCATTTGCAGTCTGGCGCGCTCAAGGAACTGACGCTGACCACCAACGGATCGCAGCTCGCGAAATACGCGCACGAGCTGAAGGGCTACGGCGTCGAGCGTATCAACGTGTCGCTCGACACGCTTGATGCCGACAAGTTCCGCGCGATTACCCGGTGGGGCGAACTCGACAAGATCATGGCGGGGATCGATGTCGCGCAAGCAGCGGGCTTGAAAGTGAAAATCAATGCGGTCGCGCTCAAAGGCGTGAATGACGGCGAATTAGGCACGCTCACCGAATGGGCGCACGGCCGCGGCATGGATTTGACCATAATCGAGGTGATGCCGCTCGGCGATATTGGCGAGGGCCGCCTCGATCAATACCTCCCGCTATCGATCGTGCGGGCGCGGCTTGCGGAGCGATTCACCCTCGAGGACATCGATTACCAGACCGGCGGCCCCGCCCGTTACGTACGCGTCAAGGAAACCGGCGGCCGGCTCGGCTTTATCACGCCGATGACCCATAACTTCTGCGAATCCTGCAACCGTGTGCGTATTACCTGCACCGGCACGCTGTACATGTGCCTCGGCCATGACGACGCGGCCGACCTGCGCAAGCCGCTGCGCGCATCCGAGAGCGACGAGCCGCTTTACGCGGCGATCGACGAGGCAATCACTCGAAAGCCGAAAGGCCATGATTTCGTGATCGACCGTCGCCACATGCGCCCCGCGCTGTCGCGCCACATGAGCGTAACCGGCGGCTAGGCTGACGCGCCGAAGCTCGGGCCGGGTGGATCCGCCCCGCCAGCCGGAACGCCCGCAAAACGGCTTCCGTCCCGCGTCGGCCACTAATTTCTCCATTGACGGCTTATGGCGGCATCGGATTAAGGTGGCTGGCTTGGCGCCGCGCTGAGCGTGGGGCGCGCCTGAATTATAAGAATGCCGGGACAAACGGCCGACGACGGAGGGGGGAATACGTGGGCGTTCTTGACGCCGTGCTCAAGGCGTTGCTGCCGCTAACGCGGCTCATCGACCGCATCAACACGTGGATCGGCAGGTATGTTGCCTGGCTGGTTATCGCGGCCGTTGTTGTTTCCGCGGTCAACGCGACCGTGCGCAAGATTTTCGACACATCGTCGAACGCATGGCTCGAGCTGCAATGGGTGCTGTTCAGCATGGTGTTCATGCTCTGCTCGCCGTGGACGCTGCTCAATAACGAACACATCCGCATCGACATCATAAATAACCTGATGCCGAAATGGCTGCGCAGCACGATTGACGCGGTGGGTCACGCATTCTTCCTGCTGCCGCTGTGCTTCCTCATGGTTCTGACCGGAGTTCCGTTCTTCCTCCGCTCATACGAGATCAACGAGCAATCGGGGAATGCCGGTGGTCTGCCGCAGTGGCCGTCGAAATCGCTGATCATGATCGGCTTCGCGCTGTTGTTGATCCAAGGCATTTCCGAATTGATCAAGCGGCTCGCCGTCATGCGCGGTCTGATTCCGGATCCGCACGATACGCAAGTTCACGCCCTCGAAGCCGAAGTCGAGCACATCGTCGAGGCAATCGAGAAAAAATAGATCAACGGCGCGTCTGGGGCAGATATGGAAGCAATCTTCATCCAAAACATGGCGCCGATTATGTTTGCGGCGCTGGTCGTATTCCTGCTGCTCGGTTACCCGGCGGCATTTTCGCTCGGCGCGGTCGGTTTGCTGTTCGGCTTCATCGGTATCGAACTCGGCCAGTTCGCGCCGGATTTCATGCAGGCTTTGCCCGAGCGCATCTACGGGGTGATGAGCAACGACACATTGCTCGCGATCCCTTTCTTCACCTTCATGGGCTTGGTGCTCGAACGCTCCGGCATGGCGGAAGACCTGCTCGACACCATCGGACAGCTGTTCGGTACTGTGCGCGGCGGCCTTGCTTACGCGGTCGTATTCGTCGGCGCCCTGCTTGCCGCAACGACCGGCGTCGTCGCGGCCTCGGTCATCTCGATGGGACTCATATCGCTCCCGATCATGCTGCGGTACGGCTACGATCGGCGCGTAGCGTCCGGCGTGATCGCGGCGTCCGGCACGCTGGCGCAGATCATTCCACCCTCGCTCGTGCTGATCGTCATGGCCGACCAGCTCGGGCGCTCGGTCGGCGACATGTACGAAGGCGCCTTCATCCCGGGCCTCGTTCTTTCGGGCCTCTATGCGTTCTACGTTTTCCTCGTCACGCTGCTTTTCCCAAAAGCGACGCCAGGCCTCCCCGCTGACGCCGTCGGCTTCAAGGAGCCGGATGGAAGCCGCGGTCTCATTTCGCTTGCAATTCTGGCTGTCGCCAGCGCCGTATTTGGTTGGCTGATGATGCGCAATTCGGACTCGCACGGCGCCGACTTCGTTGTGCTCAGCATGTTCTTCGGCATCCTGTTCGCGTTCGCAATCGCGATCGTCAACTGGCTGACCAACCGCCTCTTCGGTTTCCGCTTCCTGTCGCATATGGCCCAACAGACGACTTTCGTGATGGTGCCGCCGCTTTTCCTGATCTTCCTCGTGCTGGGCACTATCTTCATCGGCGTCGCGACACCGACCGAAGGCGGCGCAATGGGCGCCAGCGGCGCGTTGATCCTCGGCGCCATGAAGCGCCGCCTGAGCTGGGACCTGATCCGGCAAGCGACTGAATCAACGGCAAAATTATCGGCGTTCGTGGTCTTCATTCTGATCGGCGCACGCGTCTTCTCGCTGACGTTCTACGGTGTCAGCGGTCACATCTGGGTCGAGAACCTGCTGACGTCCTTGCCGGGCGGACAGGTTGGCTTCCTTATCTTCGTCAACGCTTTCGTTTTCGTGCTCGCCTTCTTCCTCGATTTCTTCGAGTTGGCGTTCATCGTCATCCCGCTGCTTGGGCCCGCCGCCGAGCACCTTGGGATCGACCTGATCTGGTTCGGCGTGATCCTCGGCGTCAACATGCAAACGTCGTTCATGCATCCGCCCTTCGGATTTGCATTGTTCTATCTGCGGTCCGTGGCGCCGCGAGAGTCCTTCATCGACCGCATCACCGGCAAGCGCACCGACGGCGTGACGACGGGACAAATTTACTGGGGTGCGGTGCCGTTCGTCGTTATCCAGGTGATCATGGTGCTGCTGGTGATCCTCTTCCCCGCCATGGTGATGCACTACAAGGGCACAGGGCCGAAGATCGATCCCAGCAAGGTCAAGATCGAGATTCCGCAGATCGAGCCGCCGCCGCCACTGAATTTCAAATGACA
Source organism: Pseudolabrys sp. (assembly GCA_035546875.1). Classification (GTDB taxonomy): domain Bacteria; phylum Pseudomonadota; class Alphaproteobacteria; order Rhizobiales; family Xanthobacteraceae; genus Pseudolabrys. Next base: position 15,424 of record DASZVZ010000078.1, read on the forward strand.
AATAAAAAACCCCGGAGCAGGCGCTCCGGGGTTTTCATTTTTAGCCGTTCGATCAGCGCATCACGCGAATCATGAACTGATCGTAGGTGTTTTCAGCGACCTGGAACCATTGATACGCATTCTTCGTGAAGTCCATCATCGAATCGTTGGCCTTCTTGAAGCTGGCGTTCTCCTTGGCGACCTCGGCGTGCAACTCCATCGTTGCCTTGTACGAGGCGTCCATGATTTGCGGCGAGAACACGTGCAGCTTGGTGCCGCCGGCGAGCAACCGCCGGAGCGCTTGCGGGTTGACCGCGTCGTACTTCGCCATCATCCAAGTGTTGGCGTAGTGACCGGCCTGCTCGAGAACCGCCTGGTAGCTCTTCGGCAGCGCGTTCCACTTGTCGAGATTGACGAAGGCGAACAGCATCGAGCCGCCTTCCCACCAACCCGGCGCATAGTAGTGGGGCGCGACCTTGTAGAAGCCAAGCTTCTCGTCGTCGTAGGGGCCAACCCACTCGCAGGCATCGAGCGTGCCCTTTTCCAACGCCGGATAGATGTCGCCGCCCGCGATCTGCTGCGGCACGCCGCCAAGCCTCTGGAGCACTTTGCCGGCCCAGCCGCCGATACGCATCTTCAGGCCTTTGAGGTCGTTGACCGAGTTGATTTCCTTGCGATACCAGCCGCCCATCTGACAGCCGGTGTTGCCGGCGAGCAGCGCGCGTGCATTGTACTTCTTGTAGAAGTCATTCATCACGTCCATGCCGCCGCCCTGCGTGATCCACGCCTGGTTGATGCGCGCATTTGGGCCGAACGGCACCGATGTGCCGAACCCGAAGGTCGGGTCCTTGCCGAAGTAGTAATACGAAGCCGTGTGGCCGATCTCGACCGTGCCGTTTTGCACCGCATCGACGATTGCAAGACCGGGTACGATTTCGCCGGCGGCAAATGGCTGGATTGTAAACTTGCCATCGGTGGCTTCGCCAACGGCCTTGGCCATGACTTCCGCGCCGCCATAGATCGTGTCGAGCGACTTCGGCCAACTGCACGGCATGCGCCACTTGATCGTCGGCGATGACTGGGCGATCGCCGGTGCGGCAATGGCCGTTGCAGCCGCGCCGATTCCCGCGGTCTTGAGAAATTCACGTCGTTTCATTCCAAACCCTCCCTTTATTTTAGTTCTGGCGGAATCCCCCGCCGATCCGTCAACTTACGCCCTCGGCGTGCGCCGAGCATGGCCAAGGGCGCCGGTTAAATCCAGTCTGCACCGGTTCAACCAAAGTTGTAAGTGGTCTGTGATAGCCCACTGAAGGCGCACAAAAAAGGGCCGGCTCGAGGCCGGCCCCGATTGCAATTGTTTTATCGTTAAACGTCAGCTCTTCCGGTTCGACCTGATCATGAAGGTGTCGAAGCCGTACTCGGCGACCTGCCACCACAGGTATTCCTTGTAACGGAAGTCCTCGATCGAGGCCAAAACCTTCTGGTACGACGGGTTCGTCGCTGAGGTCTCCTTGTTCACCTCGTTCGAGGCTTTGAGGCACGCCTCCATGATCTGCTGCGAGAATGGCCGCAAGATCGTGCCGGCACCGACGAGCCGTTGCAACGCGAGCGGGTTGCGTGCGTCGTAGCGCGCAGTCGCTTCGGTGTTTGCGTAAGCAGCAGCAGTCTGCACGACGGCTTGGTAGTTTTTCGGCAGCGCCTTGAACTTCGCGTCGTTAAACAGGAAATGCAGCGCGGTGCCACCTTCCCACCAGCCGGGGTAGTAGTAGTACTTTGCGACTTTGTAAAAGCCGAGCTTCTCGTCGTCGTACGGACCAACCCATTCGGTGGCGTCGATAGTGCCCTTCTCCAGCGCCGGATAGATATCGCCGCCGGCGATCTGCTGCGGGACGAGGCCGAGTTTCTGCAATGTTTTGCCGGCCCAGCCGCCGATGCGCATCTTGAGGCCCTTGAAGTCATCGACGGTCTTGATCTCCTTGCGGAACCAGCCGCCCATCTGACAACCGGTGTTGCCGCCGACCATGCAGGTCAGATTGAACTTGGCGGCGAACTCATTCATCAGCTTGAGGCCTTCGCCATCGTAGTACCACGCGTTCTGCTGCCGGCCGTTCAGACCGAACGGAAATGCGCAGAACAGGGCCCAGGTCGGATCCTTGCCGAAGTAGTAATACGTCGCGGTGTGGCAAGCTTCGATCGTGCCGTTTGACGCCGCATCGAGCACTTGCAAGCCGGGCACGATTTCGCCTGCGGCAAATATCTGAATCTGGAACTTGTTGTCGGTCGCTTCGGCAACGTATCGGCCGAACGTTTCGCAGGCGCCGTAAATCGTGTCGAGCGACTTCGGCCAGCTCGCGGCGAGACGCCATTTGACTTCAGGCATTGACTGGGCGATGGCGGGCGAAGCAACCGCGGTCGCGGCTAGTCCGACACCGGCGCCCTTCAGAAATTGACGACGCTTCATTTGCATATCCTCCCTCTGGAAAACCCGAAGGGAGCCGCCACGCCGCCCGAAATGGCGAAGGCCCCTTCCGGTATCACGATCAGAATGCTGCGCTGGCGGCTTCGATGCAAGTGCCGCACGAGCTAAATTGTGCAATAAAATACGTCACTTAGCGAAGCGTCGCAAAGCGCCGCAGGCGGTTTCAGCTTTCGATCACGATTTTCGGCGCGGTCCGCGCGGCTTTGCCTTTGAGCTGCTCGAGCACTTTTCCTGCAATCTCTCGATAGATCCTGGCGTGCTCACCATCCGGTTCGGTCGCAACGACCGGCAAACCGGAGTCCGATTTCTCGCGAATGCTCATGTGCAACGGCACCTCGCCGAGAAACGGCACGCCAAGCCGCTCAGCCTCATGGCGCGCGCCGCCATGGCTGAAGATGTCGGAACGCGTCCCGCACTTCGGGCAAACGAAATAGCTCATGTTCTCGACAATGCCGAGCACGGGCACGTCGACACGTCTGAACATCGCAATGCCGCGTCGTGCGTCGATCAGCGCCAAATCCTGTGGCGTCGACACGATCACTGCTCCCTTGAGCGGCACTTGTTGCGCCATGGTGAGTTGGGCGTCACCCGTGCCGGGAGGCATGTCGACAACCATCACGTCGAGCGTGCCCCACTCCACCTCTCGCAGCATTTGCGTGATGGCCGACATGACCATGGGCCCGCGCCAGATCATCGGCGTCTCCTCGTCGATGAGGAAACCGATCGACATCACGGTCAGGCCGTAGCGGCTGATCGGCTTCAGCCGCGTGCCGCCGATCGTCTGCGGCTTCTCCTTGATCGCAAGCAGCTTCGGCAGCGACGGGCCGTAAATATCGGCATCGAGTACGCCGACTTTCAGGCCAAGATCGCGCAGGCCGAGCGCGAGATTGACGGCCGTCGTGGATTTCCCCACGCCACCTTTGCCTGATGCGACCGCAATGACGGCATCGACTCCGGGAATGCCGGGCTGAACCTTGTCGGCAGGATGTGCATGGGCGCGCGCGCCGGGTTGAGCTTGCGCCGGACGCGGCGCGCCGGCGGCGCGTTCCGCCGTCAGCGCCACCATCGCGGACTGCACGCCCGGAATCGCGCGCACGGCGTCTTCCGCCCGCTTGCGCACCGGCTCCCAGGCCTTCACCGCGGCAGCGTCGACGGTGATCGAAAAGAACACCTTGCCCTCGGTCGTCACGATGTCGGACAGCACGCGGGCGTCTGTCAGCGGCGCGCCCTGAGGCGACGGTACTTTCGCCAGCGCCGCCAGGATCTGCTCTTTGGTGACCGCCATACGCCTTTCCTTCCGCTTGCGGGCGCCACCATAAGGTCGGTGGCGGATGGGTCAATGCACGGAAGATGGTTGACGCGGATGGCGTCGCAATGACCTATTGTGCCTCTCGGCACCCGCAAATTGAGCGACTAAGGAGCAAGACGATGGCGAAAGTGGCGTTTCTGGGCTTGGGCGTAATGGGCTACCCGATGGCCGGGCACTTGAAGAACAAGGGTGGCCACGACGTCACGGTCTATAACCGCACCGGCGCCAAGGCGGAGAAATGGGTCAAGCAATACGGCGGCAAGTCGGCGCCGACGCCAAAGGCGGCCGCCGAAGGCCAGGACTTCGTCATGGCCTGCGTCGGCAATGACAACGACCTGCGTGAGGTGACGCTCGGATCGAACGGCGCCTTCGGTGCCATGAAAAAGGGCGCGATCTTCGTCGATCACACGACCGCCTCCGCCGAGATCGCGCGTGAGCTTCATGCCGCTGCCAAGAAGGCCGGGTTCGAATTCGTCGACGCACCGGTGTCGGGCGGACAGGCTGGCGCCGAGAACGGCGTGCTGACCGTGATGTGCGGCGGCGACGAAGAGCCCTTCGCGCGCGCCGAGAAGGTGATCGCAGCCTACGCGCGCGCCTGTAACCTGCTCGGGAAGCCGGGCTCCGGACAGCTTTCGAAGATGGTCAACCAGATCTGCATCGCCGGTCTAGTGCAAGGTCTCGCGGAGGGAATTCATTTCGCCAAGAAATCGGGGCTCGACATCGAGAAGCTGATCGCGACGATTTCCAAAGGAGCGGCGCAGTCCTGGCAGATGGAAAACCGCTACAAGACGATGACGGCGGGAAAGTTCGATTTCGGCTTCGCGGTCGACTGGATGCGCAAGGATCTCGGCATCTGCCTCGGCGAGGCACGCAAGAACGGCGCCAACCTGCCGGTCACCGCCCTTGTCGACCAGTTCTATTCGGAAGTGCAGGCGATGGGCGGCAAGCGCTGGGACACCTCGAGCCTGATCGCCCTGCTCGACCGCGCCTAGAACTCCATCACGAGTCCGTCCTCGGCGACGAGCACACCCGCCGCTTTGATCTCATCGAGGCGCGCGAGCATCGTGCGATTCATGTGCGTGACCATGGTCCGTTTCGCGCGTAAATCGCCAAGGCGGCTTTTCAGGATTTCCCACGTCATGTGGCCGCTGATGCGGTTCGCATAGTCGTAGCACTCGCAGATGAACAGATCGGCGCCGTCCGCAATCCGAAGCAACGCTTCGGTCCATTCGGTATCGCCGGAATAGGCAAACAGCGTTTTGCCGTCCGAGAGCCGCACACCGGTCGAAGGCGCGCCTGACTGGTGGACGACTTCCGTGCTTACGATCGAATGGCCGAGAACGTCCGTTTCACGACCGACCTCGATTTCAACCACCGACCAGGGAAACCGCCACTTCGATCCGGTCGATTTCGGAAAGTTCACTTCCAGCGCCGCGTCGATGCGCGCCCGCGTGCCGGGTGGGCCGGCGATCAGCAGCGGCCGTTGGCGCCGCGACAGGAATTGTCCGTCGATCAGCATGAATACAAGTCCGCCGAAATGGTCCCCGTGCAGGTGCGAAAGCACGACGGCATCGACGCGGTTCGGATCGATCGCGCGCGCGTTGAGCGCGACCATTGCGCTCGCGCCGCAGTCGACCAGCAGCGTCGCCTTGGCGGTCTCCAGAAAAAAGCACGTATTGAAGCGGCCGCCGGAGCCAAAGGCGTCGCCTGAGCCAACAATCGTCAGTCGCATCAGGCGCTCGCGCTTGGCCGCCCCGACACCGCGGCGTGCCACCTTTTTACATGAGCGAGTTCGTCCGGAACTGTGAGCTTGCACACTTTCATGAAATCGACCGCGACCTGAGCGGTGATGTCGGCAACCGTGTAGCGGTCGCCGGCGATGAATTCGTGCTTTGCGAGTTCTGCATCGAGAAGCCTGATGAAGTCGACGACGCGCGGCCGGTTGGCTTCCGCCCACGCAGCGACCTGCGGCACTTCCAGCTCTTTCATCGCGGGATGGCTGTGGCGGAAGACATGCGCAACCGTAAATAACAAATTGAGCTCGCACCTGCGATTCCACATCTCAACGATCGCGGTGTCCTTGGGACCCACTCCGAACATCGGCGGCTCCGGCTGCTGGGCTTCGAAGTAGCGGCAGATCGCGATCGACTCGGTGATGATCGTGCCGTCGTCGAGCACCAGTGCCGGCATACGCTGCAACGGATTGATCGCGGCGTATTCGGGGGTCTTGTGTTGCTGGGCCATTATGTCGACCTGCTCGATCGGCACTTTGATGCCTTTTTCGGCCAAAAAAACCCGCACCCGCCGTGGATTGGGCGCGCGGTTGCTGTCGTAAAGCTTCATCTCTTACCCCGCTCCTTGCGTCCGAATGCGCAACCGAACATGGGACCGAAAGCCTGTCAAAGGTACGGCTAACGGCCGTTAACCTCTTATTTTAGGCCGCTCTTAAGGCTGCCTTAGAGGTTATGAGCGAGGTTGGCGGCGAGTTTTTCAGCGTATCACCGCGTAAAGATGACCTTCGCCAACGATCAGCCAGCACCCGTCATTCCCGTCGAAAAGTCGCCGGTAAAGCGCCGTCTCGCCGCGCAGCATGTGCGCGAGGCGCGCGACCGGCTGACCTCGTCGAGCGGCACGCGCCCCGCGTTCGACTACGAACTGTTGCGCCAATATGCGCAAAACCGATTGTCGGCTTCGCTGGTCATCCTGCTCCTGGTCGCGACGATCGGATTCCTGTCGAGCTTGTGGACCGGCGCGGTCGCGGCCGGCGCCTGGACGGCCTCGGTGCTGGTCATCCATGCCGTCATCATTACCAAGTGCCGCCAGTTCCTCGAGCAGCCGATGGGCGAGGCTTCGAGCCGAGCCTGGCGGCTGCGCTTCATCATCCTAGACCTGTTCTACGGCCTCGCCTGGATGTTCATCCTCATCCACCCGGTCGGCACCGACGAAAGCTCGAGCACCTTTATGCTGTTCGTCATGCTGCTGGTGGTCGCTGTGTCCAGTATGCTGGCGTCGAGTTTGCCGATGGCGGTGGTCGCCGCCACGCTTCCGGTCACCGCGGCGATTGCGCTCGACTTCCTGCTGCAGGGGACGCTGCGCGATTACATCCTCGCCGTCATGGCGGTGACCGCGCAATGCTATTTCGCACTGCTCGCGTACCGGCTCTATTCGACGACGCTCGCGACGCTCGAAGCGCGGGCGGAAAAAGATGCGCTGATCGGCGAGCTCGAACAGGCCAAGGCGATTTCCGACGAGGCCCGGCGGCGTGCGGAGTCCGCCAACATTTCGAAGTCGCGATTCCTCGCGCAGATGAGCCACGAGCTGCGCACGCCGCTCAACGCCATTCTCGGATTTTCCGAGGTGATGAAGACAGAGGTTTTCGGCGAGCACGCGATTCCGGCCTACAAGGAATATTCCTCCGACATTCATAATTCCGGGGTGCATCTGCTTGGGCTGATCAACGAGATTCTCGATCTGTCGCGCATCGAAGCCGGACGCTACGAACTGAATGAAGAGTCGGTCTCGCTGGTGTCGATCGTCGAGGATTGCCATCATTTGCTGAAGCTGCGCGCCAGCAACCGCGGCATCACACTCCACGACGTTTTCGAAAACGACCTGCCGCGGCTGTGGGCGGACGAACGCGCGCTCCGGCAGATCTGCCTCAACCTGTTGTCGAACGCGATCAAGTTCACGCCGCAGGGCGGCGAGATCTGGCTGAAGGTCGGCTGGACTGCGTCCGGCGGGCAGTACATGAGCGTGAAGGATACGGGCGCCGGCATCCCGGAAGAGGAAATCCCCGTGGTGCTTGCGTCGTTCGGCCAGGGTTCGAACTCGATCAAATCTGCGGAACAGGGCGCGGGACTCGGCCTGCCGATTGCCAAAAGCCTGGTCGACATGCATGGCGGCACATTCTCTCTGAAGTCCAAGCTGCGCATCGGTACCGAGGTAATCGTGACCTTCCCGCCTGAGCGCGTGGTCGCCGCGATGGCGCCGATGACCGAGACAACGGCGCAACCGGCGAAAAGCGAGCCCGACGAGAGCGCCAAAGAGGCACGGCGGAGCCTGCTCAAGCGACCTTTGTTCCGGGTCGGCACCTGAACCGCCTTGCGACCATTCTTCCGATTGCGTTCCCGGCGGCGCGCTCTATCTTTCCTGCCGATTCAACCACATCGATGATTCATGGCCACAATCGAGAGTCCCTGCGTCAAGGTCTGCACGCTTGATGTGCGTTCCAGACTTTGCCTCGGATGCGGCCGGACTATCGACGAAATCGCGCAATGGACGCTGATGAGCAGCGCGGAGCGCGCCCGTGTGACGGCGGAACTCCCCGGGCGTCTCGCCGCGCGGCGCGTCGCCGCAAGCGCAACAGGATGACCCCGTGAGCCGCCGCCTGACCTGGTCCCTTGTGCTTGGGGTTGCGCTATCGCTCGCCGCGCTGATCGCCAGCAACGACCAGGACGCCATCGCCAACCTGCTGCGCCACGACATTTCGTCGATCGTGCTCAAGGTCGCAATCGTGCTGTTCGCCGGGGGCCTGGTGCTGATCCTGCTCCGCGAGCGGCTGTCGAAGGCGCTTGAGCCGACACTGTTCTGGGGCGTTGTCGGCCTGGTGCTGGTCGTCGCCTATTCCTATCGCTACGAGCTGCACGACATCGCCAACCGTGTTCTGGCGGAATTGATCCCGGGGCGTGCAGTCACACATGGCCGCACGGTCGAGATCGTGCGTGGACACGGGGGCGACTTCGCGGTAGCGGCGCACATCAACGGTGCGCGCGTGCCGATGGTGCTCGACACCGGCGCAAGCTCTGTCGTGCTCACCCGAGACGCCGCCCGGGCGGCGGGCCTGCCGATAGAAGTGCTCAACTACTCGGTCAACGTGGAAACCGCCAACGGTCACACCCATGCCGCGCCGGTTACACTCGATCGTCTTGCCATTGGCGGGCTTACCGAACGGTCGGTGCCGGCGCTGGTCGCGCAAGGCGGCGGACTCAAGAACAATCTGCTCGGAATGAGCTTCCTCAACCGGCTGGAAAGCTGGGAAGTTCGCGGCGACAAGCTGCGGCTGCGCGGCCAGCCGTAGACGGCCTAGAGCAGCGTAATCAATAGTCTCAAGCCGACGATATAAACAAAAATCCCGAATGCGATCTCGAGCTTGCGTTTGGGCAGCCAGTGCGCGAGCCGCACGCCGAACGTCGTGGTGTAGCTCGACACGGGCGCCATCAGCGCAAAGCCGATCAGAGACACAAAGCCGATCGAAAGCGGCGGCAGCACGCCCATGTGTTTCCAGCCGGCAATCATGTAGCCGATGGTGCCGGCAATCGTGATCGGCACGCCGATGCCGGCCGACGTCGCAACCGCGCGCTGCATCGATTCGCCATAGAGCGTCAGTACAGCGTTCGAAACCGCGCCGCCGCTCACGCCCACCAACGAGGAAAACAGGCCGGTGATGAACCCGAAAACCGTGAGAAGACCGCGCCCCGGCAATTGCGTACCGAGATTCCAGCTTTCGCCGCCGAACAACATCTTGGTGCCGATCAGCGCGGTGAAGACGACGAAGGCGATCTTGAACACTTCCGCCGGCGCGAACGCAGCGACGACCGACCCGATCACAACCCCGGCGATCGCAGGTGCGGTCCAGATGCGCAGCACATGAAGGAGCGCGGCGCCTTTTTTCTTATGCCCGAGATAGGAACGCACCGTCGTCGGCACGATGATCGCAAGCGAGGTGCCGATGCAGAGTTGGATACGCACATCCTCCGGCACGCCCAGCACGCTAAAAACTTCGTAGAGCGCCGGCACGATGATCGCCCCGCCGCCGATGCCGAACAGCCCGGCCAGAATTCCGACCAGTGCGCCCGCGCCAATGATCCACAGCGCGAGCCAGACGATCTCGCCGATCGGATAACCGAAAATCAAAGCAGCCCCGGGAGGAAGGAGAGCGAAGAGACCTATGCAGCGATGTGCGCCAGATCGGCGCGGCTGTCCAGCACCAGGGCAAGCGCATCAGCTATGACGCGGGCGTCGGCGTCCGGCTTTACCGCGTGGGTCGCAATCTGCCGCCGGAATGCGCGCGCTCCGGGCACCGCTCGAAACAGGCCGAGAATATGACGTGTGATGCCGTGCAGCCGCGCCCCTTTCGCAAGCTCGCGCTCGACATAGGGAATGAGCGCGAGCGCCACCTCTTTTGCCGATCCGAACCGCGCAGGTTCATTGAACAAGGCCGGATCGACTTCCAGGAGCCGCCACGGCTCCTGATAGGCGGCGCGGCCCATCATCACGCCGTCGACATGGGCGAACTGGGCGCTCGCCTCATCGAGCGTCTTGATGCCGCCGTTGATGACGACCGTGAAGTCGGGGTGCGTGCGCTTGAGCCGATGCACGATTGCATAGTCGAGCGGCGGCACGTCGCGGTTCTCGCGCGGTGACAGGCCTTTCAGCCAGGCCTTGCGTGCGTGCACGATCAGCGCGTCGGCGCCTGCCGCCCTTACGGCATTCGCAAAACCGAACAGCGCCTCTTCCGGATCCTGCTCGTCGATGCCGATGCGGCACTTGACCGTCACTGGCACCGATACCGCGGCTTTCATCGCGGCAATGCCATCGGCGACCAGCGCGGGCTCCGCCATCAGGCACGCGCCGAAGCGCCCCTCCTGCACGCGGTCAGAAGGACAGCCGACGTTGAGGTTGACCTCGTCGTAACCGAACTCCTCAGCGATCCGCGCAGATTCCGCGAGCGCCTTGGGGTCGCTGCCCCCGAGTTGAAGCGCAACCGGATGTTCCGCCGGATCGAAGCCAAGCAAACGCGTGCGGTCGCCACGCAGGACCGCGGCCGTCGTCAGCATCTCCGTGTAGATCAGTGCGCGGCGCGTGAGCAGGCGGTGGAAGTATCGGCAATGCCGGTCTGTCCACTCCATCATCGGAGCGACACAGAAGCGCCACCGGCTATTTTTCCAATCTTTACCCATCACAATTCCTCGACGCGCTCTCCGTTCGTCGCATTTGGAGCCGAATTTTAGCGCCGTCAACGTCCGGCCACTGACGGTATTCAAGTGAAGTTTGACACATTTGGCTGCCATTTCCGCTCGTTCCGCCGCGCTTTGATCTATATCAATTGCGGAATTAATGTTATACACGCGATGGGCGCACTCTGTAGAGGAGCGGCTGCCAATGGAGCGCTTCGTACGCCGGGAGAATATTCGGCACTATCGCGAGCTGCTCACGAATGTCACCGACCCAGCCGAGCGCGAGCGGATCATGAAGCTCATCGCCGAAGAGCAGCAAAAGCAAAGAGACGCAGGCGACAAGGTCGACGAGTAAAAAATCAACCGTTTGTGCCGGCTCGGACTTCTCTTTGTTCCGACGCCGGAGTTGCGCTTCCTTCTCCGGCCGCAAGCGCCTTAGCGTAGGATTCCTCGAACCACCCGATACGCTCCTCGAGCGCACCGAGGATCGGCCGTTCGTGGATCTGATGCGCGATGGTTTGGACTTTCTCGCACACCTCGTTGTCTTCGCGTGCCACCACCTTTGCGTAATGGTGCACGATGCGCCTGCGCCATGGCTCGACGATTGGGCGTGTCCATTTCACATGCGGCTTATGGTCGGCCGGGAATGGGGCCGCGTAGAGCCAGGCTCGCATCTCGGTGCGGTCGTGCGCGACCGGCACGTACTGCTGCAATTGGCAATACCAGTACTGCGCGTAGGCCTTGAAATGCGAGATCAGGAGATCCGGCATGAACTGGAAAATGCGGTAGTGCTTCGAACGAAACGTGCCCTCGCGGCACTCGGCAGACATCTTCTGCAGCGGATTGGGCTCGCGCGTGCTCAGAAACGTGCTGTGCAGGCCGAAGCGCTGGTAGGTGATGTTCTTGCGGTGCACGTAGCCGCGTTTGCCGAAGGTCGACGGGTGCACCGCCATGCCGTGATAGTCGTCGAAGGTGATGTGCAGGCAGAGCTTCCAGTTCGCCTTGATGCTGTTGCTGAGCAGCATCGGCTCTTCTTTCATCTGCGCCATGGCGGCGAGAATGGGAAAGCCTTCGCCGAGGTATTCTTCAAGCGTTTCAGTCGCACCCGGCCCGGGAAAGCGGCCGAACACCAGCGATCCGCAGGTAGCGACTTCGATCGGCGTGAGACGAGCGTTCAGCTTTCGCGGAATGACTCCGTAGAGTTCTTCGCATAGCGGAATGCCGAGCGCGAGACCGTCCTTGTTGTAGCGCCAGTGGTGGAAGCCGCAGAGGACCGGGCCATTGCCCTTGTCCTCGGTGCGCAGCGGATAAAACCGGTGCACGCAGCGATTCTCAAATCCTCTCAGCTCGGTGCCGAAACGCTGCACGAACACCGAGCGCGTTGCGAGGCTCGCGCGAAACCAGTCCCCGTCATTGGCGACGTCCTTGGTGAAGCCGAGGAACGTCCACAGGTGCGAGAGCTTTTCCTGCTCGCGCGCGAATGCTTCCGGATCGGTCGCCGTCCGCGCCCAGGTCGCAGGGATGGTTTCGCCGAATGCTAGAGCCGACATGTCATTTCTGGTCCTGAAAAACGCGCACTCTCGGGGCTGGCTTATCGGTGGATTTGGCCATATCTCTGACTTGGCGCACATCATAGCGGGCTGCAAGTCATTCCGAAATGCAGAGCGAGAAGGAACAGGCCGCACTAACCTCGATCGCGGCATCGGCCGGGTTGACGATAGCCAAGGCCGTCGTCGGGCTGATGACCGGTTCGCTGGCGATCCTGTCGGAAGCCGGTCATTCGCTGATCGATCTCGGCGCGACGGTAATGACGTATCTTGCCGTGCGCGTTTCGGGAAAGCCCGCCGACGAACAGCACCACTACGGACACGGCAAGATCGAAAGCATCTCGGCGCTGGCCGAAACCGCGCTCCTGTTCCTCTTGTCCGGGGTCGTTATCTGGGAGGCCGTCAAACGCCTGACCGAGCACGAGGCTCACGCGGTGGTCGCCAATCTCTGGGCGTTCGGTGTCATCGCCGTGTCGATCGTCGTCGATTTCTTCCGGGCCCGCACCCTGTCGCGCACAGCGCACGCCACGTCGAGCCAGGCGCTCGAAGCGGACGCACTGCATTTTTCGTCCGATCTGTGGGCCTCACTCGCCGTGCTGATCGGCCTCTTCGGGGTGTATTTTGGATATTGGTGGGCGGATTCGGTTGCCGCTTTGGCAGTGGCAATCCTGGTGTGCATCGCGGGCTGGCGGCTCGGCCGCCGCACGATCGATGCTCTGACCGACGTTGCGCCTGCCGGCATTGTGGAGACAGTCTCCGGCCTTGTCGCAAGCGTCCCGGGCGTGGTCGCCGTCGAGCAGGTGCGCGCACGCGCGGTCGGAGAAAAGACCTTTATCGATTTGACGGTCGCCGTAAGCCGCACATTGCCGCTCGACCGCGTAAGCGCAGTAAAGAACGCCGTCACCACGACGCTGCGCGGCAAAATCCCTCATGCGGAAGTCACGGTCATGACCGATCCCGTCGCGCTCGATAATGAGAGTGTGCTGGAGCGCGTCATGGTCATCGCTCGCAACAAGGCGCTTGCGGTGCATCACGTCATCGTGCACGGCATCCACGACAAGCTCGCGATCTCGCTCGATCTCGAGGTCGACGGCAAGCTGTCGCTTGCTGCGGCGCATGAACTGGCGGACCAGCTTGAACGGGCGATCGAGGAAGAGCTCGGCGCCGACGTCGAGGTGGAAACTCACATCGAGCCGCTGCAGATGCATGACGCGCTCGGCCGCGAGGCGCCGCCCGAACGGGTCAATGCCGTCCGCCATGTCCTCGCCGAGATCGCCGCCGGGGGCCGCATCGTCCGCGACGTGCACGACGTGCGCGTGCGTGAAACCGACGACGGCGAAATCGTCAACTTCCACTGCCGCGTCGACCCCAAGCTCAGCGTGCGGGCCGTCCACGAAAAAGTGGACGAAATCGAACGGGCGCTGCAAAAACAATCGCCGTCGATCGCGCGGGTGATCGGCCACGCCGAACCGATGAAATAAGGAAGCAGGAATGCGCACCGATGTCGCCCAGCCCATTCGCCTCAAGGACTACCGCCCGCCCGACTGGCTGGTCGAAACGGTTGCGCTCGACGTCGCACTGCACCCGACAGAGACCAGGGTAAAGACAACCCTCGCGCTCAAGCCCAATCCGGAAAGCGCCGCCGCCCCTCTCGTGCTCGACGGCGAAGACCTTTCCCTTATTTCACTCAAAGTCGACGGCACCCCGCTGCCGCGCGAAAGCTATGTGGCGACGCCCGACAGCCTCACCATCCCGCAGCCGCCGAACGGCCCATTCAAGCTCGAGATCGAGACACTGATCGATCCGACCGCCAATACGCAACTATCCGGCCTCTATCGTTCGAGCGGCACCTACTGCACGCAATGCGAGGCGGAAGGTTTCCGCCGCATCACCTATTTCCCCGACCGTCCAGACGTGATGGCGACCTACACCACACGCATCGAGGCTGACAAAAGTGAGGCGCCGGTGCTCTTGTCGAACGGCAACCTCGTCGTCAGCGGTGACATGCCGAACGGCCGCTGCTACGCCATCTGGCATGATCCGCACCCCAAGCCGTCCTATTTGTTCGCGCTGGTCGGCGGCAAACTCGGTTACATCGAGGACCGCTTCCTGACGATGTCGGGCCGCGCGGTGGTGCTACGCATCTATGTCGAGCCCGGCAAGGAAGCGCGCTGCGGCTATGCGATGGATGCCCTCAAGCGCTCGATGCGCTGGGACGAAGAAAAGTTCGGACGCGAATACGACCTCGATATTTTCATGATCGTCGCGGTCTCGGACTTCAATATGGGCGCGATGGAGAACAAGGGCCTCAACGTCTTCAACGACAAATACGTGCTCGCCAGCACCGAGACCGCGACCGACTCGGATTTTGCCGGCATCGAAGCGGTCATCGCGCACGAGTACTTCCACAACTGGACCGGCAACCGCATCACCTGCCGCGACTGGTTCCAGCTCTGCCTGAAGGAAGGGCTCACCGTTTTCCGCGACCAGGAATTCACGTCCGATCAACGTTCGCGCCCGGTCAAGCGGATCGCCGACGTGCGCAATTTGCGCAATGCGCAATTCATCGAGGACGCCGGCCCCTTGGCGCACCCGGTCCGGCCCGAAATCTACAAGGAGATCAATAACTTCTATACGAGCACCGTTTACGAGAAGGGCGCGGAAGTCGTGCGCATGGTCAAGACCATTGTCGGCCCGGAAAAATTTCGCGCCGGCATGGACTTGTATTTCGCGCGCCACGACGGTGAGGCCGCAACCGTCGAGCAATTCATCCAGTGCTTCGCCGATGCCGGCGGCCGCGACATGACTCAGTTCATGCGCTGGTACTCCCAGGCAGGAACGCCGCACGTGTCCGTCAAAACGCATTTCGACGCGGCAAAGCACACGTTCACGCTCGACTGCGAACAAGCGATCGCGCCGACACCCGGCCAGCCGGTCAAGGAGCCGATGGCGATCCCGCTCGCCGTTGGACTCGTCGGCAAGAACGGCGGCGATTTGTCCTTGACGCTTGCCGGCGGCGCGCCGATTGAGCGCGGCGTTCTGATGTTCACAAAGCCGCGCGAGAGCTTCATTTTCACCGGCATTGCCGAGCGCCCGGTACTGTCGATCAATCGCGGCTTCTCCGCGCCAATCAAGCTCTCCACCGATCTGACGCCGGACGATCTTGCATTCCTCGCCGCGCACGATGCCGATCCTTTCAACCGCTGGCAGGCGATCCAGACCATCGCGCTCGATCTGCTCATCGAGAACGTCGCGGTATTTCGCGCCGGCAAGTCTGCCCGCACGGGCGATAAATTGATCGCCGCGCTTGCCGCGCTGCTCGCCGACCGCACGCTCGAGCCTGCCTTCGCCGCGCTCGCGCTCACGCCGCCAGGAGAAGCCGATCTCGCGCGCGAGATCGGAAAGGACATCGATCCTGACGCGATCTACCGGGCGCGCACGAACTTGCGCGGAGCCATCGGGTCGCAACTTCGTACGGCGCTCACCGAAGCCTACGATCGCATGTCCTTGCACGTTCCTTATTCGCCCGACGCGACCAGCGCCGGCCGCCGCGCGCTGCGCAGCGTCTGCCTCGACCTGCTCGCCGCTGACGGCAGCGGATCGGCGATCGAGCGCGCCGCGCAGCAATACGCCGGCGCCGACAACATGACCGACCGACTGGCCGCGCTCGGCACCCTCTCCCTGCACGACACCCCGGAACGCGAGCGCGCTATCGAGGATTTCTACGCTCGTTACTCCGGCGAGGCGCTGGTGATCGACAAGTGGTTCTCGTTGCAGGCCATGATTCCTGAAGCAAAGACTCTCGACCGGGTACGTTTGCTGACGGCACATCCGGCATTCTCCATGGCCAACCCGAACCGCGTGCGTGCGCTGATCTCCGCCTTTGCGCAGGCCAACCAGACCCAGTTCAACCGGGCCGATGGCGCGGGCTACGAATTCATCGCCGACATGGTGTTGGCGCTCGATCCGAAGAATCCGCAGGTCGCGGCGCGCCTCGCCACCGCCTTCCGCACCTGGCGTACGCTCGAGGCTGGCCGGCGCACCAAGGCGCAGGCGGCCTTGCAGCGAATCAAGGCCGTACCGTCGCTGTCGCGTGACGTTGCCGACATCGTCGAGCGCGCGCTCGGCAACCCGGAAAGCTAGCAACGGCCTGAATTTTCGCTTTGGTCACCGCCGCGCATCCGACTCGAAATCTGTGCGCAACAAATTCGCAAATATTGACTTAAGGACTCTCGACAAATCACCGGCCATCGATTCCAATCGGCAGTGATTCGGATCGATGCGGCACATCCTTCCGGACGAGGGTGGTAGGGGATTTAATCAAAGCGGAGGCCAAGAATGGCGCGCGCCGAAGTGGCGAGTGCGTCCGCACGTCCGGATTCCATCAAGGGACTTGCGCAGTCGATCGCAAAGCCGGCTTACCGGCGGCTGCTGACAGCCGAACCGGTCCTGCGCCGCGCGGTCCCGGTTCTCATCATCGCCTTCCTCGTCACCATTTGCGTCGGCGTCGGCGTGCAGGTGCTCGACCAACGCCGCCAGACGCTCAATCATCTCGTCCTCACCCTCGATGCAGTGGCGGATCTCGCCGCCGAGCGCCTGCATCGTCCGCTTAAGGAGCCGGCCGATGCAGTTCGTCGTCCGCGCGAAATATTGGCGAATGCGCTGCCCGCCTGGGCCAGCGCGCCCGGCCGCCAGTTCCTGCTGGCCAACGCCGACGGAATCGTCACCGCCCAGTTGCCCGATCCAGACGGCGCCATCGGTCACCGTCTGATCGACATCCTCGGTCCCACCCAGCCGCTCACCACCTTCGGCGCCGATGCCGGCGTCCTCGAAATTACGCTGCCCGGCGGCACCCGCGCGCTTGCCACCGTCCGCATGCTCAAGGCGCCGTTTGGGCAGATCGCGGTCGTGCAGGCGCGCGGGGCGGCGCTGTCGGCCTGGCAATCGCTCACCACCCTCACCTTCACCCTCTCCGCCACCACCGGCTTTGTCGTTCTCATCCTCGGCTTTGCTTTTCATTGGCAGGCGACGCGCGCACGGGAAGCCGACGGCATCTACGAGACCGTGCGCACGCGCATCGACACCGCGCTCAACCGCGGCCGCTGCGGCCTGTGGGACTGGGATCTGGCGCGCGGCCGCATCTACTGGTCGCAGTCGATGTTCGACATTCTCGGGCTACGCGCGAAAGACGATCTGCTGTCGTTCGGCGACGTCAGCGCACTAGTGCATCCGGAAGACGTACGGCTCTATGAGCTTGCCGGCCGCCTGGTCGAAGCGGAGGCCAGCACCATCGACCACGCCTTCCGCATGCGGCATGCCAACGGCCACTGGGTATGGCTGCGCGCGCGCTGCGAACTCGTGCGCCAGCCGGGCGATCCCGGCCCGCACCTGATCGGCATCGCCGTCGACATCACCGAGCAGAAGAACCTTGTTGAAAAGACCGTCGCCGCCGATCTGCGTCTGCGCGACGCTATCGAGACCATTCCCGAAGCCTTTGTGCTGTGGGACGCCGACAATCGCCTCGTCCTGTGCAACTCGAATTTCCAGGAGTTGCATGATCTGCCCGACGAAGTGATCACGGTCGGCGCCTCCTACGAATCGGTGTTTGCCGCCGGTCAGCAGCCGGTCGTGCGCAACAAGGTCGTCACCGAAGGCCCGACCATCCCAGGCGCCCGGACTTTCGAGGCGCAGCTTGAGGATGGACGCTGGCTGCACATCAGCGAGCGCCGCACCAAGGACGGTGGGTACGTGTCGGTCGGCACCGACATCACCGCGCTCAAGACCAACGAGGAAAAGCTGATCGACAGCGAGAAGCGGCTGATGAAGACCGTCGCCGACCTGCGCGCCTCCGAGCATCGTCTCGGCGAACTCGCCGACAAGTATGCGACCGAGAAAACGCGGGCCGAGCAGGCCAACGCCGCAAAGTCCGAATTCCTCGCCAACATGAGCCACGAACTGCGCACGCCCCTCAACGCCATCATCGGCTTCTCGGAGATCATGGAGTCGGGAATGTTCGGCCCGCTCGGCGCCGAGAAATACAGCGAGTACTGCGCCGACATCCGCGAGAGCGGGCAATACCTGCTCGATGTAATCAACGACATCCTCGATATGTCGAAGATCGAGGCAGGCCGCATGCGGCTCTGCATCGAACAGCTCGACCTCGACAAGCTGCTCGCCGACGCAATGCGCGTCGTGTCGGGCCGCGCCGCCGACAAGGAGCTCACGCTCAGCGCCGAGATTGCGCCGGGCCTCAATCTCAACGCCGACCGCCGCGCACTCAAGCAGATCGCCCTCAATCTTCTGTCGAACGCCGTGAAGTTCACGCCGGAGGGCGGCCAGATTCGCGTGCGCGGTCGAGCCGGCGAAGGTTGCGTGCGCATCGCCATCATGGACACGGGCATCGGGATTGCGCGCGATGCGCTCGCCAAGCTCGGACGGCCGTTCGAGCAGGTCGAGAGCCAATTGACGAAGAGCCATCAGGGTTCCGGACTGGGCCTTGCCATCGCCAAGTCGCTCGTCGAACTGCACGGCGGCACCATGCGCATCCGCTCCACGCCGGGGCTCGGCACAACCGTGGTTGTCCGGCTGCCCCTCGTTGGTCACAGCGAGACGGACGAAAAGGCGGCCTAGATCTTGTTGGCGCCGAGCCGGCGCGGCTCCGGAGCTTCGCCGAGAATCCGTACGAAGCTCGCGCGCACTTTGGCCTGCGTGTCGATAAGCGTTGCGTCGAGCGTGGCGAAATCGGGCACGTCCGCCGCGCGCGC
The DNA here is from genome assembly GCA_035546875.1 of Pseudolabrys sp. Taxonomy (GTDB): domain Bacteria; phylum Pseudomonadota; class Alphaproteobacteria; order Rhizobiales; family Xanthobacteraceae; genus Pseudolabrys. Next base: position 34,458 of record DASZVZ010000078.1, read on the forward strand.
CAGAAGCCGCAGCAGCCCCGCCCCCGCCGTCTTGGCGTCGAACGACCCGGGAAGGCACAGCCGCAGGATCTGCGTGAGATCGTTGTAGAGGCGCACCGCCGGACGCAGCACTTCCGCATCCTCGACCGCCAGCACGCCGAGCCGCCGCGCCTTGTCGAGCACGCGCGCGGTCGAGGTGTCGAGGATGTCCGGCCGCTTCTCCGCGTGCACGAGCTGCAAGTATTGCGCGATGAACTCGATATCGATCAGCCCGCCGGCGACATATTTCAGGTCCCAGCGCTCGCTGTCGCCTTTTTCCGCCGCGATAGCGCTGCGCATTTCGACCACGTCGCCTGCGATCAACGACGGATCGCGCGGCCGGCGGAGGATTTTCCGAATGACGCCATCCACCCGAGCCCCGAATTCCGGCGTGCTCGATACGACGCGGGCGCGCGTCAGCGCCAGGTGCTCCCAGGTCCATGCCTCCTGGTCCTGATACTGCTCGAAGCCACCGAGTTGAGTTGCCAGCGGTCCTGAACGACCCGACGGGCGCAGGCGCATGTCGACCTGGTAGAGAGCGCCGTAATTGGTCTGCGCGGTTAGCGCATTGATCAGCCGCTGCGTGAGCCGCGCAAAATATTGCCCGCCATAAAGCGGTTTGGGTCCGTCCGAATCCGGATGTGCCTCGTCGAAATCGTAAGCGAGGATTAGATCGAGATCGGATGTCGCTGTCATCTCGAAGCCGCCGAGCTTGCCCATGGCGAGCACCGCGGTCTCCTGATTTTTGAGGCGTCCGTAGCTCGTCGCGAAATTGTCGGCGACGGCGCGATGCACGGCGCGGATGACGACGTCGGCGAGCCGCGCGAAAGCCTCGCCCGCCTGCTGCGCCGTCACCGTCCCGGTCAAAATGCGCACGCCGATCAGGAACATGTATTCCAGCCCGAACATGCGGATACGCTCGAGCAGGTCCTCGTCGTAACGCGACTGCGCAAGCGCGGCTTCAAGCCGCCGGCTGAGCTCCGCTTCGTCCGGCAGCGCGCCGAAAAAGCTCGGATCGACCAGCGCATCGATCACCTGCGGATAGTGGGCGAGCGTATCGGCAAGGCGCGGTGCGACACCGAGTACGAGCGCGATCAGCGAGATCAGGTCCGGGTTCTGCCGCAGCAGCGGCAGTAGCCGCGCGGCGCTGCGCAAATTGGCAAGGAAATGATCGAACTGGATCAGGACGGCGTCGGGATTGGATGTGCGCGCGAGCTGATCGAGCAGCACCGGGATCAGCTCCTGCAGACTCGCGCGTCCCGCTTCGCCCTTGAGCGATTTGTGGCCGCCGGAAAGCCAGTTGCGGATCGTCGAGGAGGCTTCGAGCGGTGCCTTGAACCCGAGGGCAGACAGGCGGTCGAGCGTCTTGTGGTCGTCGCGATCGGCGGGAAATTCCCAGGCGGGCTGGTCGCCGCCGGGCGTCGCCTCGAACAGCTTGGCGTAATAATGCTGCACCTTGCGCAGGTGGCCGAGCAGCTCCGCCGCGAACGCGTCGCGGCTCTTGTAGCCGAGGAAGCGCGCGAAACGTTCGAGCGCTTCCCGCTCCGCCGGCAGGCTTTGCGTCTGCTCGTCGTTGACCATCTGCAACCGGTGCTCGACGGTGCGCAGGAAGCGGTAGGCTTCCGCCATGTCGTCACGCGCGTCCTTGCCGATCCAGCCGCCGTCGGCGAGCTTGTCGAGCGTCGTCAGCGTGTCGCGGTCACGCAAGGCCGGGTTGCGGCCGCCCGCGATCAATTGCTGCGTCTGCGCGAAGAACTCGATCTCGCGGATGCCGCCGCGTCCGAGCTTGATGTTGTGGCCCTCGACCGCGATTTCGCCGTGCCCGCGATAGGCATGAATCTGCTGCTTCATCGCCTGCACGTCGGCGACGGCGGCGAAATCGAGATACTTGCGCCAGACGAACGGAGCAATGTCGTTGAGCACGGATTCGCCCGCATCGATATCGCCCGCGCAGGCGCGTGCCTTGATCATCGCCGCGCGTTCCCAGTTCTGGCCGACGCTCTCGTAGTAGGTCGTCGCCGCCGCGGTCGAGATCGCAATCGCCGTCGAAGCGGGATCGGGGCGCAGGCGCAGGTCGGTGCGGAACACATAGCCGTCGCCTGTGCGCTCCTGCAAAAGTTTCACCAGCCGCTGGGTGATGCGCACGAACAGTTGCCCCGGCTCGGCACCTTTCGGCAGCGCGGGCGCCGCCGGGTCGTAAAACACAATGAGGTCGATATCGCTCGAATAGTTGAGCTCGAAAGCACCCATCTTGCCCATCGCGAGCACGATGTAACCGCTGCCGTCCTGCGGCTGGGTCTTGTTCTTCGGCTTCAGTCTGCCGCCGCGCGCGGCTTCCGCGAGAAGGAATTTCACCGCCGCATCGACGGCGCTGTCGGCAAGATCGGTGAGAGCGCGCGCCGCCCGCATCACCGGCCATACGCCGCCGATGTCGGCGAGCGCAATGAGAAGCGCTGCCTCCGACTTCATGCGGCGCAGGTGCCGCATTGCATCTTCATCGTCGGTCGCGGTCGCGGTCTTGCCCGCATGCTCGGCGAGCAGCGCGGCGTAATGCGCGTCCGGATCGGCTTGCAGCATGCGCAACAGCCGCGCCGGATCCGACGAAGCAAGGTCCCACAGAAACGGCGAATGCTCGGCAAGCCCCTCGGCCAGGCGTTTGAGCTTCGCGTTGCCGGCAAGCAGCGTCTTCAGCGTCTTGAGCGGCGCGCCCTTGCCGGCGAGCCATTCGGCCACGCGCGCCTGCGCCTCTTTCGGGCTTGCGAGCTCGGGCGCGCTGACGATGCGCGCCGCCAATGTCTTCCCGCCCGGCGCCTCGCCGCGCTTCTTTGTTGCCCGTTTCATCCGGTGAGGGTTATCGCACGTGCGCGGTAATTGAAAAGGAGCAGCAGCAATTCCTGATTTTCATGAGGCCACGAAGACCGGCTGCGGACCGCCGCGCGGCAGCACGATGGTGCTTTTCAGGCCCGGCTGGTTGTCTTCCAGCGTCAATTCGCCGCCATGCAGCCGCGCGACCGCCGACGCGAGGCTCAGACCCAGTCCCGATCCCGGCAGGGAGCGGCTTTGCTCCAGCCGCACGAAGCGTTCGACCGCCCGCGCGCGGTCGGCCTCCGGAATGCCGGGGCCGGCGTCGGCGACCGTGAGCAGGATGCGGTCGCCTTCATTGAGTGCGCGCACCAGGATTTCCGGCGCAGCACCATTGGCCGGCCTGTCGTCCGGCCCGGCGTATTTGATGGCATTGTCGACGAGATTCGCGAGCGCCTGGCTGACCAACTCGCGATTGCCCTTCACCGGAGCCGGCGCTTCCGCCTCGACTTTCAACGCGATCCCCTTCTCCTCGGCGAGCGGCTCGTACAGTTCTCCGACGTCGCGCGCGATCTCGGCGGCGTCGAACTCGTTCATGTCCTCGCGCGCCTGCCCGGACTCGGCGCGCGCGATCATCAGCAGCGCGTTGAAGGTGCGGATCAAACCGTCCGATTCCTCAATCGTGTTATCGAGCACCGCCCGGTATTCGGCCTCGCTCTTGGCGGTGCGCAGCGCCTCTTCGGCCCGGTTGCGCAGACGCGTCAGCGGCGTCTTGAGGTCATGCGCGATATTGTCCGAGACTTCCTTCAAGCCCCGCATCAGCGCTTCGATGCGCTCGAGCATCAAATTGAGGTTTTCCGCCAGGCGATCGAGCTCGTCGCCGGTGCCGGCGACCGGCAGCCGTTCCTCGAGGTCGCCGTCCATGATCGTACGCGTCGTTTCCGTCATCGCGTCGACGCGGCGCAGCACCCGGCGCGTGACCAGCAAGCCGCCGGCAAGGCCGAGCACCACGACGATTGCTACCGACCAGCGGCCGGCCGACAACACGATGTGATAGAGCCGCTCGCGTTCCTCGAGATCGCGCCCGACGAGCAGGCGGAAGCCGCCCGGTAATTGGAACACCCGCACCAGCGCGTGATGCTCCGGGCCGTCGGTTTCGTCGAGCCGGCGGTAGGCCGACTCCGCCCAGCCGGGATTGTCGAGAATCCCCGGCGCGAGCGAGCCGACATTGCCCGCGAGCGACTCGCCGGCAAACGTGGTGACGAGATAGAGGCTGGAGCCCGGGCGCCGCGCGCGCGCGTCGATCACCAGCACCAGGCGTCGAATGCCGCCGAGGCGGTACTGCTCGGACAGGCCGGTGATTTCGGCGTTGACGGTGTCGGTGATCTGCTCGGTGATCAGGCGGCGGGTATTGAGCGCGAAATAGGCGAGCAGGAACGCGGCAAACAGCGCAAAAACGGTCAGATAGACCAGCGTCAGCTTGAACGTGGTCGTGCGAAACAGCTTACCGAGCGCCGTCACGGATCATGTATCCCGCGCCGCGGACCGTATGTAATAGCGGCTGGGAGAAACCTTTATCGATTTTCGAACGCAAACGCGAGATGTGCACGTCAATGACGTTGGTTTGCGGGTCAAAATGATAGTCCCAAACGTTCTCCAGGAGCATGGTGCGGGTGACCACCTGCCCGGCGTGTTTCATCAAATATTCGAGCAGGCGGAATTCGCGCGGCTGCAGGGAAATCTCGTCATTGCCGCGGGTGACCTGGTGAGACAGGCGATCGAGCGCGAGATCGCCGACGCGATAGACCGTTTCCTCGTTTCGGCCGCCGCGGCGGCGCGCCAGCACCTCGACGCGCGCGAGCAGTTCGGAAAATGAGTAAGGCTTGGAGAGGTAGTCGTCACCACCGGCGCGCAGGCCCTTGACCCGATCGTCCACCTGGCCGAGCGCGGAAAGAATGAGCGCCGGCGTCTCAACGCTCTTGTCGCGCAAGGAGCCGATCAGCGACAAGCCGTCGCGCTTGGGCAACATGCGGTCGACGATAAGCACGTCGTACTGGCCATCAAGCGCGAGCGCGTAGCCTTCCTCGCCGTCGTTGGCCTGATCGGCGATGTGGCCGACTTCTCGGAACGCCTTAACGAGATAATCCGCCGCGTCGCGGTCGTCCTCAATGACCAGAAGCCGCATGGTGGTCCGATCCGGTTGCGCATCGGCCGCACGGCCGCGCTGCCCGTGAATATCCGCATATGTGGACATCGGTTGCACCAAATCCAGTCAAAACCCGCCCCTGCACGCGACCGCCCCCGGAAATTCAAATCAAACCGCCCCGTAACAAGCGCGAGGGGGTGGCGGAGTTACCCGCCACCCCCTCGACGACCCCGCCCCAGCGGGGGCGACGGATGCTGGGTACGGAGTTCGCGACCGGCGTCGAAGGCCTCCCTTAAGGCCCCTTCGGTCCGGTTATTGGTCGGGACGGGCACAAGGCCCGTCCCGCTGGGTTCGTTCCGCCAGCGGGGGCGACGGATGCCAGCGGTACTCCCCCAAACGTGTTCATGCGCGTCCGACCGGAAGGGCGACGAACTTGGTGTTGTCTCCCGACTTCACGCGCACGAGAACGGTGTGCTTGCCTTCCGAGCGCGCGCTGGTGATCACCTTGCGCACGTCGGCGGGCGTCGAAACGGCTTTACCTGCGATCTCGAGAATGACGTCGCCGCTGGCGAACCCGTGATCGGCAGCCACTCCCGACGGATCGACGTCGGTGACGACGACGCCATGCTTGCCGGCGCCGGCGACACGATCCGCGGGCGCAAGCCGCATCCCGAGCTTGGCGAGGTCGGTCGGCTCGGACGAATTCTTGTCTCCGCCGGTTTGAGCGCGCGCTTCCTGCTGCTTGGGCATGGTGCCGAGCGTCAGCGTCAGCGTCTTTTCGGAACCGTTGTGCAGCACCGCGAGCTTCACCGAAGTGCCCGGCGCCATGGCGCCGATTTTCTTGGCGAGATCGCGCGCGTCCTTGACTTCCTTGCCGTCAACCGCGGTGATCACGTCGCCGGCCTCGATGCCGGCTTTCACGGCCGGGCTGTCGGACTGCGGCTCGGCGACGAGCGCGCCTTGCGCTTTCTTCAGGCCGAGGCTGTCGGCGATCTCCGGCGTCACCGGCTGGATCTGCACGCCGATCCACCCGCGGGTGACCGAACCGTGATCCTTGAGCTGTGCGACCACGTTCTTCACGGTGTCGGAAGGAATCGCGAAGGCGATGCCGACCGAGCCGCCCGATGGCGAGAAGATCGCAGTATTGACGCCGATCACGTTGCCTTCGGTGTCGAACGTGGGCCCGCCGGAATTGCCCTTGTTCACCGGGGCGTCGATCTGGATGAAGTCGTCGTAGGCGCTCGCGCCGATATCGCGGCCGCGCGCGGAGACGATGCCGGCGGTCACCGTGCCGCCAAGGCCGAACGGATTGCCAACCGCAATCACCCAGTCACCGATACGCGGCGTCTGGTCGGACAGCTTCACGTAGGGAAATGTGCCGCCGTCGACCTTGATCAGCGCAAGATCGGTACGCGGATCGGTGCCGATAACTTTGGCCTTGTGAATCTTGCCGTCGTCGGTCGTGACCTGAACGCTCTCGGCCTTCTCGACCACGTGATTGTTGGTGACGGCGTAGCCGTCCGCCGTGATGAAGAAGCCGGAGCCCTGGCCGGTGATCACATTATGCCCGCGGCCGCGCGGCGAGTTGGGAATGTCGGGCATGCCGAAGCGGCGGAAGAATTCACGCAAGCCCGGAGGAACCTGGCTGTCCTCATTGCTCAGCCCGTTGCTCTCGGAGCCGCCGTCGACCTTGACGCGGACCGAGATCACCGCCGGCTTCACGCGCTCGACGATGTCGGCAAAGCCGACCGGCGCCTGCAGCTTGTGCGCCTGCTCGCTCAGATTCTGCGCGAACGCGGACGGATAGCCGTTGAGCGTAGGCGTGACGATCAGCGCCGCGGCGCCGAGGCTAGCGATGGTGGTGGTGAGAAGGATAAGGCGGCGCGCGGAAAAACTGCGCCTGTTGCGGGCGGGAGCAATACCCGGATTCATCAGCATCTCCGTATCGAAAGGTTGGGCGCTCTAAGCGCACCGTTTCGAGCCGGAAGATGGGGTGTCGAGCCTTACAGCGCCCTGTCGGGGGGATTACAAATTTGTAAGGTCAGCCTTGCAGGAAAATATGTCGCAGATTGCGGAGCCAGAATTAGCCGATGGGAACCGGACTAATCCTTGCCGGATTCGACCAAAGTCGACACACGCGCTTGTTCCGCCGGCGTCAGTTCGGAGGCCTCGCGACGTTCTTTTTCCCGCGTGCGGCTCCAGAAAAACAACCCAATCACGCCGCCGATCAGCACCGCCGGCGGCAGGCCCCACAACAATAATGTCTGCGTTTCGAACCGGGGCTTGAGCAGCACGAATTCGCCGTACCGCGCGACCAGGAAATCGAGCACCTGCTGGTCCGTATCGCCGGCAGTCAGCCGCTGGCGAACAAGAATGCGAAGGTCGCGCGCGAGCGGCGCTTCCGAATCGTCGATCGACTGGTTCTGGCAAACCATGCAGCGGACTTCGCGCGAGATTTCTCTCGCGCGCGCTTCCAGCGCCGGATCCTTCAGCATTTCGTCGGGTTCGACCGCCAACGCCGACAACGGCGCGGCGAGCGCGACGATCGCAACAAGGAAACGCAGGAAGCGCATCGCGCCCTACTCCGCCGGCTGCAGCGCCGATTTCGCCGCCGGCTTCGGCGCGCCGACGCGCAGCCGCCGATCCGAGAGCGAGAGCGCGCCGCCGAACGCCATGATGACCGCACCGAACCAGGTCAGCAGCACCAGCGGCTTGTGGTAGAGCCTGATCGCGATCGAGCCGTCGGCATTGGTGTCGCCCAGCGAAAGATAAAGCTGGCTCACGCCGCGCGTCATCAGCGCGGCCTCGGTCGTCGTCATGCTGCGCGAGGGAAAGCTGCGCTTAGAGGGCTGCATGACGCCGACGGTTTCACCGCCTTCCGTCACGGTGAATTTGGCCGAGAGTTCGCGATAGTTCGGACCTTCGCGCGGCACCAGGCCGTCGAACGTCAGATGATAGCCGCTGATCGCGATCATCTGCCCGGGCTTGAGCGAGACGATCCGCTCGGTGCCCCAGTGGGTCGCGCACACGATGCCGAGAAGCGTGATGCCGAGCCCGAAATGCGCAACCGCCGTCCCGAACACCGAGCGCGGCAGTCCGGCGGCGCGCTTGAGCGCGGCGGAAGGCGGCAGGCGCACTACGCCGCTGCGCTCGACAAGATCGACCACCGCGCCTGCCATAACGAAGAGCGCTAGCCCGATACCGAACGGCGCCAGCGCCGACTTGCCGCCGGTCGCCGCGAACACCGCCGTGGTGGCGACGATCGCCACACCGAATGCCGCCATCAGCCGCTGCGCGACGCCGAGAATGTCGCCGCGTTTCCAGGCGAGCAGCGGCCCGAACGGCATCGCGAACATCAGCGGCACGAACAGCGGCGCGAACGTCACGTTGAAGAACGGCGCGCCGACGGAAATCTTGTCGCCGGTCAGCGCTTCGAGCGCGAGCGGATAAAGCGTGCCGACGAAAACAGTGGCGCATGCCGTCGTCAAAAAAAGATTATTGAACACCAGCGCGCCCTCGCGCGAGATCGGCGCGAATAGCCCACCCTGCTTGAGCATCGGCGCGCGCCAGGCGAACAGCGTCAGTCCGCCGCCGATGAACAGCACCAGAATGCCGAGAATGAAGACGCCGCGCGTCGGATCGTTGGCGAAGGCGTGCACGGACGTAAGAACACCCGAGCGCACCAGGAATGTGCCGATCAGCGACAGCGAGAACGCGAGGATCGCGAGCAGAATGGTCCAGACCTTGAGCGCGTTGCGCTTTTCCATCACTACCGCCGAATGCAGAAGCGCGGTGCCGGCAAGCCACGGCATCAGCGAGGCGTTCTCGACCGGATCCCAGAACCAGAAACCGCCCCAGCCGAGCTCGTAATAAGCCCAGTATGAGCCCATCGCGATGCCGACGGTCAGGAACATCCAGGCCGCGAGTGTCCACGGCCGCACCCAGCGCGCCCAGGCCGCATCGATGCGCCCCTCGATCAGCGCGGCGATGGCAAATGAAAACGCGATCGAGAACCCGACATAGCCGAGATAGAGGAGCGGCGGATGGATGGCGAGGCCGGGATCCTGCAGGATCGGATTGAGATCGCGGCCCTCGAACGGCGCATTGGCAAGCCGCAGGAACGGGTTCGATGTGAAGAGAATGAAGAGATAGAACGCCGCCGCGACCCACGACTGCACCGCCAGCACGAGCGCCTTGAGACTCGTGGGCAGATTGGCTCCGAATGCGGCGACCAGCGCGCCGAACAGCGCGAGAATCAGCACCCACAGCAACATCGAGCCTTCGTGGTTGCCCCACACGCTGGTGAATTTGTAGACCAGCGGCATCATCGAGTGCGAATTCTCGTACACGGTCGCGACCGAGAAATCGGATGTC
>DASZVZ010000079.1:0-32722 GCA_035546875.1 Pseudolabrys sp.
GCGGCGAGCGAGCCGACCAGCAGCAACAATCCGATGAGACCCGCGAAGATCGGTAGCACGCCGATGCCGCGCACGACGCTGACGTCGCGCATCTTCAGGCCGATCCAGTCGTCGCCCTGGTACGTCGAGGTGGTGCGCACCGGCACGACGCGCGGCACGTTGAGGCCGTTGCCGTCATCGAGCCGCCGCGCATCGCCGCCGGTGGCGTTGGCGATGGGGCGCAGCACGTCGCGCGTCGACGTCACCTCGGCGAACTCGCGCGGATTGGCCGGCCCAACATTGACCAGCGCAGTGAGCTTGCCGTCGGTCGCCCGCCACAGGCCGAGCTCGGCCGCTGAAACCGTCGCGCGCCAAAGTCCCGGCTCCGATTGCCGCAGGGTCAGCTTGCGCTCTTCGCCGGCCGGCGAGGTCAGCGTCACTTCATTGACGCTGTCGGCCATCGTCTGCCGCTGCACGGTGAGGTCGTGACCCTGCACGGTCAAGCGGAGCGCTTCCTCCTCCAGTTCCGGCTGCTTCATCAGCCAGTGCGAAAGCCGCCGCAACAGATCGAGGTGCGGTCCGCCATTTTCATAGCCGCGCGCCCACAGCCAGATGTGATCCGAGAGCATGAGCGCGACGCGGCCTTCGCCTTCGTGCGCGAGGATGAGCAGCGGCTTGCCGTCCGGCCCCTGCATGACCGCGCTGCCGTTGGTGCGCCGCGCGTCGACCAGCCTGAACCAGCGGCTCCAATGCGGAGGATCGGCATCCGAGCCTTCGAGACCGCGCGTGACCGGGTGTTTTTTGCCCGCGTCGGTCAGCGTTGCGCGGAACGGTATCTGCGTGACGTTGCCGCTTGGCTCGGCCGGGAGAATGGTGTCGAGCGGCGTGCGCCACAGGCTGGCCGGACTCGCGTAGTCGGGTCCGGCCGCGATCATCACCGCGCCGCCGTCGTGCACGTATTTTGCGATGTTGTCGAAATAGGCGAGCGGCAGCACGCCCTGGCGCGCGTAGCGGTCGAAGATGATCAACTGGAACGTCGATATCTTCTGCTGGAACAATTCGCGCGTCGGGAAGGCGATCAGCGACAATTCGTTGATCGGCGTGCCATCCTGCTTTTCCGGCGGGCGCAGAATGGTGAAGTGGACGAGATCGACACTGGCGTCGGATTTGAGCAAGTTGCGCCAGGTGCGCTCGCCGGCGTGCGGCTCGCCCGACACCAGCAGCACGCGCAGCTTGTCGCGCACGCCGTCGATCGAAACGACCGCGCGATTGTTGACCTGCGTGAGCTCGCCGTCGATCGGCGCCGCCTCGATCTCGACGATGTTCGGCCCGGCGTGCGGGATCGGGACGGTGACGCTTGCGTCGCTGTGCACGTTGACGGTGCGCCTTTCGATCACGTCGCCATCGCGGCGCACTGTCACCTCGGCGGCGCCGAAGCGCGCGCCTTGATCCTCGACGCGGAAGCCGATGGTCTGCGACTGGCCGACGATGCCGAAGCGCGGCGCGAGCGTCAGCACCACGCGGCGGTCGACCTCGTTGTTGTGGCCGGTGATAAGCGCGTGGATGGGCGCGGCAAATCCCAGCGCGGCGGCATCGGCCGGCACGTCATGTACGCGGCCATCGGTGATCATGATCGCGCCGGCGACGCGGTCGGGCGGAACGTCGGCCAGCGTCGAGGACAGCGCCGAGAACAGCCGCGTGCCGTCGTGCTCGCCGTCGGCTTCGCTCGCATCGGTCACGCGCACTTCGAGGCCGGGGATGCGATGTAGCCGGTCGACTATTGCGGCGCGCGCCGCCTCGGTCTGCTGCTTGCGGTCGCCGAAATTCTGGCTCGGGCTCTTGTCGACGATGACCGCTGCGACCGAAGGCACCGGGTCGCGGTCTTCGCGCGTCAGCGACGGATTGGCGAGCGCCAGCACCATTAGCGCCAGCGCAACCGCGCGCACCAGCGCGCCGCGGCTGCGCGCGAGCACCAGCATGAGCGCGAGCACGATCGCAACGGCCAATCCCGCCCATACCACGTAGGCGGGAACGAGCGGTGCGAATGAGACGCCGAGGTTCATGCTACTGCCCCAGCCGTTCGAGCAGCGCGGGGATATGCACCTGGTCGGTCTTGTAGTTGCCGGTGAGCGTGTACATCACGATGTTCACGCCGGCGCGGAACGCCATCTCGCGCTGACGCGGCTCGCCCGGCACCATCGGCAGCATCGGCTGTCCGTCGGGGCGCGTCGCCCAGGCACCCGCCATGTCGTTGGAGGTAATCAGGATCGACGAGACTCCGTCGCCGGCACGCGCCGGCCGGTTCTGGTCCTCTTCGTTTTCCGCCGGCAGCGCCTCTACCCAGAGCTGGCCGCTGGCGAAGCGGCCAGGGAATTCGCGCAGCAGGAAGAACGTCTTGGTCAGCACGTGATCGCTCGGGACGGGTTCGAGCTCTGGGATGTCGAGCGAGGAGAGGATAGCGCGCAGCGAGACCATGCCGGGCGTCTGGCTGGCGCCGCCGGGAAGCGGGGAGCTATCGAGCGCATCGCGCGTATCGAAAAGAATGGTGCCGCCGTTCTTCATGTATGTGTCGATGCGATCGAGCGCTTGCTGCGACGGCTTCGGCTGGTTGGGCAGGACGGGCCAGTAGATCAGCGGAAAGAACGCAAGCTCATCGCGCGCGGGATCGAGGCCGATCGGCTCGCCGGCTTCGAGCGCGGTGCGTTGCGCGAGGAAAATGGTGAGGCCTTGCAGGCCGGCCTTGCTGATGTTGTCTACTTCGGCGTCGCCGGTAACGATGTAGGCGAGGTGCGTTTGCAGCGTCGCTTCCATCGCGAACTTGTCGGCTGCCGACAACGGTGGCGTCTGCGCGTGCGTCGGCGCGGGCATCGAGAGTGCCGCCGCGAACGCGATCGCGAGAACGGCCGCGGTGGTCACGCGCCGGCGTAAGCGCAAGATCGAGAAGCCGCCGGAGAGCCAGAACACCACGAGCGCATCGAGCGCCAGCAGCGCGAGCGCGGCGAGGAAGATCGGCCCGCGCAGGTCGAGCGGCTCGCCCTGGCGATAGACGTCATGGCGCGCGGCAAGGCCCGACACGTCGAGCGGTGCCGGACGATCGGCAGGCGCAAGCGTGTTGACGGCGACCAATCCTTCCGGCGGTCCGTAGAATCCGGGCGGATGATCGGCGGTGGCGCGGCCGGCGAAGTTGGACGGAATCGGACGCGCGGAAGGCGGCGGCGGTGAGAACGCGCCGAAGCCGTCGAGCACGCGTGTCGGCGGCACGGCCTGATTTTGCGCGCTCTTCGAATTCGAAACGACGCCGCTGTCGTTCTCGCTCACGTTGGCGGAGCCGGTGAGCGAGACGATGCGCTTGAGCATTTCGACGAACGCGCCGGACAGCGGCAGATCGGACCAGCGCGTGTCGGCGGTCACATGAAACAGCACGATCATGCCCTTGCCGCGCCGCTGGCCCGTCACCAGCGGAGTGCCGTCGCCGAGCGTCGCCCAGGTGCGTTGCGTGAGATCGGCGTCCGGCTCGGCCAGCACCTGGCGCGTGACAGTGACGTCGTTCGGCACCGGCAGGGCGGCAAACGGGCCGTCGGCGGAAAATGCGCTGAGCGGCTGCGGCTTGTCCCAGCTCAGGCTGCCGCCGAGGATGCGGCCGCCGCGGCGCAATTTGACCGGCACCAGATCGTCGTCGGTGTTGGCGAGATGCGGCCCGGCAAAGCGCACCAGCACGCCGCCGTTTTCGATCCACTGCACCAAGCGGTCGCGCGCCTCGGCGACGTTGCCGACGTCGGCGAGGATCAGCATCGGAACGCGCTGATCGAGGAAGCGCTTCACGGCTTCCGCCGGCGCGATGCCTTCGGCGAGACGAACGTCGGCGAACGGATTGAGCGCGCGCGCAAGATAGTAGGTCGCGCCTATGAGCGGCTGCGAGCGGTCGGCGGCGGAACCGGAAATCACGCCGACGGTGCGGCGGCGCCAGCGCTTGTCGAGCAGTTGCACGGCGCCGGCCGAGCGCTCGCCGGCGATGTCGAGGCGGGCGACGTCGTTGCGGATCTCGACCGGCAGATCGATGGTCGCATCGGTTTCCGTGTCATTGCCCTTGAACGCGAACGGCGCCTCGCCGAGCGGCAGGCCCTTGAGATCGAGCGCCTGCACGATGCCGTTGTCGGGGCCGCTGCCCTTTGCGCGCAGGACCTTCACTGTCAGCGCGCCGGCGGCATTGTCGGCTGCGGCGAGCGCATGCGCAGGCGGAAGACCGCTATCGACAATGGTGAGCGCGCGGTTGCCGACGATATTCTTCAGGCCGGCGACGAATTGATCGCCTTTGCCGAGATCGACGCCGTCCGACAGCCAGATCAATTCGACGTCGGGCGTACTGGCGAGAAAACGCGTGAGCGCGGGCAGTGCCTCGCTGCGGTCGAGCGTGTGCGGCTTCGGCTTGAGCTGCTTGGCCTGCACGCGCGCGGCGCCGGCGGTTTGCAGCGAGATGTCGCGCCCGGATTCCGACAGCGGCAACAAGGCGACCCCGCGATTGTCTGCATCGGCGCGCGCGATCAGTTCGTCGGCGGTGCGCAAGCGCGCGTCCCATGACGCGGCGGCTGCCCAGCCGTCGTCGATCATGATGAGCAGCGGCGCGGCGCGGCTCGATGTGGTGAGCGGCGGATTCCACAACGGTCCCGCGGCGGCGATGATGACCAGCGCCGCGAGCGTCAGCCGCAAGAGCGTGAGCCACCACGGCGTGCGCGCGGGGGTCTGCTCCTCGCGGAGAATTTTTGCAACGCGCTTTTCCGGGCCGTAGTCGAGCCGGCGCGGGCGCGGCGGAATGAGCCGCAGCAGCCACCACAGGACAGGCAGGGTCAAAAGACCGAGCAGCACCAGCGGCTGGGCGAATCCGAGAGGGAGTGCGCCGATCACGCGGCACTCCCGGGTTGCGCAACGGCGTGCCGGCTGTTCAAGGCTGCGATCTGTGAGGTCACGCCCATGCGCGCATGCAGGACGAGCAGCAATTCGCTCGCCGGCCGATCAGTGCGGTGGATGACGAAACTCCAGCCGAGGCGGTCGGTCTCGGCGCGGATTTCGGCGCGGAAGCGCGCGATCTCGGCAATGTAATCGCTGCGCAGGGTCTCGGCGCGGCCGACCGTGACGCTGTGGCCGTCTTCCGGGTCGATGAATTCGATGCGGCCGGAGAAGGGGAAGGTTTCCTCCACCGGGTCGACGATCTGCACGACGTGGCCGTGCGCGCCGGTTGCCGACAATTGCCCGAGCGTGCGGTGAATGTCGGCCGCCTCGCTCCACAGGTCGGACAGGACGACGATCTCGGAGAGCGGCGCCGGTGCAAACGAGGGCGGCAAGCTCGCGCGTTCGGTCGGGTCATGGATGACGGCTTCGGCCATCTTCTCGATCACGTTGCGGCTCGCGGTCGGTCGCAGCAGGCCGGGGACGCCGACGCGCTCGCCGCCCTGCACCAGGATTTCGGCAAGCGCAAACGCGATGACCAGCGTGCGGTCGAGCTTGCTGTCGGTGACGAGCGCCGACGCAAACGCCATCGAAGGCGAGCGGTCCGGCCAGATCCACACGGTGTGCGAGGCTTCCCATTCGCGCTCGCGCACGTAGAGATGATCGTCGCGTGCCGAACGGCGCCAGTCGACGGATTGCGCCGGTTCGCCCGACGTGAAGCGGCGGTATTGCCAGAAGTTTTCGCCAGGCCCGGCGCGTCGGCGGCCGTGCAGGCCGTGGATCACGGTGGCGGCGACGCGGCGCGCTTCGAGGATCAGCCGCGGCATGCTGTCGGCGAGCGTGCGGCCGCCTGCGGTCGCCTGCCGGACGGCACGCGCCTCGATGTCGGTGAGCTTCTGCTCAGCCATCGCGATTATCCGATGTGCGTCTTCAGTCGCCCGATCACATTCTGGATCGTTTCGCCCTCTGCGCGGGCGGCGAAGGTCAGCGCCATGCGATGCTTGAGCACGGGCTCGGCGAGATCGAGCACGTCGTCGATCGACGGCGCGAAGCGGCCATCGAGCAGCGCGCGCGCGCGCACCGCGAGCATCAACGCCTGGCTGGCGCGCGGGCCGGGGCCCCAGGAGATCAGCTTGCCGACGTCGCCCGAATCCGAGCCTGGGCGTGCCGAGCGAACCAGCGCGAGGATCGCTTCGACCACGGACTCGCCGACCGGCAGCCGGCGCACAAGACGTTGCGCCGCAATCAGGTCGTCGGCGGTTATCGCGGCCTTGGCGCGCGTCTCCTCGGCGCCGGTGGTGTCGAATAGGATTTTCCGCTCGGCTTCCTGGTCCGGATAGTCGACGTCGACTTCCATGAGGAAGCGGTCGAGCTGCGCTTCGGGCAGGGGATAGGTGCCTTCCTGCTCCAGAGGATTCTGGGTTGCAAGAACATGAAACGGCTTCGGCAAATCGTGCCGCGCGCCGGCGATGGTGACGTGTTGCTCCTGCATCGCCTGCAACAGCGCCGATTGGGTGCGCGGCGAGGCGCGGTTGATCTCGTCGGCCATCAGCAATTGCGCGAAGACAGGACCGGCGATGAAGCGGAAATTGCGCTTTCCTCCGGGGCTTTCTTCCAGAACTTCGGTGCCGAGGATGTCCGAGGGCATGAGGTCGGGCGTGAATTGCACGCGCCGTGCGTCGAGGCCGAGCGCGATGCCCATGGTTTCGACAAGCTTGGTCTTGGCGAGGCCGGGCACGCCGACGAGCAGGGCGTGACCGCCGGAGAGAACCGTCACGAGCGCGCGCTCGACGACACGGTCCTGGCCGAAGATCACCGAGGTGATGGCGGCTTTGGCGTCGCGTATGTGCGCGGCCGTCGTTTCCGCCGCGCGGACGATCATGTCCTCGAGCTTTTCCAGATTTTCGCCGCTTGCCGCCGCCATGACCTCGGATCCTTTTGTTGAGAGCTTTGCGCCTGTCGCGCAGTAAAGATGACGCGGGCTGTCCGGTTCCGTGCCGCACACCGTGTCGCGCCGGATTCGCTACGCCGGGCTTGGCGAATCTGGCTCATTCAACCCCGCAAGCTTACGCTATCTTCCGGGCCCGGTCCGGTGAATCACGAAGATGCGAACAGGCCCGGCGGGCCGGATTATCGAAGGCAAACAATGGCAAAGGCAGGGCAGACCGGGCTGGAAGGGATCGCCGCATCGCTGCCCCGCGAGGCGCGCAAGGGGCCGCCGCCTGTGCATTTGTGGAATCCGCCCTTTTGCGGCGACCTGGACATGAAAATCGCCGCCGACGGCACCTGGTATTATTTGAAAACCCCCATAGGGCGCATGGGCTTAGTCAAATTGTTCGCCTCCGTGCTCAAGCGCGAGGGCGATAAATATTACCTCGTCACACCGGTCGAGAAGGTGGGATTAATCGTCGAAGAAGTGCCGTTCCTCGCCGTAGAACTGAAGGTTCGTCGTGAAGAACAGCAGGTGCTCGAGTTCAGAACAAACGTCGACGATTGGGTCGTCTGCGGAAAAGACAATCCCCTGCGCTTTACCCCCGAGCCGGCGACCGGCGGGCTCAAGCCCTACCTGCACGTGCGCCGCGACCTTTGGGCGAAGGTGACGCGCGCGCTGTTCTACGACCTGGTCGAGCTCGGCGAGGAGCGCGAGGTCGACGGCAAGCGCATGTTCGGCGTCGCCTCCGGCGGCGCATTCTTCGCGATGGCGGAAGCGGACGCGCTGCGGGAGTTCGCCTGATGGAGCGCGCGGCGGAGGGAGAGACCTTATCGGCAGCGGAGTTTTTCGAGCGCGGACGCTCCCGGCTGACGCTCGAGGTGCCGGCCGGCCTCAACGATCCGCGCATTACGCCGAAGCGCGGCGATCACGACGCCGACCCGGTGATGGAGAAGATCGCGGCGGTGCGGCCGATCCGTCCGGCGGCGGTGCTGGTGCCGGTAATCGACCACCCCGAGCCGACGGTGCTGCTCACGCAGCGCGCGCAGCATCTGCCGGATCATCCCGGGCAGATTTCATTTCCCGGCGGCAAGATCGAGGCCGACGACGAGAGCCCGCTTGCTTCCGCGCTGCGCGAGGCGGAGGAGGAAATCGGGCTCGACCGCAGTCACGTCGATCCGATCGGCTATCTCGATCTCTACATGACCACGCTCGGCTACCGGATCGTGCCGCTGATCGCGCGCGTGAAGACGGGCTTTACGCTCACGCTCAACACGAGCGAGGTGGACAACACCTTCGAGGTGCCGCTCTCGTTCCTCATGGAGCAGAAGAATTTCCGGCGGCATTCACGCGAGTGGCAGGGGATGACCCGGCATTATTACGCGGTGCCCTACGGCGAGCGGTACATTTGGGGCGTGACCGCTGGTATCCTGCGCAATCTGTACGACCGGATTTACAGATGATCCGCCCGGCTCTCACCGAGATCATTCTTTTTCTCGCGCCGTTCGTGCTCTATGCGGTGTTCCTGTGGGTCACTCGCACGAATGCGTTCGACGTGCAGCACTGGCCGCTCTCGCGCATCATCTCGCTGGCGATCATCTCGGTGGTGCTCATCCTCGGCAGTTTCATCTACTTCGCGCATTTCGAGGGCGCGCCGCCAGGGTCGACCTACGTGCCCGCGCACATTGAAGATGGCAAGTTCGTGCCGGGGACCATCAAGTGACGACGCCCGCGCGCAATCTTGCCGGCGCCACATGGCTGACCGCCGGGCCGCTCGCGCGCCTGATCGCCGCGCTCGACCGCGACGGCGAGGAAGCGCGGCCGGTCGGCGGCGCGGTGCGCAACGCGCTGCTGGGTCTGCCGGTCGGCGAGATCGATGTCGCAACCACGGCGGTGCCGGAAGAAGTGGTCCGGCGCGTCGAGGCCGCCGGCTTCAAGGCCGTGCCGACCGGCATCGAGCACGGTACCGTGACCGTTGTCATCGATAAGACTCCGTTCGAGGTCACCACGCTGCGCAAGGACGTCGAGACCTACGGCCGTCACGCCAAGGTCGAATTCGGCCGCGACTGGAAAGCCGATGCCGAGCGGCGCGATTTCACCATCAATGCGCTTTCGGCCGCGCCGGACGGCACCGTGTTCGACTACGTCGGGGGGCTCGCCGATCTCGATGCGCGGCGCGTGCGTTTCATCGGCGACGCCGCAAGCCGCATCGCCGAAGATTATCTGCGTATCCTGCGATTCTTCCGTTTCCACGCGGCATACGGCCGGGGCGAACCCGACGCCGCGGGCTTGCACGCCTGCATCGCCGCGCGCGCCGGCCTCGATCAGTTGTCACGCGAGCGCGTGCGTATGGAATTCCTGAAGCTGCTCGTCGCCCAGCGCGCGGAGCCGGTGCTGATCGTCATGGCGGATTGCGGGATCCTGACCGGCGTGCTCGACGGCGTGCCCAACACGGTGCATTTCGCGCGCATGGCGAAAATCGAAGCGGCGCTCTCGTTGCCCGCGGACGCGATACGGCGTCTCGCGGCGCTCGCGGTGCTCGTTCCTGAGGACGCCGAACGGCTGTGGCAGAACCTGCGGCTTGCAAACGTCGAGCACGAGCGGCTTGCCGCCATGGCGGAAGGCTGGTGGCGCGCTTCGCCGGCGCTCGGCGAGCGTCGCGCGCGTGTTCTGCTCTACCGCCTGCACGCCGCGCACTACGCCGATCACATCATGCTCGGTTGGGCGCGCTCCGGCGCCAGCGCTGACGATCCCGCCTGGCGCGAGTTGACGACACTGCCGGCGCGCTGGAAGCCACCCACGTTTCCGCTCAAGGCAGCCGATTTCATCAAGCGCGGCATCGAGCAGGGACCGGCGCTCGGCGCCGCCTTGCGCGCGGCAGAAAGCGCCTGGGTCGCGGGGGATTTTCCGAACGACGAGGCCGCTCTTGTCCGCATCGCGGACACGGCAAGCAAAGTGCGCTAGTCGTCCCGCATGAGTCTTTTTTCGGCGCTTGCCGACATTTCGATCTTCCAGCTCTTGCTGGTCGCCGCAGTGGCGCTTTTCGCCTCGATCATCGGCGGCGTGTCGGGTTACGGCACGGGCGCGTTGATGCCGCTGGTGCTGGTGCCCCTGGTCGGAGCCGGACCGGCCGTGCCGATCATCGGCATCTCGGCGCTGCTCAACAACAGCGGGCGCGTCGGTGCTTTCTTCAAATATGCCGACTGGCGGCGCGCGCGCATCGCGGTCATCGCCGCCGGGCCGACCTGCATCCTCGGCGCCTGGGGCTACACCAAGCTCACCGGCGCGGGCGCGGCGCTGGTTATCGGCGGCATGCTGATCGTGAGCGTGCCGCTGCGGCGGCTGTTGAAATATCACGGCGTGCGCATCGGCGACGGAGGATTTGCATTCGGCTCGTTCGGCTACGGCGTCGTGGTCGGCGGCACCGCCGGTTCGGGCGTTATCATGCTCTCGCTGCTGATGGCCGCGGGTCTCGAAGGCGCCGCCGTCGTCGCAACCGATGCGTCGATTTCGATCGCCGTCGGCATCCTGAAAGTCGCGGTGTTCGGATTGGCCGGCGTGATCACGCCGCAGGTGCTGGCATTCGCGCTGCTGATCGGGCTGATCGCGTTGCCGGGCGCGTTCCTCGCGCGGCTATTCGTGGAACGTATGCCCGTGCATGTGCACACCGCGATCCTCGACGTCGTAGTTTTGGTCGGCGGCGTGGTGTTGGTGTTCAACGGTTTGCGCTGACGTACCATCCGCTCGACGGCATGTGGTCGGGGACTTATCCGCTGGCCGCTGGCCAACCAGACGTTCAACTTCGGAATGATACCGCTTTGATTCCGGCGGCTACGGCCACTTAACGACCGGCGGCAGCGAAGAGAGGATCGACTCCACATTGCCGCCGGTCCTGAGACCGAAAATCGTGCCGCGGTCATAGAGGAGATTGTACTCGACATAGCGTCCGCGCCGGACGAGCTGCTCGTCGCGCTCGGCGTCGCTCCAGCTCTTGCCGAAATTCTTCCTCACCAGTTCGGGATAGACGCGCAGGAAGGCGCGTCCGACGTCCTGCGTGAAGGCGAAGGCCGCGTCCCAGTCGGCCTCGAGATAATCGTAGAAGATGCCGCCGATGCCGCGCGGTTCGTTACGGTGCTTGAGATAGAAATAATCGTCGCACCATTTCTTGTATTTGTCGTAGGCCGCGACGCGAGCGTGCCCGTCGCAGGCCGATTTCATCGCGGCATGGAAGGCAAGGGTGTCGGGGTCGGATTGCGTGCGGCGGCCGGCAAGCACCGGCGTCAGATCGGCGCCGCCGCCGAACCAGGCCTTGGTGGTGACGACGTAACGGGTGTTCATGTGCACGGCGGGCACGTGCGGATTGTGCGGATGCGCGATCAGCGAAATGCCCGAGGCCCAGAAGCGCGGATCGTTTTCCGCGCCGGGAATTTCCTTGCGGAATTCGGGCGCGAATTCGCCGTGCACGGTGGAAACGTGCACGCCGGCTTTTTCGAACACGCGGCCCTTGAGCATGCCCATGACGCCGCCACCGCCCGGCGCGCCGGTATGGTCGGTACGGCTCCAGGGCGTGCGTGCGAAGCGGCCGGGCGAGCGATCGGAGAGGGGGGCGTCTTGCGGCAACGTGTCTTCCAGCACTTCGAACGCCGCGCAGATGTCGTCGCGCAGCGTCTCGAACCAGTTACGCGCACGTGACTTGCGCGCTTCGATCTGGGCGAGGTCGGTCACTTGATCTGCAATTTCAGTTTGGCCGCATCGAGATCGGCGCGGCTGAAAGTGCCGGCGCAATCGCGCTCGAAGGCGGCGACGGCGACCTCGTAGTCGGTTTGCCGTTTTTGATAGGCGGCATATTGCGACTTCATCTTCTGCGAGAGTTCGTCGTGGCGCGCCACGCGCAGGCCAAGATCGGTCTTTGCTTGCTCGCCGGCGCTGTCGAGCGCGGGCAATTGCGCGTTGTTCTGGTATTGCAAGAACATTGCCTCCGCGGCCGTACGCTGGACATCGGACATCGCGTCGTCGAGGGCGGCGCCGGTCTTGTCGAGATCGCGCGCGGTTCGCAGGCAGCCTTCGAGCTTGCCGGCGCCGAGCGATACCGCTGCACCGGGAGCAGCCGGCGCGCGCGCCAAAAGGCCGGCAAGCAGCCCGCGCGCGGCATGGGCGCTGCCGGCGCCGAATACGAGCGCGGCAGCCAATGCCAATCCTGTCAGGCGCGGCACTGCGGTCATGGCCGAAAGATTATCATTTGGGAAAGCCCAATGTCTGCCGGAGCGCTTCGCCGGCCGCCATCGCGGCGGCGACCGCGACGTTGAGCGAGCGCAGGCCGTCGCGGATCGGGATCACCAGCCGGGCATCGGCGAGGCGGTGCACCTCGTTCGGCACGCCGGCGCTTTCCCGCCCGAACATGAGCATGTCGTCCTTGCGGTAATTGTAGTCGAGGTAGGACGTCGAGCCCGAGGTCGTGAACAGGATCACCCGCACCCGCTGCTGATACCGCCATTCCTGAAACGACTTCCATGACGGGTGGCGGAAGATGTCGACGTGGCCGAGGTAATCCATGCCGGCGCGCCGGAAGGCGCGGTCGGTAATGGGGAACCCGGCAGGCTCGATAATATGCACCTCGACGCCCAGGCACGCGGCGAGGCGGAGAATCGTCCCTGTGTTCTGGGGGATGTCGGGCTCGTAGAGGGCGATCCGCATGGCGGGTTTTGAAATTGCTGAAAGTCGTCTTGTACGAACGACTTGTGCGACTCTTGGTCTTTGGCCCGATAGCGGGCTTGCACTCCCACCGCAAGGGTGCCAATAGAACGCCACCGACGCGTTGTCCTGCCTATCGGAAGGACTACCGCAACCGGTCCGCCCCGCCGCCGCGGGACCCCAAAAGTCCCTTCGGCATCCAGCCGCGGGCGGTTACATAAAGCCAGCCGGGGGAGAGGGCCCAGACGTGACGACCGTGTCTTCGGCGGCACACACGCGCCGCGATTTTCTTTATATCGCCACCGCCGCAGTCGGCGCCGTAGGCGCCGCGGCGACCCTGGTGCCGCTTATCTCGCAGATGAACCCGGACGCCTCGACCATTGCGGCCGGCGCCCCGGTCGAGATCGATCTCGCACCCATCGCCGACGGCCAGATCATCAAGGTTTTCTGGCGCTCGAAGCCGATCTTCATCTTCCATCGCACCAAGAAAGAGATCGACGAGGCCAAGAACGTCGACGTCAACAGCCTGCCCGATCCGGCGACCGATGCCGAACGCACCAAGCCCGGCCACGAGCAGTGGCTGGTGGTGATCGGCATCTGCACCCACCTCGGCTGCATCCCGCTCGCGCATCAGGGCGAATACGACGGCTGGTTCTGCCCCTGCCACGGCTCGCAGTACGATACCGCCGGCCGCATCCGTAAGGGTCCGGCGCCGAAGAATCTCTACCTGCCTCCCTACGCTTTCCTTTCCGACACCAAGATCCGGATCGGCTGATCCGCGAAGTTATTTCCGAAGGTTAGATCATGAGCGGACCCTCGACCTACCAGCCGCAGAGCCGGTTTCTGCAGTGGCTCGAGAAAAGGTTGCCGATCGGCGGCCTCATTCATTCGTCGTTCGTCACCTACCCGACGCCGCGCAACCTGAACTACTGGTGGACGTTCGGCGGCATCCTTTCCTTCATGCTCGGCGTGCAGATCATCACCGGCATCGTGCTCGCGATGCATTACACGCCGCACGTCGACATGGCCTTCAACTCCGTCGAAGGCATCATGCGTGACGTGAACTACGGCTGGCTGTTGCGCTACGTGCACGCCAACGGCGCCTCGATGTTCTTCCTCGCCGCCTACATCCACATGTTCCGCGGCATGTACTACGGCTCCTACAAGGAGCCGCGCGAGGTGCTGTGGATTCTCGGCGTCATCCTGCTGCTGCTGATGATCGCGACCGGCTTCATGGGCTACGTGCTGGTATGGGGCCAGATGAGCTTCTGGGCCGCCACCGTCATTACCAACCTGTTCTCGGCGATCCCGGGTGTCGGCGAGGCGATCGTGACCTGGCTGTGGGGCGGCTACGCCGTCGGCAATCCGACGCTCAACCGCTTCTACTCCCTGCATTACCTGTTGCCGTTCGTCATCGCCGGCGTGGTGGTGCTGCACGTGTGGGCGCTGCATGTCGTCGGGCAGAACAACCCGGCCGGCATCGAGCCGAGGTCGGGCAAGGACACCGTGCCGTTCACGCCTTACGCCACGGTCAAGGACAGCTTCATGCTGGCCTGCTTCTGCATCGTGTTCGCCTGGTTCGTGTTCTACGTGCCGAATTTCCTCGGCCACGCCGACAACTACATCCCCGCGAACCCGGCGGTGACGCCGTCGGAAATCGTGCCGGAATGGTATTACCTGCCGTTCTACGCGATCCTGCGCTCGATCCCGAACAAGCTGCTCGGCGTGATCGCGCTGTTCTCCTCGATCGCGATCCTCGCCTTCCTGCCGTGGCTCGACACCTCGCGCGTGCGCTCGGCGCGCTACCGGCCGCTCTACCGGCAGTTCTTCTGGCTGTTCGTGATCGCGAGCGTCGGTCTCGGCTGGCTCGGCTCCAAGCCGCCGGAAGGCATCTACGTCATCATCTCGCGCATTTTCACGTTCTACTACTTCGCCTATTTCCTGATCATCCTGCCGCTGCTCGGCATCTTCGAAAAGACCAGGCCGCTGCCGAATTCGATTTCGGAATCGGTGCTCGGCGAAATGGGTCCGCGGGGAGCATGATCATGAAGCGCGCAATTCTCGCTCTCACGGTTCTCGGCGCGACGGTGGCTGTCGCCGCGCCGGCGTCCGCGCAGTTGTCCGAACAGGTGCCGCCGCCGCGGCAGTCGTGGTCGTTCGCCGGGCCGTTCGGCCGCTACGACGAGGCGCAGCTCCAGCGCGGCTTCAAGATCTACAAGGAAGTCTGCTCGAACTGCCATTCGATGAACCTCTTGTCCTTCCGCAACCTTGCCGATGCGGGCGGTCCCGGCTTCAGCGAGGCGCAGGTGGAAGCGCTCGCGGCGACCTACAAGATCAAGGACCTCGACGACTCCGGCCAGCCGACCGAGCGCGCGGGCCGTCCCGCCGACCGTTTCCCGGCGCCATTCCCGAACGAGGCGGCTGCGAAAGCCGCGAACGGCGGCACCGCGCCGCCGGACATGTCCACGCTCGCCAAGGCGCGCACCTATCAGCGCGGCTTCCCGTGGTTCATCTTCGACATCTTCACGCAGTACCAGGAGCAGGGGCCGGACTACATCCACGCCATCCTGACCGGCTACAAGGAAGCGCCGAAGGGCTTTCCGCTGCCGCCGAACGGTCACTACAACGAGTATTTCCCCGGCCACGCCATCGCCATGCCGCCGCCGTTGCAGGACGGGCAGGTGACGTTCGATGACGGCGCGCCGAACAAGCTCAACGACGAGGCGCGGGACGTCGCGGCCTTCCTGATGTGGGCGGCCGAGCCGCACCTCGTGCAGCGCAAGCGCGTCGGCTTCCAGGTGATGATCTTCCTGATCGTGTTCGCCGGGCTGCTCTACTTCACCAAGAAGAAGGTCTGGCACGAGGTCGAGAAGCCGCGCGAACTCGCGCATGGCCAGGACCCCGCGAAGACGAGCATCTGAGCGCGACGCACCTCATGTCTGCCGCAATAAAAAAGGGCCCCGTGAGGGGCCCTTTTCATTGGTGCTTACGGTGCGCCGCGGTCACGGGATCGCGATGGTGACGGGCTGGTAGGCGTCGACCTTGAAGCCCTTGAGCGGGAACGACCTCGGGACCGCCACGGTCTTTTTGACGGGATCGATCTGGATCTGCTCGCCCGTGAACGGATCGTTGGCGATCACGGCAAGGATCTTGCCGTCCTCGTCGGACGTGAACAGGGTGCCGAGCATCCACGCCTCGGCGGTCTTGCTGCCGTTCTGGTAGCT
The DNA here is from genome assembly GCA_035546875.1 of Pseudolabrys sp. Taxonomy (GTDB): domain Bacteria; phylum Pseudomonadota; class Alphaproteobacteria; order Rhizobiales; family Xanthobacteraceae; genus Pseudolabrys. The sequence goes on from DASZVZ010000079.1 coordinate 15,769, forward strand.
GCCGCGCAGCAGCACGACCTTGCCCTTCTTCATGTAAGCGACGGCGGTGGTCGTGAGCGTCACGTTGGCGGGGATCGCCTTGAGCGCGCCGAGCGTGGCGTCGCTCGTCACCGGTCCGCGCCACAGCGTCTTCTGCGTGGCGTCGACCCAGAAATACTTGTCGATCTGGACTTCGGCGAGCGCCGAATAATCCTGATCGACGCCGATCGCGCGCGCGATCATCGTGTAGCAAGCCGCGAGCGAAGCCTGGTCGATGTGGTTGGTCGCGCCTCTGTAGTTCGACTTGTCGCGCTGCGAGATCCGATCGAACGTGAAGACGAGGTGGCTGCTGAGATTGACCAACGTGGCCAGCTGCGGCCTGAAGTCGAGGCCGGTCGTCAGATAGGGGTAACCGAACCGCAGCGTGATGTGCCAGGTGGTCGTGTTAAACAAGCCCGGCATGTTGTTCCACATTTGCCTGGTCGTCATGGCGGTGCCGACGGCGCTCGTACTCCGTCCGCTCGTCTGCGCGTCCCAATAGGCGCCGTGGGTGGACGGACTGCCATTCGATACGCCGATCAGGCCGCCGAGCGTGCTGGCGCTGCCGCCAATCAGCCCGATCGCGTACACCTGATCGAGCGTCGCGCTGTTCGCGCCGTCGAGCGTGCCGATCAAGCCGCCTTCGACCGTGCCGGTGCCGCTCACCACCTCTCCTGACGCATAGGCGACGGAGAAATTGCCGGCCGCGGCGTATCCGACGAGGCCGCCGCAAATACTGTTGGTCGGGCAGAATACGGTCGCAGTGGAGAACGATTTTGTGATCGTGGTGTTCGAGCCCGTCGCGCCGACGAGACCGCCGGCGTCGCAATCCGTGCCGGTGCAGAACACCAGGCCGCTCGTGTAGCTCCTTGTCACTTTGATATTCGCGTCCGTCTCGCCGGCCAGCCCGCCGGCGTTGGCGTCAGCCTTGGTCACCACGTCGGTCGCGACCGAAGAAAGGTCGATGGTTGAATTGGCGGTGAGAAATCCGGCGATGCCGCCGCCGTCGCCGCCCTGCGCATTGAGAACGACTTCGCCGTTGACGACGTGAACGTTGCTGATCGTCGTCCCTTCCGCGGTTCCGACGAGGGCGCCGACATGATCGCCGACCTTGCCGGCGACGACCTTCGGATTATCGATCGTCACGTTCTTGATCGTCGCGCCATTGGTGATGCCGAACAACCCGACGTGATCGAGGTCGCTGTGGTTGGTGGCCAGGTTGCTGATGACGTGGTTGCCGCCATCGAACGTGCCGGTGAACATGTGCGCGGGGAGTCCGACCGGCAGGAAGTTGGGAATCGACTTCATGTCGATGTCGTTCTTGAGGCAGTAATTGGCGGCGGTATCGTTCAACATGTTCTGCAATTCCGCCGCCGTGGTGATGGCGGTGCAGGTTGCCGCCTCGGCTCGCGGCGCACCGACGATGATGAAAACAGCCAGCGCGGCTCCCGCGCTCAGCCCACAGATTCTTGTCACGACAAATCCCCCGTCATTGCGCCCTCGACCGGCATTCTGCCCGTGACGGGAACGGGGCGAAAGCCGCCGGCCGGAAATTCTTTGCGGGAAAAGGCGGCGCTCACTTTTTGACCGGGGACTCGAGCTCCGCGCGCTTGGCGGTATCAATTGACCGCCACCGCCTGATAGCCGTCCACCTTGAAATTGGCGAGTGGGAAGCCCGCGGGCGATGTCACTTTTCTGGTGCGCACGTCGATCGAGATCTGCGTGCCGGTCCAGGGATCGTTCGCGAGCACGACGCTGCCGAGATACATCGTGCCCAACATCCAGTGCGTGGCCGTGCCGCCGCCGCTCCTGCTGTAGGTGCCGCGCAGGATCACGAGATTCTGCACCTTCATCTGAGCGAGAACGGGATTGAGCGTTGCCGACGGCGCGAGCGCGACGAACTTGCCGAGCGTCGCGTGGGTGAGCACCGGCCCGGTCCAGGTCGTCGTCTGCTTTGCGTCGTGCCAGAAGTATTTGTCGATGCGCACTTCCTTGAGCTGCGCGACATTGTCCGTCAGCCCGATCGCGCGCGCGATCATGTCGTAAACGGTCGCCTGCGAGGCTTGCGAGATGTGCGCCGTCGTGCCGGCATAGAGCGACTTGTCGAGCTGGCTGATCGGAAGGAAGACGAACACGTTATTGTTGCCTCGCACGAGCGTGGCAAGCGGCGACGTAAAGCCGATATCGTCGGTGTTGAGGAAAGGAAAGCTCCGCCCCTTGTTGATTGCCCACCAGGAGGTGAATCCCTGCGGCAAGCGGGCGCGCAGCGAGGCCGTCGTCGCCGCCGTACCGACAACGCTTGCTGCTTGTCCCGTCGTGTTGACGTCCCAGTAACTGTTGGTGGCGGTGGGCGATGCATTTGTTTCGTGGCCAGCGAGGCCGCCGGCGTTCGTCGTCCCGGTCACTCGGCCGATCGCGTAGCTATCGGTGATGCTGCTGCCCGAGCGGAGCTGCCCGACCAGCCCGCCGGCGGTATCACCCGAGACCGGTCCCGTCGCGTACGACTGCTGGATAGCCTGGCCGAGAATGTCGCCAACCAATCCTCCCGCGAAACCCAAGGGCTGGGGAGCGCTGACCGCTCCGGTGGCGAAGGACTGCGAAACCGGCCCGCTGCCGCCAACCAGGCCGCCGGCGTCGCAAAACGAGTTGGTGCCGACGCAAGAGATGTTTCCGGTGGCGTAGCTGCCGGTAATCGTGCCGCCTCCGCCGCCGGCAACCCCGCCGGCAGACGCCGACGTGGTCGCGCGGGCGGCAACGTCCGCCGAGCTCCAGGAGTCTGCCAGCGTCACGCCGGGCTGGAGGTCGCCCACGATGCCGCCCGCCATGCAGCTTGTGCTCTTGCAGGCGACGTGGCCGGTCACGGACACGCGCGCGATGACGCTACCCGAGGTCGCGAAGCCGATCAGGCCGCCGACGCGTGGCGTCGCCGCGGTGGCGTTCAGACTGACGTTGATCAAGCCCACGTCCTGGATGCGCCCGCCGGCTACCGCGCCGAACAAGCCGACATCCTGGGAAGTAGTGCTGATCTTCAGGTTGCGGATGACATGGCCGTTGCCGAAGAAGGCGCCGAAGAACGGCGATCCAGTGCCGATGGGCACGAAGTTCGAGATCGAGGCGAGATCGATGTCGTTCGCGAGGCAGTAGCTGCCGGTAAGATTGCGGCTGATCGCCTGAAGCTGGGTGGCCGTCGAGATCTGCGTGCAGGAGATGGCCGCCGGTTTCGGGGGTGCCGCGGATGCGGCGGGTGAATATCCGGCGAGCGGGCCGATCAACGCGAGCGCGGGCAGAGCCAGCGGGACGAATTTCATGACGCACTCCCGGCGACGGCGATTATGCGCCGCCCACCCGATGCTTTCGAAGCGCCGCCCCGCCGGAGGAGCATGACAACGGCCAACGCTGTTGCCCCCTGTGTAATCCGATGTTTCCACGTCCGCCGCCGGTTGTCATTGTTCCAGCCACCCAATAAGAGGTTGGCATGACAAAATCCGTTCTCGGCATCATCGGCGGCTCCGGCATTTACGACCTTCCCGGTCTCGACAACGTGCGCGAGGTGCGTATTGCGAGCCCCTGGGGCGAGCCGTCGGGGGCGCTGCGGGTCGGGGACGTGGACGGCCTGCCGGTCGTTTTCCTGTCGCGGCACGACAAGGGCCACCGCCTGTCGCCGTCCGACATCAATTATCGCGCCAATATCGACATCCTGAAACGCGCGGGCGTCACCGATCTTGTCTCGCTCTCGGCCTGTGGTTCGTTCAAGGAAGATCTGCCTCCCGGTACTTTCGTGCTGATCGATCAGTTCGTGGATCACACCTACAAGCGCGAGAAGTCGTTCTTCGGCAAAGGCCTCGTGGCGCACGTCTCGATGGCGCACCCGGTGTCGCCAAAGCTCAGGCTGCGCATCGATGAGGCTTCGGGCGCGGAGAAAATCCCGATCGCGCGCGGCGGCACGTATGTCTGCATCGAGGGGCCGCAGTTTTCGACGTATGCGGAGAGCATCACCTACAAAACGCTCGGCTATTCGGTGATCGGCATGACCAACATGCCGGAGGCGAAGCTCGCGCGCGAAGCGGAGATCTGTTACGCGACCGTCGCGATGGTGACCGATTTCGACTGCTGGCATCCCGGCCACGACGCGGTGACCGTGCAAGACGTGATCAAGATCCTCGGTTCCAACGTCGAGCGGGCGAAGCAACTCGTCGCGCGGCTCGCGAAGGATTTTCCGCGCGAGCACGAGCCGTGTCCGATCGGCTCGGACCGCGCGCTCGATACCGCGCTCATCACCGCGCCGGAAGCGCGCGATCCGGCCTTGATCGCCAAACTCGACGCGGTGGCGGGCAGGGTACTGGCGGCACACTAGCGCGCGCCAGGTCTTGAACTTTCACGCTCTGCGCGCTTCCTTTAGGCGCGACAGCAGGAGGAGTGGATGCCCGAAGTGACCGTCAATCTCGCCGCGGGGCGCACCGACGAGCAGAAAAAGGCGCTGATGCTGGAAATCACCAACGCCGTAGTGAGGAACTGCAACGTCGAGGCCGAAGCGGTCGTCGTGCAGATCAACGAAACGACGCTGAACAACAAGATGAAGGGCGGACTGACCTTTATCGAGCGGCGCAAAAAGTAGTTGCCGCAATGGACACCATCGCAAACGATCTGCGCGACGCGATCCGCTCGATCCCGGACTATCCAAAGCCGGGCATCATGTTCCGCGACATCACCACGCTGCTCGGCAACGCGCGCGCATTCCGCCGCGCGGTCGATGAGCTGGTGCAGCCCTGGGCCGGCTCCAAGATCGACAAGGTCGCCGGCATCGAGGCGCGGGGCTTCATCCTGGGCGGCGCGGTGGCGCATCAGGTATCGGCCGGGTTCGTGCCGATCCGCAAGAAGGGCAAGCTCCCGCACAAGCGCGTGAGCGTCACCTATTCGCTGGAATACGGCGAGGACCAGATCGAGATCCACGCCGACGCGCTGGTCGCCGGCGAGCGCGTGGTGCTGGTCGACGACCTGATCGCGACCGGCGGCACGGCGGAAGCGGCGGTGAAATTGCTGCGCCAGCTCGGCGCGGAAGTGCTGGCCGCGTGCTTCGTCATCGACCTGCCGGAGCTCGGCGGCGCCGATCGCTTGCGCAAGCTCGACGTGCCGGTGCGCACGCTCGTCTCATTCGAGGGACATTAAATTTCGTCATTCGGGGCGAGCCGTCCGGAATGACGGTTATTGCCGCGGGCCCCACGGCCCGCCCGGAGGGGGCTCTGTTCCCCACGGACCTGACGGCGGTGTCTGCTGCGGGTGCTGCGGCGCGTCCGAGCCCCAGGGACCGCCGGGCGGAGGCGACGCGATCTGCGCGGGCTCGCCTTCGCCCGCGTATTCCACCGCGAGCGGCCCCGGATCGTGGCCGCCGGCGAATTTCACGAGCGCCGCGACCCGGTCGTCGACCGATGGATGGGTGGCGAAGATGTCGGCAAATCCCTCGCGCGGATTGTCGACGCACATCTCCATCACCGCCGAATTGGCGGCGTGCAATTCGCCGCGCCCCTCGATCTTGCGCAGGGCCGAAATCATCGCGTCGGGGTTCTTGGTCAACTCGACCGAGCCGGCATCCGCGAGATATTCGCGCTGACGCGACAGCGCGAAGCGGATGACGACCGACAGCACCCAGGCGACGGCGATCAGCGCGATGGCGATCAGGATAGCGATGCCGGCGCCGCCCTTGCGTTCGCCGTCGTCGCGCGAACGCCTGCCGCCGCCGTAGAACGCGGTCTGGAAGAAGATTCGGAATATCATCTCGCCGAAGAAGGAAATCACGCCGGCGATGACGACGGCGATCACCATCATGCGCACGTCGCCGTTGCGGATGTGCGTGAGCTCATGGCCGAGCACGGCTTCGATCTCGGAATCGTCCAGCGCGTCGAGCAAGCCGCGCGTGACCGTGATGGAATATTGCTTCGGGTTCAGTCCGGTCGCGAAGGCGTTGAGCGCATCGTCGTCGGCGATCTTGAGTTTCGGCATGGTGATGCCGCGCGAGATGCACAGATTTTCGAGGATGTTGTAGAGGCGCGGCTCCTCCTGGCGCGTGACCGAGTGCGAATCCGTGACCGCGTCGATCATCGACTGGTGGAAGTGATAGGCGATGAAAATCCAGACGATCGTGCCGATGGTGGCCCAGGGCGCGGCCTTGATGAAATCATATTCCGCCGCGCGAACGAGGTAATCGAGCGGCGCGTTGATCGTGATCGCCTCGGCAAGCAGCGCGCCGGCGAATACCAGCACGTAGACGAGAAAGAACAGGCCGATCAGCAGCGCGATCGAGCGCCGCTTGTTCGACTGGATGTGCGTATAAAGACCGTAGGCGGCCATTTTCGCTTCTACTTTTCCCGGGCGCGAAGCAGCACGAAGTGGCGCGCTGCAGACCCGGGAACCCGGTTCACAACATAGCTGGGTCCCGGACCAGCGGTGCACCGCTTCGCGCTGCACCGCATCCGGGACACGAAGAGGTCAGAACTTCACGCTCGGAGCCTGCTCGAGTTGCGCGCGGTCGCCGCCGACATCGAAGAACTGGCGCTGGCTGAAGCCGAAGATCGAGGCGAACATCGCGGCCGGGAACACCTGGATGCCCGTGTTGTATTCCTGCACCGCGTTGTTGAAGAAGCGCCGCGAAGCCGCGAGCTTGTTCTCGATGTCGCTGATCTCGCCCTGCAATTGCTGGAAGTTCTGGTTCGCCTTGAGGTCGGGATAGGATTCCGACAAGGCGAACAATTGGCGCAATGCGCCGGTGAGCATGTTTTCGGCCGCGACTTTTTGATCCACGCCGGGCGCGGCCATCGCCGCATTGCGCGCCTGCACCACCGCTTCCAGAGTTCCGCGCTCGTGCGCGGCGTAGCCTTTGACGGTCTCGACCAGGTTCGGGATCAGGTCGTGGCGCTGCTTGAGCTGCACGTCGATGTCGGCGAAGGCCTGGTTCACCCGCTGCCGCATGGCGACGAGGCCGTTGTAGATGGTGATGATCCAGAGGATGACGACGACAATGACGCCGAGAATGATCCAGCCGGTGGTGGACATGAGGTGCTCCTGAGGACGCGGGAACTGCGGCCACCATAGAGCCTATCGCAGATGGCAGACCTGCGGCAGCCGGGTGGGTAAGGCCGTACCGGGTGGCTTTTTACCGCCCCGCAGGCAAAAAAAGACCCCACGCCGGGGGGCCTGGGGTCTTCTCGCCGACGGCTGTTCGGGGGGTAAGGGGGGGCGCCGCCGGCTTAATTCACGCCGGTTAACGCGCCCCCTGACGGATCGTTCCAAAGAATTTCCGGGTCACGGAGACTTTATCCACAGCACCGCGCGCGGTCTTACGCCGGTCACGATCCGGCGGTTCCATCGGCCGCACTGGGGACCGCTGGGCGGGGATCGGAGGGTCTGACCATGAGTTCGGTGATGATCAAATGCCCAACCACCGGCCGTAGCGTCTCGACCTCGATCGAGACCGCAGCCGTCGTGTTCCGCAGGTTGCCTGATGTTCCGGCGCTGATGATGTGCCCCGCGTGCGGGCAGGAGCACATCTGGACCGCGCGCGGCGCGTGGCTCGCCGACGAGGTCGTTCCGGCGCCTGCGCTGGCGCCGGAAAAGCCGGCGGCGGCCTAGCTTGCCTCGCGGATCCTGACGGCGGCTTCCAGATCGACCGAAACGAGCTGCGAGACGCCGCGCTCGGCCATGGTGACGCCGTAGAGGCGGTTCATCCGCGCCATCGTGATCGGGTTATGGGTGATGATCACGAAGCGGGTGTCGGTCGATTTCTTCATTTCGTCGAGCAGGTCGCAGAAGCGTTCGACGTTGTGATCGTCGAGCGGCGCGTCCACTTCGTCCAGCACGCAGATCGGCGCCGGATTGGTCAGGAACACGGCGAAAATCAGCGCCAGCGCGGTGAGCGCCTGCTCACCGCCTGACAGCAGCGACAAGGTCGTGAGCTTCTTGCCGGGCGGCTTCGCCATGATTTCGAGACCGGCTTCGAGCGGATCGTCGCTTTCGATCAGCTGCAGTTCCGCCTGGCCGCCGCCGAAAAGCTGAGTGAACAGATGCTGGAAGTGCTTGTTAACGATCTCGAACGAGGCGAGCAGGCGCTCGCGCGCCTCGCGGTTGAGGCTCTGGATGCCTTGCCGCAGCTTCTGGATCGCCGCGATCAGATCGTCGCGCTCGGTGGTGAGCTTGCCGTGCTGCGTCTCGATCTCGCGCAATTCCTCTTCGGCGCGCAGATTGACCGCACCGAGCCGCTCGCGCTCGCGCCGCAGCCGCTCCAGCGTGGCCTCGATCTCGGCGACATCGGGCATCGCCTCGCCGGGCGTTATGCCGGCGAGTTCGGCGACTGCTGACGGCTCGATCTCGAGCATGTCGTGGACCTCGCGCGCAATGTCGGAGAGGCGGCGCTTCGAGCCCTCGAAACGCTCTTCCGCGCGGGCGAGCTCCTCGCGCGCCGCGCTCGCCGCTTCCAGCGCCGCGCGCGCATCCTGGTCCGCCTTGCCCTGCTCGGCTTCCGCCTCGGCAAGCCGGTCGGCGCAAGCGCGCCGTTCCGCCTCGGCGCTCTCGATCTGGCTGATCAAGGCCGCGCGCTTCTCGGCAAACACGGCCGGCGCGTTCTGCAACTCCGCGCGCTCGCGCTTGGCTTCCTCGATGCGCTGCTCGAGCGTGGCGATCTGCGTCGTGGCGCCGTCGCGGCGCTCGTTCCATTGCGCCGTGTCGGCGGCAATGGCCGCGAGGCGCCGATCGGACAATTCCGCCTCGCGCACGATCGCCTGCTGCTCGGCGGTGACCTCGGCGAGTGCGGCGCGCTTTCCGGTAATGTCGTCGCGGACGGCGGCGAGCTTCGTCTCGATTTCCGCGGCGGACGCGAGTCCCGCAAGCGATTTCTCGGCATCCGCCTTGCCCGTGAGCGCCTCGTCGCGGCTCGTGACAAGTCGCGTGCGTGCTTCGGCCAGCGCCGAAAGCCGCGCCGCCTGGCGATTGAGATCGCGTTCGCGCGTGCGGGTTTCGGCTTCGGTGGCGCCGGCGCTTTCGAACTCCGATTGCGCCTCTTCGAGCGCGGCGCGCTTGGTGCTGAGCTCGCTGCGCGCCGATTGCAGCTCGGCGTCGATCTCTGTGAGGCGGCTGCGCTGCGCGAGCCGCCGTGCCGCGCCTGTCGGCGCGTGCGCCGCGGCCACGTAACCGTCCCAGCGCCACAGGTCGCCTTCGCGCGAGACGAGACGCTGGCCGGTCTTGAGCGCCGGCGCGAGCCGGTTGCCGGTTTCACGGTCGACGACGCCGATCTGCGACAGGCGGCGCGCGAGCTGCGGCGGCGCCTTCACGAAGCGGGCGAGGGGCTCGGCTCCTTCGGGCAGCGCCGGGTCGGCGCCGTCGGCGGGGATCGTCTTCCAGTGCATCGGCGCGGATGCGTCGGTCGGCGCGTCGAGGTCGTCGCCGAGCGCGGCACCGAGCGCCTTCTCGAAGCCCTTGTCGACGGCGATATGATCGATGATCGGCGGCCACAAATTGCGGCTTTCGACCGCCAGCACTTTCGACAGCGTCTTGGCCTCGGTCTCCAGCCGTTGCACGCCGCGCTCGGCTTCCGCGAGCGCGGCACGCTCGGTCTCGACTCTCTGGCGCGCGACGTTGTGCGCGGCTTCGGCGGCGACAGCGGCGGCTTCCGCCTCGGTCAGCGCAGCCTGCGCACCGGCAACGGCGGCGGCAAGCGGCGCCGAGCCCGATGTTTGCAGCGTCGCGAGCTCGGCTTCGATCGCGGCGATCTCGCCGTCGAGCCGTGTGGCGCGCTCGCTATGATCGCGCACGGCGTGCTCGAACAGGTTGCGCTGCGCGGTGAGGTCGGCGAGCACGGTAGTGAGGTCGGAGAAGATTTTTTCAGCGGCGTTGAGCGCGGCGTCGGCTTCGGCCACGCGCGCATCGACGCCGCTGCGGCGGCCTGCGGCCTCGCGCGCTTCCTTGCGGATCGTTTCGGCTTCCTCGGCGAGCCGCGCGATGGCGGCCTCCGCATCGGCGGCAAGGCGGCGTTCGCGCTCGACGTCGCCGGCGAATTGCACCAAGCGCAGCTCGAGCTCGGCGATACGGTCCTTGGCGCGCGCTTCCTCGCGGTCGAGATCCTCGCGCGCGACATTGAGGCGGTGCAGCGCGGCGCCGGCTTTCGCCTCGGCTTCGCGCAGCGGCGGCAGGGAGGCGGCGACAAGCGTCTGCCGCTTCGAAGCTTCGGCTTGCGCCGCGGTGCGCTCTGCGACGGCCGCGATGCACGCGGTCTTGGCGTGTTCGGCGTCGGCCACCTCGCTGTTCGCGGCGGTCCAGCGCAGGTGGAAGAGGGTGGCTTCCGCCTTGCGCACCTGCGCGGACACATTGCGGTAACGCACGGCCTGGCGCGCCTGCTTCTTGAGGCCGTCCATCTGCGCGGCGAGCTGCGTGATGACGTCTTCGACGCGCTGGAGATTGGTTTCAGCCGCCTTCAGGCGCAATTCGGCTTCGTGACGGCGGGCATGCAGGCCGGCAATGCCGGCGGCTTCTTCCAGAACGCGGCGGCGCTGTTCGGGCTTGGCCTGGATGATCTCGCCGATGCGGCCCTGATGCACCAGAGCGGGCGAGCGGGCGCCGGTCGAGGCGTCGGCGAACACGATCTGCACGTCGCGTGCGCGCACTTCGCGGCTGTTGATGCGGTAGGTGGAGCCGGCCTCGCGTTCGATGCGGCGGGAGATTTCCAGCGTCTCGTGGTCGTTGAACGCCGCCGGCGCCGAGCGCGCGCTGTTGTCGATCGAAATCGCGACCTCGGCGGTATTGCGCGCCGGACGGTTGGTCGAGCCGGAGAAGATCACCTCGTCCATCGAGGAGGCGCGCATGGATTTGAACGAGTTCTCGCCCATCACCCAGCGCAGCGCTTCGACGAGGTTCGACTTGCCGCAGCCGTTCGGGCCGACCACGCCGGTGAGGCCGGGGTCGATCAGGAAATCGGTCGGTTCGACGAAAGACTTGAATCCGATAAGGCGCAGTCGCGTCAGTTTCATGAAGTGCCGTTATTTCCGCGCACGCATTTCGTGCAGTTTCGGCGTCGTCTGGCAGCGGGCGGACTCGGAGTCCGATCCAGGCAATGGCCCGGCGCAAGTTTCGATTTGCCGCATCGGCCGGAGAATGAATCGGCACGCCGCCGGGAGCAACAGCTAACCCTGTGTTTTACAGAGGTTTCGCCCGAACCTTGGCGCCCTGGCGCCCGATCGATCTGCCCGGCCGCGGCCGGGGTGAGCCAGAAAACCCTTATCCTTCCTTGAGATACGGCTTGATGATCTTTTCCATATCGGCCAGCGACACATCGCCTGTCTGCTTCTTGCCGTTGATGAAAAAGGTCGGGGTCGAGTTGACGCCGTATTGGTCAACCGCCCGCTGGCGGACCGCCTCGATGCCGTCCAGCAGCTTTTGATTCGCAAGGCAGGCGTTGAAGCTTTGTTCGGTGAAACCGGCCTGCTTGGCAATCGCCAGCAACGGCGGCAGCGGCTTGGCGACCGCCCACTCGCGCTGCTGGCGGAACAACGTGTCGACGATCGCGAAATACTTCGCGCTGTCGGTCTCGCCCGAGCAGCGCGCCAGCATGAAGCCCGCGGCGGCGACCGGATCGAGCGGAAATTCGCGCAGGATGTAACGCACCTTGCCGGTGTCGATGTATTGCTTCTTGAGTTCCGGGAAAGTCGTTTCCTGGAAGTGCGCGCAGTGCGGGCAGGTCATCGACGCGTATTCGACGATGGTGACCGGCGCCTTGTCGGACCCCATCGTCATTTCCTTGAGCGCGCCGGGCTTCATCAGGTCGGCGACGGAAGGTGTCTTCTCGTCGTCCGCCCGCGCCGCTGAAAGCAGGCTCGACAGCGATGATGTGCCAAGCACGGCGGCGGCAAGCGCTACAGTCGTGGTGCCTTCGCAAAACTGACGTCGGGTGATCTGCAACGGAAACCCCTTAAGACTCGAAATTGAGCCTGTTGGCTAGCTGGAAACAACAATTGTGGCAATGCCGAGTCCGTCTGCCAAGTCCTTGGCTGGAGGTCACTTTCGCTTGATCGCGGCGCCGAGGCGGCCGAGCGCCTGGCGCAACTTCTCGTCCGCGATCTCCGGCATGCCGGCGGCGATCCGCTCGGCCGCTTCCCTGTCGGGCGCGGGCGGGGCCGGCTGCTCGCGCCGCCGGAGCGGGGCCTGGCGCAGCGCGATGCGGCCGATGGCTTGCCAGCCGAAGAAGCGATTGACCCGCTCAAGGATGATGCCGCTCAGGTGCTGGATCTCGAGCGCTGCGGGTCCTTCGACGCGCAGCACCAAGGTCGCCGCTTCCGGCTCGTCGCCATCGACGGCGCGGGGCCATTGGATCTTCACCGGTTCGCTGTTGCCGCCGATTTCCGCGCCGACGATGTCGCGCCAGCGGCTGATGAGCTCGGTCGAGGCGAAACCCTGCCGGGCGAGCCCTTCGCTCAGCGTCGAATTCAGCAGGTCGGCGAGCGGCCGGGGAAAACTGCGCGAGGGCTTGTTCATGCTGGCCCGGTGTCATGCCATCGTGACGGCATGAACGTAGCAGTCAAACCGGCCGCGCGGAAGAAAGCCGAGCCGCGGGCGGAGACACTGCTCGCCTGGTACGACCGGCACGCCCGCATGCTCCCGTGGCGCGCGCGGCGCGGCGAGACGCCCGATCCGTACCGGGTGTGGCTGTCCGAGATCATGCTGCAACAGACGACGGTGAAGACCGTCGCGCCGTATTACGCGCGCTTCCTCGCCAGGTGGCCGACGATCGAGGCGCTCGCGAAAGCAAAGCTCGACGACGTGCTGCGCGCCTGGGCGGGGCTCGGCTATTACGCCCGCGCGCGCAACCTGCATGCCTGCGCCAGGGAAGTCGCGCGGCGCGGCGGCTTTCCGCTCGACGAAAATGGCCTGCGCGAATTGCCGGGCGTCGGCGCCTATACCGCGGCGGCGATCGCGGCAATCGCGTTCGATGCGCCGGCGGTGCCGGTCGACGGCAATGTCGAGCGCGTCGTCACGCGGCTGTATGCCGTCGAGGAGGAATTGCCGGCGGCCAAGCCGACGATCAAAGCGCTGGCGCGGGATTTACTGCCGCCGCTCCGCTCCGGCGATTTCGCGCAGGCCATGATGGATCTGGGCGCGACGCTCTGTTCGCCAAGGCGTCCGGCCTGTGCGCTGTGCCCATGGAACGACGCATGTCTCGCTTTCGCGCGCAGCGACCAGGAGACGTTTCCACGCAAGGCACCCAAACGCGAAGGGCAATTGCGGCGCGGCGCGGCGTTCGTCGTATTGCGTGCCGACGGAAAAGTCTTGCTGCGCACGCGGCCGGGGAAGGGCCTGCTTGCCGCAATGACCGAAGTGCCGGGCAGCGATTGGGCGCAGGATTTCGATTCCGCGCGCGCGCTTGCGTCGGCGCCCAAGCTGCGCGGCGCGCAATGGCAGAAGCTGCCAGGCGCTGTGCGGCACGTGTTCACGCATTTCCCGCTCGAGCTGACGGTCTATCGGTCGCGCGTGCCGAAGAATGCGAGCGCCCCCCGTGGCGCGCGCTGGATTTCCGTGCGCAAATTGGCGGACGAGGCGCTGCCCACCGTGATGCGCAAGGTGCTCGCGCACGCCTTGGACAGCGAAGCGAGTTGAGAATTCCAATTGAGGAAAGCCATGCCTGCCGATCAATGGACGCCAAGCCTGCGTTACCCCGACCCTTCGATCAAATCGCTCGACAAGCGCTTCGACAAATACCGCGTGATGCTTACCAACGTGGAGCGGCTTGCGACCGGAACGCTGTGGGGCGAGGGACCGGTGTGGTTCGGCGACGGGCGCTATCTTTTATGGAGCGACATCCCGAACAACCGCGTGCTGCGGTGGGACGAGGAGACCGGCGCGGTGAGCGTCTATCGCAAGCCGTCGAACAACGCCAACGGCAACACGCGCGACCGGCAGGGCCGGCTGATCACCTGCGAGCACCTCGGCCGCCGAGTGATCCGTACCGAGTATGACGGCAGCATCACCGTCATCTGCGACCGCTACGAGGGCAAGCGGCTCAACTCGCCGAACGACGTTGTGGTGAAATCCGACGGCTCGATCTGGTTCACCGATCCGCGCTTCGGCCTGCTCAGCAATTACGAAGGCGAGATCGCGGAATCGGAATTGCCGATGAACGTCTATCGCGTCGACGGCAAGACCGGCGCGGTGAGCGTGATCGCCGGCGACATCAATGCGCCGAACGGGCTCGCCTTCTCGCCCGACGAGAAGAAGCTCTACGTCGTGGAATCGCGCAGCGAGCCGCGCACGATCCTTTCCTTCGATGTCGCTCCGTCGGGCGACAAGATCTCCAACCGGAAAGTGCTGATCGATTCCGGGCCGCAAGGCACGCCCGACGGCTTCCGCTGCGATACCGACGGCAACCTGTGGTGCGGCTGGGGCATGTCACCGGAGCTCGATGGCGTGCGGGTATTCACGCCGCAGGGCGAGCCGATCGGGCACATCTCGTTGCCCGAGCGCTGCGCCAACGTCTGCTTCGGCGGCGCCAGGCGCAACCGCCTGTTCATGGCGGCGGCGCATTCGCTCTATGCCGTCTACACCAACGCGCAGGGCGCGCCGGGCGGCTGAACGCTAGCTGTGCAGGATCGTCCCGAGCGCCATCATCGCGAGGTAGTAGACGATGATGACGCAGATGAATGCGGCGATCCACTTGCCGGGGCTGAGCGCCGGATTCCCGGAATGCCAATCGGACAAATGTGCTGACATGGAAAAATCTCCTCCGGCGGAATAACGCCCGCCGGAGGGACTCCGTTCCTCGCTGCGCCGGCGGGCCGCTCGCTTACACGGCCGGGATGCCGGCGGATGCCGCCATGATCGCGTCCTGCTCGCGCCGGCTCATCGGTTTTGCCTTGCGCGTCACGGCCTTGCGGTTGACCTTGCGCTTGGCGATGCCGTTGAGCTTCTTGTCGGTCGCCTTCTCTTCCTTGAGGTTGGCGGCGACCAGCCGGGCGATGTCGTTGCGCCCGAGCGCCTTCGCCCAGGCGACCAGCGTGCCGTAGCGGGTAATCTCGTAGTGCTCGACCGCCTGCGCCGCGCCGATGAGTGCCGCGTTGAGCACGACCTTGTCGGAAACGTCGCTGGCGATCTCGTTCGCCTCGTCGATGATACCGTCGATCGCCGGGCATTTGGTGCCGGACGGCTCCTGCTTGAGCTTCTTGAAGACCTGCTCCAGACGCTTGATCTGCCCGCGGGTCTGCTTGAGGTGCATCTGGAAGCCCTTCTTGAGCTCGGCGTCGCTCGCCTTCTGGATCATGTCGGGCAGCGCCTTCTCGATCTGGTGCTCGGCGTAATAGATGTCCTGCAACGTGTGCAGGAAGAGATCGTCCATCGTGGCAATGTCGGCGGAAAACCAGCCCATCGTTGCATCTCCCGGGTTCGTGGTTGGTGGCTAATTAAGCTTTTGCCGCCCGGCGAGTTCCGGCATGCTCCGGCCGGTCAATGCGGGAGTAAGTAAAATGACAATTCAGCGGCACGACGTCGGCGCGCGCATGAGCAAGGCCGTCGTTCACGGCAATACCGTCTATCTGGCGGGTATCGTCGCGGAAAATCCGAAGGGCAAAAGCACGGCCGATCAGACCAAGAGCATTTTGTCGCAGATCGACGGCTTCCTCAAACAGGCGGGCACAGACAAGTCGAAACTGCTGTCGGCCAATATCTGGATTACCGACATGGCGAATTTCGCCGAGATGAACGCGGTGTGGGACGCCTGGGTGTCGCCCGGCAACACGCCGGCGCGGGCGACCGTCGAAGCGGGGCTCGCCTCGCCCGACTACAAGGTCGAGATCATGGTGGTGGCCGCGAAGTAGCCGCCCGATGGACGCGCAGCCGGGCATCCTCGCGATCTTCAACGATTGCCGCGCGGGTCACGAGGCCGAATTCGAGGAATGGTTTCAGGGCGAGCATTTGCTCGAACGCCTGAGCGTGCCCGGCTTCCTGTTCGGCCGCCGGCACCAGGCGATTTCCGGCTCGCCCGGCTATTTCAATTTCTACCTGACCGAAAGCCCGGATGTGCTCACGTCGAAGCCATACCTTGAACGGCTCGACAACCCGACGCCGATGACGCGCAAGATCATGTCCGGAATTTTCGTCAATCCGAGCCGGACCGTATGCCGGCGCATTGCGCGGCGCGGCGGCTTCCGCGGCGCCTTCGCGGTGACCGTACGTTTCGCCGAGAAGCCGGATGAGGCGGCGCTGACGCATCTGTTGGAAGAAACAGTGCGCGATCCGGCGGTCGCAGGCGGTGAAATCTGGATTGCGCTCGATCCGAAAAGCCTGCCGGTATCGGGCGAGGAGAAGCTGCGCGGCGGCGACAGGAAGATTGCCGGCTGCCTGGTGCTCGATACGCTGCGTCAGGGAAACGCCGAAGCGCTTGGGCGTCAAATGTCCGCGCAATTCCCGCGCGCCGACGTCGGCGTGTTTCGCGTGCTCTGTCACCTCGGACGCGGAGACCTGTGATGCAATCGTTGTTGCCGCTGGCGGGAAAGATCGCCGCGCTGCTCAAGCAACGCGGTGAGACCGTGTCGGTCGCGGAATCCTCGACCGGCGGGCTGATCGCCGCAAGCCTGCTCGCGGTGCCGGGCGCGTCGGCCTATTTCATCGGTGGGGCGGTCGTCTATACGCGCGCCTCACGTACGGCGCTGCTCGGCATCGGCGATGCAGAGATGGCGAACATGCGTGCCTCGACGGAGGCCTATGCGCTGCTGTGTGCGCGTCGCATGCGCGAGAAGAGCGGCTCGACGTGGGCGCTCGGTGAAACCGGCGCGACCGGGCCGACGGGCAACCGCTATGGTGACGCCGCGGGCCATAGTTGCATGGCGGTCGCAGGCCCGTCGATCGGGCGCGCGATCACGCTCGAAACCGGCAGCGCCGACCGGCAGGCGAACATGCGGGCGTTCGCCAAGCG
>DASZVZ010000080.1:0-53907 GCA_035546875.1 Pseudolabrys sp.
CACAAGGTGAAGGTCATCAGCCTCACCGACGGCGAATACGATCAATGGATCGCGCTGGCGAAGAAAAGCTCCTACGCAAAATTCGCCAAGGACGTGCCGAACGGTCAGAAGCTGATCGACGAGGCTCTCGCGGTCAAATAATTGCAAGGTCGGCCGGCGCGCTGTCGGCCGACCTTTCTTCCCGTGGACACCGGATCGCGGCACCTTTCGCCGCGGCCAACAAGCCGAAATCTCCACTAATGGACGCATTCATCCGGGCCGTCGTCTTTTTGTCGCGCCTTGCTGGCGTCGTTGCGGCATTTCTCATCGGTTTTGCGGTGCTGGTCATCTGCGACATGGTGATCGAGCGATATGTCCTCAACCTGACGACGATCTGGCAGATCGACGTTGTGACGTATTGCATCATCGGCGCCACGTTCGTCGGGAGCGCGTACGTGCTGATGACGCGGGGGCACGTCAATGTCGACGTGCTGCCTCTGCACTTGAGCGAAAAGCCGCGCTATTGGCTGGCGTTTTTCACCGCGCTGGTGGCGATGGTCTTTTGCATCGTGCTGTTCGGCGTGTGCACGGCGTTCTGGTACGAGTCCTGGGTGAAGGACTGGCATTCCGACACGGTCTGGCGCGCGCCGCTCTGGATTCCCTATTTCTCGATGCCGGTCGGCCTCGGGCTCCTCGTTCTGCAATACTTCGTCGAGATGATCTCGCTCATCACCGGGCGCGAGCCTCCTTTCGGGCTGCGTGAAGACAGGTTTCAGCACTAATGAGCATTACGCAGCAAGGTTCGCTCGTTCTTGTCGTGACGCTGCTGATGCTGTTGTCCGGCATCCCGGTGGCGTTCGGTCTCGGCGCCATTTCGGTCGTGTTTCTGCTGCTGTTCCAGGGTTTCGACAGCATGCATGTCGTCGCGGAGACCTTCTATGCGGGCCTCGACGATTTCACGCTGGTCGCCATCCCGATGTTTGTGATGATGGGCGCGGCAATCGGCTCGTCGCCCGCCGGCAAGGACCTCTACGAGGCGCTCGACCGCTGGCTCTACCGTCTGCCCGGCGGACTCGTCATTTCGAATCTCGGCGCTTGCGCGATCTTCGCTGCCCTCACGGGCTCGTCTCCCGCCTGTTGCGCGGCCATCGGCAAGATGGGCATCCCGGAGATGCGCCGGCGCGGGTATCCCGACGAAGTGGCCACCGGTTCGATCTGCGCCGGCGGCACGCTCGGCATCCTCATTCCGCCGTCCGTCACGTTCATCCTTTACGGCATCGCCACCGAAACCTCGATCGGCCGCCTGTTCATCGCGGGCGTTCTGCCGGGCGTCATGCTGACCGGCCTCTTCATGCTGTGGACGATGTTCGCGATCTGGAAGCGCGGCTTTCGTTCTCACGCCATCGACTTCCGCTATTCGTGGAAGGAGAAATTCTCGTCGATCCCGAAGATCGCGCCCTTCATCGTCATCATTCTGGGCGTGATGTACGCGCTCTACGGCGGCGTCGCGACGCCGTCTGAAGCGGCCGGCGTCGGTGCCGCCCTTTGCCTGCTGATGGCGGTCCTGATTTACAGGATCTATCAGCCGGAAAATATCTGGCTGATCCTGCGCGACACGATGCGCGAGTCGGTGATGATCCTCACCATCATCGCGGCCGCCGTGTTGTTCGGCTACATGCTCACCTCGCTTTACCTCACCCAGACTCTGGCGCAGGCGATCGCCGACGCGCATTTCAATCGCTGGGTGCTGATGTTCATGATCAACCTGTTCCTGCTGGTCTGCGGCTTCTTCATTCCGCCCGCCGCCATCATCCTGATGACCAGCCCGATCCTGCTGCCCATTATTACGGCAGCAGGCTTCGACCCAATCTGGTTCGGCGTGATCCTTACCATCAACATGGAAATCGGCCTGATCCATCCGCCGGTCGGCCTGAACATCTACATCGTGAACGCCATTGCGCCCGATGTACCGGTCACCAAGGTTATGTGGGGTACGCTGCCGTACGTCATTTGTATGATGCTGGCGATCGTCATCTTGTGTATCTTTCCCGATATCGCCACATGGCTGCCTAATCATCTGATGGGTCCCGGCAAGTAACGGAGCGGCCGCCGAGCCGCCCGTTCGGCTCCGAAAGGTCGTCATGAACACGTCGTTTTTCGGCGAATTGCTGCAATCGATCTCCGAGCGCGGCCGCGCGCTGCTCGACCGTGCCCGCGACCGGCGCGAGTTGCAGTCGGCCCGCTCCGAAAGTCTGGTCGAACTGTGCGAGCAACTGCTGTCGGGGCGCGGTGAGGCGTCCGGTGTTGCGCTCGCCCGTGAAATCCTCGGCCGCTACGCGGAACTCACCACCGGTCCGCGCATCGCATTCTTCGAAGCGCTGGCGCATCGCTTCGGCCCCGATCCGGCCGCGCTCGATCAGGCCATCGCTGCCTGGCGGGAGAAGCCGTCGGACATGACGGTTGCCAAGGTGCATGCGGCTTCCGAACCTCGCCGGCAGGAACTATTCCGCCGGCTCAATCTCGCGCCCAACGGAACCGAGGCGCTGGTGCGCATGCGCGAGCAGTTGATGGACACACTGGATCATCGCGACGATCTCGCCGCGGTCGACGCCGATTTCGTCCACCTGTTCTCGTCCTGGTTCAACCGCGGTTTCCTGGTGCTGCGCCATATCGACTGGTCGACGCCGGCGATCGTGCTGGAAAAGCTCATCCGCTACGAGGCGGTGCACGCGATCCGCGGCTGGGAAGATCTGCGCCGGCGCATCGATCCGCCCGACCGCCGCTGTTACGCCTTCTTCCACCCGGCGCTGGTCGACGAACCGCTGATTTTCGTCGAGGTTGCGCTCGAGCGCGACATCGCGGGGGCGATCGAGCCGATTCTTGCTACCGAGCGCGAAATTCTCGACGCCGACAAGACGCGCACGGCGGTGTTCTATTCGATCTCGAATTGTCAGCGCGGGTTGACCGGCGTTTCGTTCGGCAGCTTCCTGATAAAGCAGGTGGTGGAGGAGATCTGCCGCGAAATGCCGCGGCTCTCGACCTTCGTGACGCTGTCGCCGGTTCCGAATTTCGCGCGATGGCTCGCGCACGAACGCACGTTGGAAGTCTCGCAGGCGATCAGCGAATCCGACAAGGCGACGATCGCCGCGCTCGACGATCCGAACTGGTGGCGCAACACGGAAACGGTGGAGCAGGTCAAGGATCCGCTGCTGCGCGCCGCCGCCTGGTATTTCCTCCGCGCGCGCAACGCGCGGGGCACGCCGGTCGACGCCGTCGCACGCTTCCATCTCGGCAACGGCGCGCGGCTCGAACGCATCAATTGGCTCGCCGATACCTCGGAGCGCGCGATGCGGCAATCGTATGGGCTGATGGTCAATTACCAGTACGATCTCGACGACATCGAGAAGAACCACGAGGCCTACGCGGAAGGCCGCACGGTGGTCGCGTCAAATACGGTGCAGCGCCTGCTGCGCCCGCCCCTCGAACTCGTCCCAATCGCGGGCTAGGATTTTCCGAACACCGGCACGATGCCGCCGCGCGTGACGCGGTTGTCGGCCGATGCCAGGTACAGGATGGTCCTGGCGACCTCCTCGACCTTCGGCCACTTGTCGAAATCCGCCTTCGGCATCGCCTTGCGGTTGGCGGGCGTGTCCATGATCGAGGGCGCCACGGCGTTCACCAGGATGTTGTCCTTGGCGACTTCTTCGGCGAGCGCCGCGGTGAGCGCGGCAACGCCGGTCTTGGCGATGGTGTAGGCGGCCATGCCGGCGCCGCTGCGCCATTCCAGCGCGGGGCGCGCCGCGATGTTCACGATGCGGCCGCCTTCGGCGCCGCGCAGCATCGCGTTCACCGCCGCGCGGCAGCAGAGAAAGCAAGACACGAGATTGGTGTCGAGCTGCGCCATCAGCGCCTGCTTGGAAGTCTCGCGCACCGGCGACATGGCGAAGCCGCCGGCGATGTGAATGGACGCCCAGAGTTTCGGCAACCCGTCGTAGATCCTTGCGACGACGGTCTCGTCGGACAGATCGCCGGACGCCATCAGCTCGACGCGTTTGTCATCGCGCAGCGGAAAGCGCTTGGCTTCGTCCTCGTGCATGTACGGGACGCGGCACTTTGCGCCGCCTTCGATCAATGCGCCGACCACCGCCGTGCCGAGCGCTCCGGTGCCCCCGGTGATGACGATCTGGCGGCCGGTGAAATCCATGGTCAACCCCGCCCGCGGCGCACGCGTGTCGGCAGCACCTGGTACTCGATCCAGTTCGCGACTTCGCTCGTGCGCATTCTCTTGTCCAGCACGTTGGTGCTGATGCCGTGCCGCCACGACAAGCGCTTGCAGTGCGGATCGCGGTCGAGCGCGTCGAGATCGGTCGCGAAGGTCTTTATGTCGGCCTCGTCGGCGAAGAAATTTTCCGAGATCAGCCGCGGGCCGATCCGCCGCACGATCGCGGCGATTTCGCGCAGCGGGTATTCGGGATGATATTGCACGCCCCAGGCGACCGCGCCGTTGACGCGGATTTCCGCGCTCTGCACGGCGGACACCGCGTTGGTGGCGAGCACCGTCATTTCCGGCGCCAGCGTCTCGATCTCGTCGAGGTGAACGGTCGGCGCGTTGAACACGTCCGGCTTGCCGATATACATCGGATGCTTGCGCCCGTGTTCGGTAAGGCGGATGCCGCGGCCGAAACCGAGCTCGCGGCCCTTCGGGTTTTTGCGCACGCTACCGCCGGCGGCCGCCGTCAGGATTTGCAGGCCCCAGCACGAGCCGAATGTCGGCGTGCCGGCCTTGAACACCTCGCGCAACAGGTCGATCTGCCGCGTCACCGACGGGCCGCCGTGATAGACGTGCAGCGAGGAGCCCGTGATGGCGACGCCGTCATAGCCTTCGAGCGACTGGCCGGTCGGCAGCGTCGCGCCCGGATCGCCGGGATGACAGGTGTCCACGATTGCGCCCGGCATCAATTCGCGCAGCAGATTGGAATAGCCCTGGTGCGCCGGAACGCCGCCCGCCTCGACGTGTTGGGCCAGCGTTTCAGGAGAGTTGCCTTCGATGACGAGCAGGCGGGGGGAGGGCATCGGGTCTGGGCTGCGGTCTTTAGACCGGCGGTTGCCGTCAAGTGCGTTCGGTCAGGCTTCATATGGCCAACCGGGCACGATTCTGCAATCAGCAACGATATTTGTGGCTTTACCATCGATTAAAACGCTCGGTTCTTGAGTACGCGGCATAAGCCGCCCATCCTGCGGCGGCACAGGCGAATCAGGGCAAATTCCCGAAGTACATGGCGGACTTCGACCTCGCCGTCATCGGTGGCGGCATCAATGGAACCGGGATCGCGCGCGATGCCGCCGGCCGCGGCCTGCGCGTTTTGCTCGTCGAGCAGAACGATCTCGCCTCCGGCACCTCCTCGGCATCCTCGAAGCTCATCCACGGCGGCCTGCGCTATCTCGAGCACCGCGCGTTTCGCCTGGTGCGCGAGGCGCTGCACGAGCGCGAGGTGCTGCTGAAGATGGCGCCGCATGTGATCCGCCCGATGCGCTTCATGCTGCCGCCGCTGCCGGGCATGCGCTCGAGCCTGTGGCTGCGCTTCGGTCTCTTCATCTACGACCGGCTCGGTGGCCGCAAGATCTTGCCGGCGACCAAGACCGTCGATCTCACGCATCATCCGGTCGGCGTGCCGCTCAAGCGCATCTTCCGCTACGGCTTCGAATATTCAGATTGCGCGGTCGACGACGCACGCCTCGTCGTGCTCAACGCCGTCGACGCTGCCGAACGCGGCGCGGTGATCCGCACGCGCACGCGCTGCACGCGCGCCGACCGCCGTACCGAATGGGAGCTGGTGCTCAATAATCGCGGCCGCCGCGACACCGCAACCGCTCGCGTGCTGGTCAATGCCGCCGGTCCCTGGATCGGCGAGGTCGCGGAAACCGTGGTGCGCCAGCCGCTTTCCGCTCCCGCGCGGCTTATCAAAGGCAGCCACATGGTGGTGCCCCGCCTGTTCGACCATGGCGAGGGCTACATTCTCCAGGCGCAGGACGGACGCGTCGTGTTCGTGCTGCCGTTCGCGGACGATTTCACCTTGATCGGCACCACTGATCAGCCGTTCGTCGGCGACGTCAACTCGCCGGCACCCAATCCCGGCGAGCTCGGCTATCTCTGCGACGTCGTGAACCAGTATTTCCGTCAGCGCATTTCGCCCGACGAAGCGGTGTGGACCTTCGCCGGCGTGCGCTCGCTCTACGACGACCACGCCGACAAGCCGGAAGACATCACGCGAGATTACGTGCTCACGCTCGACGAGAAATTCCGCGAGGCGCCGTTACTCACCGTTTATGGCGGCAAGATCACCACCTACCGGCGGCTCGCCGAGGCGGCGATGGAGAAGATCGGTCATTTCTTTCAGGCGCGTTCGTCCTGGACCGCGTACTCGGCCTTGCCCGGCGGCGATTTCGCGGTCGACGGTTTCGATGCCCTGCAGGCACAGTTGCGCGAGCGCTGGCCGTTCCTGACCGAGGCGCACGCGCGGCGATTGGCGCGCGCTTACGGCACCCGTGCCGAGCGCATCCTGGGCGAGGCGAAAAGCCTCGACGACCTCGGACCTTGCTTCGTCGGCGACCTCACCGGCGCCGAGGTGCAATTCTTAACGCGCCACGAGTGGGCGGTGTCGGCCGACGATGTTTTGTGGCGGCGCAGCAAAATCGGTTTACGAGCGAAGCCCGACCAGCGCGAAGCGATCGAGCGCTTCATGGCGGGGTTGAGCGATGCCCCCGCGCGGTAGCTGGCTTCCGATAGTTTACAAATCCTTAGGATCGCTACCGCAATATCGCCTGCGGGTTTAACCCTAGCCTCAGGGGCGGCATGATCTAATGCCCCCCAAAAGGACAGGAATCATATGCCGGACACGCCGGTGCGCGACATCAGGTCGCTGAATGCGCGGTTCGCCACCCTCAAGGTATTGGTGGTGGACGACGAGCATTACATGCGCAAGGTGGTTCGCACCTTGCTCATGAGCATAGGCGTGCGCACGATCCACGAAGCGCATGACGGCGTCTCCGGCCTCGAAGCGATCCGCACGCTCTCGCCCGACGTCGTCATTCTCGACTGGCAGATGCCCGGTCTCGACGGCGCGGCCTTCGTGCGCATGGTGCGCTCGCCCGACACGTTCCCCTTGCCGGATATTCCGATCATCATGCTGACCGGCCACGCCGAGCGCTCGCGCGTGCTCGAGGCGGTGGAAATCGGCGTCAACGAGTTCCTGCTCAAGCCGGTTTCGACCAAGGCGCTGCAAGATCGCCTCATCTCGGTCCTCGCCAAGCCGCGGGCGCTGGCGCAGAACGGCAAACTTTCGCCGCGCAAGATGGTCGCCAGCGCCAATGCCGACGGCGACGAGGCAATCGCCAATCTGGTGCTTGTGAACTAAGCTTCGCGGCGCCGCTGCGCCGATCCGGAGCTTTTCTTGCCCACCGCTCTCATCGCCATCGACCAAGGCACCACGTCGACGCGCGCGATCGCGTTCGACGTGACGCTGAAGCCGCTCGCCTCGGCGCAGCGCGAGCTCAAGCAGATCTATCCGGCGCCAGGCTGGGTCGAGCACGATCCGGAGGAAATCTGGGCGGCGACCGTCGGCACCGTGCGCAGCGCCATGGCCAAAGCCGGGCTGATGCCGAAGGACATCGGCGCCATCGGCATCACCAACCAGCGCGAGACAACGGTGTTGTGGGATCGCGTGAGCGGCAAGCCGATCCACAATGCCATCGTCTGGCAGGACCGCCGCACCGCCGCGATGTGCGAAACGCTGCGCCGCGCCGGCCACGAGCCGCACATCGTCAACAAGACCGGGCTCATCCTCGATCCATATTTTTCGGCCAGCAAGATCGCCTGGCTGCTTTCGCACGTCGAGGGAGCGCGCGCGGCGGCGGAGGCGGGGCGGCTGGCCTTCGGCACCATCGACAGCTTCCTGATCGCGCGGCTGACCGGCGGCAAGGAGCACGTCACCGACGCGACCAATGCGGCGCGCACGCTGCTGTTCGACATCCGCCGCGGCGAGTGGGACCACGGACTCGCCGATCTTTTCGGCGTGCCGCACTCGCTATTGCCGCGTGTGCGCGATTGTGCCGGCGAGTTCGGCACCACCGATGAGGAATTGTTCGGCGGCCGCATCCGTATCCTGGGCGTCGCCGGCGACCAGCAGGCCGCGACCATCGGGCAGGGGTGTTTCCAGCCCGGCATGCTGAAGGCGACTTACGGCACCGGCTGCTTCGCACTGCTCAATACCGGTGACCATCCGGTGGCTTCGCGCAACCGCCTGCTCACCACCATCGCCTATCAGCTCGGCGGCAAGCGCACTTACGCGCTCGAAGGCGCGATCTTCATCGCCGGTGCGGCCGTGCAATGGTTGCGCGATGGTCTGAAGCTGATCGAGGAAGCCTCCGAAGTCGGGCCGCTCGCGCAAGCCGCCGATCCGGCCGAGCAGGTCTATCTCGTGCCCGCATTCGTCGGTCTCGGCGCGCCCTATTGGGACGCCAATGCGCGTGGCGCGATCTTCGGATTGACCCGCAATTCCGGCGCGGCCGAGCTCGCCCGCGCGGCGCTGGAATCGGTCGGCTATCAGACCCGCGACCTGCTCGCCGCCATGCGCGCCGATTGGCCCGCTTCCGCCGGCGCGCAGACCGTGCTGCGGGTGGACGGCGGCATGTGTGCGAGCGACGTCACCATGCAGTTCCTCGCCGACATCCTCGCGAGCCCGGTGGACCGGCCGAAGGTGATGGAAACGACCGCGCTTGGCGCGGCCTACCTCGCCGGCTACGTGGCGGGCGTCTGTCCCGATCTCGCGGGCTTTGCCAAGACATGGCGACTTGACCGCCGCTTTGAGCCCCGGATGGAACTTGAGACGCGTGAGCGCAAATGGGCCGGCTGGCAGGACGCGGTGCGGCGGACGTTGACGGCCCGGTGATCGGGTGGCTGACGGGGCGCCTTTACGATCCCGTAACAGAAACCATGGTGGTATCCGACTATGCCGGGGAGGGGTCCGCGGCAATTCGGCCTGCGTGGATGATCCAGGGAAGACTCGCCAGCATTCGCATCGAGCAGGCACGGGTGCTCGTCGTCGACGACAACCCGTTCATGCGCGGCATCGTGCGCAACCTGCTCGCCAACGTCGGCGTGAAGACGATCTACGAAGCCGGCGACGGCATCGAGGCGCTGGATCAGATCCGCTCTGTCTTCCCCGACCTTGTTATCCTCGATTGGGAAATGCCGCTGCTCAACGGCGCGGAGGTCGTACGCATCGTGCGCTCGCCCGGCGTTTTCCCGACGCCGGACCTTCCTATCATCATGCTCACCGCGCACGGTGAACGCTGGCGTATCGTCGAAGCGGCGAAGCTCGGCGTCAACGAATTCCTCTGCAAGCCCGTCTCCGCAAAATCGCTGCACGACCGCATGATTTCGGTGCTCGTCAATCCGCGCCCGAGCGTGAAGCTCGGCGAGTATTACGGCCCGGCGCCGCGCGGGGCCTTGGACAAACAAGCATCCAAGGACGACGATTCCGATATCGTCGCCGTAGTCGCGCCCGGTTCGGTGCCGGCCGCCTGATCCGCTTCCGCTCTCCACGTCTTCGCTTGCAATTCGCCGTTGAGCCGCGCGGCGCGGCCCGCTAGCGTGCGCGCCGAATTGAAAGAGGCGGGCGGATGGCGGGAGACGGCAAGGCTCAGCGCGGCAACGGTGCGAACACGCTGGTGCGATTCGAGGCCGTCAGCAAGCATTTCGGAAATGTCGCCGCCGTCGACCGCCTGACGCTGGACATTCGTCAGGGCGAGTTTTTCGCGCTTCTTGGTCCCTCCGGCTGCGGCAAGACCACGCTGCTGCGCCTGCTCGCCGGGTTCGAGGCCCCGAGCGCGGGACGTATTCTGCTCGGCGGTGAGGATATCGCAGCGGTGCCGCCGCATCGCCGCGCGGTCAACATGATGTTCCAGAGTTACGCGCTGTTTCCGCACCTCACCGTCGAAGGCAACGTCGCGTTCGGTTTGCGGCAGGAACGCTTGGGCAAGGCGGAGATCGCGGCGCGCGTCGCGGAGATGCTGGCGCTGGTGAAGCTGCAAGGGTTCGGGCCGCGGCGGGTCGATCAGCTCTCCGGCGGCCAGCGTCAGCGCGTCGCGCTTGCGCGCTCGCTGGTCAAGCGGCCGCTCGTGCTGCTGCTCGATGAGCCGCTCGCCGCACTCGACAAGAAGCTGCGCACGGAAACGCAATTCGAGCTGATGGAATTGCAGCGCAAGCTCGGCACAACGTTCATCGTCGTCACGCACGATCAGGACGAGGCGATGACGCTCGCCGACCGCATCGGCGTGATGAACCACGGCACTCTGGTGCAGGTCGGCACGCCGGCGGAAATCTACGAGCGGCCCAATTCGCGCTGGGTCGCCGAGTTCATCGGCGAGGTCAATCTGATCGAGGGGAAAGTTTCCGGCGACGGCCGCGCGCTCGAGACGGCGAACGGTGCGTTGCGCCTCGCCGGTCCGGCACTCCCTGCGGGTGCTACGCCGGGCAAGACGGCGTGGCTGGCGTTGCGCCCGGAGAAGATTCGCATCGGTCTTGAGCGTCCAAACGGCGATCACGCGATTTCCGGCGCTGTCGTCGATGTGGCCTATCGCGGCGACGTTTCGGTCTACAAGGTCAGGCTCGGCGACGGCGCGGTGATGAAGGTTATGGTCGCCAATACCGCGCAGCCCGACGAAAACCGGATCGCGCTCCACAGCAAGGTCGCGCTGTGGTGGCCGGACGATGCCGGCGTCGTGCTGACGGAATGACACGATGATCGCCGGCAACGACCTCGCCAGAAGATCGTGGAGCGCGCGGCTCGCCGTGCTCGTTCCCTATCTGTGGCTGGCGATTTTCTTCCTCGCGCCGTTCGTCATCGTGCTCAAGATCAGCCTGTCGCAGACGGCGCTGGCGCAGCCGCCTTATCTGCCGGTGTTCGATCTCTCCACCGGCTGGCACGGTCTCGTGAATTTCATCCGCGGGCTGTCGTTCGACACCTATGCGCTGATCGCGTCCGATCCGATCTATCTCTTGTCCTACTTGCGCAGCCTGGAGATCGCGGCTGTTTCCACCGCGATCCTGCTCGCGCTCGGCTATCCGATCGCCTACGGCATCGCGCGCTTCCCGCGCCGCTGGCAGCCGGTTCTGGTCATGCTGGTGATCCTGCCGTTCTGGACCTCGTTCCTGATCCGCGTCTACGCCTGGATCAACATCCTGCAGCACGACGGGTTGCTCAACAGCGTCCTGATGGCGTTCGGCATAATCCATGCGCCCGCCGCGTGGCTTGCGAGCGATACGGCGATCTACATCGGCATCGTCTATTCGTATTTGCCGTTCATGGTGCTGCCGATCTACGCGACGCTCGAGAAGATGGACGAGTCGTTGCTGGAAGCCGCGGCGGACCTCGGGTGCCCGCGCTGGAAAGCCTTCTGGCTGGTCACCGCGCCGCTGTCGCTGCCGGGCGTCGCCGCCGGCGCATTGCTCTGCTTCATCCCGATAGTCGGCGAGTTCGTCATTCCCGACCTGCTCGGCGGCTCCGACAGCCTGATGATGGGCCAGACGCTGTGGACCGAATTCTTTTCCAACAAGGACTGGCCGGTCGCGTCCGCGCTCGCGGTCACGCTGCTTTGCCTGCTCATCGTGCCGATAATGCTGTACGAGCGTCTGCAACGACGCGAGTTGGAGAACGGCTGATGCGGCGCGGCCCTTCCCTGTTCAATCTCACCGCGGTCGCGCTCGGCCTTGCGTTCCTTTATCTGCCGATAGCGATCCTCGTCATCTATTCGTTCAACGCCTCGCGTCTCGTCACGGTGTGGGGCGGCTGGTCGCTGCAATGGTACCGCGAGCTCTTCAACGACACGGGCATGATCGAATCCGCCTGGGTCAGCCTGCGCGTCGCCGCGTTGTCGGCGAGCGCCGCGACCGTGCTCGGCACGCTCGCCGCCATTGCGCTGGTGCGCATGGGGCGCTTCCGCGGGCGCTTGCTGTTTTCCGGCATGGTCTATGCGCCGCTCGTGATGCCGGAAGTCATCACCGGCCTCTCGCTGCTGCTGATGTTTGTCGCGCTCAATGCCGACCGCGGCTTCTGGACCGTCGCCGCCGCGCACACCACGCTGACGATGTGTTTCGTCACAGTGATTGTGCAATCGCGGCTGATCGGCTTCGACCGCAGCCTGGAGGAAGCGGCGATGGACCTCGGTTGTCCGCCATGGCGGACCTTCCTCACCGTCACGCTCCCGCT
This sequence comes from Pseudolabrys sp., assembly GCA_035546875.1. Taxonomy (GTDB): domain Bacteria; phylum Pseudomonadota; class Alphaproteobacteria; order Rhizobiales; family Xanthobacteraceae; genus Pseudolabrys. Next base: position 12,249 of record DASZVZ010000080.1, read on the forward strand.
GATCGCTCCCGCCATCGCCGCCGGCTGGATGCTCGCCTTCTCGCTCTCGCTCGACGACCTGGTGATCGCCAGCTTCACCACCGGGCCCGGCGCGACCACGCTCCCGATCCGCATCTATTCCGAGATCCGACTCGGCGTGCGGCCGGAGATCAACGCGATCTGCACCATCATGATCGCCCTCGTTGCGGCGGGCACGATAGCGGCCTCGCTGTTGACGAAACGCAGCGCCGTGCGGCGCGAGCGCGCCGCGCTTGCCGCGCAGGTGTGACGGCTATTCTTCTGTTTTCGGCGCCGGCGTCTGATCCGCGGTCGGGATCGCGGCGGCGGGCGTTCCGGTCAGCCGCTCGATGGCCGAGCGCACGGCGTCGCGTGGACTGCGCCCGCGCACGGCGTTGAGCAGCGGCGCCGCCGCGTCCGAGCGGCGAATGAGCGCCTCGACGTCCGGCAGCATCATCGGATCGTCCCACGAGCCTTGCACGATGAACGGCAATTCGAACGCCGGCGAAGTCTGCTTGGCGGCGATCAGGCTCGCGGTGCCTTTGAGATCGAGCTCCCTGGTCGGGATCGAGGCCGACCCGCTGAGCGCGAGCCGCACCGCCGAGCCCTCGATCGCGACGTCTTCCACCGCCACGGTGCCGTGCACGATCTTCAGCTTGACCGCGATCTTGTCGTAGGGCGTGCGTCCGGTGCGGAATTCGGCGCCGCCGGAAAGCGGCCGGCGCTCGAGCCGGCGCAGCAATTGCTCGACGTTCAGGCCGGCGAGCGCGCCGTTCTGCCCGACGAGGCTGGCGCTGCCGTTGAGCGTGCGGGTGACGGCAAGCACGCTGTTGCCGGAGCCTTCCAGCGTGAAGGAGATATTGCCCTTGCCTTCGAGACGGCGCAGTCCGAACAGCTGATTGAGGCAGCTTTCGAGATCGACGTCGGTGAATTGCATCTGCCCTTTGACGTCGACTCCGGAATTGAAATTGGCGAGCGCGAGCGAGCCTTTGATGACGCCCCCGTAGGCTTGCGATTCGCCGACCGTGACGACGAGGTGCCCGCCGCGCAGGTTGGCGGCAATCGCGGTGCGTCCAAGCTTGGCGTTCGACAGCACGACTTTCGCCGCCGACAGCCGCAGGTCGAGATCGACGCCGGAGAGGCCGTCGACGCTGATCTGGCCGCTATTCCATTCGCGCTGATCGCCGGTCAGCAGGCGCACGGTCGAGACATAGGGCGTGAGGTCGAGCGTGTCGGCGGCAAGCGTGCCCTGCACCGCCTTGCGCCCGTCGGTCGCGAACGTCAGCACGCCCTCGGCGCTGTTGCCGTCGAGATCGACGTTGACGCTGGAAAGATTGATCGTGCCGCCGACCACGTTGGTGCGCGCCTTGAGCGCGAAGCGGCCAAGCCCGCCGCCCGGCAGCGGCTTGCCGCCGGCCCATACCAGCGCCTGGCGCAGCGAGGGCGCATCGGCCGCCAGCGTTCCCTCGACCTTGACCGTCGGCTGCGTGCTGATCGAGCCGTCGAAGGCGGCCTTCATCGGCGCGCCGTTGATGCGCACCTTGAGGCCGGTCATTCCACCCGACAGCGCGGCGGCAAAATCGCTGAGCGTCAGGCTCGCGTCGACCGGCTCGCCGTGCCAGTTGAACCGGCCGGTGGCGCCGAAGCTTTTCGAGATCGACGGCCAGGCGAGCGAGAACTCGACGTCGTCGAGCCGCTCGTTGACCTTGTGCGACGGCTCGCGGATCACGACGGTGCCGCCGTCGATGCGGATTTCGGAAAACGCGGCTACCGGGACGAGCGTGGGCTTCTGGCTGCGCGCCAGCGTCTCGATCAGGCCCGACCAGTTGGACTGGCCGTCCGCTTCCATATTGATGGCGATGGTCGGGCGTTCGAGCGAGACGTCGGCGATTTCAACGCGGCCGATGAGCAGCGGAAAAAACCGCAGGTGGGCGGTGAGCCGCTCGGCCGTGAGCGCCGGCTGCTTGACGTCGCCGAGCAGCACGTCGGCGAAGCTGACATTGCCCGACGGGAACAGCGAGACGGTGGCCTCGCCGCGCAGCACCGGATCGAGGCCGGTTACGGCGCGGACTTCCGCCTTGACCTGATCACGCACGCTGTCGGCGGAAATGAACAGGCTCGCCGCGAAAAGCGCGCCCGCGCCCGCCGCAACGACGGCGACAAGTGCTAGTCCCAGGCGCTTAAAGCCAGCGGCCGCGTTCAAAGGTGAATTTCCAGCTGTTTCGATGCTGATGGCCTGGCGACTATACCACCGGCACTGTTCCCGCCAACCTTGGGTGGCCTCTGTGACCCTTTCAAGGCCGGCGGTCCACAGCCCTGCCCGCGGTTAATCGCGACTGCGCGCGAATTTCGGCCCTTTGCCCGGCTCGCGTTGCGCGATTTCCGCCACCAGCTTGTTGATAAGCGCCTGCCCGAACGAGTTGAAGTCTTTGGCGACCATGACGAAGGCGCCCGGCCCGCCGACGACGTTGTCGCGATAGTATTTGTCGAGCCCGCCGGGCGGATTGGTATGCGCCGGATTCCACGGCAGCGGGTTTTCACTCAGGATCACGAGGCCGTTGATGGTGATGCCGAGCGAGACGGCCTCGTCGCGCGCCGCCATCACGTCGCGGCCGGCATTGTTGGTGCCGTCGCCGGACACGTCGATGGTCCGCCGCGGCGCGGAAAACGGCGCCGAGCCGAATTGCGTCACGGCGAAATCGATGCCGCCGCTGATCGAGGTGCGGTCGGCGAACGAGCGCGGCGTTTCGAGCAGCATGTCGCCGAACTTCTGCGCCGCTTTCGGCCCGTCGATCATCATCCAGTCGATGACGAGCTTCTGCGAGGCAAAGCCCGACCATTCGACGAAACAGATCGCAATGCGGCCGTTGATGCCGGAGCGGATGGCTTCGAGCACGCGCGGATTGGCGATGGCGCTCGCATAGCCTGTGCGCTGGAGCTGAAATTTCTCGGTATCGACGCTGCGCGAAACGTCGGCCGCCAGCACCAGCAGCAGATCGACCGGCTCGGCGGCGCGCGCGGGCATCGCCGCGATTATCGCGAGCAGCAGCAACGCGCAACGGAACAGGCGTCTCATCCGGATTGCCTCCGGCCGCGCCCAGCCTAGCCGATTTTCCGGACTATTGCGCGAGCAAACGGTTCGCCGGGAACGCCACCTCGACCAGGGTACCGTCGCTGACGACGCTGGTGATGGTGAAGCGCGCATGATTGGCCTCGGTCAGCGCCTTGGTGATCGGCAGGCCGAGCCCCGTCCCGCTCGATCCCCAGCGCACGGAGGTTGCGAGCTGGCGGAACGGCTCGAGCGCGGTTTGCAGCTCCTTCTCGCTCATGCCGGCGCCGGTATCGCGCACGCGCACCACCACTTCGTGCGCGTCGGTGAGCGCGGTCGAAATGATCACCTGACCGCCCGCGCCGGTGAATTTGATCGAATTCGACAAAAGGTTGAGCAGGATTTGGCGCACCGACCGCAGATCGGCCACTACCTGCGGCAGAGCGGCCGCCAGCGAAACGCGGATGATGACGCGCTCGCGGTTTGCCTGCTGCTGCATGATGGCGACGCACTGCTGGATCGCGTCGTTGAGGTTCACGCTCACGAACGTGAGGTCGAGCTTGCCCGCCTCGATCTTCGACAGGTCGAGCAGATCGTTGAGCAGCGAGATCAGATGTCCACCCGAGGAATGGATGTCACGCAGGTACTGCCGGTAGCGCTCGTTGCCGACCGGGCCGAAGCGCTCCTCCATCATCACCTCCGAGAAGCCGATGATGGCGTTGAGCGGCGTGCGGATCTCGTGGCTCATCTTGGCGAGGAATTCCGATTTCGCGAACGATGCCTTCTCCGCCTGCTGCCTCGCGCTGACGAGCTCGTCCTCGGTTTTCTTCCACGCGGTGATGTCGCGCAGCACAGCGCAGAACTTCTCGCCGTCGTCCCCGACCCGCCCCATGGTCATGAACAGCGGAATGAGACCGCCCTGCCGCACGCGGCCGAACACTTCCCGGCCCATGCCGAGCAAGCTCGCGGCGCTGTCGCGCGCAAGCTCGTCGAGATAATCGAGCACCGGCCGCCGGCTCTCCACCGCGAACAGATCGCCAAACGTGAGCGCGCCGAATTCGGCGGCGTCGTAGCCGAACAGCGCCTCAGCGCTGCGGTTTGCCGACAGCACGCGGCCCGAGCGATCGATGATCAGCACGCCGTCGGTCGCGGTATCGAGAATGGCATGGAGCTCGCGCAGCTCGGTTTGCGCTTGCCGCAGCGCCAATTCCGCGCCCTTTTGCCGCTCCGTGCTCGCCGGCGCGGTGGCCGTACTGAGCATCAGCACCAGCGCGCTCTCGCCGTTCCAGGTCACGCTGAAGAGGCGGCCCTCGACCGGCATCTGCTCGCCGGCCTGCGTGCTGATGGTGAGTGTCTTGCCGTTGCCGCTGTTCTTGCCGGCATCGCTCCCGGTGTTCTCGATGAACAGGCTGTCGAGCCCGCCCGCTTCGGCGAGCGCTTCGAGCGTCGGATAGCCGGTCCAGTCGAGGAAGGCGCGATTGGCGTAGATCAGATCGTTGAGCCGGTAGACCAGAATTCCGATCGGCAGGCGATCGAGGATCGGCCGGCCTTCCTGTGCGTTGCGGCCGGCGTCGGTGCGCGGTTTCGGCGGCGGTGGCGGCGGTTCTTCGGCGGCGGGCGCGAAATCGTCCTTTGATGGCCGGCTGTCGGCGCTTTTCAGGCGATCGCCGAGCTCGCGCCCGATCTGGTCGAACGCGCTGTGCTCGCGGGGAGTCAAAACGGGCGGCGGAAATTGCAGCACATTGCCGGGCTGTTCGGGCGCCGGCTCGGCGATCGGCTCGGGCTGAGGCGCGGGTGGCGCCTCTGCGGCTTTTGCCTTCGCCAGCGCTTCGGCTTCCGCGTGTGCTTTCTCGATCGCATCGAGCCGCGCGAGATCGCGGCAGACGCCGAAGCCGCGGTAGCCGATGAAATTGCGGTCGTGGTCGAACACCGGCAAGCCGGACAGCTCGACCGGCAGCCGCTCGTCGTGGCCGTTGATCGGCCACTGCACGATGATGCCGCTCCAGGTTTCGTGCGATGCGAGCGCACGCGCGATTGTCCGGTCGGGATCGATGCCGAGCGCATCGGCGATGTCCGCCCACGGCTGGCCGATCGCGTCCGCCGTCCGCCGCCCGGCAATCGCGGCGAATTCATCGGAGGTGATGGTGAAGCGGTCATCGGAATCGATCTGCCAGACGAAACGCAACGGAAGACGGCGCTTGCCAGTCGCCGGCATTTGCGGCGGAGCAGGGGAGGCGGCCGGTATTTCGGCCGCCGGCGCTTCCGCAATCGCCGCCGGCGCGGGCGGCGCTTCGGCAGGCGCGGAGGGCGCGATTGGTGGTGCGGCCGCCATCGGAGCCGGTTCGGCGTGCGCCGGTCCGAGCGTTGCAAGGAGAACAATGGCTGCGCCGGCGCCCAGACGGTCGAGCGCGGCAGGCATGCCGGCGATCTCGCCTTCGGCGTGGCCGTTATGAGTTGCCTCCTGCGCCAGTTGTTGTGCGCCGAGCGCGATCAGGTCGCGCGCCGCGCCGAAGCGTTCGGCGGCTGCGGGCGTCGCCTCGATCAGCTCGCCGTCGGCGGAGAAGGCGGCGGCAATCCTGCTGTCGGCGAGCAGGCGGCGCACGCGTTCCGGCAACGGCAGGTCGGGCCCCGCGCGTTCGGTTGAGACGACGAGCACGGCGGCGCTGTTGTCGGCGAGCGTGATGCGTGAGCACACACACATCAGCGCCGCGCCGACGCCGGCGCCGAAACCACGCAGGCGCTCGAGCCTGTGCCCGCCGCCTTGCGGCAATGTTCCGGCCAGTCGCGCGATCTGTGCCGCGGCGGGATGCTTGGCGTCGAATGAAACGTCGCGCAACGCGGCAGGCGAGCGCGCGTTGAAGATCGCGGCGCCGGTCGGATTGGCCCAGAGAATTTGCGCCGCGTCGATGCGCCACAGCCACGTCGGCACCGGGCTCAGGGCATGCGCCGCGAGCCGCGGATCACTCAAAAACGCGAGGCGAAATTCGGGCGCAGTCATGGGTCCGACACGAAATACGGCTAATGAATCATTAAAATACGGCCCGTCATTAGCGGCGTCCACGCCGCGGCGGTTAACCAACGGCTTGAAGCGTTGATAGCGTTAATTTCCGCAAAGAGGCCGCTTTTGTATGTCAGGCCTCTCGCGCGGACATAATTATGGTTAAGGCCGAAACGCCGCCGGGGGCTTCGTGTTGACCTCAAAAGAGGAGGCCCCAATGGCCGGTAATGGAAATCCGAACTTTGAAATCCCGCCCGAAATGCGCGCCTTCGCCGAGAAAAGTGTCGAACAGGCGAGGCAGGCCTTCGATGGCTTTGTTGCCGCTGCCCAGCATGCAGTCAGTGCGGCCGAGAGTCAGGCGACCGCTGCCCGCACCGGCGCAAAAGAGGTCGGCGAGCTTGCGATTCAGTTCACCGAACGGAACATCGCCTCCTCGTTCGATTTCGCGCAGAAGCTTTTGCGCGCGACGAATTCCGAGGAAGTGCTGGCCCTGCACGGCGATTATGTGAAGAGCCAGATGGCCGCGCTCAGCGACCAAGCCAGGGAGCTCAGTCAGCGCGCGGCCAGGATGGCGCCGGCGCCGAAGAACTGACGGTCCGCTTCGCGTCCCTTTCGCGTTGAAATTGCGACATTTTTGTGCATCGCAATATTTGATATTGCGTTGCACCATAATTGATGATATGTGGGTGTTTAACGCCGCTGGAGAGGATTTCAGGCAGCGGCCCCCGGAAATTGAATGCGGGCTTTCTCGTCGCGCGTAACCGTCCGCAGACACGGGAAGTAACCCCAAGCCAAGGATCAGTATTATGGCCGAACCGAACACCGCCCAGACCCAGACGCAAAAGCCCAAGCAGAAGCCGGCCGCTACCGGCGCCTACGACGCATCGAAGTTCGATATGCCGCGCTTCGAATTGCCCAAGTTCGAAGTGCCGAAGATGGAAGTGCCTGCCATGTTCCGCGAGTTCGCCGAGAAAGGCATCGCGCAAGCCAAGGATAACTACGAGAAGATGAAGTCCGTCGCCGAGGAAGCGACCGACCGTCTCGAGACCACCTACGCCACGGCCTCGAAAGGCGCCTGCGACTACGGCCTCAAGCTGATCGAGCACGCCCGCGCCAACAGCAACGCCGCTTTCGATCTGGCCGGCGAGCTTCTCGCCGCGAAGTCCTATTCGGAAGTGGTCGAACTCTACACCGCGTACCTGCGCGACCAGTTCGACACGGTCAGCCGGCAGACCCGCGATCTCGCCGACTGCGCGCAGAAGGCCGCCAGCGAGACCGTCGAGCCGCTCAAGGAAGGCTTCAACAGCGCGCTGCGCAAGGCCGCCTGATCGGCGTCAAAGCATTGTCGAAAGCCCGGGCCGCACGCCCGGGCTTTTTGCGTTTAGGCCCGAACTTCCTGCGTTTCCCGCGCGACGAAAGGGCGGGACGCTTGCCAAAAGGCAGGGCGGCTCCTAGTTTCCGGCTCGCTCGGCCAAACGCCGTGCGTTCTCGTGCAGCTGTAGCTCAGTTGGTTAGAGCGCTGGTCTGTGGAACCAGAGGTCGGTGGTTCAAGTCCACCCAGCTGTACCATTCCTCAAACAACAAAACGCCGGCGATTTCTCGCCGGCGTTTGTGTCTGGAATTTACGCCGTTCAGCGCGCGCTGAAGCGTCCGTTATCGCGCGCCCGCGGGCCGATGAAGGTGCGGCCGCGGTAGGGATCGGGACCCGGGCGGCCGCCGAACAGCCAGTCGAAGAAATTCGGTCCGCCGCCGCCGTAGGCGCGCCCGCCGTTGATGTCGGCGTAGGTGCCGGCCGGCAGCTTCACGGGCTTCGCCGAGTTGTTCGGCGCGCGCTCGATCGCGATGTCGGCGATGCGCCGCTCACTGTTGTTCTTGAGGATGGCGATCATCTTGGCGTCGTGGCCGTAGATGTCCTCGCGTAGCTGCAGCTTGCCGTCCTGGTCGACGAACGCGGTCTGGTAGGTCAGGTGCACCGGGATCGGCTTCGGGAAGTTGATGTTGATCTCGTTCGGCCCGAGCATCTTCTCGATCTTCGCTTCGGTGTAGTGCTCGTTCGGCAACTCGATCGAGAGCAGCTTCTGCGCATAGGTGAAAGGATCCTGCACGCGCATGCAGCCGTGGCTGTAGGCCCGCTTGTCGCGCGCGAACAGGTACTTGTCGGGCGTGTCGTGCTGATACACCAGGAACTTGTTCGGGAAGTTGAAGCGGATGCGGCCAAGCGCGTTGGCGGCGCCGGGCGGCTGGAACACGTGCACGGTGCCGTCCGGGTCCTGATAGATCTTGAGACCGATGCGGTCGAGCGCCTGCGGGTCTTCCTGCAACGCCGGCAGGTACTCGTTCTCGATGATCGACGGCGGCACGTTCCAGGTCGGATTGATCGTGATGAACTTCATCTCCGCGCTGATCAGCGGCGTGTTCTTGCCCGGCTTGCCGACCACGATCTTGGTCTTCCAATAGAGCTCGTTGTTGTGCGTCAGGGTCAGCGTGTAGTCGGGAATGTTGACGACGACGTGCGTCGATCCCAGCTCGCGCGGCATCCAGCGCCAGCGCTCCATGTTGACCAGGATGACGTCGATCGGATTGGCGGAGGGGCGGCGCGCCACGTGTTGCTCGCCGTTGAGCGCGCGCACGGTGTTCGGGCCGAGCATTCCGTCGGAGCCGATGTCCGCCTCGAGCTGGAACGCCTTCACCGCGTTGAAAACGGCATCGTCATAGAGCGGATTGTTCTTGTCGCCGGCGATGGCGAGGCGCTTGCGCAGCGCGATCACGCGCGGATCGCTCATGCCGGGGCGCAGGATCTTGCCTTCGCCGACGTGCACCTGCGGCGTGGCTTTCTTCTCTTCCGCGGGCTTTGCTTCCGCCGGACTGCTGCGCAATTCGGCGAGCTTTGCGCGCAGCGCCTTGAACTCGGGTTGCTGCGGATTGAACGCGTCGAGCGTGCCGCGCACGTCCGTGCTGTCGGCCACCTTCTTCAGCACCTCCGCCGGATCGGGCACGTTTAGATTGTAGAAAATGTCGCCGGAGACGCGCGTGAAGTTGATCTGGCCCGCTTCCGCATGGCGCGCATAAGTCAGAACGGATTCGGTCAGCCGCAGTTCGGCGTCGGCGAGCGAGCCGGCCGACTTGAAGTCGGGCGCCGGATAGTCGCTCGGGTTGAGGCCGACGGTGTCGACCTGCGCGAGATAGGCGGTCGCGGCCTTGGCGCGATCGTTGGCGGCATTGTCGGTGACCCACAGCGGCGCGTAGTCGCGCGCCTTGTAGAAGGCCTCGATGCCGGCGCGGTCGGCCTTGCGGCTGACGAGACGATCGAGCTTGCCGGTGATGAGATCGCGCAGCTGATCGGCAACCGCGTGATCGGCGGTCGTCGTGGCATCCGGCACGGTGGCCGTCGTTTCGGGGTGTTTGGTTTCCGCCGGGATCGCGACCGCCTTGCTGTCGCTGCTCGTCTCGGCCGCTTTCGCCGGGACGGTTGCGACCGGTTCGGGCAGGCCGAAATCCTTCGCGGTCGGCGGTGCGGGCATTTCCGGGACCGGGCTCGCCGCGTTGATCTGCGCGTCGACGCTCTGGGCGTGCGCTGCGTAGCCGGAAAGGGCCAGGACCAGCCCGAGTGCAGTTCCCGCCAGCAGGCGGTCGAATCGGACGCTGCGCACCACGTGATCTCCTAAGGCTGAAGCGGGACGAACTGTCCCATAGATTATTAGCGTACAGTTTAACCGATAGTTCCTGACGGGTTATGCATTTAACGAGGCCTGTCCCCCAAAGTATTGTTACTGTGGCTATTTTGCATGCAGACGCGGTGCCGGGGCGGGCACGCGGCAGGATATCCCTGCCTGCCGCCGGGGGAACTTCAGATATATCGTGCCCGCGCGCTTTTAAGATGACTTTTGCGTGAGCTTTCAAAGGGTCAGACGCTCGTGCACGCCCTGCCTGGCGGGCGCCGCGGGTTTCGCTCCGCCACTGGCTGCGCGGGTGTGGCCGTCAATCGGACGGCGCCCCGAGCGCAAATATAGAGCCCATAAAAAACCGGGCCCCATTAAGGGGCCCGGCTTCAGTATGCCGGCGTGGGGGCCGGCAATCGTCTTCCAGAGGGGAACATGCTGAACACCGGCGACTCTGGGAGGATATCAATCCGGTGCAACAGCTGACCGGACGTTAGGGGAGACTCACGCACCCGAGCAATGAGGTGGGCCGCATGTCAGCCATGTTCAAACGCAATCCTGCGCACAACTCATCTGCACGCGTATGAAATCAATGTTTGCACGCAATGATATTTAGAAATTCCAGCGCTGCGCGTTCGCGACAAGAAAATCGCGGAATACCTGTATGCGCGCGACAGCCTTGAGCTCTTCCGGATAAACGAAGAACGCATCGAGCGCGATCGTGTCGCCGTCGCCGAACAACTGCACCAGGCCGCCGTTTTCCTCGACGAGATAATCCGGCAGCATCGCGATGCCGAGCCCGCGCTGGCACGCGCGCAGCACGCCGAGCACGTTGTTGATCGTCAGGTGCGGTTCGCGCGGCGGCTTGCCCTCGCGCCCGATTTCAAGAAGCCGGCGGCGGTTGGAAAAATGCGCCGGCACATTGCCGCCGAGCATCACCACGCGATGCTCGTCTATCTCCTCATGGGTGCGCGGCGTGCCGAAACGCTTGAGGTAATCCGGTGAGGCATAAGCGTGGAAGTGCACCGAGAACAACTTGCGCTGGATCAGATCAGGCTGCGTCGGCTGCCGCAGGCGGATGGCGACGTCGGCCTCGCGCATCGCGAGGTCGAGCTCCTCGTCCGTGGTGATCAGCGTGATGTGGATGTCGGGATAGAGGTCGAGGAATTCGCCGAGGCGCGGCGTCAACCAGTGTACGCCGATGCCGGGCGTGGTCGACACCTTCAGTTCGCCGTTCGGCCGCTCGCGGCTGTCGGTGAGCTTTGTGCGCGCCGCTTCGAGCTTCATGAAGACTTCATGCGCGGTGCGATAGAGCATGTCGCCTTGTTCGGTCAGGATAAGACCGCGCGCATGGCGGTGAAACAGAGACACCGACAATTCGGATTCGAGCGCCGAAACCTGGCGCGAAACGGCCGACTGCGAAAGCCCGAGCCGCTCGCCGGCGTGGGTGAAGCTGCCGGCCTCGGCGGCGGCGTGGAACACCTTCAGCTTGTCCCAATCCATCGTGCCGTTGGTGGTCGCCATGCGTTACTCCGCCGCCGCGCGCTGATGCTCTTGCGCGTGCAGGTATCTCTGCACTTCCAGCGCCGCCATGCAGCCTTGTCCCGCCGCGGTCACGGCCTGCCGGTACACTTCGTCGGTGACGTCGCCGGCGGCGAATACGCCCGGCACCGACGTCGCCGTCGAGCTGTTGGTGACGATGTAGCCGGACGGCTTCATGTCGAGTTGGCCGGTGAAAAGTTCGGAGGAGGGCGTATGCCCGATGGCGATGAATACGCCGTCGACGGCTTTCTCGGTGACCGCGCCGGTCTTCACGTTCTTGAGCCTGATGCGGTTGACCTTGAGCGGGTTCTCGGCGCCCATCACGTCGTCGAGCACGGTGTCCCAGATCACCTCGATCTTCGGGTGCTTGAACAGCCGGTCCTGCAGGATCTTTTCCGCGCGGAATGAATCGCGCCGGTGCACGACAGTGACCTTGGAGGCGAAATTGGTGAGAAACAGCGCTTCTTCGACCGCGGTATTGCCGCCGCCGATGACCACCACTTCCTTGTTCTTGTAGAAGAAGCCGTCGCAGGTCGCGCAAGCCGACACGCCGTAACCTTTGAACTTCTGCTCGGACGGCAGGTCGAGCCAGCGTGCCTGGGCGCCGGTCGCGATGATCAGCGCGTCGGCAAGAAAGACATCGCCGCTGTCGCACTCGAGCCGGAACGGGCGTTGCGAGAGATCGGCCTTGTTGACGTGGTCGTAGACGATCTGCGTGCCGACGTGCTCGGCCTGCTTGAGCATCTGCTCCATCAGCCAGGGACCCTGGATGACGTCCGCGAAGCCCGGATAGTTCTCGACGTCGGTCGTGATGGTGAGCTGGCCGCCGGGCTGGATGCCCTGGATCAGCACCGGCTCGAGCATGGCGCGCGCCGCATAAATTGCCGCCGTGTAACCGGCCGGACCGGAGCCGATGATGACGACCTTGGCGTGGGTGGTTTTGGCCATGACTCGCCCCCCGGCGGGTGGAATTTAGACGCCGCAATCCCGCAGTCGGCCGGCGGGGTTTGGCTTGTTATGCGTCCACAATCTATGGCTTTCCGGCAGCTATGCAAGATACGCAACCCCCCAAACGCACAGGGTGCGGCGCTTTGCGGGGCCGGCCGCGCAATAATGTTTCGCGAAACTTCCTTTCGCTGTATTGATGCTGCCCGCCGGGATTTCCACCGCTGGGGAGTGACCATTGCCCGCCCGCCTCGATGCCATCGACCGGAAGATCCTCAAGGAGCTCCAGGAAGACGGCCGCATCACCAATGTTGAGCTTGCAAGCCGCGTCGGTATCTCGGCGCCGCCGTGCCTGCGCCGCGTTCGCGCGCTGGAGGAGGCCGGCTACATCAAGGGCTACCGCGCGCTGCTCGACGAAAAGAAGCTCGGCTACGAGGTCACCGTGTTCGCCATGGTGCACCTGTCGAGCCAGGCCGAAGCCGATCTCGTGGCCTTCGAGAATTTCGTGCGCGCGCAACCGCTGGTGCGCGAATGCTGGATGTTGTCCGGCGAGATCGACTTTGTCTTGAAGTGCGTCGCGCCGGATCTGAAGACATTCCAGGCCTTCGTCGAGAAACTCACCGCCGCGCCCAACGTGCGCAACGTCAAGACCTCGCTGACGTTGCGCAATTCGAAAGACGCGGCGATGGTGCCGATGGAAGGTGCGGACTAGCGCCGCCCAGGCAGTTCATCTTCCGTGTCCCTCCTTGAAATCACGCTGCTCGCCGTGACCGGCTTCGCCGCCGGTCTGGTCAATGCGGTCGCCGGCGGCGGCACGTTCTTCACCTTTGCTGCGATGGTCGGCTTCGGCATGCCGACGCTCAACGCCAACGCGACCAGCGCGGTCGCGCTGGTGCCCGGTAGCCTCGCCTCGACCGTCGCCTATGCGAAGGAGACGCGCAAAAACTGGCGGCGCGCCGTGCCGTTCGTGCTGCTCGGACTGTTCGGCGGTATCGCCGGCGGATATTTGCTCATTCGCATCGGCGACGAAGGCTTCCGCCCAATGGTGCCGTGGCTGATCGGGATCGCGACGCTGACCTTTGCATTCGGCGCGCGCATTCGCGCGTTTAGCGCGGGTCTCGAAGGCCGCCACAGTGCCGCAATGCGCGCCGCCGCTTTTGCGCTGATGGGATTGGTCGGCATCTACGGCGGATTTTTCGGCGCCGGCATGGGCATCATGCTGCTCGCTACGCTGTCGATCATCGGGATCAGCGAATTTCACACCGCCAATGCGCTCAAGAACATTGTCGCCACGCTGTCGCAGGCGGTGGCGGTGGTGCTGTTCGTCGCCAACGGGCTGGTGTTCTGGCGCGAAGCGGCGATCGTCACGGCGGCCGGTATTGCCGGCGGGTACCTCGGCGTGATGGCGGCGCGGCGCGTGCCCGAACCGGTGGTCCGCGGTATTGTCGTCGCGGTGGGCGCCGCGTTGACGGTGGTGTTCTTCTTCAGAGGGTAGCGGCGGCGATGACGGACGAGGCGCCGCGCCGCCCGCGAAGACGGCGCGGCGCCCGCCTTACGCCGCTTCTGCCGTGGTCGGATCTATGACCGTTCGGATGCGCGCGACGGCGTTGGCGGGGAATCCGCCCTTTTGGGCATGCTCGCGCACCGCCGCTTCGTTGGGCGCGATGTAGACGCAGTAGATCTTGTTGTCGGCGACGAAGCTTTGCACCCACTGGATCTGCGGACCCATCTCGCGCAGCACGTCGCATGATTTTTGCGAAATCGCCTGCAAGTCCTGCTTCGACAGTTTCCCCGCGCCGGGGATTTCGCGTTCGATGACGAACTTTGGCATCGCATTTCTCCTTTTATCGCTGAAACGGGCGCGCTGATTTGCGCGCCCGTGAGGGGAGGGAAGTGCGATGTGCAAACAAGATGAAACGCCGCAAAGTCCCGGCACGATGAAATTCATTTCACAACGGTATTCCGCTCGGGATTTTGCCCGACGCATTTCACATCGAGAACAAATCACCGCGCCCATCCATCATCGGACGCGATACGAAAGATGAATGTCGTGAATTACGCGATGCGCGCGATGCGTACTGAGGGAGGGCTTGTCTACTGCACCAGCTCCGGCCACGGCACAATGGTCGACTTCACCGTCTTCATCGCCATCGCATCCGCAACCGCGCGGCTGATACCGTCTTCCGAGAACGGATAGATCGTCTGCATCTCCAGCCACGGATACTTGTTGCGCGTGCGATAGAGCATGTCGACGCCAAGCGGCAGGTCGTTGCCGGTAAAGCCCCACGAGCCAAGCACGTTGAGGTCCTTGGTGCAGATGCGGTGCCATGACGTCTCGATCGAACCGGCGTCGGTGAACTGCCCCATCTCGACATAAGTGCCGCCGTCGCGCAGGAATTCGATGCCTTCGGGCCCCGCGCTCGGATGGCCTGAGCAATCCATGACGAGATCCGCGCCGAAGCCGCCGACAATCTCGCGCACGCGCTCGATGCGCTCGTCCGGCGTCTTGAACTCCTCGATGTTCACCGTCGCTTCCGCGCCGAACTTGCGCGCGAGCGCAAGCCGCGGCGTCTCCGGCGCGCCGACGCAGATCACGCGCCCGGCGCCGACTTCCTGCGCCGCGGCCACTGCGAGAATTCCTATCGGCCCCGAGCCCTGGATGACGACGGTGTCGCCCCATTTGAATCCACCCGCCCGTGTCGCGCGGTTGAAGGCGCGGATGCACGACGTCAAGGGCTCCGACAGCGCGCCAAGCCGCAGCGACATGTCGTCCGGCAATTTGTAGATTTTCGTGCCCGGCAGCATGTCGAGATCGACGTAGACATATTCCGCCCAGCCGCCCCAGAGATGCGGCGCTTTGTCGAAGCCGAGATAGCGTCCGTAGTAAACGGGCGTCAGGCACTTGTTGGCGTTTTCCGGATAGTGGATGCAGTAGTAACACTGGCCGCACGGCATCAGCGGCGGGATCATCACCTTCGAGCCGACCTTGAGCGGCCGGCTCATGAAGTCTTCCTTGAAGTCGCCGCCCGCTTCGATGATTACGCCGCCGAGCTCATGCCCGAGCGTGAACGGCCACGGCAGTTTCTTCGGCCAGTGTCCCTTGAGGATGTGCAGGTCGGTGCCGCAGACGCCGCAGGCGCCGATCTTGATCAGCGCGCCTTTCTTTCCGACCTTCGGCCAGGGAACGGTCCGGATCACCGGGTTCGCGCCCGGGCCATCGAATGTCGAAACGCGGATTTGCTGCATGATGCAAGCTTATCCGGACCCGGGGTTCGTGCTTTCGGCGCGCCCCGGAATGACGCCAAGAGGCGTCACTTCCAGTCGACCTTCTTCACTTCATAGGCCCTGGCGCCGCCGGGCGTGTTGACCTCGACGGTCGCGCCCTTTGCCTTGCCGATCAACGCGCGCGCGAGCGGCGAGGTGATGGAAATCTTGCCTTCCTTCGCGTTCGCTTCCGGCTCGCCGACGATCTGCCACACCTTCTTCTCGTCGGTGTCCTCATCGACCAGCGTCACGGTCGCGCCGAACTTGATGGTGTCGCCCGACAGCTTCGACACGTCGATCACGTCGGCGCGCGCGAGCTTGTCCTCGAGCTCCGCGATGCGGCCCTCGTTGTGCGATTGCGCTTCTTTGGCGGCATGATACTCGGCGTTCTCCGACAGATCGCCGTGCGTGCGGGCATCGGTGATCTGCTGGATAATGCGGGGCCGCTCGACCTGCTGGCAGTGCTTGAGCTCGTTTTCGAGCGTCGCATAGCCCGCCGCGGTCATCGGAATCTTTTCCATCGTCTCGTCTCCTCCTGGCGGGCGCTCGTCGCCATTTCGCGTCAACACGCCTTCAGCGCCGCCAAGTCACTCAGTTCAAATGCCTTCCAGCGACTCGTAATACGACTCCGGCCACGGAGTTCCGCGCACCGGAGCCAACGAACGTGGGCTAGTGAAAAAAAGCCCCGACCGCGGCCAGTCTCGCTGCGCCGCGATCTTGGAACTCCCAGCCCTAGCCCGCACCGCCGCTTGGAGCACGGACCGCCGGGAAATCCCCTTAAGTCCGGCCGCTGAAGTAGCTCTGCAGCGCACGCACCTCGAGGTCACCCCCGAGGTAGGCCTTGATGCCCTGCGCCGCGGCGACGGCACCTGAAAGAGTGGTGTAGTACGGCACTTTATGCAAGAGGGCCGCGTGCCTCAGGGAACGGCTGTCGGCCAGGGCGGTCGTCCCCTCGGTAGTATTGAAAACAAGCTGAACACCGCCGTTTTTGATGGCGTCGACGATGTGCGGGCGGCCTTCCAGCACCTTGTTGACTTTGGCCGCTTCCACCCCGTGTTTGGCGAGGTAGCGCAGGGTGCCCGACGTGGCGATGGTCTTGAAGCCGAGCGAGGCGAGCAGCCGCACGGCGGGGAGGATGCGCTCCTTGTCGGCATCCTTGACCGACACGAAAAGCGTGCCGCTACGCGGTAGGTTCGTGCCGCCGCCGATCTGGCTTTTCGCGAAGGCGATGTCGAACGAGCGGTCGATGCCCATCACCTCGCCGGTCGATTTCATCTCCGGTCCGAGCACGGTATCGACCCCGGGGAAGCGCGCGAACGGGAACACCGCTTCCTTCACCGCCTTGTGCTGGAACTTCGCCGGCGCAAGCTTGAAGGACGCAAGGCTCTCGCCCGCCATCACCCGCGCCGCGATCTTGGCGACCGGCAAGCCGATCACCTTGGCGACGAACGGCACCGTGCGCGAGGCGCGCGGATTGACTTCGAGCACGTAGATGTCGCCGCCCTTGATCGCGTATTGCACGTTCATCAGGCCGCCGACGTGGAGCGCGAGCGCGAGCGCGCGCGTCTGCCGTTCGAGTTCGGCGATCGTCGTTTCGCTCAAGGTGCGCGGCGGCAGCGCACAGGCCGAGTCGCCGGAGTGGATGCCGGCTTCCTCGATGTGCTCCATGATGCCGGCGATGAAGGTGTCCTTGCCGTCAGCAAGACAGTCGACATCGACTTCGGTCGCGTCGGACAGGTAGCGGTCGACCAGCAGCGGGCTTTTCTTCGAGACAATCAGCTCGGAGGGCCGATCGAGGTCGGATGACAGGCGCGCCAGGTAACGGTCGAGCTGCGCGCTGTCATGCACGATCTCCATGGCGCGGCCGCCGAGCACGTAGGACGGCCGGATCACGATCGGATAGCCGATCTCTTTCGCAATCTCGCGCGCGGCATCGGGCGAGGTGGCGATGCCGTTTTTCGGTTGCCGCAGCTTCAACTTGTCGAGCAGTTTCTTGAAGCGGTCGCGGTCTTCCGCGAGATCGATCGCGTCCGGCGAGGTTCCGAGGATCGGTACCTTCGCCTTCTCCAGCGCCTCGGCGAGCTTGAGCGGCGTCTGCCCGCCGAATTGCACGATCACGCCGTGCAGCGTGCCGTTCGAGCGCTCGACGTCGATGATCTCAAGCACGTCTTCCGGCGTCAGCGGCTCGAAATAGAGCCGGTCGGACGTGTCGTAGTCGGTCGACACCGTTTCCGGATTGCAGTTGATCATGATCGTTTCGTAGCCGGCGTCCTTCAGCGCGAAGGCGGCGTGGCAACAGCAGTAGTCGAACTCGATGCCTTGGCCGATGCGGTTCGGTCCGCCGCCGAGAATGACGATCTTTTTCCTGCCGGACGGGGCCGCCTCGTTCACCGGTGCGCCGGTGAACGGCGCCTCGTAGGTCGAGTACATGTACGCGGTGGGCGAGGCGAACTCGGCGGCGCAGGTATCGATGCGCTTGAACACCGGGCGCACGCCGAGCGCGCGGCGCTTGCGCGTCACGGCATCGGCCGTATCGTCGGTGAGCTTGGCGAGCCGCTTGTCGGAGAAGCCGAGCGCCTTGAGCCGCCGCAGCGCGTTCGCCGTTTTCGGCAAGCCCTTGGCCTTGATCTCCGCTTCGGTCTCCAGCAGCGCGCGGATCTGCCGGATGAACCAGCGGTCGATCCGGCAGGCGTTGTAGATGAGGTCGTCATCGGCGCCGAGCCTGATCGCCTGCGCGACCTTCAGCAGCCGGTCCGGCGTCGGCGTGCCGAGCGCGGAGCGGATCGCGTTCTTGTTGTCGGCGTCGTTGGCGCCCTTGCGCGCGTCCACGCCTTCGATCGCGATTTCGTCGAGCCCGGTCAGCCCGGTCTCGAGCGAGCGCAGCGCCTTCTGCAGCGACTCCTGGAAGGTGCGGCCGATCGCCATCGCTTCGCCGACCGATTTCATCGAGGTGGTCAGCGTGGTCGACGCGCCGGGGAATTTCTCGAAGGCAAAGCGCGGGATCTTGGTGACGACGTAGTCGATGGTCGGCTCGAACGAGGCGGGCGTCGCGCCGCCGGTGATGTCGTTCTCGATCTCGTCGAGCGTGTAGCCGACCGCGAGCTTGGCCGCGACCTTGGCGATCGGAAAACCGGTTGCTTTTGACGCCAGCGCGGAGGAGCGCGATACGCGCGGATTCATCTCGATAATGACCAGCCGCCCGTCCGCCGGATTGACCGCGAACTGCACGTTCGAGCCGCCGGTCTCGACACCGATCTCGCGCAGCACCGCGATCGAGGCGTCGCGCATGATCTGGTATTCCTTGTCGGTGAGCGTAAGCGCGGGCGCAATCGTGATGGAATCGCCGGTGTGTACGCCCATCGGATCGAGGTTCTCGATCGAGCAGACGATGATGCAGTTATCGTTCTTGTCGCGCACCACCTCCATCTCGAACTCTTTCCAGCCCAGCACGCTCTCTTCGATCAGCACCTCGTTGGTGGGCGAGGCGTCGAGTCCTTCGAGCACGATGCGGATGAAATCCTCGAGATCGTAGGCGACGCCGCCGCCGGTGCCGGCGAGCGTGAACGACGGACGGATGATCGCCGGCAGTCCGACTTCGGCTAGTCCCAGCATCGCCTCGCCGAGCGCGCGGAACACGTAGCGCTTCTTGCGCTCCTGCTCGTTGCTGTCCCAGTCGCGCTGGAAGGCGGCCCGCTTGCGCGCCTTCTCGGCCGCATTGACGGGGCTCGCGTCGATTTCGCTCAGCGCCTGCGCGTAGCGGTCGCGGTCGGCCTGCTTGAGATCGGAGGCGTTGGCGAGGAAGGATTTGGGCGTCTCCAGCCCGATCTTCTTCATCGCCTCGCGGAACAGCTCGCGGTCTTCCGCCTTGTCGATGGCGTCGGCTGTGGCGCCGATCATCGTGACGTTGAACTTGTCGAGCACGCCCATCCTGCGCAGCGACAGCGCGCAGTTGAGCGCGGTCTGCCCGCCCATGGTCGGCAGCAGCGCATCCGGCCGTTCCTTTTCGATGATCTTGGCGACGATCTCCGGCGTGATCGGCTCGATGTAGGTCGCGTCGGCGAGATCGGGATCGGTCATGATCGTCGCCGGATTGGAGTTCACCAGAACGATCCGGTAGCCCTCTTCCTTCAGGGCCTTGCAGGCTTGCGTGCCCGAATAGTCGAATTCGCAGGCCTGGCCGATGACAATCGGGCCGGCGCCGATGATCAGGATCGACTTGATGTCGGTGCGTTTGGGCATCTCAAGTAAAGGCGCACAAAAAAAGGGCGCGCGAATTGCGCGTCCCTCGGACCGCGCCGAGAAGTTGCCTCGCGCGCGAGCCCGCTCTTAGACCAGATTCGAGAAAGGTCAAAGGGCCGCGCGCGGATTCCTGGTGGACGAAAAAATTTCGAATTTTCTTTTTATTTCGGATTTCGTAACGCGCCGCGCGCAACCAACAACGCGCGCCGCGCTTATCGGGATATGACGACGACGGTCGAGGCTGGGATTGCAACGGTGTCTGCGTCCGCGCGGCGGCTGCCGCGAAGCTGGACCGCGTGGAAGCACGTTCTCTATCGCACGTACGAGGAAATCGTCGACGACCGGTTGCTCGCGCTTGCGGCCGGCGTCGTCTTCTATGGTCTGCTGGCCTTGTTTCCCGCGATCACGGCGCTGGTGTCGAGCTACGCGCTGTTCGCCGATCCGGCGACCATCGGCAAGCATCTCGCGCTCATCGCAAGCGTCATGCCGCAAAGCGCCTACTCGGTCGTCAACGATCAGGTGCTGCGCATTGTGACGGGCGCGACCGGCAAGCTCGGCGTCGCGTTCTTCTTCGGCCTCGCGCTCGCGCTGTGGAGCGCGAATGCCGGCGTCAAGGCGATCATCGACGCGCTCAACATCGCTTACGGCGTGCGCGAGCGCCGCGGTTTCATAAAGCTCAATCTGGTCTCGCTTGCTTTCACCGCCGGCGCCGTCGCCGCGATGCTGCTTGCGATCGCGGGAGTTGTCGTGCTGCCGGTCGTGCTTTCATATCTGCCGTTCGGCGGCCACGGCACGAGCGTCATGGCTTGGCTGCGCTGGCCGGTCTTGTTCGTGCTGCTGCTGATCGGGCTCGCGCTGCTCTACCGCTTTGGCCCCGATCTCGAGCATCCGCGCTGGCGCTGGATCAGCCCGGGCGCGGCATTGGCCGCGCTCGCCTGGCTGGCGGGCTCGGCGCTGCTGTCGTGGTACCTCGCGCGCTTTGCGCATTACGACGCGACCTACGGTTCGCTCGGCGCCGCGATCGGCCTGATGATGTGGCTATGGATGACGGCGATCGTGGTGCTCGCCGGAGCGGAACTCAATTCCGAGATCGACGCGCAAGACGAGGCGGCGCACGCGCCGTTTCCGCAGAAGAAAAAATGAACGCCACTCCGCCCGCCGGCTTTGGCGATGCAGTCTTGATGACGCCATCTTGTTGAACGAACCATCCGGGAGAGGCGACGGCAAGTTCGGTTTGCCGGAGGAGTAATGTTCGACATTAAAGCGAAGCAATTCGCCCGCGGTGCAGGAAAGTCGCTGCAAATCGGGCGGATGACGATCTATTGCCAGATAACGTCAGACGATACCCAAGGTGCTTACGCGTTGATGGAGGCCGTGGTGCCTCCCAACTCCGGCAGCGGGCTGCATCGGCACTGGAGCTATGACGAAGCCGTGCTTGTCCTCGGCGGCAAGTTCGAATGCCACAGTGATGGAAAGCTGGTGACGTTGGGCGAGGGCGAAAGCGTCTACTGGCCGCGCGGCGCGGTCCACAATTTCAGGAGCGTCGGCCCGCAAGATGGCCGCATCCTGTTCCTCTGCTCGCCGGGCAAGATTTTTGAGGACTTCATCGAGCGGATTGCGGCGTCGCGCGTCGACGGCGGCAATGCAGTCTCCGGCCCCGCCATCGATTTCAGGGCGCTCGCCTCGAAGTTCGGGATCGAGATGCTGGATTGAGGCTGCCAGTCGAAGCTTCGACGGCAAAAAAATTGGAGGCCCGACCTGGAATCGAACCAGGCTTTGAAAACCGTGCATGGCTTCCGCGTCGCCACTCCGCCACCGGGCCGCGTACAGCCCTAAACGGGTATCGTTGACCGGAGGTATACGCGTCCGGTTCCCCGCAATCAGGGTAAACCGCCGGTTATTGCGGGCGCGCAAGAAACGTCATGCGCCATTGATTGTGGCCGATATTGCGCTCCGCGCGGGTCGCCGCGAAACCGGCCAGCCTGAGCCTTTCGATCATGGCGGCTTCCGGGTAGCGCGAAAGGCCGACCGATTTGCGCAGGCGCAGATAGTCCGACGTCACGATGCGGATAAGTCCGAAGATCGCGGCGCCGAGGAATCCGTTCTGCGCGCCGAAGCGCAGCAGCGCGATCGCCGCCGCAGGCGCGGAAAAATTCGGCGGCACCACGTCGCCGACGATGAGCAGGCCGCCCGGCTTCACGAGCTTGCGGAAGACCGCGAGCTGCTTGTCGAGTTGCGCGCCGGTGAGATATTGCGCGACCGAATGCATGACGATCAGCTCGAACGAGCCGGGCGGCAGCGCCGCCGCGCCCTCCGGAGTCACCACCGAAATCTTCGGGTTGCCCGCGTAACGCATCGTGAGAGAAGCGCGCACGTTCGGCGCGGCTTCCGCCATCGTCAGCGCGCCGCACGCGTCCGCGACAGTCTCCGCGGATGTTGCTTCGCCGCTCCCGTAGTCGAGCACACGCGCGTTGGGTGAGGGGATGTAGCGGCGGATGTCCTGCGCGATCGTGCGGTAATGCACGTCGCGGTGCCGCTCATTGACGTAGATGATCGAGTGCTTGAAGTCGTAGAAACTGACCCAGTCGCCCATCAGGGCCGCCACAATTGCCGCAGCGGCCCTTCCTTGCCGGCGACGGGATCCTTTGCGGGAATCGGGACATCGGGAATGGTGGTGATCGCGCGCGCGTGGTCGCGCTTGCCGCCGCGGCAGAGATCGTAGCGGCCGTCGGACGGGTAGGCGCCGACGACGAGGAGATCGGGGCTCGCCCACAGGCACTGGTGTCCCGTTCCCGCCGGCAGCACGGCGACGTCGCCCGCGGAAATGTCGAGCTCCTTGCCCTTCATGCCGCCGAAGCGGACCTTGGCGCGGCCGCGCGCAAGCCCCATCGCCTCGTGGATCATCGAGTGATAGTGCACGTACTCGAAGATGCCGTTGCGCCACATCATGTTTCCCCACCCGTTCTCGGTGAAGATGTGCTCGATCAGCTTCTCCGGGTCGGCGGTGCCTTTGAGATCGATCGCTTCGCGATAGATCAGGAAAGGCAGCTTCGGGTTGTTCGGAACCGACCCGTCGTCGGCGAACATGATCGCGAGAGGTTCGGATACTTTGTGGTTCATGCGAAAGCTCAGGCGGTCTTGCGCTTGGATTGCCGCATCAGTTCGACAAAGCGGCCGAACAGATAATGGCTGTCGCGCGGGCCGGGCGACGCTTCGGGATGATACTGCACAGAGAACACCGGCTTGTCCTTGAGCGCGATGCCGCAGTTCGAACCGTCGAACAGCGAGAAGTGCGTCTGCTCGACGTTCTTCGGCAGGCTGTCCTTGTCGAGCGCGAAGCCGTGGTTCATCGACGTGATCTCGACCTTGCCGGTGGTTACATCTTTCACCGGATGATTCGCACCATGATGTCCCTGGTGCATTTTCATGGTCTTGCCGCCGACTGCAATGCCGAGCATCTGGTGCCCGAGGCAAATTCCAAAGGTTGGAACACCGGCGTCTATCACCTTCCGGATCACCGGCACGGCATATTCTCCGGTCGCCGCCGGGTCGCCGGGCCCGTTCGACAGGAACACGCCGTCAGGTTTGAGCGCGAGAATGTCGTCGGCTGAAGTTTTTGCGGGAACGACCGTCACCTTGCAACCGACGCCGGCAAGCAGGCGCAGAATGTTACGTTTTATACCATAGTCGATCGCGACCACGTGGAATTCTGGATCGGTCAGCCGGCCGAAACCCTTGCCCCAGGACCACGGCGTCTCGTCCCACGAAAAGCGCTGGCCGCTCGTCACCATCGGCACCAGATCCATGCCGACGAGTCCCGGCCAGTCCTTCGCTTCTTTCTTGAGCGCGGTCATGTCGAACTTGGCCGAAGGCTCGTGCGCGATGACGGCGTTCGGCATTCCCTTTTCGCGGATGAGCGCGGTGAGCGCCCGCGTGTCGATGCCGCAGAGTCCGATGATGCCGCGCGCCTTCAGCCATTTGTCGAGATGGCGGGTGGCGCGGTAGTTCGATGGCTCGGTGATGGCGCTATGTAAAATGACACCTCGCGCGCCCGGCGTCGCCGCCATGTTGACGGTCTCGATGTCCTCTTCGTTGGTGCCGACATTGCCGATGTGCGGGAAGGTGAAGGTGATGATTTGCCCGGCATAGGAGGGATCGGTCAGGATTTCCTCGTAGCCCGTCATCGCCGTGTTGAAGCAGACCTCGCCGGCCGCGTGTCCCGTGGCGCCAAACCCCTGGCCTTCCAGCACGGTCCCGTCGGCCAGCACCAATAGCGCCGTTGCCTTGGGCTCGGCCCATGATCCGCCGGAAACCCGGGCCGGACTCACCTGCGTCTGGGTCATGCGCCCTTAGTTGCGTATTATGTCTGTGAACGCAAGGAGCGCCGTGGACAGACTCCCCTGTCGTTTTTTCCGGTTGCGGGGGCGGAAAGCGGTTGTGGCGTAGTTGTGCCTTCCCGGCCCAGGCCGGTTGAGGCGATCAGGCGGAGGTGGTGCGATGACCGGGCCGATGCGCGAAAACTATCGGGAAGACGTTGCCGGGCGCGCGAACGTCGAGGATACGCCGGAGCTCAATGCGTATTATGACGAGCTCGAGCGGTTCGACGCCGCGGCGCTGTGGACCGTCGCCAACAAGATCGAGCCGTGGGAGCCGAAATCCGACTCGAAGCCGGTGCTGTGGCGCTATCGCGACCTGCGCAACCATGTGCTGCGCTCGCTCGATCTCGTGTCGCCGGAGAAGGCAGGCCGCCGCGTGATCTACCTGAACAATCCGGGACGGCGCGATGTCGCCGCCGCGGTCGGCTGGCTCTATTCGGGGCTCCAGGTGATGAAGCCCGGCGAGGTTGCCTCCGCGCACCAGCACTCGGCCTCGGCGCTCCGCTTCATCATGGAAGGTAAGGGCGCCTACACCGTCGTCGACGGCCACAAGATGACGCTCGGCGAAAACGATTTCGTGCTGACGCCGAACGGAAGCTGGCACGAGCACGGCGTCGCCGCCGACGGCACAGAATGCATCTGGCAGGACGGCCTCGACATCCCGCTGGTCAACGCGCTCGAAGCAAATTTCTACGCCGTGCACCCGGACCTGAAGCAGCCGGTGAGCTATCCGGTCGACGACGCCACCAACTCATGGGGCGCGCCCGGTCTCGTTCCCGCCGGCAGCGACTGGGACAGGAAGTATTCGCCGCTCTTGAAATACGAATGGGAGCCGACCTACGAGGCGCTCACCCGCTATGCGAAAGCGACCGGCGGCTCGCCGTTCGACGGCGTGCTGATGAACTACGTCAATCCGCAGACCGGCGGCCCGGTGATGCAGACCATCGGCGCCTCGATGCAGATGCTGCGCCCCGGCGAGAAGACGCGCGCGCACCGCCACACCGGCTCGTCGATCTATCAGGTCGCCAAGGGCTCGGGTTACTCGATCATCGGCGGCAAGCGCTTCGACTGGGGCCGCCACGACATCTTCTGCGTGCCGGCCTGGGCGTTCCACGAGCACGGCAATGCGTCGAATTCGGACGACGCCTGCCTGTTCTGCTTCAATGACCTGCCGGTGATGCACGCCCTCGGCCTTTACCGCGAGGAAGCCTTCGGCGAGAACGGCGGCAATCAGAAAGTAATGAATTAGGAAGACAATTTCATTCCGCTCGTCCCGCGGAAGCGGGACCCAGTTCTTCATGTCTGGATTCCCGCTTGCGCGGGAATGAGCGGGTAGATCGCAGACCAGGGAGATCAAATGCTCCGCGACGATATCAACAAGGCGCTGACCGAGGCGATGAAGGCCAAAAACGAGCGGGCGGTTTCGACCCTGCGCATGGTCAACTCCACGCTCAAGAACGCCGACATCGAGGCGCGTGGCGCCGGCAAGCCGCCGCTCGGTGACGCCGAGGTGCTCGCCGCGCTCCAGAAAATGATCAAGCAGCGCCAGGAATCGGTCGAGCTCTACCAGAAGGGAAATCGCGCCGACTTGGTGAAGCAAGAGCAGGAGGAGATCGCGATCATCTCCGGCTATCTGCCGAAGCAGATGTCCGACGACGACGTGAAGAAGGCGATCGACGCCGCCGTGGCGGAAACCGGCGCGTCCGGCATGAAGGACATGGGCAAGGTGATCGGCGCCCTGCGCGGCAAATACGCCGGCCAGATGGACATGGGCAAGGCGAGCGCGATGGTGAAGGCGAAGCTGTCGGGCTAGCTCTTTACGCCCGTGGCACGCCGGCGATTTCCAATCCTTCGGCGAGACGGCCGGCGAAATCCGGCGTGAACGGCCACGCCCTGCGCGCCATCGCCACCGTCAAATCCGGATGCTTGCGCAGGAGCGCCTTCGCCGAACGGCGCGCCTCGTCGCGCGCGCCGTATTGCGCGGCCGCGGCGACCGCGATGCGGTCGGCCCAGAACGAGCCCGGATTGGCCTTGACGCCTTCGCGCGTCCAGCGCGCGGCGCGGTCGTAGCGGCCCGCGCCGAAATGCGCGGCGCCGATCCCGATCATGGCGAGATGCTTGATCGGCTCGAACGGCATGAGGCGGAACGTGAAGCTCAGTTCGCGGATCGCGGCTTCGTGGTCGCCTGAGTAGGCGGAAATCCAGCCGCGCCGCAGCCACGCCATCGGCGACCACGGCTCGATCGCGACCGCGCGCTCGATCAAGGCGTGCGCTTCGTCGAGACGATGCGCCAGCGTCAGCGCGCTGCTGCACAGGCTGAGGGTCAGCGCGTCATTCGGGGCAAGGCGCTCCGCTTCCCGCGCGAGGCGGATCATGCGCTCGCGCGAACCGGCGGGCGCGTCGAAGTCGTGCACCGCGCTCTGGCCGATGCACCAGGCTTCGAGCGCTTTCGGCAACCCGTAGTGCGGCGCGATGTCCTGCGCGCGCGCCAGGTCCTCGAGCGCGGCGCTGCACCCTTGCGGCGCAACCTGATAGGCGAACGCGATCGCGCGCCAGGTCAGAAACGTCGCCTCGTCGTCCACCGGCTCGATCGCCACCTTCTTGCGCGCGGCGCGCCGCCGCGTCTGCGACGGCAATTCGCCGAACGCGTTGCGGTAATGGCCGGAGAAACGGCCGAGCTGCGTGAAGCCGCTTGCGGTCGCCACCTCCGTGACGCTCGCCTTGCCGTTCGAACTAATGAAGCGCTCGCGCGCGTAGGCGAGCCGCATGCGGCGCAGCCAGCCGAGCGGCGTCGTGCCGAGATACTGCTGGAAATGATTTTCCAGCGTGCGCTCCGGCACGCCGGCGGCCTCGGCGAGCGCCGCGACGCGCACCGGCTCGTTGAGATGGGCGGCAAGCCACTGCAACGCGCGCACGAGATCGCCCGGCAAAACGCCGTGCGTGTCCGGAAAAAGCGGCGGCCCGGAAAAGAGGCTTTGCGAAAGACGAGCGACGCTCATCGGCTGTCCAACGGTCACCCTTGCCTGAAGCTTCTAGCGCGATTGCGGCGGATTTTGAACAGGATGGCGGAAACGGCATATCGCCGCGCCCGGATTGCGATCAATGACGCGTTTTCTCGCAAAAACGAGGAGCGACACATGAATACCGCAGCATTGGCGGCAAAGCCGGCCGCCCCGGCGCCCGATCTCGCCGTCATCAAGACCCGCCAGCAGGCGGCCTGGTCCTCCGGCGACTACGCCGTCGTCGGCGCCACCTTGCAGATCGTCGGCGAAAATCTCTGCGAAGCGCTCGATCTGCGCGCGGGCCAGAAGGTGCTCGACGTCGCCGCCGGCAACGGCAATGTCACGCTCGCGGCGGCGCGCCGCTGGTGCGAGGTGACCTCGAGCGACTACGTGCAGACGCTGCTCGATCGCGGCCGCGACCGCGCGAAAGCCGAGGGCTGGACCATCGACTTCAAGATCGCCGACGCCGAGGCGTTGCCGTTTGCCGACGCAAGCTTCGACGCGGTCGTCTCGACCTACGGCGTGATGTTCACGCCCAACCAGGACAAGGCGGCGTCGGAAATGCTGCGCGTGTGCAAATCCGGCGGCAAGATCGGCCTCGCCAACTGGACGCCCGATGGATTCATCGGCCAGATCTTCAAGCTGATCGGCAAATACATGCCGCCGCCGGCCGGCGTGAAGTCGCCGGCGCTTTGGGGCACGCGTGCGCGCCTCGATGAGATGTTCGCTCCGCAAGCCGCATCGATCAGCGCCGTGCCGCGCGATTTCATGTTCCGCTACCGTTCGGCGCAGCACTGGGTCGACGTGTTCAAGACTTATTACGGCCCGGTGCACAAGACGCTCGGCGCCTTGCCGCCGGACGGCCAGAAGGCGCTGGTCGCCGACATCGAAGCCTTGATCGGCCGCTTCAATCGCGCCAAGGACGGCACCATGGTCGTCCCCGGCGAGTATCTCGAGGTCGTCATCGTCAAGCGCTAGGCCGATTGCGGCCGCTATCGCCGAAGGCTTAGTCTCTCCCGGTGTGCGGGCGTCAAGAACCCGCCACCGGGAGATGACCATGGGGCGTATCGCACTTCTGCTGTTGCTGACGTTGTTCTATGCCGGCGCGGCGCACGCGCAGGACGACTGGCCGAACCGGCCGATCCGCGCATTGACCACCACAAGCCCCGGCGGCATCAGCGACGTGTTCATGCGCGTGCTCGGCGAGGAGCTGCGCAAGCGCCTCGGCCAGACCATCGTGGTCGAGAACCGGCCCGGCGGCATGCAGAACGTGGGCGCGCGCGCTTGCACCGAAGCCAAGCCCGACGGCTACACCATCTGCATCATCAACGCCGACCCGGTCGTCTACAATCCGCTGCTCCTGAAGAACATCGGCTTCAATCCGGAAACCGGATTGCAGCCTGTCACCAACCTGTTTCATCTGATCCAGGTGCTGGTGATCAATGCGAATTTGAAAGCCAACACCGTCGACGAGCTGGTCGAGCTCTCGAAGAAGCAGCCCGGCACGCTTTCCTATCTGACCGCCGCGCCGCCGCTCGCGCTCTACATGGAGACGCTGAAGAAAGAGAAGGGCGCCGACTGGGTGCGCGTGCCGTTCAAGGGCGGCGGCGAAGCCGTCAACGCCGTGCTCGGCGGCTCGACGCCGATCGCGCTGATCGGCGAGGGCAACGTCATCGGCCAGATCAACGCCGGCAAGATGCGCGAGCTGGTTATGGTCAACAACATTCATTCGCCGCTGTTTCCCAAGGTGCCGACGCTCGAGGAGACGGGCTACAAGGGCCCACCGTCGCACACCTGGTACGGATTGTTCGTGCCGCACGGGACGCCGAAGCCGATCGTCGATCGCCTGGCGAAGGAAATCGCCGCGGTGGTCGCCGATCCGGCCTTCACCAAAAAGAACATCACCGACCGGAGCCTCGTGCCGGACGTGCGTGGCCCGGAAGCCTTCGCCAAGCAGATCGAGGAAGACCGCGCCATCGCGCGGCAGGTGGTGAAGGAAGCTGGCCTGACGCCGCAATAATCGCCGGCTAAAGTTTTTTCGTCATGGCCGGGACAAGCCCGGTGACGACAGGATTGTGCAATTCCGTAAAATCGCGCCAGAAACCGGGTGTTCTAATCGGGTGTCGTGGCATCAAGACAGACACCACGCTGGCGTCATCGCGACACCCGGAGGCATGCCATGAACACCCGAGCCGAAATTCGTCTCGTCGGCGAAGAGACATCCGAATTTCCCGTGCAGATCGGCTGGGATCGCGTTGCCGCGGCATTGAACGAGCACGGCAGTGTGGTTCTGGAGAAACTGCTCTCACCGCGCGATTGCGAAAAGCTCGCTGCGCGCTACGCGAGCGAGGACGGCTTTCGCAGCCGCGTCGTCATGAGCCGGCACGGCTTCGGCAAAGGCGAATACAAATATTTTTCCTATCCGCTGCCGGAACCGATCGCGAGCTTGCGCACGACGCTTTATCCCCCGCTCGCGGGTATCGCCAACGACTGGAACGCGCGCATGGGAATCAAGACGCGCTATCCGGCAAGTCATGCGGCGTTTCTCGCTCTGTGCCACAAGGCCGGACAAATGCGGCCGACCCCGCTGCTGCTGCAATACCAGCCCGGCGACTACAACTGCCTGCATCAGGATCTCTACGGCGATCTCGCCTTTCCGTTGCAGATGACGATTCTCTTGTCGGAGCCGGGCCGCGATTTCACCGGCGGCGAATTCGTCATCACCGAGCAGCGCCCACGCATGCAGTCGCGCGCCGAGGTCGTGTCGCTGCGGCAGGGCGATGCGGTGATCTTTGCCGTGCACCATCGGCCGGTGAAGGGGACGCGCGGCGACTACCGGGTCAATCTGCGGCACGGTGTCAGCCGCATCCGCTCCGGGCGCCGGCACACGGCGGGAATCATCTTTCACGACGCGCGGTGATGTCGCCGCCTGATCAATGCGTGGTGAGCACCAGCGTGTTCACGCTGTAGGCCGGCATGACGTAGCTGAAGCCCGATGCGCTCGTCGCAAGCGCGCCGGCCGGTTTCGGCGCCGCCGCAGCCGCCGTCAATTTGTAGGCGGTGCCGCCGGCGAGCGCGTTCGCGTGGGCGAGCGTCGCGTTGGCGGTGATCGCGTGGTCGGTCTTGTTGAGCGCGACCACCACGATGCGGTTGGCGTGCGCGCTGTCGCGGCTCGCATAAACCGACGTGTCGGCGACGGAGCTTGTCGTCGCCTTGACCGAGATGTTGCCGAAGCTTCCGTTGTTGCCGTCGTAATCGCGATACATCTTGAACGCGGCGGTGACGAACGGCTCCTTGGCAAGCAACGGCCATTGCGAGGCGGCGAAGACACCGTACCGGCCGAACGCGCCGAGCACATCGGCCTGCGCGATGCCGCCGGAAATGTGCTGGCCGGCGCCGTAGTTGTATTCCGTGAAGGCGAGCTTGGTGCCGGGATAACCGCTGGCGATCTTCTTCAGCATGCGCGGGATCAACTGGATCGGCTGCTGGATGTCGTCGCGCGTGATCCAGCTGTTTTCCTGATAGGTCGGATCCCACAGCGAGCGCGGCGCCTGCAAACGCGCGGCGACCACCGCGGCCGTCGTCTCGCTGCCGGTGATGCGGATGCCGTTCGCGTTGTTGCCGCTTTGCGCTTCCGGATACCAATGCAGGTCGAGCACGTCGAGCAGGCGCTTGTGCGCGGCCGCGCTCGCCGCTTTCATCTTCTGCAAATAGTAGAGAAGAAAGTCGCGATTGTTGGCGTCGGGCGCGCCTTGCAGGCGCGTGAAACCGTACCAGCCGTAGCTCACCGGCCCGAACACCAGGGTGTTCGGCGCCACCGCCTTGATCGCCTTCGCGTAAGCCGGGCTCTTTGTGACCATTTCCGCGTAGGTCGGCGCGGCCGGATGCACCTCTAGATGCGTCTCGGCCCAGAGATCCGGCTCGTTGTCGAGACAGAACCAGATCGGCCGCATCGGATCGGTCTGGCTGTAGGGAAATTTGCTCTTCACCCAGTTCACGAACTCGTCCTGATAGATCGTCGTGTTCGGCGGGTTGAAAGTGAACGCCGCGCCTTTTGCCGCCTGTTCCTGGCGGAAGCGCACTTGCAGGTAATTCGGCGTGTTGCGCACGTCGCCGTCGCCATTCTTGTCGGCGGCGACGTAGCCCTGGATCGGTATCGTCAGCAGCAGCGCGCCCTTCGCGGCGGATGCGTTCTTGATCGCCGGGATGGTCGCGCCGCCCGGCACATTGCCGCCGCCGAGATAGTCGTCGTTCTGGAAAATGAAATCGCTGCCGGCGTTCGACGCGTTGTTCACCCAGTTGTATGCCGTCCAGCGGTTGCCGCCGACGCGTCGGAAGGTGAGATTGGCGTGCTGTCCGCCAAGCGCGCCGTTGACGCCGTAGATGTAGCGCGAGATCGGTTTGACGGCGGCGGTCGCGTCGATATGGATGTTGACGGTTTCCGCACGCGCCGTCGCGCCCGCCGCCAGGACCGTGGCCGCCCAGATCGCCGCACGCATACGCGCTCGAAACATCATGGCATCGCCCTGCCGCGGCCGAATCTACACCGGTCATAAGGCCTGTGAAATCGGCCGTTTGTGACATTCGTCACAGTCCAATCGCGATCTGGACTATAATGCATGGCCGTGAACCGCACTGTCGTCCGACTGCTCGCCACAGCCGCGCTCGTCATGAGCGCGATCGGCTTTGACGCGACCATCGCCGCGCGTGCGGCGACATGGTGCGCGCAATATCAGGGCGGCTCGAGCAATTGCGGCTTCTCCACCCAGGCGCAATGTCTCGCGACCGTCAGCGGCGCAGGTGGCATGTGCGTTCCGATGGGCGGCGGCGATACGCCGAAGACACGGGCGCGCGTGAAGCCGGAAAAAGCCGCGCGGCAGAAGCCTGCGCCGTCGCGGCCGGAGAAAAAAGCCGCCGAGCCTGCGCCGGAGAAAGCGGCGCCGCTGCCGCAACCTGCGGCGAATGCCACGCAGCCCGCGCCTGCAACGGCCGCGAAGCTGGCGCCCGCAGGCCAGCACAATTTCCAGACGGCGCGTGCGCTCATTCTCTCAGGCAAGTACGAAGAGGCGATCGCGGCATTGAAAGCGGTCGGCAACGACAATCATCCGGACGTCGCGAGCGCGCTCGGCTATGCCAACGCCAAACTCGGGCGGCTCGACGAGGCGCGCACCTGGTACGCCAAGGCGCTCGCCGCCGATCCCGGCCATCTCGCCACGCTGAACTATTCCGGTGCGCTGCATGTGCAGCAGGGCGAGATGACGGAAGCGCGCGGCGATCTCGCGCGCATCGAAGCCGTCTGCCACGGCACGGCGTGCCGCGAGTACAAGGAGCTTCAGACGCTGATCGCCGCCAAGCCTTGAACGGCGCGGCGCTTCGCGTCTGCGAACAGGGGGCGACCATGCATGCACGGCAATTCGCATTTCGCACATTGGGCTCGAGCGCGGTCGCGTTGATCGCACTGATCGGCGGCACAGGTTCGCGCGCGCACGCGGTCGAATGGTGCGCGAACTACGGCGGCGGCACGACCTGCGGTTTCGTCAGCCAGCAGCAGTGCCTCGCGACCGTCGGCAACGGCGGCTATTGCATCCCACAGGGCAACGAGAGCGGCTTCTCGCTCGGGCTTCCCGGCACCGAGACGCAAAAAGCCGATGCGCCGAAGCCGAAGAAGAAATCGAGAAAGAAGCAGGCCGAACCGGCGGGTTGAGCGGTGGCGGCGCGCAAGCGCGAGACGCCGCACATCCCCTGTGGATAACTAGGAAAAGGCCGTGAAGTCCGGCGGTTGCGGCCGGCGCGCAGCCTTGCCCCAAAATCTCACCCTTCGGCGGCCTATGATGGGGCACCGATTCGGTCATCACCCATGCGCTTTTCGCCCCAGTTCCTCGACGAGCTGCGCGCCCGCCTCCCTGTCTCGGAGGTGGTCGGCAAGCGCGTGAAATTGCAGAAGGCCGGGCGCGAGTGGAAGGGCCTGTCGCCCTTCAACAAGGAGAAGACGCCCTCCTTCTTCGTCAACGACCAGAAGCAGGCGTGGTTCGATTTCTCCTCCGGCAAGAACGGTTCGATCTTCGACTTCGTCATGCAGATGGAAGGCGTGACGTTTCCGGAAGCCGTCGAGCGTCTTGCCAACATGGCGGGCATGCCGCTGCCGAAAGTATCGCGCGAGGACGAGGAGCGCGACGCGCGGCGCAAGACGCTGCACGACATCATGGAGATCGCCGCGAAATTCTTCGAGGCGACGCTCGCCTCGAAGCTTGGCGCCAAGGCGCGCGGCTATCTCGCCGACCGCGGGCTCGATGCGGCGACGCAGCTTAAGTTCCGTATCGGCTATGCGCCGAACGACCGCCACGCGCTGAAGGAGCATCTCGGCTCCCACGGGATTCCGGTTCCCGACATGGTGGAGGCGGGGCTCTTGATCGCGGGCGACGACATTCCGGTGCCGTACGACCGCTTCCGCGACCGGGTGATGTTTCCGATCGCCGACCTGCGTTCGCGCGTCATCGCGTTCGGCGGCCGCGCGCTCGACAAGGACGCGCAGGCGAAATACCTCAATTCGCCGGAGACGCCGCTCTTTCACAAGGGCGCGACGCTCTACAACATCGCGGCCGCGCGCCAGGCCGCGCACGACGGCGCGGCCGTGATCGCGGTCGAAGGCTATGTCGACGTGATCGCGATGGTGAGCGCGGGCTTTTCCGCAACGGTCGCGCCGCTCGGCACCGCGCTCACCGAAGAGCAACTCGCCCTCGTCTGGAAAATGGCGGACGAGCCGGTGCTCTGCTTCGACGGCGACGCCGCCGGCCTGCGCGCCGCCTTCCGCGCGGTCGATCTCGCGATGCCGCGCCTCAAGCCGGGCAAGAGCCTGAAGTTCGCGATGCTGCCGGAAGGCCAAGACCCGGACGACCTGGTGCGCTCCGCCGGACGCGAGGCGGTCGCCGAGGTGATCGCCGGCGCGCGGCCGCTCGCGCAGATGCTGTGGGCGCGCGAAACCGAAGGCCGTACCTTCGACACGCCGGAGCGCCGTGCCGCGCTCGAGGCGCGCCTCAACGAGGTCACCGCGGCGATCGGCGACGACGCCGTGCGCAAATATTACCGGCAGGATTTCAACGCGCGCCTTGCGCAATTTTTCGCGCCGGCGCAGCCCGCGCGCTCCGCGCGCGGCGGCGGCTGGCAGGAGCGCGGCGCGTGGAAGGACGATTGGCAGAACCGGCGCGGTCTTCCGCGCGGCAAGCGCGGCGCGCCGCAGGGGCCGCCGCCGATCAGCCGCGACACGCCTTACCTCGTCGTGAGCCAGCAGCTCACGACGAGCCCCGTGCACCGCGGCCACCGCACCGCGATGTCGCGCCGCGAAGCGCTGCTGCTCGAGGCCGTGCTCAACCACCCGTGGCTCTTGCACGATCATCTGGAGGAATTCGCCGCGCTCGAATTCCGCCACACGGATGCGGAAAAGCTCAAAGGCGCGGTGATCGATATCTTCGCCCATGCCGCCGCCATCGACGCCGGCGGCATGCGCGCGGAACTCGACCGCCGCAGCCTCGGCGAGGCGGTCGAGCGGGTCGGCGGCGCGATCACGACACCCTCGGTCTGGGGGGCGCGGGCGGACGCCGCGCCGGAGGACGTGCTGGTGACATGGCAGCAGCTTGTCGCCTTGCATCGACAGTGGAATTCACTAACTAAGGAGCTCAACGACGCCGAGCAGGCGCTCGGCCGGGACAATACCGAGGGCAATTTCCTCCGCCTGCGGGACGTCAAGGCCAGGCTGTCGCGCATGGACGGAACCGAAGCGCTTATCGAAGGCTTCGGCGCCTCCTCCGGCCGGCCGGCCAGAAGCTTTTGAAGAGGGGCGGGCGGCGATTTCTGCGGGCGGGAATGACCGGTTGGTTCCTGCCTTTTTGATAGGGTTAAGTGGAGCTTAAGCGGGTTCCGACGAGACTGGCGCCCTGATTCGGGCCGGCGACAGTTCGACAGCGGCCGTTTCGGCCATGCGCTCCGGGGCGCATGAGGTCCCGACATAGGGTAGGAGCACTTTTTCGATGGCCGCGAAGGTCCAGGAGAGACAGATGGCGAGCAAGGCGAAAGCCGCCCAAGCCAAGGAAGAAGCCCCGGAAAAGGAAGCCGAAGGCGCCCCCGAATCCCCGCTGCCGCTGCTCGACCTGAGCGACGCCGGCGTCAAGAAGATGATCAAGGCCGCCAAGAAGCGCGGCTTCGTCACCTACGAACAGCTCAACGCGGTCATGCCCTCGGAGGAGGTCACCTCCGAGCAGATCGAGGACACCCTCGCGATGCTCAACGAGATGGGCATCAACGTGGTCGAGACCGAGGACGCCGACAGCGACGAGGGCGAGGAGAAGGCCGCCGACGAGATCGGCGACGACGATGACGACGAGGATTCCGGCCGCGAGGTCGTCGAGTCGAAGTCGAAGTCGCTCGCCACCGCCGAGAAGAAGGAGCCCTCCGAGCGCACCGACGATCCTGTTCGCATGTACCTGCGCGAGATGGGCTCGGTCGAGCTGCTCTCGCGCGAGGGCGAAATCGCCATCGCCAAGCGCATCGAGGCCGGCCGCGAGGCGATGATCGCCGGCTTGTGCGAGAGCCCGCTCACCTTCCAGGCCATCATCATCTGGCGCGACGAGTTGAACGACGGGAAAGTCTTCCTGCGCGACATCATCGATCTCGAAGCGACCTATGCCGGCCCCGACGCCAAGGCGATGACGCCGCCGGCGATCGGCCCCGACGGCCAGCCGATCGCGGCCGTGCCGGGCGGCGTGCCGGTTCCGGGCGCGCCGCATTTGCAGGTCGTCCAGTCGCCGGCCCCGCCGGCGGCTCCGCCCGCCGCCACCCCGTTCAAGGCGCCCGCCGGCGACGGCGGGGAGGGCGAGGAGAAGGATCCGGCCGAGACCGCCGCCGAGAGCGATTACGACGAAGACGACATGGAGAATTCGCTGTCGCTCGCCGCGATCGAGGCCGAGCTCAAGCCGAAGGTGGTCGAGACCTTCGACACCATCGCCGACACCTTCAAGAAGCTGCGCCGGTTGCAGGACCAGGACATCGAGCTGCGGCTCAAAAGCGACAACCTCTCGCCCTCGCAGGAGCGCAAGTACAAGAAGCTCAAGGACGAGATCATCGCGGAAGTGAAATCGCTGCGCCTCAACCAGGCGCGCATCGATTCCCTCGTCGAGCAGCTCTACGACATCAACAAGCGCCTCGTCTCGAACGAGGGCCGCCTGATGCGGCTTGCCGAAAGCCACGGCGTCGCGCGCGACGACTTCCTGAAGAACTACATGGGCAACGAGCTCGACCCGCGCTGGCTCAACCGCGTGTCGAAGCTCTCCGCCAAGGGCTGGAAGAGCTTCGTCGGCCGCGACAAGGACCGCATCAAGGAAATCCGCACGATGGTGCACGAGCTCGCCGGGCAGACCGGCGTCTCGATCGACGAGTTCCGCAAGATCGTGCACATGGTGCAGAAGGGCGAGCGCGAGGCGCGCCAGGCGAAGAAGGAAATGGTGGAGGCGAACCTGCGCCTCGTCATCTCCATCGCCAAGAAATACACCAACCGCGGCCTGCAATTCCTCGACCTGATCCAGGAAGGCAACATCGGCCTGATGAAGGCGGTCGACAAGTTCGAATACCGCCGCGGCTACAAGTTCTCGACCTACGCGACGTGGTGGATCCGGCAGGCGATCACGCGCTCGATCGCGGACCAGGCGCGCACCATCCGCATTCCCGTGCACATGATCGAGACGATCAACAAGATCGTGCGCACGTCGCGCCAGATGCTCAACGAGATCGGCCGCGAGCCGACCCCGGAAGAGCTCGCCGAGAAGCTCGGCATGCCGCTCGAGAAGGTGCGCAAGGTTCTCAAGATCGCCAAGGAGCCGCTCTCGCTGGAGACGCCCATCGGCGACGAGGAGGATTCGCACCTCGGCGATTTCATCGAGGACAAGAACGCCATCCTGCCGATCGACGCGGCGATCCAGTCGAACCTGCGCGAGACGACGACGCGCGTGCTCGCTTCGCTCACGCCGCGCGAGGAGCGCGTGCTGCGCATGCGCTTCGGCATCGGCATGAACACCGACCACACGCTGGAGGAAGTCGGCCAGCAGTTCTCGGTGACGCGCGAGCGCATCCGCCAGATCGAGGCCAAGGCGCTGCGGAAGCTGAAGCATCCGAGTAGGAGCCGCAAACTCCGTAGCTTCCTCGACAACTGACGCTTTTGCGTCATGGCCCGCTTGATCCGGCCATCCATCGGAATCGAAAACGGCGGGCTAAAAAGCCCGCCGTTTCTTTATCCCAACTCACCTCGCCAAATGGGGCCTTCAGGATCGTTGCGGTGTTGAGCTCGTTCTATAAATCCCGGCGCACGGAATTGAAACTGCCGGCGCGCCCGCGCCTTCCCCCGCTCAGCGCGGCGCGGGCTGAACGACGAGGCTGACGATCCGGCGCACCAGCGGCAGGATCAGCAGCAGGGTCGGGAACGCCACCAGCCACGACAGGAACCAGGCGATCGGCCAGGTCGAGATAAAGGCCGGGGTGACGCCGAGGCTCTTCATCGTCGAGACCGCCGAGACGATCATCGACATCAGGATGGACAGCACGAGCGGCATGACCAGCGCCGCATAACGCGGCGGCAGGCGCCGCGCACCGAAGGAAGACAAGCTCATCGTACATACTCCTTTGTGTGTGGTTTCAGTTTCAGAACGCGATCGCGCGCAGCGCCCAGCCGGCCGCGTAGAGGCCGAGGCCGAAAACCGTGTGCGTGGTGAGGGTGCGCAGCCGCGCGGCGCGCGGATCGGGCGCGCGGCGCGCCGCGAGGCCGAGGCCCATGCCCGGCTGCATCAGCAGGAAGGGTGCGGCGGCGCTCGTAATCCCGGCGATCAGCGCGGGCAGCAGCGTCGGTTCGCGCGCCCACGCGGGGAAGACGGCGAGCAGCGCGCCGGCAAACGCGATGCCGGTCAGATAGTGCGCGCTCCAGCCGAGCAGGCGCTCGCCCTTGACCGGCGCCGACCGGGCGATCGCGCGGTGGACGAATTGGCCGCGCGTCATGTGCGCGAGCCAGCGGCCGACCGGCGCGTAGTCGGGCGCGGCGGCCCCGGCGAGCCGGTTGCGCGCGAGCGACCACAGGTCGAGGACCGCCGTCGCGCCCGCGCCGATCAGGATTGCGTCGATCAGGATTGCCTCGATCATGGTCGCCTCCGCGCTTTGCCTTCGAGCGTGAGGCTGTGCTACAACTTCAAGTTAACTTGAGGTCAAGCATGAAATTTCCCGACATCGCGGAGGTGGCGCGCCGCTCCGGCGTCCCGGCCTCGACCCTGCGCTTCTACGAGGAGCGCGGCCTGATCGTTTCGGCCGGCCGGCGCGGCCTGCGCCGCCTGTTCGATCCCGGCGTGTTCGAGCGTCTGGCGCTGATCGCGCTCGCGCGCGCCGCCGGCTTCACGCTCGAGGAGATCGCGCGCATGTTTTCGCCGCAGGGGCGGCCGCGCATCGACCGCCAGATGCTCGCGGGCAAGGCGGACGAGCTCGACCGGACCATCCGGCGCATGGCTGCAATGCGCGACGGCCTGCGCCACGCCGCCGTCTGCCGCGCGCCGAGCCACTTCGAATGCCCGACCTTCCGCCGTCTGCTGGCCGCGGCCGCGGCGGGCGAGATCCGCGCGCCGGAAAGCGCGACGCGCAAGACGCGCCGCTAGCTCTTCGCGCCGGCGCGACGCCCGCGTCTCCGGCTACCTCTCCGCGCACCCGCATTGCCGCACGCGCGGGACTCGCCTATACGATGCGCCGCGTGGGGAGGGGACGGCTTTGGAGGCGCAAATGCTCGGCCGCCGCTCGCTGTTCTCCCGCGCGCTTGTCCCGTCATTCGTCCTCTGCGCGGCCGCGCTGCTATCCGCCGGCGCGGCATGCGCGCAACCGCAAGCGCAAGCCCATACGCAAACTCAGGCACAGGACCCGACGATCAAGCCGCCGATCCGCGGCCTCGTCTCGATGGGCGCCTACGCCTTCGTCCCCAATGGCGGCCAGCCGGTCAACACGCTCGCGCCACTCCGCGCGAAGTCCGGCATCTTCGGCGGCATCGTCGTGGTCGCGAGCTGGCAGCAGTTGCAGCCGGTCAAGGGCGGCCCGCTGCGCCCGAACGTCATCGACAACATGCTGGCGCAGATCCGTGTCTACAACGCGCACCATCCGAAAAAGCCGCTCGCGGTGAAGCTGCGCGTCTGGGCGGGCTTCATGGCGCCGGAATGGGCCAAGCAGATCGGCGGCGCGCAGATCTCGGCGACGCATTCCGGCCACCTGCGCACCGTCGGCCGCTTCTGGTCGCCGGCCTACCGCGCCGCCTTCGCCAACCTGCAGACGCTGCTCGCCGCGCGCTACGACAGCGAGCCGCTCATCCGCGAAGTCTCCGTCACGCAATGCATGTCGTTCACCGCGGAACCCTTCTTCGTGCCGGTCGATCCGAGCGAGGACGTGCTGGCGAATCTGCGCAAGGCCGGCTTCAACGACGCCGACTACAAGGACTGCCTGCAAAACGCCGTGTCGGATTATTCCGCCTGGCGGCAGACGCGCATCGAGTTTCCGTTCAACCCGTATCGCACGCGCCCGAACGAGGGCAACGGCAATGCCGCCTTCACCATCCGCGTGATGCGCGCGTGCCGCCGGGCGATCGGCGCGCGCTGCGTGCTCGACAACCACGATCTCAACAATCCGCTCGGCGCCTCGATCACGCCGATCTACGCCGAAATGAAGAATCTCAAGCCCGAGATCGAATTCCAAACCCTGAACAAGACGCCGCCGGATTTCCCCGGCACCATCAGGCTCGCCGTGTCCTACGGCGCGAGCTCGGTCGAGCTCTACCAGGATTTCCCCAAGTTCGGTTTCCCGCCGGTAGCGCCCGCCACGTTGCGGCTCTGGGCCTCGTGGCTCGCGAAGAACACCGGCGAGCCGCCGCCGACGCGCGACAGGCGCTGAACAGCCGCTCTCACGCCGTCATTCCGGGAGCCGGGCGAAGCGAGGCTACCCGGAATCCATATGCCGCAGCGCCGGAGTCCGGGTCCGCCGCCTGGGCGCGGCGAAGACGCGCGTCAACGGCTGGTGCGCGCCGTCCCGGAATGACGGGGGGCGAGCCATCGCAGCCTGTCGCCGCGCGGAACGTTTCTCCGCCGCCATCATTGTCCGGCCATCAACCTCATTCGCGGAGTTTCATCATGCCAGCACAGCTCGACGGCAAGCGCATCCTCATTCTCGCCACCAACGGCTTCGAGCAGTCGGAACTCGAGGTTCCGCGCGACAAGCTCAAAGCCGCGGGCGCGCAGGTCGACGTCGTCTCGCCCGAGAAGGGCGAGATCAAGGGCTGGGACAAGAAGGACTGGGGCCGCCCCGTTAAAGTCGACAAGACGCTCGATTCCGTTTCCGCCGACGACTACGACGCGATCGTGATGCCGGGCGGACAGATCAATCCGGATCTCCTGCGCGTCAACCCGCAGGCGCTCGATCTCATCAAGGCCTTCTTCAAGGCCGGCAAGACGGTCGCCGCCGTCTGCCACGCGCCGTGGCTCCTGATCGAGACCGGCATTGCCAAGGGCCGCAAGATGACGTCCTACAAGTCGATCAAGACCGACGTGATGAACGCCGGCGGCAAGTGGGAGGATTCGCAAGTCGTCACCGACAACGGCGTCATCACCTCGCGCAACCCCGGCGATCTCGACGCCTTCTCGGCCAAGATCATCGAGGAAGTGCGCGAGGGCAAGCACGCCCGCCAGGCGGCGTAAGCGCGCTTCTCTTCCCGTCATTCCGGGGCGCGGCCATCGGGCGGTCCCATTGGCTCGCGCCTCAGGATGACGGGCAATGATCGTCACCTTCCTCCCGTCACGCGCCCATGCCATCCTGCCCCGGGGGACGACAACGAGGACCGGCATGACCGCGCCACGGCAGCGACTTCTCTCCGCGCTTGCATTTTCTCTTCTCTTCCTTTGCTCCGCACTTTCCCCGCAAGGCGCCGTCGCCGCGCAATGCGGCGGCAACTTCCAGGCCTTCCTCGGCCAGATGAGCCGCGACGCGCAGGCCGCCGGCGTCTCGCAGCAGGTGATCGCGCAGGCCTTCGCCGGCCTCACGCCGAGCGCCGAGGTGCTCGCCTTCGACCACCGTCAGCGCTACACCTTCAAGAAGAGCTTCGAGGAATACGCCGCCACCCGCGTCACGCCCGGGCGCATCAAGCGCGCGAAATCGCTGATGCAGCGCCACGCGCAATTGCTCGCGCGCATCGAGCGCCAGTTCGGCGTGCCGTCGACGCTTCTCATGGCGATCTGGACGATGGAGTCCGACAACGGCGGCGGCGACATGGGCAAGCTGCCGGTGATCCGCACGCTGGCGACGCTCGCGCACGACTGCCGCCGCTCCGAGCTGTTCCAGGGCGAGCTCATCGCCGCGCTCAAGATCGTCCAGCGCGGCGACCTGCCGCTGCGCGACCTCGTCGGCGCCTACGCGGGCGAGATCGGCCAGACGCAGTTCCTGCCGTCGAGCTACATCAAGTACGGCGTCGACTTCGACGGCAACGGCCACGTCGACCTGCGCCACTCGGTGCCGGACGTGCTCGCCTCCACCGCCAA
>DASZVZ010000081.1:0-29560 GCA_035546875.1 Pseudolabrys sp.
TCGAGATCGAAGCGCAGGCGGATCTGCGCGAAGCCGACCGGCGCATCCTTGGCGACGCCGAGCGTGCCGCGGAAATCGAGATCGCCTTCCGCCGACACCTTGCCGGACTTGAGCGGAATTTCGAGCGCGGTCGCGACCGCCTTCACCGTGACGCCGGCGCAGGCGACCAACGCCTCGAGCAGCATGTCGCCGGAGCACAGTTCGAGGCCGGTGCCGCCCGACGCCGGATGCAAGCCCGCAACGCTGAGCGCGCGGCCGGTCTCGACCTTGCAGGCGATGTTGGTGTCGTCGAGCGTGCCCTTGGCCTTGAGCGTGATGACCGCGGCCTTCGGCTCGTTCCTGTATTTGTCCTTGATCGGCGCCTGCAGGGCGCGCAATTCATTTGCGTCCAAGATTTTCTCCATTCATCAGGCTGATGGATTGCGCGAACAAAACGTGCCGCGCAATCCGGATACGAACACCGTGCCGCTATCTAAAGTCCGGCGCGATGACGTTCAAATCACGCCGGCGTCAGCACCACGCGGCCGACCACCTTGCCCGCGCGCAACTGCGCCATCACGTCGTTGACGTCGTCGAGCGGCCGCGTCGCCACCGGAACGTCGGGCAGACCCTTCGCGCGCACGAGCTCCATCAACTCCTTCATCTCGTGCTGGCTGCCGACATAAGAACCCTGGATCGTCAGCGCCCGCATCGGGATCGGCGGCAGCGACACCGTGAGATCGCCGCCGTAGAGGCCGACGATGATGTATTTGCCGCCTTTCACCAGGCTGTCGTAACCCATGCGCGCGCTCTGCGAGGAGCCGACGAGGTCGATCACGGCCCACGCGCCCGCGCCCTCGCTCGTCAGCTTCATGATTTGCTGCACGGCGTCGGGCGCCTTGCCGTTCACGGTCGCCTTCGCGCCCGCCTTCTTCGCCTGCGCCAGTTTGGCGTCGTCAATGTCGACGACGATCGCGCCGTGTCCGCCCATCTTCTGAAGCAGCGAGAGGCACATGAGGCCAAGCCCGCCGGCGCCGATGATCACGGTCGGCTCGCTCTTGAGCGTGGCGACCTTCTTGAGCGCGCCGTAGGTGGTCACGCCCGAGCAGGCGAGCGGCGCCGCGCGCTCCGGCGACAGGTCGCCGATGTCGTGCAGATAGCGCGGATGCGGCACGACGATATGGTCGGCATAGCCGCCGTTGATGAAGACGCCGAGGCTGCGCATCGCGCGGCA
The DNA here is from genome assembly GCA_035546875.1 of Pseudolabrys sp. Lineage (GTDB taxonomy): Bacteria > Pseudomonadota > Alphaproteobacteria > Rhizobiales > Xanthobacteraceae > Pseudolabrys. The sequence continues at coordinate 1,214 of DASZVZ010000081.1, forward strand.
GAGATTGTCGTCGCCGCGCTGGCAGGCCGCGCAATTGCCGCAGCCGATCCACGGATTGGCCAGCACGCGCGTGCCGATCGTGATGCCCTTCGCGTCGGGTCCGACCGCCACCACCTCGCCGACATTCTCGTGACCCAGAATCACCGGCAGCTTCATGCCGCGGTCCTGCAAGCTCATGCGCTTGCCGCCGCCGAGATCGAACCAGCCGTCGGAGAGATGCAGGTCGCTGTGGCAGACGCCGGCCGCGAGCGTCTTGAGCAGGACTTCGGTGCCCTTCGGCTGCGGCGTCGGCTGCTCGTGGTACTCCAACGGCTGGCCGCAGGTACACAACTGGAACATGCGCATGGACTGTCTCTCCCCGACTCTATCCTTGTCGTCACCGGGCTTGTCCCGGTGACCCCGCTTAGGGACGCAGTGCCTTCCTAAGCGGGATGGCCGGGACCAGCCCGGCCATGACAGGAAATCACAGTCCGGCAGTATCGTCACCACCACAGCGCGGCGCCGGCGCCGGTGCGAACCTCGCTGTCGTCCACCGTCGCGGGCCGCTCCAGCGAACGGTCGAGGGCGGCCAGAACGCGCCGCTTGGCGAAATCGAATGCCGCCGATTGCCGGTCGCGCGGGCGCGGCAGATCGGCCTCGATCTCCTCGAAAATGCGGCCCGGCCGCGGCCGCATCACCATGATGCGGTCGGCGAGCACGATCGCCTCGTCGACGTCGTGCGTGACGAGGATCAGCGTCGGCCGTGAATCCGCCCACAGATCGAGCAGGTGATCCTGCAGGTCGGCGCGGGTGAAGGCATCGAGCGCCGAGAACGGCTCGTCGAGCAGCAGCACTTCCGGCCGCGGCACCAGCGCGCGCGCGATCGCGACGCGCTGCGCCTGCCCGCCCGAAAGCTCGCGCGGCCACATGTTGGCCTTGTCGGTGAGACCGACGCGGGCGAGCGCGGCGCCGACGCGCTCGAGCCGCTCGGCGCGCGGCCGGTCCTCCAGCCCGAAGCCGACATTGTCGGCCACCGTCAGCCACGGCAGCAGCCGCGGCTCCTGAAAGATGATGCCGATTTTCTCCTGCGGCGCGGTGACGGCGACGCCGTCGAGCACGACGCGCCCCTGGCTCGGCGTATCGAGTCCGGAAATCGCGCGCAGCATCGTCGACTTGCCGCAGCCGGAGCCGCCGACCACCGCGACGATCTCGCCCGGCCCGACCGAGAAATTCACGCCGTCGAGCGCGCGCACGCCGTTCGGATAAGTCTTGCCGACGCGTTCGAGCGTGAGCATGTCAGTCCGCCTCCGCGCGCGCGCTGAAACGGTCTTCCCAGCGCAGGAACGGCGCCGCGACGACGACGATCAGCCAGTCGGTGATCTTGCCGATCACCGCGAAGGCGACGATGGCCGCGACGATCTCCGCCGGCTTGCCGAGCTGCTGGCCGTCGATCAGCAGATAACCCAAACCTTCGGAGGCGCCGAGCAGTTCGGCCGCGACCACGAACATCCAGCCGAGCCCCAACCCCGAGCGCAACGCGATCACATAAGACGGCAGCACGGCGGGCAGCAGAATGCGCCGGACCATCGCGACATTGGACAGCCGGAAAGCGCGCCCGACTTCGACCAGCTTGCGGTCGACCGAGAGGATCGCGCCCATGACGCCGAGATAGACCGGGAAGAACACGCCGACGGCGATCAGCGTGACTTTCGAGGTCTCGAAGATGCCGAACCAGAGAACGAATATCGGCACCCAGGCGATCGAGGGGATCGCGCGCAACGCTTGCAGGCTCGGATCGAGCAGCTTGCGCCAGAGCGGAAACGAACCGCAGATCGCGCCGACCAGCGTCCCGGCCACCACGCCGATGCCGAAACCGGCGGCGACGCGCGCCGTCGTCACCCAGATATGACGCTGCAATTCGCCGGCCGAATAAAGCTCCTTGAAGGTCTGCAAGATAACCGACGGAGGCGGCACCAGCCGGCCGCTCGCCCAGCCCATGCGCACGATCAATTCCCACCCGACCGCAAGCACCAGCGGCAAGATGAGTCCGAGCGCGGGCGCGGTCAGCCGGGCAAGCCCGTTCTTGCGCTGCTTTGGTTTTGCCGGCGCCTGCTCAACCGTCACGCTCATCGGCACAAGAGACATCAAGACAACCGCGGAAGGCAATCAATTTGATCGTCACGCCCGGCTTGTGCCGGGCATGACGACATGTGAATCAGCTCCCGGCGACGTACTTGTCGTCGATCAGGTCGTCGACCGCTTTCTTCACGTCGACGTTCGCCGGCAGCACGCCCGCCTTCTGCAAGGCGATGCCCGCCTGAAGAATCGAGTCGCGCTGCTCGGGACCGATCTTGTTGTAGTGCAGATCGGTGCGCTCCTTGAGCTGAATGTCAGCGATCTTGTCGGAAAGCTTGGTAACTGCCTGGAACGCTTTCTTCTCTTCGTCGTAATTGGCGAGCGAATACTTGCGCGCCTTCTCGTAAACCGCGATCACGCGCTTCACCAAATCCGGATGCTCCTTCAGAAATTCGATGCGCGTCGACAGGATGCCCCACGTGTTCGCCGCCTTGTTGCGGTAGAACAGCCGCGCGCCGTCCTCGACTTCTGCTTGCGCCATCATCGGATCGAGACCGGCCCAGGCATCGACGTCGCCGCGGATGAGCGCCGTCTTGCCGTCCGGATGCTGCAACAGCACCGGATGAATGTCTTTCTCGGTCAGGCCGACGCTTTGCAGCGCGCGCACCAGGAAGATATGCGGATCGGTGCCGCGCGTCACCGCGACGCGCTTGCCTTTCAAGTCCGCGATCTTGGTGATGTTGGTGTCCTTGCGCGTGACGAGCGCAGTCCACTCCGGCTGCGAATAGACGTAGATCGACTTGATCGGGTTGCCGTTGATCTTGGAGACGAGGGCGGCGGCGCCCGCGCTTGAGCCGAAATCGATCGAGCCGGCGTTCAGAAATTCGAGCGCCTTGTTGGAGCCGAGCGTCTGCACCCAGCGGATGGAAATGCCGTCTTTCTTGAACTCGTCTTCGAGCCAGCCCTTTTGCTTGAGCAGCATCGAGACCGGATTATAGGTCGCCCAGTCGACGGTGATGGTCTTCGGCTTGTCGGCGGCAAACAACGCGCTCGTCGGCAGCAGGCCGACCAGCACGGCGGAAGCAAAGAGCGAACGTCGGGAAAAGAGAAACATCGAGACCTCCTACGGCGCGTCCGCGTTTTCCTGACGCGGCGCCCTTGGTTACGGAGGCGGGATTTTTTGTGGCCCGCCCTCAGCTCTGGCGTGGGGAGGACCCCGCGCTTTAGCTGCATTTGTTAAGCGCCCGCAAGCTGCATTGCTCAAATCGGCGCTATGTTTGTTCTATAATACCCCTCTATGGCACCGGTCAAAAGCATAGAACTATCTTTTTCGCCGTTTATCGAGTTGTTTATGCTCTAAAGCGCCGGCGGCGTGGCAGCATGATTATCTCGCCGCGGGCGGTGACATAAACGACCGCCTCCGCTATCCGATTGCCATGTCCTCCCTCGCCATCGATCGTCCAGACCGCGCCGCGCCCGATCATCCGCACCGCGCGTCGACCGAGTTGATCGATCTGCACACACTCAACGCCGGCCTCGAAAAACTTGCGAAATCGCACACCGGCACCGAACGCGAGCTGCGCTCGGCACTGGCGCAGCGGCTCAAGACTGCGCTCGCGGAAGGACGCACCAAGGCCGAACAACTGCTGCTCAAGGATCGTCACGGTCGCCGCTGCGCCGAGCGGCTGTGCAGGATGGAAGACGAGATCATCCGCATCCTGTTTGATTTTGCGCGCAAGCATCTCTACCCGTCGCAAAATCCGTCCGAGGCCGAGCGGATGGCGATCATCGCCACCGGCGGCTACGGACGCGGCTTGCAGGCGCCCGGCTCCGACATCGATCTGCTGTTTCTACTGCCGTACAAGCAGACCGCCTGGGGCGAGTCGATCGCGGAAGCGATCCTCTATTGCCTGTGGGACACCGGGCTGAAGGTCGGTCACGCCACGCGCTCGGTGGACGAATGCATTCGCCAATCGAAGGCGGACATGACGATCCGCACCGCGATTCTCGAAGCGCGTTTTCTGTTCGGCGACCGCAAACTGTACGACGAGCTGATCGCGCGCTTCGACAAGGAAGTCGTTCGCAACACCGCGACGGAATTCGTCGCCGCCAAGCTCGCCGAGCGTGAGGAACGCCACCGCCGCGCCGGCCAGTCGCGTTATCTCGTCGAGCCGAACATCAAGGACGGCAAGGGCGGCCTGCGCGATCTGCATACGCTGTTCTGGATCGCGAAGTACGTTTACCGCGTGCGTGAGCCGGAAGAGCTCTTGAAGCGTGGCGTCTTCGACAAGCACGAATATCAATTGTTCCGCAGCTGCGAGGATTTCCTCTGGGCGGTGCGCTGCCACATGCATTTCATCATGGGACGCGCCGAGGAGCGGCTATCATTCGACATCCAGCGTGAGATCGCCGTGCGGCTCGGCTACACGGAACATCCGGGCTTGAAAGACGTCGAGCGCTTCATGAAGCACTACTTCCTGATCGCAAAAGATGTCGGCGACCTGACCGCAATCGTCTGCGCAGAGCTCGAGGACAGCCACGCCAAGAGCGTGCCGGTGCTGAGCCGCATGATGGCGAAGCTGCGCCCGGTCAAGCGGCGCACGCTCGCCGAAAGCGGCGATTTCGTCGTCGACAAGAACCGCATCACCGTCGCAAAGCCGGACGTGTTCAAGCGCGATCCGGTCAATTTGATCCGCATCTTCTATCTGGCGCAGAAGCACAACCTTGCCTTCCATCCCGATGCGCTGCGCGCAATCACGCGCTCGCTCAAGCTGATCGACGCCCGTCTGCGCGCCGACAAGGAGGCAAACCATCTCTTCCTCGAGATCCTGACCTCGAAGAATGACCCGGAAACCGTTCTGCGGCGCATGAACGAATCCGGCGTGCTCGGGCGTTTTGTGACGTCGTTCGGCAAGATCGTCGCGATGATGCAGTTCAACATGTACCACCACTACACGGTGGACGAGCACCTGCTGCGCTGCATCGGCGTGCTGGAGGAGATCGAGCGCGGCACCAACAAGGAAACCGTTCTCGCCAACGAATTGATCCATAAGATCCAGCCCGGACATCGCGCGCTGCTTTATGTGACGCTGTTCCTGCACGACATTGCGAAGGGGCGCCCCGAGGATCATTCGATCGCCGGCGCGCGCGTGGCGCGAAGATTCTGCCCGCGCCTCGGCTTTTCCGCGGCCGACACCGAGACGGTCGCCTGGCTGATCGAAAACCATTTGGTGATGTCGAGCGTCGCGCAATCGCGCGATTTATCCGACCGCAAGACCATCGAGAATTTCGCCAGCCTGGTGCAGTCGGCCGAGCGGTTGAAGCTGCTGACGATTCTCACCACCGCCGACATCCGCGCCGTCGGCCCCGGCGTATGGAACGGCTGGAAAGCACAGCTCATCCGCACGCTCTATTACGAGACCGAGCCGGTGCTCACCGGCGGCTTCTCCGAGGTCAACCGCGCGCAGCGCGTCGCCATTGCGCAGCAGGAATTCCGCGATGCGCTCAAGGACTGGCCGGCGGAGCGGCTCGATGCCTACATGGCGCGGCTTTATCCGGCGTACTGGCTCAAGGTCGATCTGCCGCACAAGCTCGTGCACGCGCGTTTCGTGCGCGAGGCGGAAGACGCCGGCAAGAAGCTCGCCACCACGGTCGGCTTCGACGCCGAGCGCGGCGTCACCGAGCTCACCATCCTGGCGCCCGATCACCCGTGGCTGCTGTCGATCATTGCCGGCTCATGCGCGATGGCCGGCGCCAACATCGTCGACGCGCAGATCTATACGACGACCGACGGGCGCGCCCTCGACACCATCGCGATCTCGCGCGAGTTCGACCGCGACGAGGACGAGGAACGCCGCGCCGCGCGCATTACCGACGCGATGGAAAAGGCGCTGCGCGGCGACTTGCGGCTGCCGGACATCGTCGCCAAGCGTGCGCCGCCGAAAGGCCGCATCAAGGCGTTTGCCCTCGAACCCGCCGTCACCATCAACAATCAGTGGTCGCACCGCTACACGATGGTCGAGGTCACCGGGCTCGACCGCACCGGGCTTCTCTACGAGCTCACCGGTACGCTGTCGAAGCTCAGCCTCAATATTACCTCGGCGCATGTCGCCACCTTCGGCGAGCGCGTGGTGGACGTGTTCTATGTGACCGACCTGATGGGCGCCCAGATCACCTCGCCCACGCGCCAGGCGGCCATCAAGCGCGCATTGATCGCGCTGTTTGCCGCGGGCGAGCCGGACAGCAAGGATTCCAGGGCTAAAGCTGAAGCTGTCTGACGATCGCCGTACAACCGGAAATTTGCAGCGGCCTTGCGCGTGCGACATTGCGCACGGTCTTTCTGCCGTCTTCGTTAACCAAGCATAAACAGCAATCGTCGAGGGTGGTCGCATGGGGATCTTGCGGCCACTACTCAATTGGAAAGTTAGCGGGATCATCGCCTTCTGCGGCGTCTTGTTCCTGCTCTTCGGCGCGCGTGTTTCCATCTCCGACAACGGCCAGCAGGACCGCGCCAAGTGGCGCGCCGACTACATGCGGCCGGCGGAAATTCCGTTCCCCAAAGACAATCCGTACAGCGAAGCCAAGACCAAGCTCGGCCAGCTTCTGTTCTTCGATCCGATACTGTCCGGCTCGCGCACGCTGTCGTGCGCCTCGTGCCACAACCCGGCGCTGTCATGGGGCGACGGCTTGCCGCGTTCCATCGGAGAGAAGCGCACGCCGCTGCCGGTGCGCGCGCCGACGCTGCTCGACGTCGCCTGGACGCCGAAGCTCGGCTGGGACGGTCATTTCCGTAATCTCGAAGCCGTCGCGTTCGGGCCGATCACCGCAGCCGCGAACATGAACCTGCCGGAGCCGGCGTTGATCGCGCGACTCTCCGCGATCCCCGGCTACGTCAACGCATTCGAGGCGGCCTTCGGCAGAGGTCCGATTACGCGGCACAAGGTCGAGCTCGCGCTCGCCACCTACGAACGCTCGATCGTTTCGCGCGACGGGCCATTCGACCGCTGGATCGCCGGCGACGAGCAGGCCATCACCGCGCCCGCCAAGCGCGGTTTCGACATCTTCAACGGCAAAGGCAAATGCGCGTCCTGCCACAGCGGCTGGGCGTTCACCGACGGCTCGTTTCACGACATCGGCACCGCGCAGGGAAAAGACATCGGGCGCGGCCGCTTTTTCCCGACGTCGAAGAAGCTCAAATACGCGTTCAAGGTGCCGACGCTGCGCGACGTCGCGCGCCGCGCGCCTTACATGCACGACGGTTCGGTGCCGACGCTCGAAGCGGTGATCGATCTCTACGACCGCGGCGGCATCGACCGGCCGAGCCGCTCGGAACTCATCAAGCCGCTGCATCTCTCGCAGGTCGAGAAGCAGGACCTGATCGCTTTCCTGCGCACGCTGTCGAGCGACAACGACTCCAGCCCCTGGCCGGTCTTGCCGCGCTGAGAAATTCGCGGCGACGGCGCAAAATGCAAAAGCGCGGCAGTGTGCCGCGCTTCGTTTGTCTGCAAATGAATTTGCTCAGGTCTGCGGGATGCCGGCGCCGATGAGCGCGAGGCCCGCGATGAGCAGCACGCCGCCGCCGGTTTCCAGCGCCGCGACATGAGCCGGATACCGCTCCGACGCATAAGCCAGCGCCACACCGCCGATCAGGCTCATCAGGCTCGCCAAAGCGATCATTGCAACGCTCCTTCGGGGACGCGCGTGAAGCCGCCATTGGTATGCGAACGGCGTTACCAATTGGCTTTGCGGTCCCGCCGCAACGGCAACAAACGTCGGGAGCTTTATTTCCAGGGTTAACCAATTCTTAAATTACTCGACGCCGCGCCGCCAATTCGCTAAAATTTGTGGTAAAAGCTTAAACATACCAGGGAGCTAGGGCGGGCCGCTTACCCTGAAATTGAGTGCGTTTGGAGTATAAAATGGTGCGTTTGCCACGATGGCTGCCGCAAATGGCAGCGATCCCCGCCGCGTTCGTGGTTAACGTCCTCATTCCCGGTCAAGCCAGCGCGCACGTCAAATGGTTCTGCGCGTTCAACGTCGCGGGCCAGCCGGTCGGGCTGGAAAACGTTCTGTGCCCGGACTTCGAACTTCTCGCCGGCATGTCGATCCTCACGCTGATGGCGGGCTGCCTCGTCGAATGGACCGCGCTCGGCCCGCCGATCCTGCGCTCGCTCGATCGCGTCACCGCGATCGTGCGCGACAACACCGAACTGCTCGTGCGCGCCACCGTGGCGTTCTTCTTCATCTCGATCTGGGCGGTCGGCGGCATCCTGCTCACGCCCGAACTGAAAACCAATTCGGTTGCCGTCGGCGCCATCCAGCTCGGCATCGCGTTTTGCCTGCTGTGGCGGCGGACCATGCCGCTCTCCGCTCTCGGCATCGCGATCATCTACGCCATCGCCATCTGGAACTACGGGATCTTCCACCTCGCCGATTACCCGATCTTCCTCGGCATCGCCGTCTATCTCGCGCTCACCGGATTGCAGCGCGACTTCTTCGGCATCAAGCCGCTCGACATCATGCGCTGGGGCGCGGGCATCACGCTGATGTGGGCATCGATCGAAAAGTGGGCCTATCCGGAGTGGACCTATCCGCTCCTGATCAACCACCCCGACATGACGCTCGGCTTCGACGTGCAGTTCTACATGCGCGCCGCCGGCGCCATCGAATTCGCCGCGGCTTTCGCGCTGATGTGGACGCCGCTCGTGCGCCGCTGCGCCGCGATCATGCTGGCCGCGATGTTCATCGGCGCCGTGTTCGAGTTCGGCAAGATCGACATGATCGGCCACTCCGGCATCATCGCGGTGCTGTTCGCGATTGCCGCCGACAACCGCACCCAAAGCAGGCTGGTGCCGCGGCCATGGCTCGCGCCGGTCAGCTATGCCGGCGCACTCGCCGCCGTGCTCGCGGTCTATTATTTCGGCCACGCCGCGCTGTTCGGCACGTCGATCACCTGACCCCGGATTGTCGCAGGAAGGACCGCGCGTGTCCGGCGCGGCTATTTCACGTGCACGGCGAGATTCATCTTCGGATGGATCGCGCAAAGGACGTTGAAGTCGCCGGCGACGGTGAACACGATATCGGTCTTGCTGCCGGGCTCCTGGTCGCCCGAATCGAAGCTGAACTTGTCTGAATCGATATACGCGTGATGCAGCAGGTCGCCGTCGTCGTTGACGATCCGGATCGTGTCGCCGCGCTTGATGGTGACTTCGACCGGATGGAATTCCCGGCCCTTTTGCGAGACGACGAGCTTGGGCGCCGCGAGGCAGGTCAGGACCCCGCAGCCCATGCCCGCGAGCACGGCGGCAAAAATGACAGCGGGAAATCGCATCCGTTCGAAGAGCGCCCGCGCCTGCATTCGACCCTCAAATCCCGGCGATTCACGCGGTTCGGCCTGCTTTGCAGGCGGATTCCGCCGTTGGCGGAGAGGGTGGCCGTCCGAGGTTAAGGAGCCGTTAACGAACTGCGCAGGATCAGACTTTTCGATCAAGTCCTTTTAACCCGCCGCGGTTAGCAATGAGCCGGTCAAGAACCGGTTTGGTCATGCGTCCTGTCACGCGTCCTGTCACGAGCTTGTCCCCGCCCTCCCCGCTGCCGGAAGTGCAGCCTGCGCGCCGTCCGGCCGCCTCGCGGGCCTCGTCGTTTTTCATGACAATCCGCGGCCGCATCGCGGTCGCCTTCCTCATCTTCAGCATGATCATCGCCGCGCTCGGCGCGTACGCGACCATGGGCATCCGCGATTCCGGCATCCTCGTCGACAAGACGTTCGACGGCTCGCTGATGTCGATCAACTACGCCCGTGCGGCCGCCACCGACTTCGCGGCCATGCGCGCGGCCTTCGCCCGGCAGTGGATCGCCACCGACCCGGCCATGCGCGCGAAGCTGCACAAGGACATCGAGACGCTCTCCAGGACGCTCGACGACGACCTGTCGATCGCCGCGAAGCGATCCGATTCCGAGCGCGCCGTTCAGGCTGCCGCGAACATTCGCCAGACCGTCAAGGCCTGGGAAGAGACCCGCATGCGCCTGCTCGACAACACGCGGCTCGACACGACCTGGGAAACGCTCGACCAGTATGCGGCGAAGGTCGACGAGCAGATCGATCTCCTGGTGAATTACACGGCCGGCGACGGCTTCCTCAACCGCCAGGCCGCGCGCGCCAATGTCGCGCGCGACATTCAGCTCAACATCGCCGGCACAGTGCTCGCGCTGCTGCTCTCGGCGATCGTCGCCTGGCTGCTCGCGCGCCGCATCGTCGGCCCGGTCGCCGCGGCATCCGACGTTGCCGAGCGCATCGCCTCCGGCAAGCTCGACGTGGTCATCCCGCCCGGCAGCGCCGACGAAGTCGGCGACCTGCTCGCCGCCATGGGCCTGATGCGAGACAACATCAAGCAGATGATGGAGCGTGAGGTGGCGCAGCGCCGCTCCGCGCAAGCGCGTCTTGCCGACGCACTCGAAAGCTCGCAGGAAGGCGTCGTCGTCGTCGACGCCGATGACTGTATCGCGCTTGCCAACGCGCAGGCCGCGAACTTCCTCGGCATTTCGCCGCAACTGCTGCGCCCCGGCACGCCGCTCTCCGACATCCAGCCGGCACTCGCCGGTGCGATCGACGCCGGACAGGTGTTGAGGCGTCTCGACGGCAATCTTCCGGCGACCAGCGAGGCATTGCTCGCCGACGGACGCTGGCTGCGCATCAGCCAAAGTGCGACGCGCGACGGCGGCTTCATCGTGGTGTGCAGCGACATCAGCTTGCTGAAGGAACAGAAGGTGCGCCTCTCGCGCACGAACCTGCGGCTCGATGCGGCGCTCGACAACATGTCGCAAGGCCTGTGCATGTACGATTCCGAAAACCGTCTGCAGGTATGGAACAGGCGGTTCTGCGAGATCTTCAGGCTGCCGAAGGAAAAGATCGTCGCCGGCATCACCTACAATGAAGTGCTCGAGCTGAGCATCGCCGCGGGCAATCACATCAACCGCACGGCGAGGGAGTTGGCGGCCGAGCAGGTCAACTACATGACCAATCATCCGAGCGGGACGCGCTTCTACGAGCTAAGCGGCGGCCGCCAGGTTGCCTGCGTGTACCGTCCGACGCACGACGGCGGCGGCTGGGTCGCGACCTACGAAGATGTCACCGAGCGTCGCCAGGCCGAGGCCAAGATCCTGCACATGGCGCGGCACGACGCGCTGACAAATCTTCCGAACCGCATGCTGTTCAGAGAGAAGCTGCAACAGTCGCTTCAGCGCGGCGAGCGCCTTGCGGTGCTGTTCCTCGATCTCGACCGTTTCAAGAGCGTCAACGATACGCTCGGCCACTCGATCGGCGATGCGCTGCTGTGTGCGGTCACCGAGCGCCTGCAGATGGCCGTGCGCGGCACCGACACCGTCGCGCGCTTCGGCGGCGACGAATTCGCGGTCGCGCAGACCGGCGCGCGGCCGACCGACGCGACCGAGCTTGCCTCGCGTATCATCGCTTCGCTTGCCGAGCCGTTCGAGGTGATGGGCCACCAGGTGGTCATCGGCACCAGCATCGGCATCGCGATCGCGCCGACCGACGGCAGCGAGCCCGACCAGTTGCTCAAGAATGCCGACATGGCGCTCTATCGCGCCAAGGCTGAGGGCCGCGGCACCTATCACTTCTTCCAGCAGGAAATGGACGCGCAGATGCAGTCGCGCCGCGTCCTCGAGCTCGACCTGCGCCGCGCGATCAGCGCCAACGAATTCGAGCTCTACTATCAGCCGCTCATCGAGATCGCGACCGGCGACGTCAGCGGCTTCGAAGCGCTGGTGCGCTGGAAACACCCCGAGCGCGGCATGGTCCCGCCCGACGAGTTCATTCCGGTGCTGGAAGAGATCGGCCTAATCGGCGCGCTCGGCGACTGGGTCGTCAAGCAGGCCTGTCTCGACGCCGCGAAATGGCCGGGCAAGCTCAGCGTCGCCGTCAACCTTTCTCCCGCGCAGTTCCGCAATCAGACGCTGGCGCTCTCGGTCATCTCGGCGCTCGGCACGTCCGGACTTGCCGCCACGCGCCTCGAGCTTGAAATCACCGAGACCGTTCTGTTGCAGGACAACCCGATGGTGCTGGACGCGTTGCACCAGATCCGCAACCTCGGCGTCCGCATCTCGATGGACGACTTCGGCACGGGCTACTCCTCGCTGAGCTATTTGCGCAGCTTCCCGTTCGACAAGATCAAGATCGACCGCTCGTTCGTCAAAGAACTCGGCAAGAAGGCCGACTGCATGGCGATCATTCGCGCGGTCACGCGGCTCGGCGGCAGCCTCGGCATGACCACCACCGCGGAAGGCGTCGAGACCAAGGAACAGCTCGAGATCCTGCGCGCAGAAGGCTGCACCCAGGCGCAGGGTTATCTGTTCAGCCCGCCGCGGCCCGTGAGCGAAGTGCCGGCGCTCCTGCAAAAGCTCGGACGGAAGATCCGCGCGGCGTAAATCCGCGGGTCACTTCAGCCCCGCCATCCGGAAGCCTTCCACGTATTTTTGATAGTCGTGCTTGCGGCTGTAGATCGGCGCGGATTCCTCGAGCCATTGCCGGACGTTCGGCGAGAAGCGCTTGACGGATTGCAGCGCCAGTCTCGCTTGCTCCGTCTCGCCCGCGAACGACGAGCTGATCACGACCTGGCGGAATGCCGGGATCTGCCGCGGGCTCTGCGCGAGCGCCTTGCGGGCATACGCCATACCGTCGCGATAGCGGCCGGCGACGAAACTCGCCGTCGCCCTCACGGTATTGGCCGCACCGGCATTGCCGCGCGCCAGCAGGTCGCGCGAGGCCAGTTGTTCCGCCAGATCGGCGTGCTTGAACGCGACAGCGGGCCTGCCCGCGTAAGTGCTGGCAAGCGCGATGAAGTAGTGAGCCATCGAAAGGTTGGGCTCGAGCGCAAGCGCGTAGTTCAGAATCTCAATGGCTTCCTCGGGCTTGTTTGCCGTGTGCAACGTCGCGTATCCGAGCGCGAGGTGGCCCCACGGCTCGTCGCTGTCCATCGCAAGCGCCTTTTGCGCAAAACCGAGCGCAATGGGCTTCGATGCTTCGCGCGAATTCCAGCCGAGATGAACCGCCAGCGTCGTGACAAAAGACAAAAGGCTGTATGCATGCGCCGATTTCGGATCGAGCGCGGCGGCCTTGAACAAATGCGCGCGCGCCGTACGGACGTGGTGCTTTTGCCGCGTGTTCATCAATGCAAGAGCGCTGGCGATGTGCTCCCAGGCGGTGAGGCTTTCCGGCGACTTCGATTTCGCGCGCATGGCTTCGGATGCGAAGACCTGGTCCTCCACGGCCGTCGCAATCGATTTGGCGATGTCTTCCTGGACGCGAAGCAAGTGGGCGCTGTCGATGTCGTAATTGCGCGCCCATAGGTGATAGCCGGTAGCGCCGTCGACCAGTTGCACGCCGATGCGCGCCTGGCCGGCGGATTGCCGGATGCTGCCCTGCAGGAAATAACGCGCGTTGTGCTTGTCCGCCTCGGCAAACGACGAGTGGCGCGACAGAACGAAAAACCAATCGGACGCCGACAACGCGATGGAAACATCTTCCGTCAAGCCGTCGGCAAACAGCCGCGTGCCCGCATCGTTGCTGATCGGCGTGAACGGACGGACAAGGATCGCAGGCACGTCCTTCACGGCCAGCGAGAAGCGGCGCTTCGGCGCTGCAAATGATTCCGTGATCGCGCCGTTTTTTTCCAGGATCGTGCCGGCGCTTTTTTCGTGCACCATCCCGACGAAGCGGAGTCCCCGGCCGTAGAGTGTCTTGATGAGGCGCTGCTCGCTACCCTTGTCGCCGATCGCCTCGCGCACGCCGTTGATACGTGTGCCGAGCGTGGCTTCCGAAACGATGCGGCCGTTCCATACCGCCGCGAGAATTTCGTCACGGCTGACGAGGCGATCGCGATGGCGGATGAGATATTCGAGCAGGTCGAAAACCTGCGGTTCGATCGGCTGCAAAAGATCGCCGCGGCGCAACTCGCGCCGGCCGGTATCGAGCACGCAGTCCGCGAAGCTGTAAATCAAGCGAGAGCCCCACACCTCGCCGCGATGTGCCGATGATAAGGGCGGCATCCGGCCGTCTCAATAAAAATCAAGGTTTTCTGAAAGTTTGCCCGAACCGCCTCTGGCACACTCCGGATACGGCCTGTGGCCGGAACCGTATGTCATTTGACACGCCGCGCCCATGGAAATGAATCAGATCCGATACTTTGTGACGCTGTGCGAGGAGCGGAGTTTCACCCGCGCGGCCGAGCGCTGCCGTGTCACCCAGCCGTCGCTCAGCCGGGCAATCAAAAGACTCGAGATCCATTTCGGGGGCGTGCTGTTCGATCGAGGCAGGAAGCGCACGCTGCCGTCGCCGCTTGGCCTTGCCCTCTACCCCCATCTCAAGGCCATCGCGGAGGCGGCAGAGGCCGCTGCCCTTGAGGCCCAAGCCCTGCGCCCCGAACAGGCTCCGCAGCCTCACGAGCGGCGGAAGCTCGACCGGCCGCGCGGCGGCAGCGCAGCCCGCAGCGATTGGTTGTCCTCAAATCTGGAGCGGATTCGCCGCGTCCGTGACCCGCTAAACGATTGATCGAACATCGTTTTCTGGGCGCGGCCAAGCTGGCGGCGCGGCTTGCCGCTTAACGGCCCCTTAAATCCACGCCCGTAGCTTGCCCCTCGGGGGCCGGTGCTCGAGCGCCGGCCGCGGACGGGACCTGGTCGATGGCTCAACGGCGAAAGACGGGCGGGCGCCGCGAACCGAAATTCGATTCCGGCGATGCGCCCGAGGTGCGCGTGACGCCCGCGGACCGCGGCACGCCCGCGGGCGGGAGTGGCGCTTCCTCCGGGCGCCGGCGCAGGAAGAAACGCAAAGCCGGCAAGACCCGCTCGCGCCGCTCGCTGATCGCGCGCGCCGCCTATTGGGGGCTCGTGCTCGCGCTCTGGCTGATGATCGGCGGTGTCGGCACCATCGCCTGGGTCGGCGCGCACCTGCCGCCGATCCAGTCTTTGGAAATTCCCAAGCGCCCGCCATCGATCCAGATCGTCGATTTGAACAATCGCGTGCTGGCGACGCGCGGCGACATGGGCGGCGCGGTTCTGTCGCTGAAAGAACTGCCGAGCTATCTGCCGAAGGCCTTCGTCGCCATCGAGGATCGGCGCTTCTACGAGCATAACGGCGTCGATCCGTTCGGCATCGCGCGCGCCGCGCTCGCCAACGTCTTGCACCGGGGATATTCGCAGGGCGGCTCCACAATCACGCAGCAGCTCGCGAAGAATCTCTTTTTGACTCAAGAGCGTACGATCCACCGCAAGCTGCAGGAAGTGGTGCTGGCGCTATGGCTGGAGCGCAAGTTCACCAAGACGCAGATCCTCGAACTGTACCTGAACCGCGTCTACTTCGGTTCCGGCGCCTACGGCGTCGAGCAGGCCGCGCAGCGCTACTTCGGAAAATCCGCGCGACACGTGACTTTAGCGGAGGCCGCGCTGCTCGCCGGCCTGGTGAAATCGCCGTCGCGGCTTGCGCCGACGCGCAACTTCGACGGCGCCGAGCAACGGGCGAGGATCGTGCTCGCGGCGATGCACGACCTGCATTTCATCAACACGGCGAACGAAAAGATCGCGCTCGCGCATCCGCCGAAGATTGTGGCGCAACCGGGGAACGGCTCGGTCAACTATGTGGCCGACTGGATCATGGACATCCTCAACGACGTTCTAGGCCACGTCGACGAAGATATCGTAGTGACGACGACGATCGACGGCACGTTGCAGGCGAGCGCGGAAAAATCGCTCGCCGACGAACTCGCGCAAAAGGGCGACAAGAGCGGCGTGAGCCAGGGCGCGGTGGTCGCGATGACGCCGGACGGCGCGGTGCGCGCGCTCGTCGGCGGACGCAATTATGCCGAAAGCCAGTTCAACCGCGCGGTCGCCGCCAAGCGCCAGCCAGGCTCGGCATTCAAGCCATTCGTCTATCTGACCGCACTCGAACACGGATTGACGCCCGACAGCGTGCGCGAGGACAAGCCGATCCAGATCAAGGGCTGGCGGCCTGAAAACTACGAGCACCAGTATCTCGGCCCGGTGCCGCTTAGCAAAGCGCTGGCGATGTCGCTCAACACCGTATCGGTGCGGTTGACCATGGAGTTCAGCCCGCAAGCCGTGATCATGACCGCGCACCGGCTCGGCATTGCGTCCAAGCTCGAGCCGAATGCGTCGATCGCGCTCGGCACGTCGGAAGTCTCCGTACTCGAATTGACCGGCGCTTACGCGACCTTCGCCAATGGCGGCATGGCGGTGACGCCGCATGTTATCTCGCGCATCGCCACCGCCGGCGGAAAGTTGCTCTATCTGCATGACGCGCGCTCGCTCGGCCGCGTCGTCGATCCGAGCTACGTCGGCATGATGAATTCGATGATGCAGCAGACGCTCACCATCGGCACCGCGCGCAAGGCCGACCTGCCCGGATGGATTGCAGCGGGAAAGACCGGCACGTCGCAGGATTTCCGCGACGCCTGGTTCATCGGTTACACGTCGCATCTGGTTACCGGTGTCTGGCTCGGCAATGACGACGGCACTCCGACCAAGAAGACGACCGGCGGCAGCTTGCCGGTCGAAATCTGGAGCCGCTTCATGCGTACCGCGCATCAGGGCGTCACGCCTACGCCGCTTCCAGATACGGGCGGCGGAATTCTTGCGCCGGCCGGCAATCTGATTTCGGGTCTCGATAGCAGACTTCGCAATGGGCTCGCCACCGTGCCCGGCAACGATCGCCCGCCGCCGCCCGAGCCAGAGCGCACCGGCACCGCAAGTATCGACGCGTGGTTGCTCAACAACCTGTTCGGACGGCGCTAGTTCGCCGCGCGCACGTGCGCCTCGCGCCGGACGTTGCGCGTGAGGAACCACAGCAGCAGCGTCGCACAACCCATAGCGGCAATGCCGCCCGCCAGCGGCCAGGCCGTTTGACCTAACAGCAAGCCAACACCCGCTCCGCAGACCGCCGCGGTCGTTTGCTGCACGAAGCCAAGCAGTGATGAGGCGGCGCCCGCGCGCTCTGGAAAGGGCGACATGGCGCCGGCAATCCCGATCGGCAGCACCATGCCGAGACCGGCGAGATAGACTGCAACCGGGATCACGATCGAGGCCGCTGAAGTCAGCCCGGCCCCGACCGCAGCAACCAAACCCAGACCGCCGACAGTCAGTGCGACGCCGCCGAGCCCGGTGGTGAGGTCAATGTCGAGCCTGCCGACAATCCGCGCGGCAATCGTAGAACCGGTCATGTAACCGACCGAGCCGAGCGCGAACGCCACGCCGAAGTTGAACGCCGAAAGCCCATAAAGATTCTGCAATACGAACGACGCGCCGGAAATCCAGGCGAACAGTCCTGCGTAGCTGCACGCGATCAGGCTCATGTAGGCGAGATAGCAGCGGTTGCGCGCGACAATGCGATAGGAACCGAGCATCGTTGCAGGCGACACGGGCTCCTTGGCCCGGTTGACCAGCGTTTCCGGCAGCAGGAGCCAAATCACGCCGATGCCGATCACGCCCGACGCCGCCAGCACGAAGAAGCTCGCGCGCCAGCCGAAAGCGGTCTGGAGCGCGCCGCCGATCACCGGCGCCAGCACAGGAGCGAGCGCCATCACCGAAGCGATCACCGACAGTTCGCGGCCAGCGCGCGATCCGGAGTAAAGATCGCGTACGATGGCACGCGCAAGCACGACACCGCCCGAGCCGCCAACCGCCTGCAAGGCTCGCGCGACAATGAGCATTTCGATCGAGGTCGAAAGCGCGCAGCCGAGCGTCGCCACGCAATACAGCGCGACTGCAATGATCAATACCGGCTTGCGGCCGTGGCGGTCGGAAAACGGACCATACACGATCTGCCCGACGGCAAAGCCGATGAGATAGGACGAAATGGTGAATTGCGTCTGCGCTGTCGACGCGTGCAAGAGCCGCGCGATATCGGGCAGCGACGGCAGGTACATATCCGTCGTCAACGGGCCGACCGCACTCAAGGCAGCGAGCAGCGCGGTCAGCGCAAAAGTGTGCGGACGGAGCATGCCGAGGATTATGACGTAACTTAACGCCGGCGTCTGTATCCGGACGCGACGTCGTTCGCCGACAGGCCGTAGCGGTGCAAATCGGTGCCGTGTGCATCGAGCCAGGTCTTGGCGTGCGAGACATTGGGGCACACGCGCTCGACCATCCGCCAGAAGCGCCGGGAATGATTCATTTCAACGAGATGGGCGACTTCATGCGCGGCGAGATAGTCGAGCACGAAAGCTGGCGCGAGAATAAGCCGCCATGAATAAGACAGGACGCCGGTCGTCGAACACGAGCCCCAGCGGCTCGATTGATCGCGGACCGACACGCGCTTGACGCGCACGCCGAGCTGCTCGGCGGCACGGCGGCTCGCCGCTTCGAGAGCGTTCTTGGCCTCGCGTTTGAGGAAATCGCCGACACGGCGCGCAACATGCGGCTCCTCGCCGGCAACACAAAGCTTGCGTTCGCCGTCGGCGCCGATCTCGACCCAACAGGTGCCGCGCGCGCCGGCACGGTGCACGATGCGATGATTGACCCCGCGCAGCGGCAGCACTGTGCCGTCGGCAAACGGCGCCGGCTCGGGCAAACGTCCGAGCCGAGCCGCGATCCAGGCACCGTGCTTTTGCGCAAAATCGCAGGCCTCGCGCAGGCTGCCGCGCGGAGGCATCGTCAGCAGCACCTCGCGCGTGGCCGAGTGGATGCGAAGCGTGTAGCGGCGAGCCTGCCTGTGCCGGCGCACGCGCACCAGATAGACCGCCTGGTCGAAAGCAACGCTGATTGCAGATGGTTCGCTGGGCCGGCGATAAAGCAAGGCGCGCAAGGGCATAGGCGTCATCCACCCCGAGTCGTCTTGGGGAAATAGTGCCACAATCACCCGGCCACGCCAGCCCCTTGCATAGCCCGACCACCGCCGCCGACGCGACGGCAAATTCCGGATTTGAGGGAACCGAGGGCGGCCGCGATCAGCGCGACGCCGCGACCTTCAGGTGGCTCGCCTGGCCGCTGGAACCCCGGCGGCCGCCATTGTGCGAGAGCACAAAGTCGGAAATGCGCGGCGCAATCTCGGCGCGGAAGCGCGAGCCGTTAAACACGCCGTAATGGCCGACGTCCGGCTGGAGATAATGCACCTTCTTCTCGGGCGGGATGCTGGAGCACAACTTGTGCGCCGCTTCGGTCTGCCCAACGCCGGAGATGTCATCATTTTCGCCTTCGACGGTCATCAGCGCGACGTTCCTGATTACCGACGGATCGATGGGCCGGCCGCGATGCGTCATGCGTCCGAGAGGCAAGAGGTGCCGGATGAATACCGCATCGACGGTTTGCAGATAGAATTCGGCGGTGAGGTCCATGACGGCGAGATACTCGTCGTAGAACTCGCGGTGCTTCTGCACCGAATCTCCATCACCGCGCACCAGATGCATAAACAAATTGCGATGCGCCTCGACGTGCCGGTCGAGATTCATGCTGACGAAGCCGTTGAGCTGCAAGAAGCCCGGATAGACGTCACGCATGAAGCCGGGGTGCGGGAACGGTACCTTTGTGATGACGTGCGTCTGGAACCAGTCGAGGCCGCGCGTTTCGGCAAGCTCGTTGACCGCGTTCGGATTGATGCGGGTGTCGATCGGACCGCCCATCAGCACCATCGAGAGCGGGGCGTAAGGATCCTTGTCGGCCTCCATCAGCGCAACGGCGGCAAGCACGGGTACCGACGGCTGACACACCGCGATCACGTGCGTGTCGCCGCCGAGCTCGTGCAGCATCGCGATGATATAGTTCACGTAGTCATCGAGGTCGAAGCGGCCCTCGCTCAGCGGCACCTGGCGCGCATCGGCCCATTCGGTGATGTAGACCTCGTGATTGGGCAGGAACGTTTCGACCGTGCCTCGCAGCAACGTCGGATAGTGACCCGACATCGGCGCGACGATCAGGAGCTTCGGTTGCGGCCG
The DNA here is from genome assembly GCA_035546875.1 of Pseudolabrys sp. Classification (GTDB taxonomy): domain Bacteria; phylum Pseudomonadota; class Alphaproteobacteria; order Rhizobiales; family Xanthobacteraceae; genus Pseudolabrys. The sequence goes on from DASZVZ010000081.1 coordinate 21,226, forward strand.
GCGCGGCGGTTGCGCGAGCGCGCGCTCGAAATGCAGAAGGCGGCAAAACGGCTGCTCCCAGACGCTGCGGAGGTGCACCCGCACGTGCTCACCGCCAACCGTGGTCGAGTGGATGCGCCAATCCGGCCTGCGGTAGCGACGCGTGGAGCGCTCGAACACTTCCATCGCCGCCGCGACCGATTTTCCGTAGGTCGTGTGCGAAAGCGGATTGGCCGGATTCTTGAAGAACAGTCTTGTGGCGTCGGCAAACGCGCGGGACGGATTGAGCGCCGCGTTGCCCATTTCGTAGAACCAGTACAACGGCGTCGATAACAGGAGGCCGCTGTCGCCGGAGAGCTTTGCTGCTCCGTCGAATTCTCCGATTGCCATCCGCTTCGTCCCCAGCCCCTGCTGCGTTGCAGCAGACTGTCGTTTTTCCTTCATGGGGTCAACTTACAGATAAGGTCTTTGGATCCGGTTTACACCGAATAATTAGCTGGCAACCCACGAAAAACGCGTGATTTTTTGCCTTATTCGCCGGTCTGAAGGAGGGAACCGTGCCAGCGGGCGCTCGCCAAAAGTCTAAAGAACGCAAATGATGCGGCTGCGAACAGGACGATATTGAAGGCCAAAGCCTCCAGCATCAGGTCGGTGCGAAAGACGTGATCGATAAGGAGCGCGCGCATGCCCTCGAAAACATAGGTCGGCGGCAGCGCCCAGGCGAAATATTGCAGCCAGACCGGAAGAACCGCGACCGGGTAGTAGACGCAGGTGAGCGGCAGAAACAGAAACATGATGGTCCAGGCGAGACTTTCCGCACCCATGCCATTTCGCAACAGCAGTCCCGCTACGAAAATTCCGATCGCCCAACTGGTCAAAATGAGATTGATGAAAAACGCCACCAGCGCGAGCCCGAGCGACCACAGATTAAACCCGAAGAACGCGATCGCGAGAAACGTCACCGGCACCATGCCGATCGCCAGACGAATGATGCTCATGATCATCAGTGCCGAGATGAACTCCGCCGGCCGCAGCGGGGACATCATGATGTTTCCGAGATTGTGGGCGTACATCTCCTCGAGGAAAGAGATCGAGAAGCCGAGCTGGCCGCGGAACAGAATGTCCCACAAAAGCACCGAACCGATGAACACGCCGCCGGCCTTGGCGAAGAAGCCGGCGTTCTGCGACACGTAAAGCTGCAGAAAGCCCCACATCAGCATCTGCACCGTCGGCCAATAGATCAGGTCGAGAATCCGCGGCCACGACGAGCGCAAGAGATACCAGTAGCGGCGCACCATGGCGCCGACGCGGTTCAACGAGAAATCCAGACCGACGTCCCGCATGCTGTCGCTCATTGCGCGGCCTCACGCTGGCGCCCGCGCGCGACGTCGAGAAAAACTTCTTCGAGCGTTTCGCGCCCGTAGCGGGCAAGCAGCTTCTCGGGCGCGTCGTCGTCCTCTATACGGCCCCGCTTCATAATGATGACGCGCTCACACAGCCGCTCGACTTCATTCATGTTGTGCGAGGCCAGTAGAATCGTGGCGCCCCGCTCCCGCCGGTAATCTTCCAGACGGCTACGCACCCAGTCGGCGGTATCCGGATCGAGCGAAGCGGTCGGCTCGTCGAGCAGAAGGACTTCCGGCCGGTTGAGCAGCGACTTGGCGAGCGACACGCGCGTCTTCTGGCCGGCAGAGAGTTTGCCGGTCTGCCGGTCGAGAAATTCGCCGAGATCGAGATCAGACGCGAGTTGCGCGATGCGGCCGCGAATATCCGCGACGCCATAAAGCTGCGCGAAGACCGACAGATTCTGCCGCACCGTGAGCCGCATCGGCATATCCACATAAGGACTTTCGAAATTCATCCGATGCAGCACGCGGTAGCGCTCCTTCGGCATTTGCGCGCCGAGCACGGCGACACGGCCGGAGGTCGGCATCACCAGACCCATGATGATCGCGATGGTCGTGGTCTTGCCCGCGCCGTTGCCGCCTAAAAGGCCGGTAACCGAGCCCGGCGGCAGGCGGAAGGAAATCCCGTCGACCGCGGTCGTTCCCTTGTACGTCTTGCGCAAGTTCTCGACGGCGATGGCAGGCTGGGCGCTGGCGTCCATAATGAAGTCCATATGTCCCGGCAGATGTGACGCTCCGCCGCGGCAAGCGCAAGCCCCATTCGCGCCCTCGCCGGTGGCCGCAATTTGAGTGCGGATTAAGCGGCGCTACACTGACCCTCATGCCCGCTTTCGATCTCGCCCGGAACCACCCGCGCCGCAACGTGCGCCTCGATACGCTCGTGCGGCTGCGCTGGCTCGCGATCATCGGGCAGACGACGGCCGTGCTCGTCGTCTACTACGGTCTCGACTTCATCATGCCGGTGTGGACCTGCCTCGCGGTGATCGCGCTCGCGGCGTGGCTCAACATCGCGCTGCGGCTGCGTTTCCACATGATGCAGCGGCTCGAGCCCGACCGCGCGGCGTGGCTGCTCGCTTTCGACATTGCCGAGCTTGCCGTGCTCTTGTTTCTCACGGGCGGCCTGCAAAATCCGTTTGCGTTCCTGTTCCTCGGCCCGGTGCTGATCTCGGCGACGGCGCTGCCGCCGCGCTTTACGCTGATCCTCGGCGCCTTTGCCGTGCTGTGTGCCACCGCGCTGGTGTTCGCGCATTATCCGTTGCCGTGGGACGTCGACGACCCGCTCGAATTGCCGCCGATCTACATGATGGGCGTCTGGCTCTCGATTCTGCTCGCCATCGGATTCATCGGCGTCTACGCCTGGCAGGTGACCGAAGAGTCGCGCCAGCTCGCGGATGCGCTTGCCGCCACCGAACTGGTGTTGACGCGTGAGCAGCATCTCTCGCAACTCGATGGGCTCGCTGCGGCCGCAGCGCACGAGCTTGCGACGCCACTCTCGACCATCTCGGTGATCGCGCGCGAACTCGAGCGTGCGATCGAACCCAACGCGCCGCACGGCGACGACGTGCGACTGTTGCGCGAGCAGGCCACCCGTTGCCGCGACATCCTCTCCAAGATCACCGAGCTTTCCTCGAGCGGCGAGCCGTTCGACCGCATGCCGCTGACCGCCTTGATCGAGGAAGTGGTAGCGCCACACCGCAATTTCGGCGTCACCATCGAGGTATCGGCCTCGGGCGATCGCAACGCGGAGCCGGTCGGCGCGCGCAATCCGGCGATCCTTTACGGCCTCGGCAATCTTCTCGAAAACGCGGTCGATTTCGCGCGCGAACGCGTGATGGTCAGTGCCCTGTGGAGCGCGGACGCCGTCGACGTGACGATTACCGACGACGGCCCCGGATTCGCGCCGGAAATCATGGACCGCATCGGCGAGCCTTACGTGACCAGCCGGCGCCGCGATCCCAAAGATGTGAACGCGGAAGCTAGCGGCCTCGGTCTCGGCTTTTTCATCGCCAAAACGCTGCTCGAACGCTCCGGTGCCACGCTCTCATTCGAAAATCGCGCGTTCCCGGATCGCGGCGCAACGATCAAGGTGCGCTGGTCGCGCAGCGATTTCGAGCGCCCCTTGACCCTTGCGGCCACTTGAGATTGCGCACAGCGGTAACTACTTTTCTGTGTTGGACGATGCGATTGCGCGGGCTAACTTGTCCCAAAGTCGAACGCACGGGTTTGAGGAAACGGATATGGCCATGACCGATGTCGCGACTATCGCGGCTGTGAAAGAGAAAATTCCGAGCGAGCGCTCGCTGCTGATCGTGGAGGACGACAAGTCGTTCCTGCAGCGGCTTGCGAAGGCGCTCGAATCGCGCGGCTTCACCGTGACGACCGCGGAATCGGTCGCCGACGGCTTGATGCAGGTCGAGCATGAGGCGCCGGCTTTCGCCGTCGTCGACATGCGGCTCGTCGACGGCAACGGCCTCGACGTGATCTCGGCGCTCAAGCGCCGCCGGCCGGAAGCGCGCGGCATCATTCTCACCGGCTACGGCAACATCGCGACCGCCGTGAACGCCGTGAAGCTCGGCGCGGTCGATTATCTGGCAAAGCCCGCGGACGCCGACGACGTCGTCGCCGCGCTGCTCGCGCTCGACAACAAGAAGATCGAGCCGCCGGAAAATCCGATGTCGGCCGATCGCGTGCGTTGGGAGCATATCCAGCGCATCTACGAATTGTGCGGCCGCAACGTGTCGGAGACCGCGCGCCGGCTCAACATGCACCGCCGCACGCTGCAGCGCATTTTGGCGAAGCGCGCGCCGCGCTAGATCGCGTCTCCATAAGGCCCGGTCGGATCGACAAGCGCCTGCAGGCGCAGCGCGGCGGCATGGGCGAAATTCAGCATCATCGATTTGCGCGTCGCCGCGGGCAGGCGATGCTCCGGCGCCTCGCATTCGATGTGCGCGCCGAAGGCATCCGCCACGATCAGGCCGGTGTCCTTCGGGAAGATGTCGCACGGCACTTCCACGCAGGTCGCAAAGAACAGCCGGTCGCAATGCAGCCGGTAGTCCTGCCACTTCTGGTCGGCGCGAAAATCGGCGACCGACGACTTGATCTCGACGATCCAGATTTCGCCGCCGCCGTCGAGCGCGACAAGGTCGGCGCGCCGGCCCGAGGGGAGCGGCAGCTCGCTCACCACACAGAAGCCATGCGCGTGCAGAAGCCGCGCGGTGCCGCGCGCGATGGCGAGCGCGGTTTCCGATTGGCGGCCATCGACCGGCGCTTCGAGCGGCTGCGCGGCGAGCTTTATCGTCATGACTTGACCGCTACTTTCGGCTTCGCGTCGGCCCGCTCGGGAAAAGCCTTCGCCAAGGCCGCACGGTTCGCGTCGATCACGCCGCGCTCGGTGATCAGGCCGGTGACGAGGCGGGCCGGCGTGACGTCGAAGCCGTAGTTCACCGCGCTCGAGCCATCCGGCACGATCTGCACCGTCTCGATGCGGCCGTCCTTGGTCTTGCCGGTCATCAACGTCACTTCTTCCGCCGCGCGCTCCTCGATCGGAATTTCCGCGACGCCGTCGCTCACCGTGAAGTCGATGGTCGGCGACGGCAGCGCCACATAGAACGGAACCTTGTTGTCGCGCGCGGCGAGCGCCTTGAGATACGTGCCGATCTTGTTGCAGACGTCGCCCTGCGCGGTGACGCGGTCGGTACCGACGAAGACGATGTCGACGAGGCCGTGCTGCATCAGGTGGCCGCCGGTGTTGTCGGGGATGACGGTGTGCGCGACGCCGTGGCGGCCGAGCTCCCAGGCGGTGAGCGAGGCGCCCTGATTGCGGGGGCGGGTCTCGTCGGCGAAGACGTGGATGGGGATGCCTTTGTCGTGCGCCATGTAGATCGGCGCGGTGGCCGTGCCCCAGTCGACGGTGGCGAGCCAGCCGGCGTTGCAATGGGTGAGCACGTTGACGCGCTCGCCCTTCTTCTTTCGCGCAGCGATGTCCTCGATCAGCTTCAGCCCGTGACGGCCGATGGCCTGGTTAATGGCCACATCCTCGTCGCAGATCTCGCCGGCGCGCTTGAGCGCGGCCGCGAGCCGTTCCTCGCGCGGCCGGTTGCGCACCGCCGCCATCATCTCGTCGAGCGCCCATTTCAGGTTGATCGCGGTCGGCCGCGTCGCCAGCAAGGTGGCGTAGGCGCGCTCGAGGTTTTCGTCCGACGCGTCCTGCCGCAACGCCAGCCATAGACCATAAGCCGCGGTGGCGCCGATCAGCGGCGCGCCGCGCACTTGCATGGTCTTGATCGCGCGGGCGGCGTCTTCGAGGCTCTTCAGCCGCAGCGTCTGAAACTTGTGCGGCAGCAAGGTCTGGTCGATGACGCCGACGCTTTCGCCGTCGCTTTCCACCCAGATGCTGCGCGTCTGCCTGCCGTCGATTTTCATGAAGAGAGTTATTCCCTGCGCATCATCTTGTCCGGAAACGGGCGCCCACTTTTCGGGATCATGCGCTACATAACCATGTTTCCCGCCGCCGCAAAGGCGGATAAGTTTTGCGTCCAACGGCAAATTCGGGGAAGCGCTCCATGGCTGCGATCGACTACGAGAAAGAATACGACAACCGCGGCAATGTGCCGGAGCATCCCGAGATTTTCGCCCGCTGGGCGCGCGAAACCGAGGCTTACCGCAAGGCCGCCGCCGGCGCGGAGCTCGCGATTTCCTACGGGCCCTCGCCGCGCCAGACGCTCGATATCTTTCCGGCGCGCAATGGGGGCAAGAAGCCGCCGCTCGCCATGTTCATCCACGGCGGCTGGTGGCGTTCGCTCGATCCCTCGATGTTCAGCCAGATGGCAATCGGTCCCAACGCGAACGGCGTGACCGTCGCGGTCGCCGGCTACGACCTCGTGCCGCACGTGACGGTCGCCACCATCACCGAGCAGATGCGCGCGGCGGCGCTGGCGCTGTGGCGACGTTACGGCCAGCGCATCATGGTCTACGGTCATTCCGCCGGCGGACACCTGACCGCGTGCATGGTCGCGACCGACTGGACGAAGCTTGCCTCCGACGCGCCACAGGATCTCGTTCCCGCAGGCTACGCGATCTCCGGCGTGTTCGACCTCGATCCGATTCTTAAGGTGACGCCGAACCAGGATATCCGCCTGACGGCGGAGACCGCACGCACATGCTCGCCGCTCACCTGGCGCGTGCCGCCCGGCCGCACGCTCGATGCCGTCGTCGGCGCGCTCGAGTCGAGCGAATTCCTGCGGCAGAGCAGGACGATCGTCGAAAAATGGAAGAACGCGGCGAAGGTGCGTTACGAGGAAGTCCCCGACACCAATCATTTCACCGTCGTCGATGCGCTGACCGATCCCGACAGCGCGATGACCAAGCGCGTGGTCGAGTTGGCGAAGCAGGCCGCGGCGATGCCGCTTTGATTCTTTCTTGTCGTGCGCGGGCTTGACCCGCGCATGACGCTTGGGAGGGCGCTGTACGTCCCTAAGCGGGATCACCGGGACAAGCCCGGCGATGACAGACGATCGCCTTAGAAAAACGCCTGTATCCCCGTTTGCGCGCGGCCGAGGATCAGCGCGTGGATGTCGTGCGTGCCCTCGTAGGTGTTGACCGTCTCGAGGTTCGCGACCACGCGCATCACCTGGTATTCCTCCGAGATGCCGTTGCCGCCGTGCATGTCGCGCGCGACGCGCGCGATCTCGAGCGCCTTGCCGCAGTTGTTGCGCTTCATCAATGAAATCGCGGGCGGCGCGGCCTTGCCCGCTTCCAGCAGACGGCCGAGCCGCAGCGCGCCTTGCAGGCCGAGCGTGATCTCGGTCTGCATGTCGGCGAGTTTTTTCTGCACGAGCTGATTGGCGGCGAGCGGGCGGCCGAACTGCTTGCGGTCGAGCGTGTATTGCCGCGCCGCGTGCCAGCAGAATTCCGCAGCGCCCATCGTGCCCCAGGCAATGCCGTAGCGCGCATTGTTGAGACAGCCGAAGGGCCCCGCGAGGCCTTTCACGTTCGGCAACAAATTTTCTTCCGGCACCACGCAATCTTCCAGCACGATCTCGCCGGTGATCGAGCAGCGCAGCGAGAGCTTGCCTTCGATCTTCGGCGTCGAAAAGCCCTTGGCGCCACGCTCGACGATGAAGCCGCGGATTTTTCCGTCGAGCTTCGCCCAGACAACTGCGACGTCCGCGACCGGCGCGTTCGAGATCCAGGTCTTGGCGCCGTTCAATTTGTAGCCGCCGGAAACTTTCTCCGCGCGCGTCACCATCGAACCGGGATCGGAGCCGTGATCCGGCTCGGTCAAGCCGAAGCAGCCGATAATCTCGCCGGTCGCCAGCTTGGGCAGATATTTGCGCCGCTGTGCTTCGCTGCCGTAGGCGTAGATCGGATACATCACCAGCGATGACTGCACCGACATCGATGAGCGATAGCCGGAATCGACGCGCTCCAGTTCGCGCGTGATCATGCCGTAGGCGACGTAGCCCAGGCCCGCGCCGCCGTATTCCTCGGGGATCGTCGGCCCGAGCAGGCCGAGCTGGCCCATCTGCGGGATCAGGTTCGGATCGTATTTTTCCTCGCGATAGGCCTCGATCACGCGGGGCGCGAGATAATCCTGCGCGAAGCCGCGCGCGGTATCGCGCACCATGCGCTCTTCTTCGGTGAGTTGGTCCTCGAGATCGAAGGGATCGTCCCATTTGAACGGCGCTTCCTTGAGCTGCAAAGGCTTGGCCTCGCGCTTTTCGGCCGCTTGCGACATCGGAACCTCCTCGCGAACTTGTCTTTTGGCATTATAGCCCGTCAGGCCGGGCGGCAAGTGACGGAAAAAGACGGAAAGCCAAAGCTCCGCCGGCCCTGTTGTTTGAGGCGCGGGCGCGCCTGTTTCCCTTTTTCCTCCCCCTCGAACGAGGGGAATGGAGCGCCGGGAGGCGCCCGGGCGCTGGCGAAGCGCCCTTAGGCGGACCTTGCGATCG
>DASZVZ010000082.1:0-191930 GCA_035546875.1 Pseudolabrys sp.
TACGCCAAGAACCTCGCCTTCCAGGACGGCTATCCGAGCGCGTGGCAGCGCATGGCCGAGAAGCATCCCGACGTTACCGCCGGCTCGAGCAATCTCTATCAGAGCTGGGAAGTGGTCGATCCGGAAAAATGGGTGCCGCACGATTACGTCTGCGTGCGCGTCGATTCACGCGGCGCCGGCTGCTCGCCCGGCTTCATCGATCACTTCTCACCGCGCGAGACCAAGGACTTCTACGACTGCATCGAGTGGGCCGGCGTGCAGCCATGGTCGAACGGCAAGGTCGGCCTCAACGGCATTTCCTATTACGGCATCAACCAGTGGCACGTCGCGTCGCTGCAGCCGCCGCACCTTGCCGCAATGTGCGTGTGGGAAGGCGCCGCCGACTGGTACCGCGACATGACGCATCACGGCGGCATTCTCTCGACGTTCTGGGAGAACTGGTACGACATGCAGGTGAAGACTGTGCAGTACGGCGCCGGCGAGCGCGGCAAGCGCAGCCGCGTGCACGGCGACCTCGTCTGCGGACCGGAGACGTTTTCCGAGGCCGAGCTTGCGCGCAATCGCGCCAAGTTCGGGGATGACATCCGCGCGCATCCGCTCGACGACGACTATCACAAGGCGCGCTCGCCGCGCTGGGACAAGATCGTGACCCCGCTGTTGTCCGCCGCGAATTGGGGCGGACAAGGCCTGCATCCGCGCGGCAATTTCGAGGGTTTCGTGCGCGCCGCCTCAAAAGAGAAGTGGCTCGAAGCGCATGGCATCGAGCACTGGACGCACTTCTACACCGACTACGGGCGCGAGCAGCAGAAGCGCTTCTTCGACTATTTCCTGCACGGGAAGGACACCAGCTGGTCGAAGCAGCCGAAAGTGCTGCTCAACATCCGCCATCCCGGCGAGCGCTTCGTGCCGCGTGCGGAAAACGAATGGCCGCTCAAACGCACGAAATGGACCAGGCTCTATCTCGATCCCGCGAACATGACGCTGACGCAAAAGAAGCCGTCGGGCAGCGCGCGGCTGAAATTCGCGGCCATGGGGGACGGCCTCACCTTCCTGAGCCCGCCGATGGATAGCGATACGGAGATCACGGGCCCATCGGCGCTCAAGCTGTTCGCCTCTTCTTCCACAAAGGACGCCGACTTCTTCATCGTGCTGCGCGTGTTCTCCGGCGACCTGAAGGAAGTGGTCTTTCAGGGCGCGATCGATCCGCATACGCCCATCGCGCAGGGCTGGCTGCGCGCCTCGCACCGCAGGCTCGATCCGAAATTGTCGACGCCATACCGGCCTTATCACACGCACGACCGCATCGAGCCGCTCAAGCCGGGCAACGCCGTGGAACTCGATATCGAGATCTGGCCGACGTCGATCATGGTACCGGCCGGCTACCGCATCGGCGTGTCGATCCGCGGCAAGGACTACGAATATGGCGGCGCGAGCGGCGGCAAACTGTCCAACTTCAAGAACGAGCTCAAGGGTTGCGGACCGTTCCTGCATGACGACCCGGCGGACCGGCCGATGAAGGTATTCAACGGCGTCACCACGCTTTATTTCGGGCGCGGGCGCTCGCCCTATCTCCTGCTGCCTTTCATCCCGCCAAAAAAGCGGGCGGCATCCACGCGCGGCAGACGCAAATAGGCGAAATCCCGTGCAACCGTTGCCGCCCTGCCACGGATGCAGGCGACGTGCGACAAAATCATTCAGTCCCGAATTTCAGCGGCTTGGGAGTGTTTACTCATGCCAAGCATAGGGTAAGCTTGCCCGCAAATCCTTCGCCCAAAAAGAAGGACTCTGGGGGGAATGAATACGCAGTTCTGGGTGATCCAGGCGTTCAACGGCATTTCGTACGGCGCGTTGCTTTTTCTCGTCGGTAGCGGACTGTCGTTGATCTTCGGCGTGATGCGCATCGTCAACCTTGCGCACGGCTCCTACTTCCTTCTCGGCGGCTACATCGCGATCTCCGTGATCGCAGGGACCGGATCGTGGGCGCTTTCAATTCCGGTCGCCGCGCTCGGCGTTGCGATCGTCGGCCTGCTCATGGAGCGTGTTTTCCTGCGGCCGCTCGGCTTCGATCCGCTGCGGCAGGTGCTCCTCACGGTCGGTTTCGCATTTCTGTTTCAACAGGCCGCGCTCGACATCTGGGGCGGCAACAACATGGACATCAACCCGGCGTCGGAATTGTCGACCAGCGTCGTCATCGGCGGCATCTACTTTCCTGCCTACCGCATGTTCATGATCGGCCTCGCGCTCTTGATCGGCGTCGGTCTCTGGCTGGCGATGGAGAAAACGCGCATGGGCGCGATGGTGCGCGCGACCGTCGACGACGCGCAAATGGCGCGCGGCGTCGGTATCGACACCAACCGCATCTCGATGTTCATCTTCGCGCTCGGCGCGTTTCTTGCCGCCGTCGGCGGCGTGATCGGCGGCGCATTTCTCGGCGTCTATCCCGGGCTCGACTTCGAGATGCTGCCGCTCGCCTTTGCCGTCGTGATCATCGGCGGCATGGGCAGCCTCGGCGGCGCGGCGATCGGCGCGTTGCTCGTGGGCCTCGCCGACAACTTCGGCAAGGCGCTGTTTCCCGAGATTTCGTACTTCACCTTGTATGCGCCGATGGCGTTGATCCTCGCGGTCAAGCCGACCGGTCTGTTCGGGCGGGAGTGAGCGCGGTGAGCAATCAGCAGGTCAAGAATCTGGCGGTGATTGCGGTTCTCATCCTGATTGCGGTCATCGTCCCACGCTCCGGCTCGTTCGTGGTGCTGCTCGCGACCCGCGCGCTGACCTTCGCCATCCTGGCGATGAGCCTCGACATCCTGTTGGGCTTTACCGGGCTCGCCTCGCTCGGTCAGGCGGCTTATTTCGGCATCGGCGCATATCTCACCGCGATCCTCGCCAGCAAATTCCACTTCGGCCTCGGCTGGGATTTCTGGCTCGTGACCGTGCTCGGAATGTTCGCGGGCGCGGCGCTCGCGGCGTTCTTCGGCCTGTTCGCGATCCGGGCCAGCGGCGTCTATTTCCTGATGATCACCCTCGCGCTCGGCCAGTGCGTGTGGGGCCTCGCCTATCGCTGGAATTCGCTCACCGGCGGCGACAACGGCATCAACCTCACCGGCGGCCGGCCGCAATTCGGTCTCGACCTGTCGAACGAGGTGACGTGGTTCTATCTCGTACTGGCGTTCTTCACCGCCGCGCTGATCCTGCTCTACGTTCTTGTGCGCTCGCCGTTCGGGCGCAGCCTCGCCGGCATCCGCGAGCGCGAGTTGCGCATGCAGATCCTCGGCTACAACACCTGGCTGCACAAATACATCGCGTTCATCATCGCCGGCGCGTTCGGCGGACTCGCGGGCGTGCTGTGGGCGCACACCAACGGCCACGTCAGCCCGGAGACCGTCGTGCTGACGACGTCGGTGGACGCGCTGCTGATGGTCGTGCTCGGCGGCGCCGGCACGCTGGTCGGCGGCGCCATCGGCGCGGCGATCGTGTTCGGCCTGCGCGAGTATCTCTCCACGCTCGTTCCGTGGTGGCAGTACGTGCTCGGCGGCGTCTACGTGCTGACAATTCTCTATCTGCCGAGCGGCCTGATGGGCATTCCCGCTCGCGTGCGTCAATGGTGGACTCAACAAGGAAAAGACAAGGAACCGGAAAAATTGGCATCCGTGCCTTCCTCATGAAACGAAGGAAGGCTTCCGACAACAAGGGAGGAAAGACAATGACACGTACTTCGCGGCAACGGCTCGGCGTCGCACTTGTCGGCGCCACTGTCGTTCTCGGCCTCGGCCTTGCTTCACCGGCAAGCGCGGAGGAACTGCGCGTCGGATTCATCGCGCCCCTCACCGGCATCTTCGCCCAGGTCGGCAAGGACATGGAGAACGGGTTCGAGCTCTATCTCGACCAGCACAACCACAAGCTCGGCGGCATGGACGTGAAGTTCATCGTCGAGGACGAGCAGGGCAAGCCCGACACCGCCGTCACGCGCGCCAAGAAGCTCGCGTTGCAGGACAAGGTGCACATGTTCATCGGCGGCCTGCTCGCCTCGTCCGGCTACGCCATGGCGCCGGTCAGCACGCAGGAAAAGACGCTCTACATTTCGTCCGTTCCGGCGGCCGACGACCTCACGCAGCGCGACCTCGCCAAATATCCCTACTTCATCCGAACCGGCTGGTCGTCCTCGCAGCCGAGCCATCCGCTCGGACAATGGGCGTGCGACCAGGGCTACAAGAAGATCGTCAGCATCGCGGCCGACTATGCGTTCGGCTACGAGGTCGCCGGCGGCTTCCAGAAGGCGTTCGAGGATTGCGGCGGCAAGATCATCCAGAAGATCTGGCCTCCGCTCGGCACCAAGGACTTCGGGCCCTACATCCCGACAATGAAGCAGGACGCCGACGCAATCTTCTCGCTGATGGTCGGCCCGATGTCGCTGCAATTCCCCAAGCAGCTGCGCGCTTCCGGCAACAAGAAGCCGATCATCGGCGGCGGCACGAGCTATGACGAGTTCGCGCTGCCGTTCATGGGCGACGAAGTCATCGGCGACGTGTCGGCGCTGCATTACTCGGCTGCGCTCGAGACGCCGAAGAACGAGGCGTTCGTGAAGGCCTATCGCGCGAAGTACAACAAGGTGCCTTCGTACTATTCGGAGAACAACTACACGACGGCGCAGTGGATCGACGAGGCGCTCACCAAGGCCGGCGGCAAGTGGCCGGGGCCTGAGCAGTTCATCAAGATCATGCAGGGCATGAAGATCGACGCCGTGCGCGGTCCGGTCTCCATGGACGACATGCGCAACCCGATCCAGAACATCTACATCAAGAAGGTCGAGAAGAAGAAGATGTTCGGCTACGACAAGGCGGAGCTCTGGAACACCGTCATCAAGACGTATCCCAACGTCAGCCAGTTCTGGACGTACGGGAAGGAGACGTTTTTGAAGCAGCCGGTCTATAGCCGCGACTTCCCGCCCTGCAAGAACTGCGAGTAACGGCAAATGGCGCCGGGATTTTTTTAAAAAATCCCGGCGCTTCTCTCTCCGGAAAGGGCTGACGCGTGAATTCCGCAAACGGGAACGGCGCACAACCCGTTCTTGAACTTAGAGATTTGTCCAAAAGCTTCGGCGGCCTGCACGCCGTGCGCGGCGTGACGCTGCGCATCATGCGCGGCGACCGCAAGGCGATCATCGGGCCGAACGGCGCCGGAAAGACGACGTTGTTCAACGTGATCACCGGTATTCACCCGGCGACGTCGGGCGAGGTCGTGCTGTTCGGCCAGAATGTCACCGCATGGCCGAGCCATCGGCGAACCGCGCTCGGCATGGCGCGCACATTCCAGGTCACGAGCCTGTTCCCGAAGCTGACCGTGCTCGACAATGTCCTGTTGGCGATCAAAGGGTTACGACCGTCGAAGTTCGTGATGTGGCGCTACCTGTCGTCCTACCGCGACGTGTACGAGAAGGCGTATCGCCTGCTCGAAGAAGCCCAGTTCCTCGACCGGAAAGATGTGGAAGTACGCAACCTTTCGCACGGCGAGCAACGCCAGCTCGAAATTGTTCTCGGCCTCGCCAGCGATCCGAAAATTTTACTGCTCGACGAGCCCGCCGCCGGCCTGTCCTCGGGCGAATCCGCCGAGATGGCGAAATTCCTCGCGAAGCTCGATCCGAACCTCGCCATTCTTCTGATCGAACATGACATGGACGTCGTGTTCGACGTCGCCGACCAGATCTCCGTCTTGCATTTCGGCGAGGTTCTGGAAACCGGAACGCCTGAGCAGATTCACAACAGCCAGCGCGTGCAGGAAATCTACCTGGGGACCGGCTGATGGCGATCCTCGAAGTCCAGGACATCCATACCTATTACGGTGACGCCTACGTATTGCAGGGCTTGTCGCTGAAACTCGAACAGGGCCAGATCCTCGGCCTGCTCGGCCGCAATGGCGTCGGCAAGACCACGCTGGTGAATTCGATCGTCGGCTTCACGCCGCCGCGGCGCGGCAAGATCGTGTTCAAGGGCAACGACATCACCCACATCGCCTCGTTCGAGACCGTGCGCAGCGGCATGGGGCTCGTGCCGCAGGGCCGGCGCGTTTTCCCGACGCTGGCGGTGGAGGAAAATCTTCTCGTCGCCGAGCGCAACGTCGAGCGTCACGGCTGGGCGCTCAAGCGCGTCTACACGCTGTTTCCGCGGCTCGAGGAGCGCCGCCGCCAGCGCGCCAAGACGCTGTCGGGCGGCGAGCAGCAAATGCTGGCGATCGGTCGCGCGCTGATGACCAACCCCGATTGCCTGATCATGGACGAGCCGTCCGAGGGGCTGGCGCCCATCATCATCCAGGGCGTGTGGGACGCGATCGGCAAGTTGAAGGAAGAAGGGCTTTCTATCTTGCTGGTCGAACAGAACGCAAATCTTGCGCTCAAGCTCGTCGACTACGTGCACGTCATGAGCAAGGGCCAGGTGGTCTATTCGGGCAGGCCCGAGCAATTACGGGCCGACGATAAGATCAAGTCGAACTATCTCGGAATCTGACCGCCCTTCCCCGCGCGACGGAATGGCACCCGCCTTTACAGGATGTAATACATTAGTCGATGATGGAGGCGGACGGTCCGGCCAGTCGCCGGCGAAGTCATTCGCGTCGTTCAATAATCAAAGGCCGCCAAGGCCGACAAAGCGTGAGCCCGAACGGGGCCACAGAGGGAGGAAATAGATGTCTCGCAAAGTCACTCGCCGCAAATTCCTAGCTGGAACCGCCGCCGGCGCCGCGGCGGCAACGTTCAATTTCCCCATGCCGGCAATCGCCCAAGCAGCGCCGTTCAAGCTCGGCCTGCTCACGGTCAAGACCGGCCCGCTCGCACAGGGCGGCATCCAGATGGAACAGGGCATCGTCACGTTCCTGAAGGAGAAGAACTACACGTTCGCCGGCCGCAAGGTCGAATTCTTCTCCGCCGACACCGGCGGCAGCCCGGCGGGCACCAAGACCAAGGCGCAGGAGCTCATCGAGCGCGACAAGGTCGACACCATCGTCGGCCCGCTCGCCGCCTTCGAACTGCTCGCGATCACCGACTACATCGCGCAACAGAAGACGCCGCTCCTGAGCCTCGCCGCCGCCGAGGATATGACGCAGCGCCGTCCCAATCCCTACTTCCTGCGCGCATCGGCAAGCTCGGCGCAGGCGATGCATCCCATGGCGGATTACGCCGCCAAGGAAATGAAGCTCAAGCGCATCGTCACCATCTCGGAAGACTTCGCCTTCGGTTACGAGCAGATGGGCGGCTTCCAGCAGACGTTCGAGGACAATGGCGGGCGCATCGTCAAGAAACTGTGGCCGCCGATCGTCACGCCGGACTACACGCCGTATCTCGCGCAGATCGCGGATTGCGACGGCGTGTGCCAGGGCTTTGCCGGATCCAACCCGCTGCGTTTCCTGAAGCAGTACGCCGCCGCCGGCCTCAAGTTTCCGGTCGTCACGGGTGAAACCGGCGGCGATGACGCGCTGCTGCGTTCGTTCGGCGACGAGGCGCTCGGCATGATGAGCTGCTGCCCCTACACGCTCGACCTCGACAACGCGAGCAACAAGCGTTTCGTGGCCGCGATGAACAAGGACTACGGCGTCGATCCGGGCTTCTACTGCGCGGGCCTCTACGTCAACGGCCAGGTGGTCGAAGCGGGCCTCGAGAAGACCGGCGGCAAGTCCGACGACAAGACCGCGCTGATGGCGGCGATGAAGTCGGTCGTTCTCACCGACACGCCGCGCGGCGCGATCAAGTTCGATCACCTCGGCAACGTGATCGGCGACTTCTTCATCCGCCGCGTCGAGAAGGCGGGCAACAAATACATCAACAAGACCATCAAGACCTATCACAACGTGAGCCAGTTCTGGACCTACGACGAGAAGAAGTTCCTCCAGCAACCGGTCTATTCCCGCAACTATCCGCCGCTCAAATCCTGACGCGGCACTAAATCCGCGGGCGCCTTAGGGCGCCCGCGGCCGATTTGGATAAGCGGCGCGGGACACGACGATGAATTTTTGGATTCTGCTGACCGTCAACAGCATAACGTTTGGCGGTCTGCTGTTTTTGCTGTCGGCGGGCTTCTCGCTGATTTTCGGGCTGATGCGAATTCCCAACCTTACGCACGGCTCGTTGTTCATGCTCGGCGCCTACGTCGGCGCGACTTTCATCATCGGGTTCATCGGCCTGAAGTTCGATTTCTGGATCGCGGCGATTCTCGCCGCGCTGGTGGTGGCGGCATTCGGCGCCTTGTGCGAACGGCTGCTGCTGCGCCGCCTGCCGGGCGATCAACTCGCGCAGGTGCTCGTTACGCTCGGCATCTCTTTCATGGTCGCCGACTTCTGCCTGATGGTCTGGGGCGGCGATCCGATTTCGGTCGCGACGCCGCAGCATCTCGGCGGCTTCATCCGCTACGGCATCGCCGTCTTCCCGCTGTACCGGCTCGCCATTATCGGAATTGCGGCGCTGGTCGCCATCTGCCTTTGGCTGCTGCTGGAGCGGACACGGCTCGGCGCCATGATCCGCGCGGGCGTCGACGATCCGGAGATGGCGCGAGTCGTCGGCATCCGGGTTTCGCAGCTTTTTACCATCGTGTTCGCGCTCGGCTCCGCGCTTGCCGCTTTCGCCGGCATCATCGGCGGACCGATCCTGTCGGTTTACCCCGGCCTCGATCAGGACATGCTGCCGCTGGCGCTGGTCGTGGTTATTCTCGGCGGCACCGGCAGCCTTCTCGGCTCGTTTGTCGGCAGCCTGATCGTTGGTTTCCTCTATAACTTCGGCCAGGCGCTGCTGCCCGAACTCGCGTATTTCATCCTGTTTCTGCCCATGCTGCTGGTGCTGGTCGTGCGGCCGCAGGGGCTGTTCGGCAGGCAACTGCAATGAGTACACGAGCCACGATCGCGCTCGGCGTTGCGCTCTTAGCGCTCGTCACCCTGCCCTACTGGTTGACCCAGATTTACTACGTCAATGTCGCGAGCCAGATTCTGTTCTACGCGATCTTCGCGCTCGGCGTGAATTTGCTGCTGGGTTACGCCGGCCTGGTGTCGCTCGGACACGCGGGGTTGTTCGGGATCGCGAGTTACGCAACGGCCTATCTGCTCGCCGCCGGCTTTGGTCACACGCTCTCGATCGTCGCGGCGTTGATCATCGGACTGTTCTCGACCGCCATTTTCGCCGCCCTCTCGCTGCGTACCGCCGGCATCGGTTTCATCATGATCACGCTGGCGCTGGGCGAAATCCTGTGGGGCCTCGCCTACCGCTGGATCAGCATCACCAACGGCGACAATGGCATCAGCGTGCACGGTAGGCCGCAGCCGTTCGGTCTCTCGCTCGCTTCGGCAAACTCGTTTTATTACGCCACGCTGTTCGTGTTCCTGCTCTGCGTGATCGTCGTGACGATCTTCGTCCGTTCTCCGTTCGGCGCGGCGCTCAAAGGCACGCGCGACCAGCCGCGGCGCATGACCGCGCTCGGCTATCATGTGTGGATGATCCGTTTCTGGGCCTGCATGTTTTCCGGCCTGCTGACCTGCATCGCCGGAATCCTGTTCGTCTACTACACGCAGTTCATCAGCCCGCAGACGGTGGCGCTGACGTCATCGGCGGAAGTGGTGCTGATGGTGATCTCGGGCGGACCGGCGACGCTGCTCGGCCCGATCGTCGGCGCCGGGCTGGTGGTCGTGGTCAAATCGGTGGTGAGCGGATTCATCGAACGCTGGAATTTCCTGCTCGGAGCGATCTTCGTCGCCATCGTCATCCTGATGCCGGAAGGCCTCGTGCCCGGCACCGTGCGCCTGTGGAAGCTCGGCTGGCGCAAGACCATGGCGCGGCGGCGACCGGCGGTGATCGCCAAGACGGGGGAGCCCGCGCCATGACCGCGCTCACCGTTTCCGGCCTGCGCAAGTCGTTCGGCGGCCTGCACGTCACCAAGGGCGTCAATCTCAACGTCGAGCCCGGCGAGCGGCGGCTGATCATCGGCCCGAACGGCGCCGGCAAGACCACGCTGTTCAACCTGATCACGGGCGAGCTCACGCCCGACGACGGCTCGGTGAAATTGTTCGGCGAGGACATCACGCACACGCCGGCGCGGCGGCGGCCGCATCTCGGCATGGCGCGCACCTACCAGATCATCACCTTGTTCGCGCGCGACACCATCATGCGCAACGTGACGCTGGCGCTGCTCGGCCTGTCGAAGTCGCGCTGGAATCCGCTCATGGATCTCGCCCGCCAGCATCATCTGACCGACGCCGCGCGGCAGGCGATCGAGCGGGTCGGCCTCGGCCACATCGCCGACCGCCCGCTGGCGCAGACCTCTTACGGCGAGCGGCGGCGCGTCGAGATCGCCATGGCGCTGGCGCAGAATCCGAAGGTGCTGCTGCTCGACGAGCCCTATGCCGGGCTGTCGATCGACGAGCGCCGCGATGTGCACGATACGCTGCTGGCGATTCCGCGCGACGTCACCATCGTCATGATCGAGCACAACATGGACGTGGCGCTCGATTTCGCCGAGCGCATCACGCTTCTGCATTTCGGCGAGGTGATCGTCGAAGGCACGCGCGCCGAAGTCGTCGCCGATCCGCGCACGCGGGAGGTCTACCTTGGCCACTAGCGCGCTCGTCCTGCGCAATATCGACGCCTTCTACGGCGACAGCCACGTCTTGCAGAACGTGTCGTTCGAGCTCGGCGAAGCGCGCATGCTCGGCCTGCTCGGCCGCAACGGCGCGGGCAAATCCACCTGCATGAACGTCACCGTCGGGCTGTTGCATCCGCGCGTCGGCGACGTGGAGATTTTCGGCAAGGCCGTGACGGATCTGCCGCCCGAGCAGATCGCCGCGCACGGCGTCGCGCTGGTGCCGCAAGGGCGGCGCATCTTCAAGAGCCTGTCGGTCCGGGAAAACCTGATCGTCGCCGCGCGCAAGCCGGAAAACGGCAAGCACGCGCCATGGACGATCGACACCGTGTTCACGATGTTTCCGCGGCTCAACGAGCGGCGCAATCAGATCGCCGCGCATCTCTCCGGCGGCGAGCAGCAGATGCTGGCGATCGGCCGTGCGCTCATGGGCAATCCTCGGGTTCTGTTGATGGACGAGCCGTCGGAAGGCCTGGCGCCGCAGATCGTCGCCGAGGTGATGGCGACCATCCGCAAGCTTAAGGAGAGCGGCCTGTCGATCGTGCTGGTCGAGCAGAACCCGAAGCTCGTCTTTGACATCGCCGACGACATCGTGATCCTCAACAGCGGCCACGTCGCGGTTGTCTCCACGGCCGCGGAGCTGAGCAAGGAAAACGTCGACCTGACGCAACACCTCGGGGTGTTTTAATCTGCACCTCGGCGTGCCCGGCACATGGCCGGGCATGACGGCAAGGGGAACCTAATGGCTGACATCTGGAACAAATACGCCAATACCGCCGCGCGCAAGCACGGCAAGCCCGGGCGCGAGGTGCGGCCGAAAAGCGTCACTATCGACACCCACACGCACGTCGCGGTGCCGGCGGCGGCCGAATTCATCAAGCCGCATCTCGACGTGTCGACCATTCCGCTCGCGCATTTCTCGTCGCTCGACACCAAGGCGGTGAACGCCAAGCAGGAAGCCGACATCCGCTCCTGCATGACCGGATACGACGAGCGCTTCGCCACCATGGACCGGATGGGCGTCGACATGCAGCTCATCATGCCGCCGCCACCGCAGTGCTACCACACGGTGGCCATCGAATTCGCCGTGCCGGCCGCGCGCATGATCAACGACGGCATCGCGGAATTCGCCTCGCGCCACAAGGACCGCTTCATCCCCTGCGGCACCGTGCCGATGCAGGACGGGCACGAGGCCGCGCGCGAGCTCGAACGCTGCATGAAGTCGCTGCATTTCAAGGGCGTCGAGATCCTGACCAACGTGGCCGGCAAGGAACTGTCGGATCCGACTTTCGCGCCGTTCTGGAAGAAGGCGGAGGAGCTCGGCGCGCTGGTCATCATCCATCCCAACGGCTTCACCGAAGGGCGGCGCTTCTCGCGTTTCTATTTCAACAACGTCATCGGCAATCCGCTCGAGACCGCGATGGCACTGCATTACCTGATCTTCGACGGCGTGCTCGAGCGTCATCCGAAGCTAAAAATCTTCGCAATGCACGGCGGCGGCTTCCTCGGCGCCTATTCGGGGCGCATCGATCACGCCTGGGGCGCGCGCTCGGATTGCCACGCCGGCCTGCCGCATCCGCCGACCAGCTACCTGAAAAAGGTGTACTTCGACACCATCGTGTTCACGCCGCTGCAGCTCAAGGCGCTGGTCGACACCTTCGGCGTCGATCACGTGGTGATGGGCACCGATTATCCGTTCGACATGCTGGAATACGATCCGATCGGTCACATCGCGTCGGTCGAGAGCTTCGACGATGCGACGCGCGCGGCGCTCTGCGGCGGCAGCGCGAGGAAGATGCTTGGGATCTAACCCCTCCCCTGCAAAGGGAGGGATTCAAGCATACAAAAAATCGAGCGTCGCGGTTTCCGCGATCACCGCTGCGGCCGTGCTGTGGCGGCCGGCGCGCGCCTGCTCTTCCTGCGTGCGCGTCGCCTGCAGGTAGGCGCCGAGATGGCGCGCACGCTCGATGATGCGGTTGTTCTCCGGCAGCCGCGCCGCCTCGAAGCGCTTGAGCGCCGCAGGGACATCGCTCTCGGCTTGCAGCGATTCCGCGAGCGCGGCCGCGTCGTCGGCCGCCTTCGACACGCCGGCGGCGACATGTGGGCGCGCGACGAAGGCCGCATCGCCGATGATCGCGACACGGCCCGCCGCCATGTGCGGCGATTCCAGATCGTAGATCGGCTGCAGGATCGGCTCGTGGATGAGCCGCACGATTTCCCTGAACTGCGGCGCGAGCAGCCGCTCGGCCGCCGCGCGCATTTCCGCGATCGCCGCGCGGCGGATGAGCGGCGGCGGGATCGAGATCGCATGCGTCACGCCGCTGTCGTCGGTGAGCAGCCACGGCAACTTCGTCCGCTCGTCGGCGGGGCGATACCAGATGACGTTGAAGCGGCGATGGCCGGGACGCAGGTCGTTGTCGGGACCGGCAACCGGATAGCCGAGCATCTGCTCGCCCGGCGGCAGGCAGAACGTCATGGTGGCGAACATCTCGCGGTGGATCGCCGGCGGAAAGGCGTCCTCCGCAAGCAACGCGCGCCAGGCCGAATAGCCGACGTATTGCGGCAGCGCGTCCGGCAGAACGTTCTGGCGCACGGTCGAACGGATGCCGTCGGCCCCGACAAGCAGATCGGCGGTGACAGTTTCGCCGTTTGAAAAGCGGGCGGTAACGCCGCGTGCGTCTTGGGTGAAAGCGGTGAGCCCGCAGCCGCGGTGATAGCGTTCCGGCGGCAGCGCGTCGCGCAGCAGGCGATAGACGCGTTCCCACGCGGTCAGCACCTGCGGGCACTCGACTTCGCCGGCAACCTTGCCTTCGACGTCGAGAATTCTGCGCGTCGTGACATGGACGCCGAGATCGTCGGTGGGGAGGCCGAGCTTGCGCAGCCGCGCGATCAGTTCCGCCTGCGCGACGATGCCGGCGCCGCGGCCGGACAACTCGCTCTCCACGCGCTCGTAGATATCGACGTCCCAGCCCGCCCGGCGCAGCATCAGGCCGCACAAAAGGCCGCTCATCGAGCCGCCAATGACTATCGCCCGCCTCGCCGATCCGGCCACTTACGCCCTCAATCTTCCGGTCTGCCCGAATATGCTATATATGACCGCAAAATAGCACTGGAGGAATGCCATGGCCCTGACCATGCTCGACAAGTCGGCCGAGAAGAAAGACAAATCGCAGTGGCCGGCCGATATCGCAGCCGAGTTCGAGCGCGAGAGCAAGAATCCGAATCCGTGCGTCGGCAACACGCTGTTGTCCGAGACCGACCGGACACGCGTGTGGATCATCCGGCTCGCACCCGGCGAACGCATCGGATTCCATCGTCACGTGCTCGATTATTTCTGGACTTCGGTGAGCGGCGGCCGCGGCCGTCAGCATGTGCACGACGGCACCACCGTCGAATACACGTACGCGCCCGGTGAAACCCGGCACGAGACGTACGGCACCGGCCAGTTCAAGGTGCACGACCTGGAAAATCTCGGCGACCAGGAGCTCGTGTTCATGACCGTCGAATTCAAGGACAGCGCCAACAAGCCGCTGCCGCTTCCCGACAAGGTGCGCGCCAGCGCCGCGGCGTAAGCGATTATTCGCGATGGGCGCCCGCCCCGGCCTGAACGCCGCGGCGGGCGTTTCATTTTGCCGCGGAATCCGCGCTTCGGTTGAACTATCAACGGACTAGCCAACACGCCGCCCATCCTGCACACTGGCGCGCAAAGACCGTCGAGCGGGACAAGAATAAACGAGGGACTGGGGAGGAGATGGATTTTCCGTTCGACCTGCTGATCAACGCCATCGTGGCGGGATTGCTGCTGGGCGGCTTTTACGCCGCCGTCACGGCCGGCATTTCGATCTCCTTCGGCATGCTCGACATCGTCAACATCGGGCATCCGGCCTTCATCATTCTCGGCTCCTATATCGCTTACTTCTTCAACATCAATTATCACGTCGACCCGATCCTCACCTGTCTCATCCTGTCGCCGGTGTTCTATCTGCTCGGTACCGGCATCTATCAGGTCTACTACCTGTCGTTCGAGAAACGCGGACAGCAGTCGCTGCGCGGCCTGGCATTCTTCTTCGGCGTGCTATTCGTCACCGAAGTAATGCTGCTTCTCGTTTTCGGCGTCGACTACCGTTATGTCGAAGCGTCCTACATCGGCCCGAGCATTCACATCGGCATCCTCGATCTGCCGCTGCGCATGCTCGTCCCTTGCGTCGGCTCGCTTATCCTGTTCGGCGCGATCCAGCTTTTCATCAGCTACACCTTCACCGGCCGCGCGGTGCTGGCGGTGTCGCAGGATCAACTGGCGTTGCAGCTCATGGCCGCGGATCCGATCCGCATCAAGCGCATCGCCTTCGGCATTTCGATTGCAGTGGCGGCGATGGCAGGCGCATTCCTGATCATCATCCAGCCGGTCGAGCCGTCGGTCGGGCGCGAATATATCGGCCGCGTGTTCGCGATATGCGTGCTCGGCGGCCTCGGCAGCATGCCCGGCACGCTCGTTGCCGCGATGCTGCTCGGCGTGATCGAGAGCATCACGGCCACGTTTTACGGGCCGTCATGGGCTCCGGCGGTGTCGTTCGGCGTGTTGCTGCTGACACTCGCCTTCCGCCCATCCGGCTTGCTGGGACGCTGAAGCCATGCGCATGCCGCTTTTCACGCTGATTGCGATCGTCGTCGCGATCGTCGTGTTCGTGCTGCTGCGCCTGCCGAACGTCGAATACCTGTTCGTCGCCGGCTACACGATCGTGCAGTACATCGTGCTGTCCACGGCCTGGAACATCCTCGGCGGCTATTGCGGCTACGTGAATTTCGGCTCGGCCGCGTTTTTCGCACTCGGCGCCTACAGCACCGTCGCGCTGGCGACGTTCGGCACCCAGCTCGACGACCTGGTGCCGGAAAGCGTCGCGCCGTTCTTCCACCTGATTTTTCCGCTGCCGCTCCCGGTGCTCATCGTCATCGGCGGCGTCGTTTCGGGCATCGTCGGCTTCGGCACCGGCTACCTGACGCTGCGGTTGCGCGGCGCGTTTTTCGCCATCGCGACGCTGGCGCTTTCCGTGGTGCTGCAGACCTTGGTGGTGAACTGGGATTTCGTCGGCGGCTCGGGCGGCGCCTACGTCGTGCGGCCGGGAGAATTCCCGGGCCTCGGCAGCTACATGCAATACCTGTTCCTTCTCATCCTCGGGCTAGCCGTTCTCTCTCTGGTGCTGGCGCGCTGGATCGAGCGGTCGCGGCTCGGTTACGGCTTCGCCGCAATCCGCGACGACGAGCTCGCGGCGGAGGCGTCCGGCGTGCCGACGCTGCGCCTCAAGCTGATCGCGACGACGTTGTCCGGCGCGCTGATGGGCATGGCCGGCGCGCCCTTCCCCTACTACATCGGCTATCTGGCGCCGGTTTCGGCCTTCGGACTCGAATACGCCGTCAACTCCATCGCCATGCCGTTGATCGGGGGCACCACGAACTGGGCCGGCCCGCTGATCGGAACGATTCTGCTCGGCACGTTGCAGCAGGTCACCACGGTGACCATCTCGTCGGCGGTGAACGTGCTGCTGGTCGGCGTCCTGCTGATCGCCTTCGTCATCATCGCGCCGAACGGCATCGTCGGGCTGGTGCAGGAACGCCTGCAGGCGCGGAGGCGGAAATGACCGCGCTGCTCAGCGTGCAAAACCTCGGCAAGCGTTTCGGCGGTTTCGTCGCGCTCGACGACGTCAATCTCGAGGTGAAGACCGGCGAGCGGCTCGGGCTGATCGGGCCGAACGGCTCCGGCAAGAGCACGCTGGTCAATTGCATCTGCGGCACGTTGCAAAACGAGCAGGGCAGCGTTCACTTCGACGGCCAGTCGATGGACGGCCTCGCGGCGCACGAGCGCACGCATCGCGGACTGGCGCGCAGCTTCCAGCTGCCGCGCCCGTTTGTGAGCCTCAGCCTTGCCGAAAACATTCGCATTCCGATGCTTTACACCGTGCATCACCGCACCGGCACGCCGCTGCATGCCGAGAGCATCAGCGCGCGCTGCAGCGAGCTGCTGCAACTGGTCGGACTCGAAAAAAAGGCCACCCACCTGCCGCGCGACCTCACGCAAGTCGAGATGCGCAAGCTCGAGCTTGCCCGCGCCATGGCGGCGGAGCCGAAGCTTTTGATCGCCGACGAAGCGATGGCCGGGCTGTCGCACTCGGAAATCGAGGACATCCTCGCGCTGCTGATGCGCCTCAATGAGAGCGGCATCACTGTGATCCTGATCGAGCACATCATGACCGCCGTTATGAGTTTCTCGCAGCGGCTGGCGGTGCTGGTTTCCGGCAAGAAGATCGCCGACGGCAAGCCGGAAGACGTGGTGCGCAATCCCGACGTGGTGAGGGCTTATCTTGGCGAGTAGCATCACCATCGAAAACGTGCACGCCGCCTACGGAGCGGTACGCGTCATCGAGGACGTCTCGATGACGGTCAAGGCCGGCGAAACCGTCGCCCTGCTCGGCACCAACGGCAACGGCAAAAGCACGCTCATGAAATGCGTGATGGGCATCGTGCGCCCGACCTCGGGCCGCATCATCGCGGAGATCGACGGCGAAAAGCACGACCTCGTCGGCCGCACCACCGAGCAGATCGTCGACCTCGGCATCGCGTTGGTGCCGGAAGGCCGCCGCCTTTTCCCCAAGCTCACCGTGGAAGAGAACTTGTTGCTCGGGGCTTTCCGCCCCAAGGCGCGCGCTCAGATCAAGCCCAACATGGATTTCTGCTTCGAGGCGTTCACGCGGCTTGCCGAGCGCCGCAAGCAACTTGCCGGCTCGATGAGCGGCGGCGAGCAGCAAATGCTGGCGCTGGCGCGCGCGCTGATGGGCCATCCGCGCATCCTGCTGGTAGACGAGCCGTCGGTCGGGCTCGCGCCGCTGCTGGTCAGCCGCACCATCGACGCCATCAAGCAGCTCAAGGACCACTACCAGCTCACGGTCCTGATGGCCGAGCAGAACTTCAAGCAGGCGGTTCGCATCGCCGACCGCGGCTACGTCATCGTGCACGGCAAGATCGCTTTCGAGGGCCGCTCCGCCGACGAGCTCAACAACAACGACCTGGTGCGCAAGCTCTACATGGGCATGTGAAGCGACGGAAATTCCAGGTTGTTTTTGTCATGCCGGGCTTGTCCCAGCCATCTCGCTTAGGCGAGCGTGATCTTGCCTTCCCAAGCGGATCACCGGGCCAAGCCCGGTGATGACGGATTGGGCGCTAATGACGGTTTACGACCGCAACGTGCTCAAAAGAAAACGGCGCGGGATTTCTCCAGCGCCGTAATCGCTTCAGGCCTGTATGGCTGTTATTTCAAGGCTTTCTCGTACGGATAGATCAGGCTGCCGGTCTTGAGATCGGCCGGCGTGATCACTGTCTGATAGCTCATGCCCTTCCAGACATCGAGACCCGCGCCCTGCTTGATGTCGTGATACTGCACCTGCAGCATGCGCGACTTCGCCCATTCACCCTTGGCGCCTTTGCCGAAGGTGATGTCGCCCATGATGGTCTTCATCGTGTGCGAGCGCAGATAGTCGGCGATCTTGTTGTCGTCGATGCTCTTGCTTCCCTTGATCGCGTCCGCGAGAAGCTCGAGGTAGGCATAGCCCCACGTGCCGAGGTAGTAGCCGAGCGGGTCGACGCCTTCCGCGGCCGCGCGCGACTGATAAACCGCGAGGAACTTGTTCGTCGCGGGAGTCGCCTGCGAGGGCACCCAGGTCTCGTAGTTGATGATGCCGTTGAGCGCCGGGCCGAGCTTCTGCTTGAACACGGTGGCCTGCAACCCGACCATCGCGCCACCCAGCATCTTCGGCTTGTAGTCGAGTTCGCGGATCGCGTTCAGCATGCCGACCGAGTCGTTCGGATAGGAGCACACGACAACCAGGTCCGCGTTGGCGGACTGCAGCGCGCGCACGATCGGGCTGAAGTCGGTGGTGCTCGGCGGATAGCTCTTGTCGTAGACGATCTTGAAGCCGAATTTCTTGGCATTCTCGCGCGCGCCTTCGCAGGCGTTCTTCGAGAATTCAAGGTCCGACCACGCCAGAGACACGGTGCTCGGCTTCGGCTTCTGAGCCGCGGCAGCTTCGAAATAGCCCGCGGTGAAAGCCGGCTTGGTGTCCGGACCGGACGGGATCATCGAGAAGTAATTCGGATAGTTGAACTTGCTGTTCACCGCGAGCCCGAACAGGCCGATGAAGACCTTCTTCTTCGCGATGATGACCGGCATCGCCGGCGCGATCATGGCCGTGGCATAAGGGCCGACCACAAGATCGACTTTGTCGACGTCGAGCAGCTTCGTGTAGATGCTCGGCACGTTCGACGGCTGGCTCTGATCGTCGTAATAGACGATCTTCACCTGCCGCCCGAGCAGGCCGCCGGCCTTGTTGGTCTCTTCTTCCCAGATCTTGGCGCCGAGCAGCGCTTGCTTGCCGTTGGCGGCAAGACCCCCGGTCAACGCCATCGAGAAGCCGATCTTGATCGGCTCCTTGTTTTGCGCCGCGGCCGGACCGACCAACAGCGCGCCCGCCGCCACGACGGCAACAGCCGTCCCGGCAAGCGAAGCGAACGATTTCATCTTATGAAGCATCTCCGTTCCTCCCGATAAAATGTTGTTTTGCGGCATCTTACGCGCATTCCGCGCAAAGACGCTAGAGGGCAAAGAACCGCGCCAAGTGGGCTAAATCCCCTCCACCATGATCGTTTCGACCTCGCCCGCGCCGCTGCGCCGGAAGGCCGCAGCGCGGTCGTATTCCGGCGAGGTAAAGCAGGCCACGCCCTGTTCAAAGGTCGGGAATTCGATGACGACGAACCGGTGGAATTTGTCCGGCCCTTCCATGATCTGAAAACGGCCGCCTCGCGCCAGCACCTTGCCGCCGAACTTGGCGATGATGGCCGGGACCAGATCGGTGTATTTCTTGTATTCGACGGGATCGTTGATCTTCGAGCGCGCAACCCAGTAAGCGGGCATCTCCCAACTCCATTCCGTTGCCATGCCCAACCTTGTGCTGGGCATCGGCGCCTTCATTATAGGCGACAGTAAAGCCATGCATGCTCCGGGCAAGCCCGGCCGTGCCGAAAGGAAGTCCGCCCATGCCGCGCAAGCTGATCGATATTTCGGTGCCGCTGGAGAATGACGTTGCGGCCGATCCGCCCGGCTATGGACCGAAGATCGATTATCTCGATCACCAGGCGACCGCATCCGACATCCTGAAATTCTTTCCCGGCTTGAAAAAAGAAGATCTGCCGGACGGCGAAGGCTGGGGCATCGAATGGGTGAAGCTTTCCACCCACTGCACCACGCATCTCGACGCGCCCTACCATTTCGCGTCCACGATGGACGGGGGCCGCCGCGCCATCACCATCGACGAGGTGCCGCTCGAGTGGTGCTTCCAGCCCGGCGTAAAGCTCGACTTCCGCCATTTTCCGGACGGCTATGTCGCGACCGCCGCCGACGTCGAGGCCGAGCTCAAGCGCATCGGCCACACTTTGTCGCCGCTCGAGATCGTGGTGGTGAACACGGCGGCGGGCGAAGCCTACGGGAGACCGGATTACGTCGTGCGCGGCTGCGGCATGGGGCGTGAAGCGACGCTCTATCTCACCGAGCGCGGCGTGCGCGTGACCGGTACCGACGGCTGGAGCTGGGACGCGCCGTTCCTCTACACGATGAAGAAATACAGCGAGACGAAAGACGCGAGTTTGATTTGGGAGGGCCACCGCGCCGGGCGTGAGATCGGCTACTGTCACATCGAGAAGCTGCATAATCTCGAACAGTTGCCCGCGACCGGATTCATGGTGAGCTGCTTTCCGGTGAAGGTGCGCGCCGGCTCGGCTGGCTGGACGCGCGCGGTCGCAATCGTCGACAACTGATCCGTTCGCCCATGAAGAACCTGACCATCGACGCCGAGCGGCTGTGGGACGACCTGATGCAGACCGCGAAAATCGGCGGCACGGCAAAAGGCGGCATCTGCCGGCTGACGCTCACGGAAACTGACCGCGAGGTGCGCGACTGGTTCGGAACCGCCGCGAAAAAACTCGGCTGCACGGTCACCGTCGACGACATGGGCGTCATGTACGCGCGGCGCGCCGGCCAGCGAGACGATGTGCCGCCGATCGCCATGGGCAGCCATCTCGACACGCAGCCAACCGGCGGCAAGTTCGACGGCACGCTCGGCGTGTTCGCCGCGCTCGAGGCGCTCGCCGCGTTGCATCGCGCGGGCTACGAGACGTTCGCGCCGGTCGAGGTGATCAACTGGACCAACGAGGAAGGCTCGCGCTTCACGCCGGGCATGATCGCCTCGGCCGTGTTCGCCGGCGCCTATACGCGCGACTGGGCGCATGCACGGCAGGATCGCCAGGGCGAGACGTTCGGCGCGGCGCTGGAGAAGATCGGCTATCGCGGCGGCGAGCGATGCGGCGATCGCAGGTTCTCGGCTTTTTTCGAGGTGCATATCGAGCAGGGCCCGTTCCTCGAGGCGGACGGCAAGGACATCGGCATCGTCACCGGCGTGCAGGCGATGCGCTGGTACGAGATGACGATCACGGGACAGGACAGCCACGCCGGTACCACGCCGATGGCGCGCCGCCGCGACGCCCTGCTCGGCGCCGCGCGCATCGTCGAAGCGGTGGACGCCACCGCTCGCAAATTCCCCGAAGCGGTCGGCACCGTCGGCCTGCTCGAGACGAAGCCCGGTTCGCCGAACGTTATCCCGGGCGAAATCTACATGACGCTCGATCTGCGCGACCCCGACGCCGCCGTCGTCGAGCGCATGGAAAGCGAGATCGTCGCGGCGGCAAACCGCATTGCCGGGGAAATCGGTCTCACCGTCGCTACGAAAAATATCCTGAATGAGCCGGCTGTCCGCTTCGATCCCGATTGCGTCGCGGCCGTGCGCGCGGCGGCCGCGGCATCCGGGCTGAGCAGCCGCGACATCATTTCGCGCGCCTGGCACGACGCCGCTTATGTTTCGCGTGTCGCGCCGGCGGCGATGATTTTCGTCCCTTGCAAAGACGGCGTCAGCCACAACGAGGCCGAGTTCAGCTCGAAGGAACAATGCGCAGCGGGCGCGCAAGTCCTGCTGCAGGCGGTTCTGGATTACGACCGCCGCCTGGCGGAGCGCCTGGGCGAAAAATAGCGTGAAGACGGCAGGGTGTTGACCGCCCCCTTGGTATCGCTACCATCCTGCCCAACCAGAAAAACACGCACACTAGGGGGCATTCTCATGGACAGACGCCAATTCGTTGCGGGCACCGCCGCTGCGGCCGCTGCGCTTGCGATCAAGCCGGCCATCGCCGAAGACGCCTATCCGTCGCACGCGATCACCATCATCAATCCGTTTCCGCCGGGCGGTGCATCCGACGTGGTGACGCGTCCGCTCGCCGCAGCGATGGAGCCGATCGTCAAGCATCCGGTCGTGATCGAAACCAAGGCGGGCGCCGCCGGCCAGGTGGGCGCGCAGGTCGCGGCCAGCGCCAAGCCCGACGGCTACACGTTGCTTTCGCACATCACGTCGATCTCGGGATTTGCCGAAGTCGATAAGCTGTTCGGGCGCACGCCGAAATTCACGCGCGCCGATTTCATTCCGCTCGCGCGCTTCGTCGCCGATCCGTGCGTCCTCTTGGTCAACGACAAGCAGCCCTACAAGACGGCCCAGGACCTGATCGACGACGCCAAGAAGCGGCCCGACGCGATCATCTTCTCGTCCTCCGGGCTTTACGGCGCGCTGCACATTCCGACCGCGCTGTTCATGAAGGCGGCCGGCGATCTCAAGCTGCGCCATCTCCCGACCAACGGCGGCGGCCCTGCGCTCACTGCCTTCCTCGGCAACAACTCGCAGGTGCTGGTGTCGTCGATCTCCGCCTCGATCGCGCAGATCAAGGCCGGCAAGGCGCGCCCGCTCGCGATGTTCGGCGACAAGCGCTCCAAGGCGCTGCCCGACGTGCCGACCATGAAGGAGCTCGGCTACAACATCGAATACTACCTGTGGGTCGGCATGTTCGCGCCGAAAGGCACGCCGCCGCAGGTCGTCACTTACCTGCGCGGCGCGCTCGACAAGGCCGCGCACAGCGACACTTTCAAGACCGCGATCGCCAATCTCGGCCAGGAACTCGGCTATCTCGACCAGCCGGAATTCGCGACATTCTGGGATGCGGACGCCGCGCGCATCGAAAACGCCGTGCGCACTATCGGCCGCGTGCAGGGCTAGCGCACGCCGTCGAACTAAAAGCAGCCGGAAGCTTCGCCGCGCGGGGGCCGCGGTGGAGATAATCCGGCGTTCAATCATGGAGGAAACGATGGATCGCCGCAGCTTCGTCATCGGCACAGCCGCCGCACTCGCCGCAAGGCCGGCCTTCGCGCAGGAAGCCTTCCCCTCGCATGCCGTCACGATCATCAACGCGTTCCCGCCGGGCGGCGCCAACGACATCGTGACGCGCCCGATCGCGAGCGCCATGGAGCCGATCCTCAAGCAGCCGGTCGTGGTCGAAACGAAAGCCGGCGCCGGCGGCCAGGTCGGCGCGCAAGTCGCCGCAAGCTCGAAACCGGATGGCTACACGCTGTTGTCGCACAACACCGGCATTTCCGGTTACGCCGAAGTCGACAAGCTGTTCGGCCGCGCGCCCAAGACGACGCGCGCCGATTTCATTCCGCTGGCGCGGCTGATTGCCGACCCTTGCGTGGTCATCGTCAATTCACAAGCGCCGTACAAGACGCTGAAGGACTTCATCGAGGACGCCAAAAAACGCCCCGACGCGATCATCTTCAGTTCCGGCGGGCTTTACGGCGCGACCCATCTGCCGATGGCGATGCTGCAACAGGCGGCCGGCGGCCTGAAGCTCCGCCACCTCCCGACCAACGGCGGCGGGCCCGCGATCACGGCACTTCTCGGCAACAACGTGCAGGCGAGCGCGCAGTCAGTCTCGGCGTCGCTGCAGCACATCAAGGCCGGCAAGCTGCGCGCGCTTGCCTCCTTCGGCGCCAAACGTTCGGCGGTGCTGCCCGACGTGCCGACGCTCAAGGAGCTCGGCTACAACGTCGAGTATTATCTCTGGGTCGGACTGTTCGCGATCAAAGGCACGCCGGACAAGATCGTCGCCACGCTCAGTTCGGCCATCGACAAGGCCGCGCACACCGGCCAGTTCAAGTCGACCGTCACCAACCTCGGGCAGGACTTCAATTATCTCGACGCCAAGGAATTCGCGGCGTTCTGGGCCAACGATGCCAAGCAGGTCGAGGCGGCGGTGAAATCGATCGGCCGCGTGCAAGGATGACGCTGCGCGCGGATCACGTCGCGGGCGCGGCGTTCGTCGTATTCGGCGCGGCGATCATCGCGCTGAGCGGCGACCTGCCGTTCGGACAATTGTCGATGCCGGGTTCGGGCTTCCTGCCCAAGATCGTCGCCGTGCTGATGATCGTGTTCGGGCTGGCGCTGATCGTGCGCGCGCGCGAAAGCGAGGCCTATTCCACCGTCTCCTGGGCCGACGGCAAGCACGCGGCGATGGTCACCGCGATCACGGCGGCCGGAATCGCGCTCTATACCGTGCTCGGCTTCGTCATCACGATGGTGGCGATGATCGTGGCGCTGCTGGTGGTCATCGAGCGGCGCAATCCGCTATATGCGGCGGGCTATGCGCTTACCGTCGTGCTGATCACCTACGTCTCGTTCGAGTACCTGCTCAAGACGCCGATGCCGGAAAGCCCGTTCAGTTATTAGGCCCTCATGGAAACCACCCTGCTGAGTTTGGCGCACGGGTTTTCGGTCGCCCTGCAATTCAACAATCTCTGGTACGCCTTTCTCGGCTGCCTGGTCGGCACGCTGGTTGGGGTGCTGCCCGGCATCGGACCGCTATCGGGCATCTCGATCCTGCTGCCCGTGACCTTCGGCCTCAACGCGACCGAGGCCGTCATCATGCTCGCCGGCATCTATTACGGCTCGCAGTACGGCGGCTCCACCACCTCGATCCTGATGCGCATTCCGGGTGAAGCGTCCTCGGTGATGACCTGCATCGACGGCAACGCCATGGCGAAGAAAGGCCGCGCGGGCGCCGCGCTCTGCATCGCCGCCGTCGGCTCCTGGGTCGCCGGCACGTTCGGCGTCGTCGTGCTCACCATCGTCGCGCCCCCGCTCGCCACTATCGCTCTCAAATTCGGCCCGCCCGAATACACCGCGCTGCTCGTGCTCGGCCTGATTTTCCTCGCCTACATGTCGTCATCGTCGCTGGTGCGGACGCTGCTGATGGCCTGTCTCGGTCTCATGTTCGGCATGATCGGCATCGACAACATGACCGGTCATTTCCGCTACAGCTTCGACCTCGCCGAACTCGGAGACGGGATCGGCATCGTGCCGGTCGCCGTCGGCTTGTTCGGACTCGGCGAGATCCTGTCGACGCCGAGCCACAAGGTGGTCGGCGAGGTGATCGCGCCCAAATTGCGCGAGCTGCTGCCGAACCGGAAGGAATGGCGCGAATCCGCCCTGCCGATCGGGCGCGGGTCGTTACTCGGGTTCATCATCGGCATCATTCCGGGCTCCGCGCATATCATCTCGAGTTTCCTGTCCTACGCGCTGGAGCGCCGTCTCTCGAAGCATCCGGAAGAATTCGGCAAAGGCGCCGTGCCCGGCGTCGCCGGCCCGGAATCGGCAAACAACGCCGCCTCGACCGGCGCCTTCGTGCCGATGCTCGCGCTCGGCATCCCGACCGGCCCGGTACCCGCCGTGCTGATGGGCGCGCTGATGGTGCACGGCGTGTCGCCGGGTCCGCAGCTCGTGACCGAGCATCCGGATGTGTTCTGGGGCTTCGTCGCCTCGATGTACGTCGGCAACCTGATGTTGCTGGCGCTCAATCTTCCGCTGGTCAGCCTGTTCGTGACCGTGCTGCGCATCCCCTACGCGTATCTTTATCCGCTCATCATCATGTTCTGCATCGTCGGCGTTTACGAGGTCAATCACTCGATCGTCGACGTGTGGATCATGCTGATCATGGGGCTGATCGGCTATGCGTTGCGCAAGTTCAATTTCGATCCGGCGCCGCTGGTGCTCGGGCTGGTGATCTCCCCTATCCTGGAGCAGAGCCTGCGCCAGTCGCTGATCATGTCGAACGGCAACTATTTCATTTTCCTGCACCGGCCGATTTCATTGTCGCTGCTCGTCGTCAGCGTGTGCCTGCTGGCGCTTTCCGCCTACACCTTCGTGCGCAAGCAGGCCGACTGGCGCACGCGGCTCGCCGAAGCGGAAGCCGGCGAATCCAACCCCTGAGCACGCGGCAACGCGCTCAGTGCATGCCGAGCAGGCGCGGCAGGAACAGCGTCAGCTCCGGCCAGTAGGTCACGATCACCAGGAACACCAGCATCGTCACCAGCCACGGCCACACCGAGATCGCCAGGTCGGTAATCCGCATTCGAGCAATCATCGATGCGACATAGAGATTGAGGCCGACCGGCGGGTGACACAGGCCGACCTCCATGTTGACGTCGATCGTGATGCCGAAATGAACCGGGTCTATGCCGAGCTTCTTGGCCGCCGGCACCAGGATTGGCGCCATGATCAGAATGATCGAGTTCGGCTCCATGAAGTTGCCGGCGATCAGCAGCAGGACGTTGACCATCAGCAGGAAGCCGAACCAGCCGAGATTCTGCGCCGTGATCCAGTCGGCCAGCGCCGAGGGAATGTTCTCGTTGGTGAGGACGTATGAAAACAACACCGCGTTGGTGATGATGTAGAGCAGCATCGCGCTGGTATTGGCGGCGCGCAGCAGCACCCGCGGCACGTCGCGGAACCGCAGCGACTTGTAGACGAACACTGCGATGATGAAGGAATAGACGGCGGCCATCGCCGCGGCCTCGGTAGCGGTGAACAAGCCGCTGTAGATGCCGCCGATGATGATGACGACCAGCAGCAGCCCCCACAGGCTTTCGCGGAAGGCGGTCCAGGTTTCCAGCCAGCTTGCCTTGTCGAGGGTCGGATAGTTGCGGCGCTTGGCGAGATACCAGGTGACAAGGCAAAGCATGAAGGTGAGCAATATGCCCGGCAGCAAACCGGCGACGAACAGCGCGCCGATCGAGGTATCGGTCGCGACCGCGTAAACGATCTTCGGAATCGACGGCAGCATCAGGATGCCGAGCGATCCGGCCACCGTGATGATGGATGCGCCGAACCGCATCGGATAGCCGTGGCGCACCATTTCCGGCAGGACGATCGCGCCGATCGCCGCGACCGTCGCGACGCTCGAGCCGCAGACCAGCGCGAACATCGCGCACGAAACGATGCCGGCGAGGCCGAGGCCGCCGCGAAGATGCCCGACCATCGAGGTCGCGAAATTGATCATCCGCCGCGCGACGCCGCCATGAGTGAGAAAGCCGCCGGCCAGGATGAAGAACGGGATCGCCATGATCTCGAAGCCCTGGATGCCGGTGAACAGCTTCATCGACACCGCGGCGATCGGCACGTCTGTGAGCGTGAAGAGAAACGTCAGCACCGTCAGGCCGAGCGCGATCGATACCGGCATGCCGGTGATCATCATGGCGATCAGCAGCATGAACACGATGACGGCACGCAACGCCTGCGGCAAGACGACGACGCCGGTCTTCTCGCCGAGGCAGACCGCGAGGATGAGCAGCGGAAAGAGAATCAGTCCCCATGCCAGGAAGTTCGACGAAGGGCGTTCCGGCACGTCCTCATCAACCGGCTTGGGATGCAGCGCGCCCGACGACGCTTCGTCCACGCCCTCGACGTGCGTCTCGTCGTGATGCGGCAACTCGCCGTGCCAATAGAACCACCAGGCGACCTGAAGGAAGCGGTAGCACATCAGGCCTGAGCCGAGCGGAATCGCCGAATAGACAAACCACATCGGCGCTTCGAGATCGTTCGACTGCTGGCCGGTCGCAAACATCTCGCCGACGAACGTAACGCCGAAGATGGCGATCACCGCCGTGAAGAAGGCGCCGCAAAGGACCGCAAACAGGATGACGCGCTTGCGCTGATGCGCGGGCAGCATGTTGACCAGAACGTCGACGCCGACGTGAATGCCGGTTCGCACGCCGTAGGCCGCGCCGAACTTCGCCATCCAGATGAACATGTAGATGCAAAGCTCCTGCGCCCACGAAAGGTCGAGCGACACGAGCCACTTGTAGATATCGGTAAAAATCGCCGGCAGGACCGGCACGCCCTTGGCCGCAAGCCATTTGGCAAAGACGATCGACTCGCCGGTGCCGTAGCGGTGCAGCACCGCGACGAAAATAAGCCCGGTCGCTGCCGCAATCAGCGTCGCGATCAACAGCTCTTCAAGGCGGTCAAGCCCGCGATTGAGCCAGCGCAGCACGCTCCCCTCCCCACGAAATCGGCCGGGAGTTCAACACTCCCGGCCGATCTTGCATACCGAGCTGGACGCTCAGTTCATTTTGACTTGCAGTTCTTTGGCGAGCAGATCGAGGATCGGCTGGCCAACGCGGCCCTTGGCCCACTTGTACGTGCCCTGCATCGCCGTCTGCCACTCCTTGCGCTCGGCGTCGGTCAGATAGTGGAGATGGGTCTTGCCCGACTTCTTGATCGCCTCGAGCGCGTTCACGTTTTCCTCGTGCGCGATCGAGTTGGTGTAGTCGGTGGCCTCGTCCATCGCTTTCTCAAGTTGCTTGCGGATGTCGGCCGGCAGGCCGTTCCAGAACTTCGCGTTCACGATCACCGCGTATTGCAGGTGCGCGTGATAGGACACCGTGATGTCCTTCTGCACTTCGTGGAATTTCTGCGTGAGATAGTTCGACGGCGTGTTTTCGCAGCCATCCACGACGCCGGTCTGCAGTGCCTGATAGACTTCCGAGAACGCCATGATCTGCGGGATCGAGCCGAGCTCGCGGAAGTATTGGTCGGCAATCTTCGAGCCCGAGATGCGGACCTTGAGGCCCTGGAAGTCGGCCGGATGGATCAGCGGCCGGTTGGCCGACACCATGTGGAAGCCGTTGTCCCAGTAGGCGAGGCCCTTGATGCCCTTCGACTCGAGCTTCTCGAACAGCCACTTGCCGATCGGACCCTTCATCGCCGCGGCGTAGGTGGCGTCGTCCTTGAACAGCCACGGCAGATCGAGCGCTTCGAATTCCTTGGCGCCGAGCGGAGCGAACTTCGCGGTCGAGGGCGCCAGCATCTGGACGGAACCGAGTTGCAGGGCCTCGATCTCTTCCTTGTCCTTGAACAGCGATGAGTTCGGATAGACTTCGACCTTCACCTTGCCGTTGGTGTATTTCTCGGCGAGCTCCTTGAATTTCAGCGCGCCTTTGCCCTTCGGCGTGTCGTTCGCGACGACGTGGCTGAATTTGATGACGATCGGCTGTTGAGCGCCGGCCGGCACCGCAAGCGATGCCAAAGCGAACGCCGCCGCGCCGAGCAGCACGAAAACTTTCTTCATAGCTGTAACCCCTGACGTTTCCTGAACTGGGCCGGCAGGCGCCGGCCAGCATGGACTGTTTGCTTCTTGTGTGGGGCGGTAGCCCCCCTGAGCAAGCCTATTCGATCGGCCTGCGACGGGCCAGCCGGAATAAATGCGACGTAAAGCGGATGGGCCGCGTGCTATTTTTTAGTTATTTATCAATATCTTAGAGTTCAGGCCCACAGGCGCTCGTTTTGCAGATCCTTGTAGAGGTCTGCGACAAACTCGCCGTAGCCGTTGAACAGCAAAGTCGGCCGCCGCTCGCCGGTGCCGATGACTTCCTCATTCGCCTGGCTCCAGCGCGGATGAGGCACCTGCGGGTTGACGTTGGCCCAGAAGCCGTACTCGCTCGATTGCAGCGCTTCCCACAGTCCTTTCGGCCGCTTGTCGGTGAAGCTGAAGCGCACAATCGATTTGATCGACTTGAACCCGTACTTCCACGGCACCACCAGCCGCAGCGGCGCGCCCTGCTGCTTGGAGATCGGCTTGCCGTAGGCGCCGGTGGCGAGAAACGCGAGCTCATTCTTCGCTTCCGCCATGGTGAGGCCCTCGATGTAGGGCCACGGATACCAGGGTTGCGTCTGGCCGGGCGCGACCTTCGGATTGAGGAAGGTTTCCATGCGCACGTATTTGGCGGAAGCAAGCGGCTGCGCAAATTCGATGAGCTTGGCGAACGGAAAGCCGGACCAGGCGATCGCCATGCTCCAGGCTTCCACGCAACGGTGGCGGTAGGTCCGCTCTTCCAGCGTCATTTTCCGGATCAGGTCGTCGATGCCGACGGTCTGCGCCTTTTGCACCATGCCGTCGAACGTCACGGTCCAGGGCCGCAGCGGCAGCATCTGCGCTTGCTCGGCGACGTCCTTGCTCGAGTTGAATTCGTAGAAGTTATTGTAGTGCGTGTTGATCTTCTCGTCGGTGATCGGGCGGTCGAGCGTGTATTTCTCGTTGCGCTTGGCAGGATAGAGATCGGCGGTCGGGTCGGGAATCCTGGCGAGATCGGCAACCCGCTGCGCCTGAGCTGCATGGGGCATCAAAGCCAGTGCGCTCGCGCCGCCCGCCAGAAAACTGCGGCGGTTGAAGAAGAGATGCTCAGGCGTGGCAAGACGCTCGGGAATCTCCCAGCCGCGGCGGCGAATGACGTGCATGAGCGGGCCCTCTCGGATTTGGCAACGAAAGAGGTACGGCCCTGCCGGCTCACAGGCAAGTCACGGATACGGGAGGGAAGAAAGAACCCGCTGGTCAGCTTTTCGCGGTCGCGGTCCGCAACCCGCTGGCGAAGGGGTCCGGCGACGGCGGCGCAACCAGCCGCCGGCGCATCAGGCCGATCAACTCGTCCTTCGGCATCGGCTTGGCGAACAGGTAGCCCTGCCCGATCTGGCAGCCCATCGCCTGCAGCTTGTGAAACTCGTGCGTGGTTTCGACGCCCTCGGCCACCGTCTTGAGGCCGAACCGCTTGCCGAGTTCGACGATGGTCTCGCACAGCACGCCGTTGACCGGATCGATGTGGCAATTGATCACATAGCTGCGGTCGATCTTGAGCTCGCTGAACGGAAGTTGCCGCAAGCGCGCGAGCGAGGAGTAGCCGGCGCCGAAATCGTCGATCGCCAATTCGCAATCAAGCTCTCGCAAGGCCTTGGCCACATCGTTGGCGAGACCGAGATCGTGGATGATCTGATCCTCGGTCACTTCCAGGATCAATCCCGGCCAGTTGGCGGCACGGGGCCGTTCCTCGCGCAGGATTTGCGCGATCGGCAATTTCACGAAGGCCGATACCGGCACATTGACCGCGAACTTCATCGACACGCCGTGCTCGGCAACGATGCTCCAATCCTTGAGCGCGGCGATGAGCACGCGTTCGGTCAGCGCATGCATATCGTCTTCGGACGCGTAGGGAAGAAAGGCCGCCGGCGGCAGCACGCCGCGCACCGGATGACGCGCCCGCACCAGCGCCTCCGCGCCGACAAGCCGCATCGTGCGTAGTTCGATCTTGGGCTGATACCAGGACTCGAGCCAGCCGCGCTTGAGAACTTCGGCAAGAGAGACCGGCGCATCCGGATCGACGGCGTCGACCGTCTTCGGCGCAAGCAAGCCGCGCAGCCTGTCGAACATCGACCAACCCGCCGTGCCGCCTCCGCCGAACCCGGAAATGATTGTGGCCGAAACGCCCGACGCAGTCGGTTAATGCGGGCAGCCGACGCGCGGACATGCTTCGCGAAATGTTACGCGGCGCGCGAAAATAAAGCCGAAATGAAAATCGAGTTTTGTACAGGATCGCGGGATCGGTCCCGCGACCCTGGCAATGGTCACTCCGCCGCGCGCCGCGCCGCGATGATCTGGTCGGCGGTGCGGCCGGTGAGCTCGGCCATGTGGTCGAACTTGAAGGTAAAGCTCCCGACGCCGGCGGTTGCCGAGCGTACCTCGATGATGAGGTCGCCGATTTCCGCTTCCGCCATCTGCGCCCGCACCACGTCCCAGCCGCTCCATCCCTCGCGGGTGTCGAAGCCGAGAATCTGGCCGCGCCGTCCGGACAGGATGGCGTTCATCTTCGCGGTGGCTTCACTCGGGCAGACGATCTCGACCATGTGAATCGGCTCGAGGAGCACCGGCTGGCACTGCGGCAGGCCCTCGACGATGGCGATGCGGCCCGCGGTCTGGAAGGCCATGTCGGATGAATCGACCGTGTGATACGAGCCGTCGACCAGCGTCACCGAAAGATCGACCACCGGGAAGCCGAGCGGCCCGTGCTTGAGCGCGTTGATGACGCCCTCTTCCACCGCCGGAATGTAATTGCGCGGCACCACGCCGCCGGTGATCTTCTCTTCGAACTTGAAGCCCGAGCCGCGCGGCAGCGGCTTGATGTCGAGCACCACGTCGCCGAACTGACCATGGCCGCCGGACTGCTTCTTGTGCCGGCCGCGGATCTGCACCGGCTTGCGGATCGTTTCGCGGTAACCCACCGTCGGCGGCCGTGTCGTCACCGGCACACCGTAGCGGTCGGCGAGGCGCTCGCAGGCGACGCGCAGATGCATCTCGCCCTGGCCCCACATCACCACCTCGTGGCTTTCCGCGTTGTGCACGATGGTCAGCGAGGGGTCCTCTTCGGTCAACTTGCTGAACGCCTGGCCGAGCTTGACGTCGTCCTTGCGCTCCTTCGCCTGCACGGCGATCGCGAGCACCGGGGGATACGGTTTTACATTGATGAGCGCCGGATGCGCCTGCTTGCCGGTCGATAGCGTGTCGCCGGTCTTTGCATGGTCGAGCTTGCCGAGCGCGACGGTCTCACCGGCCGCGGCCGGGCCGCGCTTTTCGTTATGCTGGCCCATCATCTTGAACACGCCGGCAACGCGGCCCGCCTCGCGCTCCGGCGTATTGAAGGTCGTGCCGTCGGCGGCCTGCCCGGCGAGAATGCGCGACACCGACATCTTGCCGCCGTGCGCCGTGTGGAAGGTTTTCAAGACGACGGCGACGGAATCGTTGCCGCTCTTGACGCCGAGGCGCGCGCTGGTTTCCGCGACGCCGGCCGATTCATGCCGCAGCGCTTTGAGGAGCCGCAGCACGCCGTTCGTGCGCGTCGCGGCGCCCATCAGGACCGGGCAGATGGTGCGATCGCGCAGATCCTTGGCGAGGTCGTCGAACACCTTGTCGCGCGGCGGCTCGATGTCCTCGAGCAATTGCTCCATGAGCTTGTCGTCATGGTCGGCAAGCTTCTCCAGCATGGAGAAGCGCGCTTCCTTCTTGCGGCCGAGGTCCTCGCCCTTGAGCTCGATGATCTCGGACGGCGCGGCTTCCTTGTAGACGTAGGCGCGCTCGAGCGCGAGGTCGACGAAGCCGGAGATGATGTCGCCGTTCCAGATCGGAATCTGCCGCAACACCAGCGGCACGCGCGAAGCCGGCTGCAACAGCGCGAGCGCGTCGCTCAAGCGCTGGTCGGCCTTGTCGATCTTGTTGAGGAACAGGAAGCGCGGAATGTTGAGATCTTCCAGCTCGCGCATGATGAGCTGAAGTTGCGGAACTTTCTTCTCGTCCGCCTCGCACACGACGACCGCCGCGTCGATCGCGGGCAGCACCGCGCGCATGTCATGGATGAATTCGATCGAGCCCGGGCAGTCGATGAACGTGTAGTTGTCGCCCATGAAGTTGGTGGTGGCGACCGACACCTCGACACTCATTTTATGGTGGCGCGCTTCTTTGCCCGCGTCGCCGACCGTACTGCCCGCCTCAACCGTGCCTTGGCGCTGGATCGCGCCGGTGCGGGCCAGTATCGCCTCAAGCAGCGTCGTCTTGCCGCTCTGGAATGGGCCCACCAGCGCGACGCACCGTGGACCCCTGGGACCTGTGCCGTTCTGTCCCATATCTTACCTCCCTTGCCGGCCCGGGAGTGGACCATGATCCCGGCCCTTGGACGGTCATCGTCTCAGGCCCGGTGGAAACTGGCAAGTGCGGATTCCCGGCGCGCGCGGGCGCTTGAATAGATTCAGGAATCTCAGCGGGCGGCGAGGAAACTCAGGTCGACAACCTGATGCGGGTCGACGCTTTGCTCGACCAGCCCCTGCGACTTGAACCAGGCAATCTGGCGCGCAATGTCGGCTTCATCGAGGCGCGCCTGCGGATCGATGAAATAGGCGGCCGTTTCGACCGTGGTCGCGGCGGCGCCCAGAGGATGGCCCTGATAAACGTAGCGTGCGATCGTCATCGCCG
This sequence comes from Pseudolabrys sp., assembly GCA_035546875.1. Taxonomy (GTDB): domain Bacteria; phylum Pseudomonadota; class Alphaproteobacteria; order Rhizobiales; family Xanthobacteraceae; genus Pseudolabrys. The sequence continues at coordinate 33,702 of DASZVZ010000082.1, forward strand.
CAGTGCGCGATTTTTCATCCGAGATTCGCTTGGTGTAACGGTCGTGCCGCGTCAATGCCGCGGCATAATCGCTTGCCCCGCGCTGGTAAGCGTGCACGAATTTCTCCACCACCGGCCGCCGCGCGGCAATCGCCTTGGACGAGGCGAACAGCGCGCCGAGTTGCGATTCATCGAACTCCGAACACCAAGCAATCAGGCGCCCCTGTCCGGAAACGAGCAACGCGCGCGCATAGGTTACCGGAACGATCACCGCGTCGATCTGGCCGTCTGTCAGCGCGGTGGCGACGCCGTCGAGCGTGTGGAACGCCTTCACGTTGATGCTTTTGACGTCGAAGTTCTTTTTCCGCGCGATCTCGCCGACCTGGTAGTGGTACGGCGAGCCGAGAAACGTCACGCCGACCGAGTGGTTGCGCAGGTCCTCGATCTTGCGCATGCCCGCCGCATAGGCGGCATTGGCGGCGAGCACCTCGTTGCCTTCGGTCTGCTTTTTCTCGCGCGCCTGCGCGGCGACTGCCTTGATCTCGCCCTTGCCGGCGAGATTGAACGCTTCCGCGCTGAATTCGGTGAGGCCGAAATCGAGCGCCCCGGCCGCCAGCGCCTCGGCCACCGCCTGCGGCGTCGTGTAGGCCTTCATCTCGACGTCGAGGCCCTCGGCTTTGAAGTAGCCGGCGGCGTCGGCCATGAATAACGCGCCGTTGTTGACCTCTTGCATCGTGCCGACGACGACATGCTCCTGAGCCGAGGCCGAGGCAACCAGACTTGCTGCGCAGGTGGCAGCGAAGAGGGCGCGTCGAATCATGGCGACAGAGTAGCCAACACGCGCGCGATTCGCTTGGCCCACAAGCATCGCTTACGGCGCATAATTGACACCTATCGATCGTTTCCCTTTACGGAGATTATTCCGGCTTTAAATCTTTCTCTTGAGGTCCAGGGGCGGCCGCACATCACGGCGCGCGACACCGATACCTTCCTTAGTATCGTCCAGATGAGAGCGGCCATGGCATTCGACAACATCAGCGAAGCCACCATTCATCAAATGCACGGTGCCGGAAACTTTACCGCGTATGGCGTCAATGGACGCGGCAAAGGATTCAAATACAACGGCGCCTACGCATTGACGGTAACACCCGCGACGATCGTCGTCTCCACGCCGGTCATCAACGTCCAGGGCACGCTGAAGAATGTGTTCAACACGCCCGGCTGCAACGTCAGCTTCAGGGGAGTTTACGTAAAAAGAATCGACTGAAATTTCGTCCACCGCAAGAGCGGGCGCCCACGCGGTCGCTCTTGCGATCGCGCGCACAGGCTGCGGTTCCATACTACAGTGACGCGGAATCGAATTTTACAGCAAATTTAGGTCCGCCCACTCTGTCCGGTGGTATTTCTTGGCCGGGCCTCGATCCGAAATCATTCAAATGTACTTGGGGGGGACGCTGGGATTCACGGCCCGAATTCCACTATAGCCACCAGGGGGACAAAAACCATGACATCAATGCGAATTATCGCGTCGCTCGCCGCCGGCGCATTTGCTGCCGCTCTTTCCGCCGTCCCGGCCTTCGCAGCCGGCGACACGCAAACGGCGTGGGAGGGTTACGCGACCAACACGGCCTCGACCGCGGCGTGCTCGACGGTCGGCGGCACCGGCAAGTCCGACACGCACGTGTCGATCTTCCGCCCGCACATCAATGCGAACGATACGCCGACCTTCCTGAGCATGATGCATCTGCGCGCGGCGATCACGTTCCAGAACGCCAGCGAGTCGACGAAACACCAGATGAACGGTGCAGGAAACTACACCGCGTTCGGCATCAATTCGCGCGCCAAGGGCTTCACCTACTCCGGCACGTACAGCCTGACGGTGTCGCCGAATCCGGTGTTGTCGACGACCGAAGTGGTCAACGTCACCGGCACGCTCAACAATTACTTCAACACCGCCGGCTGCAACGTCACGTTCAAGGCCGTCTACGTGAAGCGCATCGACTGATATCGCCTGCCGCTGCAAACAAAACGGCCGCCTCGTCGGGCGGCCGTTTTCATTTTTGGTTTGCCGCAATCGTCTATTGCAGATTGCCGCAGAAGCGCTGGATGCGCCGGCACGCTTCTTCAAGGTCTTCCGTCTTGGTCGCGTACGAAATGCGGAACGCCGGACCGAGCCCGAACGCGGTGCCCTGCACCACCGCGACGCCTTCCGCTTCCAGAAGCTCGGTGACGAAATCCTCGTCGGTCTTGAGTGTCTTGCCGGTCGACGCCTTGCGGCCGATGGTGCCGGCGCAGGACGGATAGACATAGAACGCGCCTTCCGGCGTCGGACACTTGATGCCATTCGCCTGGTTCAGCATCGACACCACGAGGTCGCGGCGCTCCTTGAAGATCTTGTTGTGCTTCGCGATGAAATCCTGCGGGCCGTTGAGCGCTTCGACCGCCGCCCACTGCGACACCGCCGCCGGATTCGACGTCGACTGCGACTGGATCATCGCCATCGCCTTGATCAGCGGCTCCGGGCCGCCGGCATAGCCGATACGCCAGCCGGTCATGCAATAGGCCTTCGAGCAGCCGTTGATGGTGAGCGTGCGCTCGTAAAGCTTCGGCTCGACCTGCGCCGGCGTCGAGAACACGAAATCGTCGTAGACGAGATGCTCGTACATGTCGTCCGTCATAACGTGCACATGCGGATGCTTCACCAGCACGTCGGTGAGCGCCTTCAGTTCGGCGCGCGTGTAGGCGGCGCCGGACGGATTCGACGGCGAGTTGAGCAGCACCCATTTCGTCTTCGGCGTGATCGCGCGCTCGAGCTGCGCCGCGCTCATCTTGAACCCGGAGGCCATCGTGGTCTCCACGGCAACCGGCTCGCCACCGGCGAGCAGCACCATGTCGGGATAGCTCACCCAGTACGGCGCCGGGATGATCACCTCGTCGCCGGGGTTCAGCGTCGCCATGAATGCGTTGTAGAGCACCTGCTTGCCGCCGGTGCCGACCGTGATCTGCGAGGCTTTGTACTCGAGCCCGTTCTCGCGCTTGAACTTCTTGACGATGGCGTCCTTGAGCTCGGCGAGGCCGTCGACGTTGGTGTACTTCGACGCCTTGCCGCTCTCGATCGCGCGGATCGCGGCCTGCTTGATGTTGTCCGGCGTATCGAAGTCCGGCTCGCCGGCGCCGAGCCCGATGACGTTGCGGCCCGCCGCTTTGAGCGCGCGCGCTTTATCCGTGACGGCGATGGTCGCCGACGGCTTCACGCGCTTGAGGCTGTCCGCAAGAAACGCCATGGAAAGCTCCGAATCTGCTGTCCGTTTTCGACGGTTTAGATGTGGTAATGGGCCAAAACGGCAACAGCAAGACGCAAAGAATGATCGATCCATCAAGCCTGTTGATGACCTAACCATCCTTTAATCGGGCGCTGCTAGACAACGCCTTATGGCCGCATGGACCGACACCTTGCGCAGCGGCGCCTGGCTGACCCGCGAGCGGATGCTGCTGGTCGCGTTGGCAACGCTCGTCGCCTCCTCGATCGGCCTTGGTTACCTGTTCGTGACGGCGAACGGGCTCAACGACTACCTCGGCCACCCGCTCGGCACCGATTTCTCCAACGTGTACGCGGCGGGAACCTACGTGCTCGACGGCGACCCATCCGCCCCGTTCGACCCGATGAAGCAACTCGCGCGCGAACGGCTGATCTTCGGCGCGGGCACACCGCTCTATGGCTGGCACTATCCGCCCTTGTTCCTCGGGCTCGCCGCGCTGCTGGCGCTGCTGCCGTACCTGCCGGCTTTGGCGGTCTGGCAGGGTGTGACGCTCCTCCTTTATCTCTGGGCGCTGCGCGCCGTTCTCGCGCGCGAACCGCGGCCCGATGGTCTATGGCCGCTTTTCGCCCTTTCGTTTCCAGCCGTGTTCATCAACATCGGGCACGGACATAACGGCTTCCTCACCGCGGCCTTGATGGCGGGCGCGCTCGTGCAACTCGATCGCCGCCCGATTCTCGCCGGCATCTTGTTCGGATTGCTCGCCTACAAGCCGCAGTTCGGTCTCCTCATTCCGTTCGTGCTGATGGCAAGCGGCCGCTGGCGTGTGTTCTTGTCGGCCGCGGCAACCGTGGCGGTTCTCGTGGCTGCCGTGACGCTTGCATTCGGCTCCGACGTTTGGACCGCATTCTTCGCCGGCACGAAGTTCACCCGTGTCGTCGTCCTCGAGCATGGTGACACCGGCTGGTACAAAATTCAGAGCATCTTCTCGGTCGTGCGCATGTGGGGCGGCAGTGTGCCGCTCGCCTACGCCGTGCAAGGCACGCTCACCGTAGCGGTCATCGCAGCCACCACCTGGCTGTGGCGCGCCCGCTTGCCGTTTCCGGTTCAGGCGGCCGCGCTGCTCCTCGCCACCATCCTCGCCACACCCTACAGCCTCGACTACGACCTGATGCTGCTCGCACCGGCCATCGCTTTCCTCGTGACCGACGGTCTCGCGCGCGGCTTCGCGCCGTGGGAGAAGACCATGCTGGCAATGCTCTGGATCGTGCCGCTGTTCGCCCGCACGGTCGCGCACGCGACTCTCGTTCCGCTGGCTGTTCCGGCGATGCTCGCCGCTTTCGCTATGTTGCTGCATCGCAAGGCGGACGAGACCGACGCGGCGCGGCAGTGGCGTTTTGCCTCCGGTAGCGTAAAATAGCCGCGAAAAGCCGGATCGACCGGCCGCGAATTGATCGGAGTGCGCCATGAAGCTCAACGCCGAGCAACTCAGGGCTTTTGACGAGCAGGGTTACGTCTTCTTCCCGAACTGCTTCTCGGAAGAGGAAATCGCGCTGCTGCGCATCGAAGCCGACAACATCCTCAAGCTCGACCGCAAGGAAGTCTGGCGCGAGAAATCCGGCGCGCCGCGCACGGCGTTTGCCGCGCACAAGTTCAACCCGGTGTTCGAGCTCCTAGCGCGCCATCCGCGCCTGGTCGAGCCGCTGATGCAGTTGTTCGGCGAGAGCGTGTACGTGCACCAGTTCAAGCTCAACGCCAAGGCCGCCTTCGAGGGCGACGTCTGGCAATGGCACCAGGATTACGGCACCTGGGCACGCGACGACGGCATGCCGGAAGCGCGCGCGATGAACATCGCCGTGTTCCTCGACGATGTGCTGCCGATCAACGGCGCGCTGATGATCATCCCGAAGAGCCACAAGCAGGGTGTGCTCGCCGCCGGTCACGACAAGACGACGACATCGTATCCGCTCTGGACGCTGGACAAGGAAACCGTGACGCGGCTCGCGAACGAGGCCGCCGGCCCCGACGGGGTCGGCATCGTGGCGCCCACCGGCAAGGCCGGCTCCGTGCTGATGTTCCACGGCAACCTGGTGCACGCCTCGCCGCCAAACATCACGCCCTATCCGCGCAAGATCGTCTATCTGACGCTGTGCGCCGTCTCCAATCACATCACCAAATTTACGCGCGAGGAATGGATCGCGCATCGCGACTTCACGCCGATCGTACCGGCCGAAGACGACGCGTTGCTGGAATACGCGCGGGCGCATCGCGTCGCCGCAGAATAGAATTTCTGTAATTTCGCGCCGCAACAGAAACAAATTCCCGCCGCGTGCGTTGCGGCGAGACGACTCACGCAACGGTGAGAAGATTAATGCGCGCGGCCTTGCTATTGCCGGGTTTGACCGGCTTATGGCGCGCGTGACTCGAACGGCAGAATTGTATGTACACGCTCTATTCGATGCAGCGATCGGGCAACAGCTACAAGGTCCGTCTGGCCTTGGCGCGGCTGGGCATTCCCTATCGGCTGGTCGAGGTCGACATTCTTCAGGGCGAAAGCCGCACACCGGAATTCCTCGCCAAGAATCCGAACGGCCAGGTCCCGCTGCTTGAAGTCGCGCCGGGCCGTTACATCGCGGAATCGAATGCCATTCTCTGGTACGTCGCCGGCGGCACCACGCTGGCGCCGGAAGACCGCATCGAACGCGCCGAAGCGCTGCAATGGATGTTCTTCGAGCAGCACAGCCTCGAGCCGAACATCGGCGCGGCATTCTTCTGGCTGTCTTTGATCAAGGGCGGCCGCGAATTGCAGCAGCATGCGCTCGAGGATTGGACCGAGAACGGCTATCGCGCGCTCGGCGTGATGGAAATGCACCTCGCAAAGCACCGCTACTTCGTCGACAATCGCTACACCGTCGCCGACATCGCGCTCTACGCCTATACCCACGTCGCGCACGAGTGCGATCTCGACCTGTCGCGCTTTCCGGCCGTGCGCGCGTGGCTCGATCGCGTCGCCGCCGAGCCTGGACACGTGGCGATGGACTGGCAGCCGGAAGCGCTGGCGGTAGCGGAATAATTTATCTTTTACCCCCGATTAACCGCGGCCACGAATTCGCCGCGGTTCGCCACCGGCTTTGCCCAAATCCGACCGAATCCGTGCCCGTTTCGGTCATCATATTGGCGGCATAAAGAGCGGGATTTGCTCGAGGTCCGCCATGAACAACACATTTCATCAGGCCGGATTTACACCGCCGACCGAACGGCCACTCGGCAACGAACGGCGCACCATCGTGACCGCCGAGATCGTCGCCGCTGTCGCTCTGGCCATCTGTACCGCGCTCGCCGCCATCGTCGTGTCGATAGGCATCGCCGAGGCGAACCCTGCCGGCGCCGTCATCGACAACGAAGCCAACCTGTTCGCGATCGCGCTTTTGCTCGGCCTGCTTTTCATCGGCATGGGCGGCTTCACCGCGATCCTGCCGACGCGCAAGCACAAGCGCTAGATAACCGGTTTGTGTCTTCCGGAACTGGCCCGGATGCCGCACAGTCGGTGCGGTATCGAGGGAAATCGGATGCGTCTGCTTTTCGCGCTGGCGTTCATCGTTGCCGCAAGCCAGGCGGCGAATGCGGCGCCGCTCGTCGTCAAATCGTCCGCCGGCAATATCGCCGTCGAGACCGTCGCGAGCGGACTGGTGCATCCGTGGGCGCTCGCTTTCCTTCCCGACCGCCGCATGCTGGTCACCGAACGGCCGGGCCGCATGCGCATCGTCAGCGAAGACGGCAAGCTCTCGCCGCCCGTTGCCGGCGTGCCGAAGGTTTTCGTGCGCAGCCAGGCCGGACTGCTCGATGTCGTGCTCGACCGCGACTACGCGAAAAATTCGACGATCTATTATTGCTACAATGCCGACAGCACCGGCAACGTCGCATTGACGCGTGCAAAGCTGATCGTTGACGAGACGCCGCGTCTCGACGACCAGAAAATCATCTTCCGCCAAACCGGCAGGCCGTCGGGCGGCAACAATCTCGCCTGCCGCATCGCGCAGGCGCCCGACGGCAACCTGTTCGTTGCCCTCGGCGATCACTTCGGCCCGCGCGAGCAGGCGCAGACGCTCGACAACACCATCGGCAAGATCGTGCGCATCCAGCCCGACGGCTCCGTGCCGCCCGGCAATCCGTTTGCGGACAAGCCCGGCGCCAAGCCGGAAATCTGGTCATACGGCCATCGCAACCCGGAAGGCCTCGCCTTCAATCCGGCGGACGGCAAATTGTGGGAGCAGGAACACGGGCCGATGGGCGGCGACGAGATCAACATCGTCGAGAAGGGCAAAAACTACGGCTGGCCGCTCGTGAGCTACGGCGTGAACTATGACGGCACGCCGGTCGGCGAAGGAAAAACGCACGAGCCCGGCACCGAGCAGCCGGTCTGGCACTGGACGCCGTCGATCGCGCCGTCCGGCATGGCCTTCTACAGCGGCAAGCTGTTCCCGGCCTGGCGCGGCTCGCTCTTCAACGGCGCGCTGAAATTCCAACTCGTGTCGCGTCTCACGCTCGACGGCGACAAGGTCGTGAAGGAAGAGCGCCTGCTGCACGAATTGGGCGAGCGCATCCGCGACGTGCGCGAAGGACCCGACGGCGCGCTCTATCTCCTCACCGACAACAGCGCGGGGCGCGTCCTGCGCCTCGTGCCGGCGAAATAGCTCACCATCTGTGGAAGACGAAGAAGGCGCCCGCCGCGATCAGCGCGAAGCCGACGCCGTAATTCCACGTCATCGGCTCGCGCAGATAGATCACGGAAAATCCCGCGAAGATCAGCAGCGTCACGACTTCCTGAATGGTTTTCAGTTGCGCCGGCGAATAGACGGCGCTGCCGTAACGGTTGGCGGGAACGGCGAGGCAATATTCGACGAATGCCAGGCCCCAGCTGAACAGGATCACCTGCCACAGCGGCACCTCCTTGAAGCGCAAATGCCAATACCAGGCGGTGGTCATGAAGACGTTGGAGCCGATCAGCATCAGGATCGGCAGCGCGTAGGACGAGAGGGGCGGCATAAAAGCTCCGGGCGGGAAGGCGGCGAATGGACGACGCGCGAGCGCGCAAGGCTTCTTGCAAAGACCTCCGGGCAGCACAAGGGTTCCCCCCAAATTTGTGATAGGCTTTCGCAAGGGCACGAGACCACGCCTGTCGGGAATTTGCCGATGCGTTCACCGCTTCGCATTTGCGCCGTCGCCGCGCTTTCGCTCGCCTGCACATCGCCGTTCGCGATCGCGCAGCAGAAACCGCAGCCGGCCGCGCCCCCGGCGCCTTACAAGGCCGTCGCGATCGTGCCGCCGAAGCCGCTCAACGATCCGGCCTTCGAAGCTTTCCGCAAGCATGTCGGCGACGTCGCGCGCAAGCGCGACCGCAATGCGCTGGCCAAGCTCGTCGCCGCGCACGGCTTCTTCTGGGATCGGCCCGGCAGCCCGCGCACAGCCAACAACAAGGGGACCGGGATCGAGACGCTTTCGGCAGCGCTCGGTCTCGCCAACCCGGAAGCCGCCGGCTGGGACATGCTCGCCGGCTACACTGACGATCCGACCGCCTCGCCCTCGCCGCAGCACAAGAGTGCGCTCTGCGCGCCGGCGGACCCGGAGTTCAAGGCGAAGGATTTCAATGCGCTGCTCGCCGCGACCAAAACCGACGCTTCGGAATGGGGCTATCCGGTGGCGCCGGATACCGAAGTGCGCGCCTCGCCGCAGATCGGCGCGCCGGTGACCGACAAGCTCGGCCTCTATTTTGTGCGCGTCGTGCCGGACCCCTCGCCGGCCGCGGCGGTCGCCGCCATGTTGCGCATCGTCATGCCCTCGGGAGCGATCGGCTATATCGCCGCCGACGCCATCGCACCGATCGGCAACGATCAGATCTGCTACGTCAAGGATGGCGGCGCCTGGAAGATCGTCGGCTATATCGGCAGCGGCGACCAGTGAGCCCGCGCGCGCAAGCCGATGTCACACCGCCTGCGCCCCGGCGCATCGCCTGTGCGCGTTGCGGCGCCGAATTCGCCTGCAACCTGAACGGCGATTGCTGGTGCACAGCCGAGCCCTATCGCCTGCCCGTTCCCGACCGGGACGCTGAGGATTGCCTGTGCCCGCAATGCCTGCGGCAGCGCGCCGGCGAACGCGGCTGAGGCTCTTACCGGCGTGACACCTTGCGGCGGCGCGCCGTCTTGACCGCACGGCGGCTTTGCGGCGCGCCGGAAAGCAGCGGCCGGATCGCGGGCAGATGCTCTACGACAAAGTCCAGAAACGCGCGCACGCGCGGCGTGCGGCGCATATCCCGGTGCACGAGCATGTAAAACGGAGTCGCGAGTTCCGGGATCGGCCCCAGGACGCGCACCAGGCCGTCCTCGTTTTCACCGACGATCATCGGCAGCGCCGCAAGCCCCGCTCCCGATTTCGCGGCCAGAAGCAGGCTCGGCAAACTGTTGCCGCGCGCTGCGACATGCGCATTCGGCGCCACCGCCTTGAACCACCGTACCGCATGATGATCGCGTAACTCGCCGGCGAACATGACGACGGAGTGCCCCGCAATGTCCTCCCGGCGTTTCACCGGTTCATGCCGCTTTACATAGGCGCGGCTCGCGTAGATCGCCCACGGCGAGTCGCCGATCGCCCGCCCGACCAGCGCGTTGTCCGTCGGAGCCTTGGCGCGCAGCGCGACGTCGGCATCGCCTGAGGCAAGATTGAGAATCTTGTCGCTCATTACGAATTCAACGCGCAGCGCCGGGTAGCGCGCGTGGAATTCCTCGATCAGGCGGGAGCCGATGAGCCGGGCCCCGAGTGCTTCCGGGCAAGTGACCTTGATTGTGCCTCTGAGGTCCTTGCCTGCCGCGGCCACCCGGCGCTCGAAGTCCGCCACCGATCCTTCGACGCGCTCGGCAAATCCACGAATCTGCTCGCCCAGCTCCGTGAGCCGGTAGCCCGTCGGATGACGTCTGACGAGCTGGCAGCCGAGTTGTCTTTCGAGCTCATGCAGGCGCCGGTGAACGGTCGACTGATTGACGCCGAGCGAGCGGCCGGCCGCGAGTGTGCTGCCGGCGCGGGCAACCGCGAGAAAATAGCGAAGGTCGGTCCAGTCGAACATCGGTTAGTTATGCACTTTTGCAAAGGCACTTCGCAATCATTCTGCTCTCCTTCTCCGGGCCGTTGTGGCTTCCTCGCGCCGCTTTCGGCGAAGAGAGTCGATCCATGGGCACGACATTGATGGAAAGTCGGAATCCGGGCCGGCCGGTCAGCGCGGTTCTCGTCGGCCGGCAGGCCGATCGCTTTCATGCCGTCAAGGACATTTCCGGCTGGCGTTTCGAGTGCAAGGTGTCCGCAAGAGATACCGAGGGCGGCTTCTGCGTCTTTGACACGGTTCGCTCGGTGCGCGGCGGGCCGCCTTTGCACATTCATCGCGAGCAGGATGAATGGTTCTACGTCCGCGAGGGCGAGTTCCTGTTCAAGGTCGGCGATGAAGCATTCCGCCTTGGTCCGGGCGATTCACTGCTGGGGCCGCGTGGCGTACCGCACACCTTCGCAAGCCTGACCGAAAGAAGCGCCCTCATCGTCGCGTTCCAGCCGGCCGGCGGCATGGAGCAGCTTTTCTTCAAGGCCTGGCAAGCCAGTCAACAAGGCCCGTTGACGCCCGACGACTGGCGATCGTTCGGCGAACCTCACGCCATCGAAATCGTCGGCCCTCCGCTCGATATTGGGTGATCATCATGAAACAATTGGAACAACCGATGCGCATGGAGTGGATCGCGACCGCTTTCGTGATCTTGTGGATCGTGGGCAGCGTCGTGTTTTTCGGTTTCAGCGCCGTCGGCAAGGTTATGGTCGAGCAGGCGCGCTTCGAGCAAATCCGGCCGCCATCGCCGCCGCAAGCGAGCGCGCATTGCATCGCTTGTGAGGCCGCACGGTAACACTGGAGGTCACGTCCAGCCGGTACCCTCGCGGGTGCGCCGATTTGCAAAACGCGCGGTGATCGGAGAAATGTGAGGGTCGGGCGTCTGCCGCCACGCTGCGGTCACGAACCGGGCCTAGATCCAGGTCCGAGCAGACTTAATCGGGATGCCGCGCGCGGCGCCAGTGGGGCGCCGCGCGCGCTGGTATTGAACATCATGTTTCGCTGGCTGGAAAAATTCGTGACGCTGACGTCGGGCCCGGCGCCTACCGCGCCGCCGGCCGGCCTTATCGCTTTTTATTGGCACTTCGCGCGGCAGTCCAAGGCCCTGTTCGTCGCGCTGTTCGTCGTCGGCTTCGCGGTCGCGCTGCTCGACATCACCATCCCGGTGTTCATCGGCAAGGTCGTGACGTTGGTGACCAAGAGCTCGCCGGCAACGCTCGTTGCCGAGTATTGGCCGACCCTGCTCGGCATGGCCGCGGTGCTGCTGCTTTTGCGGCCTGCGGCGTTCACCGCCCAGCACTTGCTGATGAACCAGGCCATCGCCGCCAATGTCGCCAACCGTATCCGCTGGCAAAATCACTGGCACGTGGTGCGTCAGCCCTGGGCTTTTTTCCAGAACGATTTCGCCGGGCGGATCGCCAACCGTGTAATGCAGACCGGACCGGCCATCCGGGAAAGCCTGGTGCAATTGCTCACGGCCGTCTGGTTCATCGTCATCTACGGGGCCAGCGCGGTGATCCTGCTTGCCTCGGCGGATCGCTGGCTGGCGCTACCTGTGCTGGTGTGGTTCGCCGGATACATCGTGATGCTGCGGTTTTTTGTTCCGCGCATGCGCGACCGCTCGAAGCTTGTGTCGGAAGCACGCTCGCTGCTCACCGGGCGCATCGTCGACACCTATACGAACATCGTGACGGTGAAATTGTTCGCCCGCGCCAAGCATGAAGATGCCTACGTGCGCGACGCCGTCGACAACCACACCAACCGCTTCCACCAATCGCTGCGGCTCAACACGCTGTTCGCACTGACGCTCACCGTGCTCAACGCAATGCTCATCACCGCGACCGGCGGTTTCGCGATCTGGCTGTGGCTTGCCGGCCATGTCGAGGTCGGCACGGTCGCGATGGCGTTGCCGCTGACGACGCAGATCGTGAGCGCATCGGGCTGGGTGGCGTGGCAGGTCACGGATATCTTCGAAAATATCGGCGTCGTGCAGGAGGGCATGCTGACGATTGCTCAGCCGCTTACGCTTACCGACAAGCCGAGCGCGGCGCCGCTGACCGTCAAGCGCGGCGAGATCCGGTTTCAGGACGTGCGCTTCGGTTACGGCCGCGACACCGGCGTAATCGACAAGCTCACCCTGGACGTGCAGCCGGGCGAGCGCATCGGCATCGTCGGGCGTTCCGGCGCCGGCAAGTCGACGCTCGTCAATCTGTTGCTGCGCTTCTTCGATCTCGAAGGCGGACGCATCCTGATCGACGGGCAGGATATCGCCAATGTCGCACAGGAAAGCCTGCGCGCGCAGATTTCCGTCGTAACGCAGGACACTTCCCTCCTGCACCGGTCGATCCGCGAAAACATTCGTTACGGCAAGCGCGACGCGAGCGACGATGACATTGTCGCCGCAGCGAAGCTCGCGCACGCCCATGAGTTCATCCTCGAGCTGGAAGACTGGATGGGCCGCCGCGGTTACGACGCCCATGTGGGCGAGCGCGGCGTCAAGTTGTCGGGTGGGCAGCGCCAGCGCATCGCGATCGCGCGCGTGATCCTGAAGGATGCGCCGATCCTCGTCCTCGACGAGGCGACTTCCGCGCTCGACAGCGAAGTCGAGGCCGCCATCCAATCGAGCCTCGGCACGCTGATGCGCGGAAAGACCGTGATCGCCATCGCACACCGGCTTTCCACCATTGCCCAGATGGACAGGCTCGTCGTCCTCGATCATGGCCGTGTTGTCGAGGAAGGCCGGCATAACGAGCTCCTTGACCTGAATGGCCACTATGCCGGGCTGTGGCGCCGCCAGTCCGGCGGCTTTATCGACGTCGCCGAGCAGCAGGCGGCGGAATAGCGGCCCTTTTCTCCGGGCTCATGGCAACCCATAATGCGGGTGAATTTCTCTGCCTTCTCCCCTTATTGGAAAAGCCAGCCATGATCCTCGAAATCGCGCAGCTCGATATCAAGCCCGGCATGGAAAACGAATTTGAATCCGGCGTGAAGAAAGCCGGGCCGATCTTCAAGCGCGCCAAGGGCTGCAAAGGCATGACCTTGCAGCGCTCGCACGAGAACCCGTCACGCTATCGGCTGTTCGTTCAGTGGGACACGTTGGAGAACCACACCAGGGATTTCCGCGAGTCCGCCGACTTCCAGGAATGGCGCAAGCTGGTCGGCCATTGCTTCGCGTCGCCGCCCAATGTCGAGCATGTGACCGAGGTCGTGCGCGGTTTCTGACAATGAAGCGCAGTGTCGACCGCATTCTGACAAGCCACACCGGCAGCCTGCCGCGCGCGCCGAAGGTCGTGGAATTGCTTCTCACCGAGCAGAAGAATCCCGGCGCGCGCCGCAGCGAGCTCGAGCAGGCCGTGCGCGCGGCGATCGCCGACGTGGTGCGCAAGCAGGTCGCCTGCGGTCTCGACATTATCAACGATGGGGAACAGGGCCGCACCGACTACACCGTGCACGTGATGCACCGGCTGACCGGCTTCGACGGCCCTAGCTCGGCGCCGCTCGGCACCGGCGATGCGGAATTTCCAGAACTTGCCGCGATGCTCACCTATTTCGCCTCGCCGTTTCAGCATCGTCCGGCTTGCACGGGCGACGTCGCCTGGAAGGATTTTCCGGCGGCAGCCGCCGACATCGCACGCGCCAAGCATGCGATGCAGGGCGCGAAGGCGGAAGAATTCTTCATGACTTCGCCCTCGCCCGGACAGATCGCGCGCTATCTCAAGAACAAGCACTACAAGACCGAGGAAGAATACGTGTACGCGCTCGCCAACGTGATGAAGCGCGAATACAAGGCGATCGTCGACGCCGGTTTCATTCTGCAGCTCGATTGCCCCGATCTGGCGATGCTGCGGCACACGGTCTATCTCGACAAAAGCCTCGGCGATTTCCGCAAGATCATCGCGGTCAACGTCGCCGCGCTCAATCACGCGGTGCAGGATATTCCGGCGGATCGCATGCGCATGCACGTGTGCTGGGGATCGACCGTGGCGCCGCACCACACCGACGTGGAGCTGAAAGACATCGTCGACATCGTGTTGTCGGCAAAGCCGATGGCGGTCTCGTTTCCGGCGGCCAACGGACGGCACGAGCACGAATGGAAAATCTGGCGCGACGTGAAGCTGCCCGACGGCAAGGTCATCATCCCCGGCGTGATCGATTCGACCGTCAACACGGTCGAGCATCCCGAGTTGATCGCCGACCGCATCGCGAACTTCGCCAACACGGTCGGCCGCGAGAACGTCATCGCGGGCGTCGACTGCGGCTTCGGGACTTTCGCCGGCCGCGTGCAGGTCGACTCCAAGATCGTCTGGATGAAGCTGCAATCGCTGGCCGAAGGAGCGCGGCTCGCCTCGGCGCGGTTGTGGCCGAAAGCGGCGTAATTCCCGGCGTTTCGGCCAGAATGTCTAAAATATGAGCGATGCGGTTCACCGCTCGGTAACGGCGGTTCGGCGCGAGCGTTAAAACTTCCGCAAAAGCCCCGCCACATACTCCGCCCGCATTTCCGGAGGGCGGCATGAGCTTTTTGACACGCGGCCTGTTCGTGGTCGGCGGCATTATTTTCGGCACCACGGCGATCAACTACTTCGTGCTCGGCAACGGCGCCGATTACGGCCTGCCGAATTCGCGTCTCGGCGCCTGGCGCGAGGCGCAGGTGCGTCCCGCCTGCTACGGCGCGCTCGAAGCGCCCGAGCGCGACATCCATCGCCCGCGCCTGCCGGCCGGCCAGCACCGCATCGCGTTGCAGGACTATTCGCGCATGGTCGAGATGACCGCGGCGCTGCACTGCTACCTCGTCACGCAAGGCAACGCCGTGTGCGAGAAAAACAACCGCGCCTACATCGTCGACTACATCGGCAAGTACTACGACAAGATGGATTCGATGCTGAAAACCGCCGCGCGCTACGGCGAGGACGAAGTGCGCAACGTGCGCCGGCTCTGGGATGGCGACAACAACCGCGCGATTTCCGCCGCGCTGGAAAAAGACATCCGCTTCGGCCGGCTCAACAAATCGGATTTCGGCTGGTCCGCGCCGGACGCGCTCAAGCCGCTGTTCCAGCAATATTCCGATGCGAAAGACATCTGCCCGCAGGAACGCCCCTGGGCCGCCGCGAAGCTTTGATGGCAAAACGCGATGAGTGACTTCCGCGAACTGCGCGCGCGCCAGACCTGGCAGGTCGCCGAACGGCGCAGTATCTGGCCGACCGTTCTCGGCGTCGTTGCCGCGTTTGCCGTCGGCGGCCTTGCCGTGATCGGGTGGAGCAGGATGCCGTCGCCGTCGCAATGGCTGCCGTTCATGGCGGCCGACACGCCCAACACGCCGCCCTCCTCGTTCGACGGCAGCCGGGTCGGGCGCGCGGAAACCGCGCCGCTGCTCGCGCGCTGCGTGAACCCGGCGGCGTTCGGCGTTTCGGATCGCACGCCCGTGCCGGCAGCCGTGCTATGGCAGGCCCTCTCGGCAGGCAGCACCGCCTCGCGCTTTGCCGCGATGTTCGGCCAGCCGAACCGCCGCGGCGAAGCCGGACTGGCGGCGCGATGGGCCGAGGTCACCGATTGCGTCTACCGCCAGAACCGCAACAACTTCTGCGATCCCGACAATCGCGCGCTCGCCGTCGAGGCCGTCAATTCATTCATGCGCCATTCGGCCCGCTTCGCCGCCAATCCCAATCCCTCCGCCGAAGCGCGCGCCATCGTGCAGACGCGCCGGCGCGTGCTCGATGAGCTCAAGGTGCTGGTGGCCGACGGCGAGCTGATTGCCGCCGACTTCGGCGCCTTCGCCGCGCCGGCGGTGCGCCACGCGCTCGGCGTCACCAGAACGGTCGCCAACGGCTGCGCGAAGAAATAAGTGCGATGCTGCGCAAATACATTCTGCCGCTGCTGTTGATGATCGGTCTCCTGGTCGCGTGGCAACTTACGCTGCCGCGTTATCCGGCGAATTTCTACGAACCGCCCGTCGAAAGACCGAAGCTGCCCAATGGCGGCGTGCCGCCGTGGAACGCGAACGAGCCGATCTTTCAGCATGGCCGCGACCTTGCGCGCGCATCGGCCCTGCGCGGGCTCGATCAGGCATGGAGCACGTTCTGCGCCCTTCCGTGTCGCAAGACGCTCGTGGGCGCGGTCAGCTATTATTTCGAGCAGCGCGGCAACCAGGAGAAAAGTTATCCCGAACGCTGGGGCAAGGAAGGCCGCGATTACATTACGCATGAGTGGTCCACCGCGGACGACCGGCGCATCGAGCGGCTGGTGCAGGATCTTTACCGGCGCGGCTATCTGCGGCTCGCAGATCTGCGGCCGTTCATCGCCAGCCGCGTGACGCCGCTCCTGAAGGACACGCACGTCATCGATACGCCCTGCAAGAGCTGAGCCCGCGCGGCCCTTTTCTCGCCATCGGACTCGCCCCATATTCGGAAGCGATGGCGAAATCTCCCGACAAGCCGAAGAAGCCGAAGGATCCGGCCAAGCCGACGCGCGCCAAGGCGGCGCGGCCGGACGCGCCCGAGACGCCGCAGGCGCTCGCCGATCTGCTCAATCCCGCGATCGGCAAAGGAACCGCGGGCCTCGGCTCGGGCACGGGCTTGAAGCCGCCGCCGGACAATTCGTTCGACCGCCGCCGCGATTTCTCTGACGCGCATACCGCGCGCAAGTCGACGCGCGAGGGCTTCGCCGAAGCGCCGCAATCCGACTTCGAGGGACCGCCGGTCAGCGGCATCGATCCGCGGCTCGCGGAAGAGCTCGGCCTGTCCGACGAGAACAAGTACCGCCTGCCGAGGGCCGACCTGCCGAAGCCCGGCAGCGGGCTCGCCTCGATGGGCGTCGCAGCCACCGCGGAGTCGCTCGAGAGACTGCTGCGCGAGGGCCGCCCCGAATTCGCGGCCACGCCGTGGACGCCGCACCGTCCGCCCCGCCCGGAGAAATCCGAAGGCGGCCAGCGCCTCGTCATCAAATCCGACTTCGAGCCCAAGGGCGACCAGCCGCAGGCGATCAAGGAACTGGTCGAGGGCGTCAAGCGCAACGACCGTACCCAGGTGCTGCTCGGCGTCACCGGCTCCGGCAAGACCTACACCATGGCGAAGGTGATCGAGGAGACGCAGCGTCCGGCGTTGATCCTCGCGCCGAACAAGACACTCGCCGCACAGCTTTACGGCGAGTTCAGGTCGTTCTTTCCCGACAACGCCGTCGAATATTTCGTCTCTTATTACGACTATTACCAGCCGGAGGCCTACGTCCCGCGCACCGACACCTACATCGAGAAGGAATCCTCGATCAACGAGCAGATCGACCGCATGCGCCATTCGGCGACGCGCGCGCTGCTCGAGCGTGACGACGTCATCATCGTCGCCTCCGTTTCCTGCATTTACGGCATCGGTTCGGTGGAAACCTATTCGGCGATGACCTTCACGCTCAAGCGCGGCGGCTCGATCAGCCAGCGCCAGTTGCTCGCCGATCTCGTGGCGCTGCAATACAAGCGCACGCAGGGCGATTTCTTCCGCGGCTCGTTCCGCGTGCGCGGCGACACCGTCGACATCTTTCCGGCGCACTACGAAGACCGCGCCTGGCGTATCCAGCTTTTCGGCGACGAGATCGACAAGATCGAGGAGATGGACCCGCTCACCGGGCAGAAGACCGACGAGCTGGAATTCGTGAAAGTGTACGCCAACTCGCACTACGTGACGCCGCGCCCGACGCTGTTGCAGGCGATCGCCGGCATCAAGCACGAATTGCGCGACCGCCTCGCGCAGCTCAATGCCGCCGGCCGTTTGCTGGAAGCGCAGCGCCTCGAGCAGCGCACGATCTACGATCTCGAAATGATGGAGGCGACCGGCTCCTGCGCGGGCATCGAGAACTATTCGCGCTACCTGACCGGCCGCAAGCCGGGCGAGCCGCCGCCGACTTTGTTCGAATACGTGCCCGACAACGCGCTGGTGTTCGTCGACGAAAGCCACGTCACCATTCCGCAACTCGGCGGCATGTATCGCGGCGACTTCCGCCGCAAGGCGACGCTCGCCGAATACGGCTTCCGCCTGCCCTCCTGCATGGACAACCGGCCGCTGCGCTTCGAGGAATGGGACGCGATGCGTCCGCAGACCATGGGCGTATCGGCGACGCCCGGCGCCTGGGAAATGGAAGAAGCCAAGGGCGTGTTCGTCGAGCAGGTGATCCGCCCGACCGGCCTGATC
This sequence comes from Pseudolabrys sp., assembly GCA_035546875.1. Classification (GTDB taxonomy): domain Bacteria; phylum Pseudomonadota; class Alphaproteobacteria; order Rhizobiales; family Xanthobacteraceae; genus Pseudolabrys. The sequence goes on from DASZVZ010000082.1 coordinate 52,250, forward strand.
GACCCGCCGGTCGAGGTGCGGCCCGCGCGCACGCAGGTCGACGATCTCGTCGGCGAATTGCGCGAGGTGTCCGCGAAAGGCTATCGCGCGCTGGTCACCGTACTGACCAAGCGCATGGCGGAAGACCTGACCGAATATCTACACGAACAGGGCATCCGCGTGCGCTACATGCACAGCGACATCGACACGCTGGAGCGCATCGAGATCATCCGCGACTTGCGGCTCGGCGCATTCGATTGCCTCGTCGGCATCAACCTGTTGCGCGAGGGCCTCGACATTCCGGAGTGCGCCCTGGTCGCCATTCTCGACGCCGACAAGGAAGGCTTCCTGCGCAGCGAGACGAGCCTGATCCAGACCATCGGCCGCGCCGCGCGCAACGTCGACGGCAAGGTCATCCTCTACGCCGACAGCGTCACCGGCTCGATGCAGCGCGCGATGGAGGAGACCAACCGCCGGCGCGAGAAGCAGGTGGAATACAACACGGCAAACGGCATCACGCCGGAGAGCGTGCGCAAGGGCATCGCCGACATTCTGGACAGCGTGTACGAGCGCGACCACGTGCTGATCTCGACCGGCGGCGGCGCGGCGGGCGAATTCGAGGACGCCGCGACCATCGGGCACAATTTCGAGGCGGTGATCGCCGACCTCGAGACGCGCATGCGCGAGGCCGCCGCCGATCTCGACTTCGAGGAAGCCGCGCGCCTGCGCGACGAGATCAAGCGCCTGCGCCAGACCGAGCTGGCGGTGGTCGACGATCCGACCGCCAAGCGCGTGATGCTGGCGCAGGATTCAAAATTGCGGCGCGCTGTCGGGCGGAGCCCGTCGCACGGAGAAGGCCCTCATAAACCGCATCTCGACGAAATGGGCATCGCCACCTGGCACGAGGTGAAGCCGGCGCGCTCTGACTCGCCCCGCTCGAAGCTCGGCAGGCCGGGGCAAAGGGGCGGGTTCAAGAGCAATCGGAAGCGGTAGCGCACCCAGCCTTAAGAGTTAAGAAGCCATTCAAAAAGTCCGGGCAAACTGCCCGGCATGAAATTGGGCTTCGAAGAATCCCAAACTGCTTACTCAAGCGGCTCACAAAGTGCCCGCGCATGGACCGAGCGCTGGGTGAAAGACTGGATTTACTGTCCCAATTGCGGCAGTCCGAAAATCAGTCAGTTTCCCGCCAATCAGCCAGTCGCGGATTTTTTCTGTCCGTCATGCTCGGAGGAGTACGAATTAAAAAGCCAAAAGGGAAAATTCGGCTCGAAGGTTGTCGATGGCGCATTCCGCACGATGCTGGAGCGGCTGGCGTCCAGCAACAATCCTAATCTCCTGCTTCTCAACTACAATCTGGCCCAACTGAACGTGACGAACGCCTTCATCGTCCCAAAGCACTTCTTCATTAAAGACATCATCGAAAAACGAAAGCCTCTCGCCAAGACAGCGCGACGCGCCGGATGGATCGGATGCAATATTTTGCTCAACCAAATTCCGGAATCGGGGAAGATATTTTTCATCCGCAATGGAGTGCCGCAAGATAAAGCGGATGTGCTTTCTAAATGGAAACGAACGCTCTTCTTGAGAGAAGAAAACGACGAAGCAAAAGGCTGGCTGATCGAAGTTATGAAATGTGTCGAGTTGATCGGCAGAAAAGAATTCGATCTTGAGGATGTATATGCGTTTGAAACAAAACTAGCGGGGCTTTATCCGAACAACAGACACGTCAAACAAAAGATTCGTCAACAGCTGCAATTCCTGCGGGACCGCGGCTATCTCGATTTCGTTTCGCGCGGTCACTACCGTTTACGACATTCCGGTTAGACGAACCGCCTCTTGCTCGCCGGCTCACGCCAAATCCGGCACGGTCTGCCGCGCTCGTCCACGTCAGGCAGGTCTTCCTTCTCGCCATCGTAATCGCAAATCCGGATCGGAAACGGATTGCCGAGCATCCATTGCACCTGTCCGCCGTGAACACCGACCGTGATTTCGGGATGCGGTGGAGCGTAGGTAATCTTGACCATGAGCGCGTTGATGTCGCGCGCCCTTCCGGCATTCGAACCGCGAAGAGCTTTCAACGCGTCGAGCAGGATTACTTTCTCGCGTTCGCTCAGTCCGATCCAATTTTGACTTGCCATGACAATCTCCTGATCAAATCAGGCCGCATCCCTCTTCGGCTTCACCACCAACCGCATGTCGAACGCATCTAGGACCTTCATCGCAGTCGCCAACTCAGGACGGCCCTCGCTACTAAGAGACCGATAAAGACCTTCGCGTGACAAACCGGTTTCGGTCGCGATATCGGCCATCCCTTTTGCGCGCGCCACTGTGCCAAGCGCTTCGGCGATAAAACTTTCGTCGCCCGTTTCGAAGGCCTCGCTGAGATAGTCAGCAATGGCTTCCGGCGATTTGAGATAATCGGCGGCGTCGAATTTGGATGCTTTGGCCATTTCTCAATCCTCCAGACTGTCCGCGATTGCCTTCGCCTTCGGTATGTCCGTCTTCTGCGAGCTCTTGTCGCCGCCAAACAGAAAAATCGCGGTGTCGCCCTTCTGCCTAAAATACGCTCGATATCCGGGTCCGTAGTCGATGCGCATTTCGCTAATGCCATCGCCGACGGGCGCCACATCGCCGGCATTGCCGCCGGCTAATCGTTGAATCCTGACAAGGACTTTGGCTTTCGCTCTGGTATCTCGCAGCCCGTCGAGCCATTTGTCGAATTCGGCAGTTTTCCTGATCTCTGCCATTTGTAGTTTATAAACTACAAATCGCGAAAAGTCAAGCTGAGGCACGCCGGCCGTCCGCCAACCGCATCCGGAACCTGTGGCAACACGCCGCCGCCGACTCCCTCCCGCCGCAAATTTCGGCTCTGCTTGCGCGACTGATTCGCTCCAACCGATGAGTCGCGCCATGGCCTGGTTCCGCCACCATTACCACTGCGAAGCCTGCGAGGGCGGCTGGATCACCGAATCCGAGACGACGGTCGAGGCCCAGTGTCCGTTCTGCGGGACGCACGACGTATTCGCCTACAAGACCGAGGACCGCACGGTGGTGCTCGCGTCGAAGCAGGAGCAGCCGGTGCGGCCGAAGGCAAAAGCCAAGGTTCAACGCCCCTCCCGCGCCGCCTGAAGCGTCAGGCAGGGCCTATCTCGACTCCCCCGCTACGCGGCCCTAATCTGCCGCCCTCGATCCTTGGGGGAACTGCCATGAAATCGTTGATTATCGCCGGCGCGCTCGTCGCGCTGCCTTTTGCTGCGTCCGCGCAGAACATGACCTGCGCCGACTACCTGAAAATGAACAAGCAGATGACGGCCCAGATGGGCGGCGCCGCCTCGACCGGCGATGCCAAGATGGATGCGCAAGCCGCCGCGATGGACAAGAAGCTGAACGATTACTGCGCCAAGAATCCGACCGTGAAGGTCGACAAGGCGATGGAAGAGGCGATGAAGTAGGCCTCGTCATTTCGCCGAAGGCAAAACGGGCGATGAAGGTCCAGCCTTCATCGCCCGCTCTCTTTTCAGGATCGGAATTGACGGGGATTCAGATTGTTTCGCCGCCGCCTTCGACCACGGCGTACTGCACCATATCTCCGACGCGCTGCCAGCCGTGACCGTTGTAGCCGGCTACGACGTTGATACGCACGATCTGCACCAGCTTGCCGTTCAGCGTCGCGGTGGTGATCAAGCTGTCGCGCATGTAGATGACCGCGGCGACTCCACACGCGCGCGGCATCTTCGCCTCGGCATTGATCAGTTCAAGCGCGTGATCCGGCTTGTCGCCGTGCGCGCGCAGGCTGACGAACTGCTGGGCTTGCTGGGGCGTGTCGCAAATCACGCCGACGCCGACAGCCGGTCCCTTTTGTTGGGTGTCGGTTTGCGCTTGCGCGCCGCCGCAGAGAAGCGCCACCGCGGCCGTGGCCATTACGATCGAACGCATGATCGCCTCCACGTATTACCCCGCGTCCCGGTTCATGCGGCCAACGCGGCAATGGACGCGGTGGTTCCGTGCAAAGGCGAGTGAGCGCGCCGCCCGGCCCTCACGTCTCCGGAAACATGTCGACGATCTTCTTCGTCATCGGATTGACGATCAGAACCTGCTTCTTGACCTTCATGTATTTGTAGTCCGCCAGCATCGGCAGCTGCTGCGTCAGCTCCGAAGGCAGCGCATGCGAATGCAATTGCGCCGGCACCTGCGCACCGATCTTCGGCTCGAAGTCCTTATGTGGCTTGGTCCCCTTGAGCTGGAAGGTCACTTCGGTGTCCTTGCCGGCCACTGCGGCGCGAATCTTCTGACGCTGCTCGTCGGTGAGGTGCAGCGGCGGCAACCGCGGCTTCAGATGGGTTTCCGGTTCATCGGGCCCGGAGGCGGAAGCGACGCCCTGCGTGCTCCCGTCCTCCTCTTTCACCGTGCTTGCGCCGGTCGCGCCGTCACCGTTGTCCGCCGTCGGATTGTGCGGCGACTTGGTCCAATGCGGCTGCCCGGAAGCGCTCGAGTCGCCGTTCTCGGCGGCAAGCGCCGGAGTTAGCGTAAGCGCAAGCGCCAGCGCACATGGAATTGTAAAACACGTGGCAAAGGTTCGCATTGCTGCGCTCCCCTGAAAAAGACATCGCCTCGAAAGGACAACGCCGGCCGCATCAAGAAGTTCGACAACCGATCACAGCCGGTTGAGCGGTGCCGCGAGGGTGTTGCGAAGCACGCAAAAAGGCCGATAAGAACGGGGCGGGGAATTACGGGGTGCGGCGCGATAGTCGGACATGCAGGCATGAAACTCTCCTACGTTTTGGCGGTGACGCTGGCGGCGGCCGCGCTCGCCGGCTGCGAGACCACCGGTTCCACCCCGAGCGCGACGGCAACGGCCGCGCCGGAGCCGCCGCTGACCCACGCCAAGGCGGCCGAGCAATGCTGGATGGCAACCGAGAAAGGCCGCGCCGACATGAATCTCGACAAGCGCGTCGACGTCGTCGACAAGTGCATCGCCGAGAAGATGAAGGCGGCCCAGACCGCGCAAACCGCCCAGGCCGCGCCGAAGCACTGATCCGGCGCCGAACCTGATACCGCTGCGGCGATAAACCTCAGGTCCGAATGATGCATCGCGCCGCGCGCCCCGCTAGCGTCGGCGCATGACCCGCGCGCAGCAGCAGCCTTTGTCGCTCAAGGATCGCATCGCCGCGATCTGCGCGCTGATCGGCATTTGGGGCAGCGCCATCCTGAAATATTTCGAAGACGCCGAGCGCAGCGGGCTCGCCGACTATTCCGATCTCATCGAGGTCCTGGAAATCGCCGAGCTGTCGGAAGCGCTGGCCTTGCCGCTGCTCGCGCTCGGGGTGGCGGGGACCGGCCGGGTGTTCTGGACTGTCTATCACAGCCTGCCGGGGCGCAGCCGTCTTGCGCGCAGCGGCCTCGCGCCGCGGCGAAAGATCTAGGCGTCCGAAGCGTCCGACGTTAGGCGCGCATAGCGGCGGCGGATCGCCGCCGTCACCACCACCGCGGTCGCGCCCAGTACCGAAGCGAAGTCGGCCTTGCGATGCTCGAGCTCGCCGAGCATGTCGGTGTTCTCGGCGACGACCGGATCGTTCGCGACCATGTCGCCGCCGATCCAGCCAAGCAGCGCGGCGCCGGCCCAGCCGAGGACCGGAAAGCGCGTCAGGATCACCATGGTCAGGCTCGCGCCCGCGACGATCAGCGGCACGCTGATGGCGAGCCCGAATATCAGCAGCATCGTGTCGCCGCCGGCCGCGCCGGCGACCGCGATGACGTTGTCGAGGCTCATGATGATGTCGGCGAGCGCAATGGTCTTGATCGCGCGCAGCAGGCTCTCGTGACTCTCGACCTTCGGATCGCCTTCCGCATGCTGCGGGTTGAGCAGCGACACCGCGATCCACAGCAGCGCGCAGCCGCCGATGAGCTTGACGTAGGGAAACGTCATCAGGCTCGAGACGATCGCGGAGAATGCAATGCGCATCGCGACGGCGACCGCGGCGCCGAGCGTCATGCCCCACAGCCGCTGCTTGGGCGGCAGGCTGCGGCAGGCGAGCGCGATCACGAGCGCGTTGTCGCCCGACAAGAGGATATTGATCCAGATGATTTCCGAGACCCGCAGCCAGTATTCCGGGTGCACATAGGCGGCGAGGTCGGACATCATCGGAGGTATTCCTTAACGGGCGCCCAGCGCTAGCACCGGCAGGCCGGCAGCGCGATATAAACCGATTGCGACCAAGGGCCGCAAGCGCGCGAAAATCGCGCCGGATCGGGCCTCCCGGCCCTCCCCTTGCCGACGCCTTCGCGCCGTATCACCATTCCGCATCCCGAATCGTCAGGAGAGCGCCATGGCAAAAGGGCAGATGAGGGTCAGCAAGGAGAAGAAGAAGCCGAAGGCTGACCGGGATAAGCCGAAACAGCTATCGGCCTACAAGCTCGCGCAGCAGCAAGGCGCGTCGGGCAGCAGCCCGTACGGCAATCCGCCTGGCAAGAAGCCCTGAAATTACAAGCCTGACCGGCATCACGGTTTCAGAGCGCCGCTCAGCTTGTCGCCCGGCGGCAGATTGGCCGCCGCCTGCGCGAGCTCAAGGCACGTGATCAGCTCGACGTAGCTCGGGCTGCCGCCGAGACTCGAGAGCCGCACGCAGCGGTCGCGATCCGCCGCCTTGAATTGACTCCATTCGCTCTCGACCTTTTTGCGGGCGTCGTTTTCATCGCGCTTGCACGCGTCCGGCGTGCGGTTCGGCGCAACCGCGCTGGTCGCCGCGGCGCGGCAGCCGGGCTCGATGTTGAATTGCGGAGGCCGATCCGCGGCGAGCACGATCTGCGAGCCGAGCAGGATCACCGGCAAAGCTAGAAACATGGCGCTGCTCCGTTTCCAATCGCGCCGCATCATACCGCGCGGAGCGAGCCGGTGCTGGATGCGCAAGGCAACGTCCACATCTTTGCGGCGGTTCCATGCGGCTGCCTTTTTCCCGCCGTCACGCCGCCCAACTCGCATGCGGCAATCCGGGCTGGCGGGGAGCGTTGGCGCAACGTTTTGCGCGTCAGTAGGAGTCGACCATGACAGCCATGCGATCCGAGCGGCACGGACCTGCTCCGGAAAAACTGAGCGAAGTGGATCAGGCGGCGAGCACCTTCGAGGGCGAAATTCGGGAGTTCATCCGGCGTGACGTGGCGTTCCTGCGCCGGCCGCAACAGCCCGAAGCCGAGCCCGGCGCCGACAACGTCAACGCGCTGATCAAGCGCGTGTCCGGCAACGCGCTGGACGAGATCGACCGCGTCATCCTCGAGCTGCGCACGGTGCGCGACATGCTGCGCAACGAAGGCGAGCGGGTCACCCGCGAGGTCGCGGGCTTCGCCAGCCTCAATCACGCGGCCATGACGTCGATGAAGATCATCGCCGACAGTCTCACGCAATGGCGCAACGGGCCGCCGCGCGTCACCGACGCGAACTGAAATTTTCAAAAAAAACCAGAACGTCCCCGCGGCTCCTCCCGCGGGGACGTCTATCCAGGCTACTTCCTGATCTCGGCCACCACGATGCGATTGGCCGGCACCACCAGAAAGACCTTGTCCTTGGTCTTCACGTATTTGAGCCCTTGCACGCGCTCGACATTGCCGATCGACGGCGGCAGCGGATGCATGTCGTTGAGCGCGACGGGAATCGGCAGTTCGTTTGCCGGCGCCAGATGCGCGCTGTCGGGAGCGGGCGAACCCTTGTCCGCCATCACCGCCTGATAGACGCGCTGGCGCTGCTCATCGGTCAGGCCGAGCGGCCAGGCCATGAACGGGACGCGGTCGAGCGTGTCGTTGTTTTTCGAATATTTTGCCGGAACGGTCTGCCGCGTGGATCCCGGCGGCGGCGTGCCGTTGTCGGCGGTCGGCGCGGCAAGCGCGCCGGGCGCATCGGGCGTCGCCCCGGCAATCACCGGCTGTCCGTCGGCGCGGCCGGTCGCCTTGAATGCCGCAAGCGCCTGCTCGGGACTCGGCACCGGCCTCGGTGCCGTCATCGAGGTCTTGCGGTCCGAGCCCGGATTGATCTGGCCGGTATTCGGGTTGTAACCGGGGTTGGTTTCGTCGGCGAAGCTCGCGCCGCCAAGCAGCGCCAGCACGGCTGCGGCTGCAAAAGCGGCTGATCGATAGCCATGTGTCATCGGAATCTCCTTCGGGCGCCCAACGGCAAACGGCCGAGCGGGCCCGCTGGTTGCATGAATTCGGTGGGTAACCCGGTCCGGCGCGGTATTGGACTGTGGATTACCGGGGACAGAGCGAGCAGCCACCACCCGAGGTGGCATCGGACCGTTTAATATCGTTCTGCTCGAAAGCGGCTGGCTGTCGCATGTGGCCGCTGAGCTTGAGATCGCCGCGACAACGGCAAACGCGCTCTTGGGTCGAGCATTCCTCCCACAAACTTAAGCCCCGCTCACGCGGGGCTTTTTTGGGAAACAGGCGGAGCCCGCCCGACGGCGCGCGATCAGTTCGCGACTTTGCGCGGCAGCGGATAATCCTCGCTTTCGTAAAGCTGACGGATTCCGTTACCGTCGAAACGCTTCTCGTCGACCTCGAGATAAGCTCCCAGCAACAGCTCCGGCGGCAATTCCTCGATCGCAAAACGGATCGCCTCGGCGGCGGTCTGAAAACGCTTGTAGCCGATAGGACGGCGGCTTTTGCGACTCCGGCTCGGAAACAGTTCCGATGGAGCGCGATAATTGATCATCGACATAACGCTGGACTCCTCGCGCCTAATATGGGGCCGCAGAACGGGAAAATCCAGTCGTGGTCATGGTTTCCGGACAGCGGCGTTGAGCACGGTAAACGCAAACGATACCGCCTCAGGTGACATGCGGCGGACCGTCGAGCCATCTGAGCTTCGCGCTCAACACGGCGATGCGCCGCTCGGCTTCGGCCGCCGTTAACGACGGGCTGAACGCTTCCGGCTCGTAGGCATCGTAGGCCAGCTTCTTCAGCCGCGCGGCTTGCGCCGCTGTCATTGGCTCGTGGCCGCCCGCCGTTTCGCCCTCGGAAGCCCGAGCACGCGTATTCTTCACGTATTTTGAATCACTTGCGGACGGCATGGAGAGTCAATTCGCGCCCCGCGCGCCGGTTCCTGCGTAAGGGGGAGTGTGACTCAGACTCAACACCGGCGGCCGACTTGAAAGCCGGATTCAAGTTTCGAGTGCGGCGCGACTCCGCCTGCGATACAGCGGTTGAGAATCTGATTCGCCGGCCGCAAGAGGAAATGGATGATTCTCGAAACGCTTTTTGCGTTGTCGTTGGTCGTCAAAGCGTCGCTCGATCCGAGTGCCCCGGCGGGCTCCGGAAACAACACGGGAACGGAGTTATCGGACCCGCAGAAGAACGCTACCCTGCTTCCGCTGATTCAGCAGGCCACCGAATGCATCGTACGCAGGGTCGCCGCCGATCCGCGCTTCAGGGACAATCTGCGGCCCGGAGAAATGAACGACCTGATCGTCGACTCGATTTCGGCCTGCAGCAGGCCGGTGCGCGCGATGATCGACACGCACGACCGGATGTATGGCTACGGGTCGGGCGAGGCTTTCCTCCTCGGACCCTATCTCGACGTGCTTCCCGCGGCGGTCGCCAAGCAGGTCAGGCTGAAACCGGCCTTGCGGTAGCTGCGCAATAAAAATGGCTCCGTCGCGGAGCCATTTTCATATTCAAATCGGAAAGTCAGTCGCAGCGGCGGCTTTTGCGGACCACCACGGTCCCATCCGGGCGGTGGCTGCGCACGGTGACCGTGCGGCACGCCGCATAGTCTTTGCGCCAGTGATGGTGGTGGTGGTGGTGATGATAGTCGTTGTCGCGCACAGTCACGCCATTCGGGCCAACGGTCACGCTGTCTGCGATCGCCAATGACGGCAACGCCAGGCAACCCGCAACCCCTGCAATCAACGCAAGCTTCCTCATCGGGTGTCTCCTCGGATAAGCGCGCGCCGCGCGCGCTTTCGAACCAAACGTCCGATGACGAAAATTTGTTCCGGCGCTCAGTTTGAGCTGTAGGCCGCCGCAAGCGCGGGGCGCAGCACAAGCGTGATCGGCAGCGTCAGCAACACGGCACCGGCGACGATGAGCAGCGCCGTCGGAACGCCGACCGCATCGCCGAGCAGGCCGTAGATCGCAGGAGAGATCGCGCCCGCGCCGATCGTGCCGGTGTAGAAAATGCCGAACGCACGCGTTCGTTTCTCCGGCTCGACAAGGTCCGGCACGGAACCGTAGAGCACCGACGACGTGCCGTTGAGTGCGACACCGACCACCGGCAGCAGCACCAGCGCGGCTTCGAGCGGCAGCGGCAGCAGCGCTGCGATGCCCGCGGCGGTGACCGCCTCGGTCAGCCACACGGTCGCCACCGCGCCGATGCGGGCGCCTAGAAATGCGCAGACCAGTTTGCCGGCGGCGCCGCCGGCGAACACCAGCGTCAGCGACAAGCCGACTGTCGGCAGACTCGCGCCTTTCGCCGTCAGCACGAACGGCAGGAAAGTCAGGAATGCCATGCGCGTCGCGCTGTCGAGAACGCCGACCGAAACCAGCAGCGGGAAACCGAAACGCGGCCGCGCTGCCGGCCCGCCCGCTTCATCAGCTTTGCGGGCCGCCTTGGTCGGTACCGATTGCCGCGGCATCAGCACGAAGATCACCGCCGCCGCGAGGAAACCGAAACCGCCCAGCAAGGCCAGCGCCTCCCGCCAGGGCAGCACGATCAACAGCAGCGAAGCCGCCGCCGGCACCGTCATCTTCCCGATGTCGCCCGCGAAGTTGTAAGTGCCGAGCGCCTTGAGCGATCGCGGCCCGGCGAAAGCGTGCGCGATCAGTGAGGATGCCAGCGGATGCTGCGTGCTGGCGCCGAGCCCGCCGACGAAAAGAGCGAACACGAGCAGGGGGACTCCAGCGCTGAGGCCGGCGATGCAATAGCCGAGACCGGCGACCGCCGTGCCGAGCGCCAGCACCAGCGGCGCGCCGAAACGTTCCGCGAGGTGTCCCATGGGAATCTGAAAGCCGGCGAGCGTGCCGGAGAACACCGTCTTCATCAAACCGAGCGCGGCGTAGCCCAGCGCGAACTCGTGCTGCCACACGGGCAGCATGACGTAGATCAGGTCGGTGTAGCCGTCGTGCAGCGCATGCGCGCCGCAGGCGACGCCGATCGCGCGGCGTTCGTCGCGCTGCATGGCTGTTGCGGCGGCGCTCGCGGCAGATGTGCTCATGCTTGCCCCGGCCGGCGCTCGACGAAGGTGGTGCTGAGGAAGGAAATCACCTGCTCGCCGTTCTGGTTTGTCCCGGTTGTCAGGAATGTCAGCAGCCCGAGCTTGGGGCGGCTGTTCGATAGCCGAGTCTCGACCACCTCGGTGCGATAGTCGATGGTGTCGTTGGCGTAGACGGGCTTGAGCCATTTGAGCTCGCGAAAGCCGAGGGCGGGACCGATGGCCGCCACGGCCTCTCCCCGTGCCAGCGCCGCGTCGTCCATGCGGCGGCGGAAGTCGGTCATCAGCCGCATCCAGGCGACCGCCGTATGCCATCCGGAGGCACAGAGCGCGCCGAAGTGCGAGCGCTCGGCTTCCGCCTCGTCGACGTGAAAGCGCTGCGGGTCGAAGCGGCGCGCGAACGCCTTGATGGCCTCTGCGGTGAACGTGTGTTTGCCGACGTCGAACCTGTCGCCGACGTTGATATCCTCGAAAAACTTCATCGTGCGGCACCGGGCTGGCGGCGGCCGAGCAGTTGCGTCGACGTCATGGTCATCAGGCATGCGCCCGCCTCGTCGAGCAACTCGAATTGCATTTTCGCCAGGCCCATCTCGGGCCGGCTTTTCGATGCCCGTGATTCCAGAACCGTCGTGCGCACGCGGACCTGCGTGTCCGGACGCAGGGGCGCAAGCCAGCGGACTTCGTCGACGCCGGGCGCTCCCATCGAGCTTGAATTGAGCAGGTAACCGTCGCAAAGCATGCGCATCATCAGACAGCACATGTGCCAGCCGGAGCCGCCCAGCCCGCCGAGCAGGGTCGCGCGCGCGGCATTCTCGTCGAGGTGCATCGGCTGCGGATCGAACTCGCTCGCGAACGCGACGATCTCCTCGCGCGTCACACGGCGTGGCCCGTATTCGGCGACCGCCCCCGGCTTGAAGTCTTCCCAGTAAAGCTTCGGATTACTCATTCAGCGTCATCGTCCGCGCAAGCGCACGATCCAGTAAACACCGTCGCAATATTGTAACGAACGCTTGCCGATGCTGGATGCCCCGCTTTCGCGGGGGCATGACATTCATTTTGCATGGCTCAGGTCGCAAAGCGGAAATGCATCACGTCGCCGTCGGCGACGACGTAATCCTTGCCTTCGAGGCGCATCTTGCCGGCATCGCGCGCACCCGCCTCGCCGCCAAGCGAAACATAGTCGTCGTAGGCGATGGTTTCGGCGCGGATGAAGCCGCGTTCGAAATCGGAATGGATCACGCCCGCCGCCTGCGGCGCCTTGGTGCCTTGCGTGATGGTCCAGGCGCGCGCCTCCTTCGGGCCGGCGGTGAAATAAGTCACCAGATGCAGCAATCCGTAGCCGGCGCGGATCAGCCGGTCGAGGCCGGTCTCCTTCAAGCCGACCGCTTCGAGATAGTCGGCGCGCTCGCTCGCCGGCAGCATTGCGATCTCGGACTCGATCTTGGCCGAGATGATGACCGCGACGGCGCCTTCCTCCTTCGCGCGCGCCTCGACCTTGGCCGAGAACGCGTTGCCGGTTGCCGCAGAGGCTTCGTCGACATTGCAGGCGTAAAGCACGGGAGCCGAGGTGAGCAGGCCGAGCGAATGGAAGAGCTTCTCTTCGTCCGGCTTGCGCTCGACCATGCGCGCGGGCTTGCCTTCGCGCAGAAGCGCCAGTGAGCGGTTGATCAGGTCGAGCGTTTCCTTCGCTTCCTTGTCGTTGCCCTTTGCCTTTTTCTCCAGCGCATCCACGCGTTTTTCCAGGCTGTCGAGATCGGCCAGCATCAATTCCGTCTCGATCGTCTCGATGTCGGCGATCGGATCGATCTTGCCTTCCACATGGGTAACGTCGCTGTCCTCGAAGCAGCGCACCACGTGCACGATGGCGTCAACCTCGCGGATGGTGGCGAGAAACTGGTTGCCGAGCCCCTCGCCTTTCGACGCGCCCTTCACGAGCCCCGCGATGTCCACGAACGAGATGCGCGTCGGCACGATCTGTTCCGACTTCGCCAGCGCGGCCAGCTTTTCCAGGCGCGGATCGGGCACCGCGATCTCACCGATGTTCGGCTCGATGGTGCAGAACGGATAATTCGCCGCCTGCGCCGCCGCGGTCTGCGTGAGCGCGTTGAAGAGGGTCGACTTGCCGACATTCGGCAGGCCGACGATGCCGCATTTGAATCCCATGGAATTTCTGCGTCCGTTCGTGTCGCGTTATTCGTCCGGTTGCTCGTCGGCTTCGCCGAAACCTTTGGCGACCATCGCGAGATGCACCTTGTTCTGGAAGGTCGCATCCTGGCCCTTCGCCAGCAGATCCGCGTTGTCGGCAACAATCTCGCACAGCGCTTCGACCCAGGGCCGCTCGTCCTTGGCGAAGTTTTGCAGCACGTAGGGCTCCACCAGGTCCTTGTTGCCGGGATGGCCGATGCCGAAGCGCACGCGACGATAGTCGTTGCCGATATGCGCCGAAATCGAGCGCAGGCCGTTGTGACCGGCGTTGCCGCCGCCGGTCTTTACCCGCAGCTTGCCCGGCCGCAGATCGAGCTCGTCGTGGAATACGACGACCTCGGCGCCGCCGAGCTTGTAGAAATGCACCGCTTCCGCGACCGCGCGGCCGGATTCGTTCATGTAGGTGCCCGGCAACAGCAGCAGCACGCGCTCGCCGCCGATGTCGCCTTCGACCGCGACGCCCTGGAAGCGGCGCCGCCAGGGCGCGATGTGATGCGCGCGCGCGATCGCCTGCACCGCCATGAAGCCGATGTTGTGACGGTTGCCGACGTAGCGCTCGCCCGGATTGCCGAGGCCGACGAAAAGCAGCATGGCTTCACCGCGCTCGCGCGCCGCCGATCAAAAAAGCGGAAGAAAGGCGGAGCGCGCTCCGCCTCACTTCTTGTCGGACTTCGGCGCGGCGGCGGCTGCGCCCGCGGCGGGCGCGGCACCGGCGGCAGGCGCTCCAGCGGGAGCAGCGCCTGGGGCAGCGCCGGGAGCCGCACCTTCGGCCCCGGGAACGACGCCGGCGGCGGCGGCCGCTGCGGCTGCTGCCGCTGCTGCTGCTGCTGCTTCTGCTGCGGCCTTCATTTCTTCCGCATACCCCGACGGCGGCACGACCGTGACGAGCGTGATGTCGCCTTGCGCGACAACGCGCAAACCTGGCGGCAACGTCACGTCGCTCAAGTGCTTCGAATAATTGATCTCGAGCCCCGAGATATCGACGTCGATCGATTCCGGAATCTGATCGGCGCGGCACATCACCTCGATGGTGTGCGTCACGATATTGACGGCGCCGCCGCGCTTCACGCCAGGAGATTGCTCGGCGCCGAGCACGTGGATCGGAATGTGCACGCGGATGGTCGCGCCTTCCGATACGCGCAGAAAGTCCACATGGATCGGCAGGTCCTTTACCGGATCGAGCTGGAAATCGCGCGGGATCACACGGTGCTTCGTGCCGTCCACGTCTAGATCGTAGAGCGTGGTGAGAAAGCGTCCGCCGTAGATGCGCTGACGCAGTTCATGATGGTCGAGCGAGACCGTCACAGGGGGTTTGTTCTCGCCGTAAATCACTCCCGGCACTCGGCCGGCGCGACGCTCCGCCCGGGCGGCCCCCTTGCCGCTCTTCGGACGCGCCGTCGCTTTCATTTCCTTGACGGTCGCCATAATCGGTACCTCTAGTTCGTTGAAAAGGCGGCATTTTCAGCCGCCCACTGTCGCGGCAAGCCTCCAGGGGTGCCGGGGGCCGCGATTGGGCGGGTTTATAGCGATGGCGATCCGAAAGGGCAAGAAAACCCGTACTGCGGCGGCAGATCACTCTTCGGACGGTGAACCGGGGGCCTTTTTGCCGCGCCTGCTCTCCAGCGCGTCAATGCGCGCCTTGAGCGCCTCGTTTTCCTCGCGCGCAATCCGCGCCATCTCCTTGACGGCCTCGAATTCCTCGCGCTGCACGACGTCGAGATCGCGCAGGATACGCTCGGCTTGCGCGCGAAACAGCGTGTCGAATTCCCGCCGCACGCCCTGCGCCACCCCGGCGGCATCATTCATCAGGCGCGCCATTTCGTCAAAGAACCGGTTCGTCGTCTGCGTCATCGTCGCTCGCCTCCGCGCGCATGGGCTATAACAATGACTATCCGTTCCGCTCGCCGCAAGACCTAGCCGCCTGACGATCTTGACAGCGCCCGCCGGCTCAGCCCATCGAACCAGGCATGCCCATTTTCGTCATCCCGTTTCCAGCCTTCGATCCCGTACTCGTCCATATCGGGCCGCTGGCGATCCGCTGGTACGCACTCGCCTACATCTTCGGCATCCTGATCGGCTGGTGGTACGCCCGCGCCATCATCCGCTGGGACGCTGCCTGGGGCGGCAAGGCGCCGCTTACCGTTCTCGATTTCGACGATTTCATCCTATGGGTGACGCTTGGCATCATCCTCGGCGGGCGCACGGGGTATGTACTTTTCTACAATCTCCCGCACTTTGCCGCGCATCCGATTGAGATTCTCCAACTCTGGAACGGCGGCATGTCGTTCCACGGCGGCTTTATCGGCTGTGTCGCCGCCGTGTTGCTGTTTGCGTGGCGACGAAAAATTCCTTTTCTCTCGCTCGGCGATGTCACCTGCGCGGTGGGACCGATCGGTCTGTTCCTCGGCCGCATCGCCAATTTCATCAACGGCGAATTGTGGGGCCGCCCGACCGACGTACCGTGGGCAATGATTTTTCCCGGCGGCGGTCCGATCCCGCGTCATCCGAGCCAGCTTTATGAGGCGACCTTCGAGGGTCTCGTTCTCCTCGCGGTGCTCGCGCTACTAATCCGCTTCGGAGCATTGAAGCGTCCGGGTCTCATCATCGGCGCGTTCGCGGTCGGTTATGCCGTTGCCCGCTCGACGTGCGAATTTTTCCGCGAGCCCGACGTGCAGCTTGGCTTTTTGTGGGGCGGCGCGACCATGGGTCAGCTTCTTTCGATCCCGCTGCTGCTTGCCGGCATTGGCTTCATTGCCTTTGCCTTGCGTCATCCGCGAGTACGTCAGTCATGATCGACGAAGCGTTATCGCCTCTCGAGCTCGATATACGCCGGCGCATCAAGGTCGCGGGACCGATGCCGGTCGCGGAATATATGACGATCTGCCTGCTCGACCCGCAACATGGCTACTACATGACACGCGATCCGTTCGGCCTCGCCGGCGACTTCACCACCGCGCCGGAAGTGAGCCAGATGTTCGGCGAACTGATCGGGCTCTGGATGGCGGCGACCTGGCGGCAAATGGAATCGCCGGAGAATGTGCGCATCATCGAACTCGGTCCCGGCCGCGGCACGATGATGAACGACGCCTTGCGCGCAGCGCAAGTGATGCCGGCGTTTCGCGCCGCAGCCGTTGTCGATATGGTCGAGATCAGTCCGGTGCTGCGCGCCGCGCAGGAGCGCACGCTCGAAGGCTCGACCGTTCCGATCATGTGGCACAAGCAATTGCAGGACGTCCCGCCCGGCCCCTGCATCATCGTCGCCAACGAATTCTTTGACGCGCTACCGATCAATCAGGCCGTGAAGAAAGATGACGGCTGGCACGAGCGGCTGGTCGCGATCGGGGATGACGACAAATTGAGCTTCACAATCGCGCCCAATCCGATTCCGCATTTCGACCGGCTGTTGCCGCCGCATGTGCGTGTTGCCCACGAAGACGCAATCCTGGAATGGCGCGCCGACACCATGACGCTCGAAGTCGCGAAACGCGTGATGAACGGAAAGGGCGCCGCATTGGTGATCGACTACGGCCACGCCGAGAGCGCCGTCGGCGAAACCCTGCAGGCTATCGGCGGTCATACCTTCACCGATACGCTGACATCTCCCGGCCGCATCGACCTTACGGCGCACGTGGATTTTCAGGCGATCGCACGGGCAGCGGAAAGCATGGGCGCGGCCGCGCATGGCCCGATCGTGCAATCGGAATTGTTGCGGCGGCTCGGCATCCAGACCCGCGCGGCGGCGCTCAAGGCCAAGGCCGGCCGCGACGCTGCCGCGAATATCGATGCCGCGCTGGCGCGGCTGATCGGTTTCGGCCGCACAGGAATGGGCGACCTGTTCAAGGCGCTCGCCATCGCCCATCCGAAACTGGGCACCCCGCCAGGATTCGATCAATGACCGTCACGATGCTGCAAGCCCGCTCGCTCGTTGCGCTCGACGGCATCCGCCACGGCTTTTTCACGCGCACCGGCGGCGTATCGCAGGGCGTCTATGCGACGCTCAACGGCGGCGTCGGATCGAGCGACGCACCCGACAAGGTTCGGGAGAACCGCGCCCGCATGGCGGCCGCGCTCGGTGTTGCGCCCGAGCGCCTGGTTTCGCTCTATCAGATCCATTCGCCCAACGTCGTGCTCGCCGACAATCCATGGCCGCCCGATCAGCGCCCGCACGCTGACGGGATCGTCACGCGCACACCCGGATTGGCGATCGGCATCTCGACCGCAGACTGCGGACCTGTGCTGTTTGCAGACCGGCGCGCGCGCGTTATCGGCGCCGCCCATGCCGGTTGGAAGGGCGCGCTCACAGGCGTACTTGAGGCAACCATCGAGACAATGGAAAGCGCGGGCGCCGACCGCTCCGGCATCAGGGCGGCGCTCGGACCGATGATCCGCCAGCCGAGCTACGAGGTCGGTCCGGAATTTGTCGAGCGCTTTCGCAACGACGATGCAGCAAGCGTGCGTTTCTTCAAGCCGGCGGCCCGCGCCGGCCACGCCATGTTCGATCTCGCCGGCTATATCGCAGCCCGGCTAACCCGCGCCGGCATCAATCATTTTGAGGATCTCGGGTTCTGCACCTTTGCCGAGCCTGATCGTTTTTTCAGCTATCGTCGTACAACAAAACTGGCCGAGCCCGATTATGGGCGGCACGTCAACGCCATCGCGTTGTCCAATTAACGACTTTTCCAAAGGCATAACCGAATCCAAGATCCCCGCTGGACCGTCTCACTGTGAGCGGTTACGGTTCCATACAAGGCGCACATAAAAACAGGCGCCACGGGGTGGTTCATGCAGCGGGGATGCGGCCGGCGCGCAGCGCGCGCTTCGGCGGGGTTCATTTGTCGATTGTCATGGCTGCTCGTCGCCGCGTGCGCCGCGGGGCTCGCCGGATGCACCACCGACGGTCAACCGACCGCCTCACTCTCTTCCTCTTCGCCGCGCGGTGCCAGCGTCGCTTTTGAATCCATCGACGGACCGCCGTCAGGTGTTTTCCGCAAGCTCGTTCAAAAGCTGAACGACGAGGCGCAATCACGCCGCCTCGCGGTCGTTTCGCGCGAAAGTCCTTCCGCCTATCGCGTGCGCGGCTATCTCGCGGCCGAGGTAGCAGACGGCCGGACGGCAATCGCCTGGGTGTGGGATGTCTACGACGGGGAACAGCACCGGGCGCTCCGCATCTCCGGCAAGGAGCAGGCCGACGGTCATCAGCGCGCCTGGGCTGCCGCCGACGATGCAATGGTGCAAAAGATCGCGCGCGCCAGTATGGACGAGCTAGCCGCTTTCCTGACGTCCGCGCCCGCGGCGCCTGAACCGCCAGCGGAGCAAGGGGTGGCACTCGCCAGCACACAGGAGAGTTCGCCAGAGGCGGCTGGAATATTCCGTATCTTCCACGCGAAAGCCGATCCGCTCCCGAGCGATGTCGGGGAACGCGCCGGCCCTCAAGCACTGGACCCCGTGCCGTTGCCGCCGCACAAGCCGAACACCGTCGCATCGCTCTCGAACGGCGAGGCCCTTACGCTTGCCGCCGCGCGGCACTGATCCGGTTTGACTAGAAGGCTGCGGAAATCAGCGGGAAATGGCTTGAAATCGTATTGCCCGCCTGTGCCCGCCTTGTTATGACCCTGCCGCCTGCAGCGCAGCGTAACGCGGGGATTTCAAAGATGTCGGGCAAAAACGGCGCGATAAAGCTCGTCGCCGGCAATTCCAATCCCGCCCTCGCGCAGGCGATCGCCGAATACCTCAAGACCCCGCTGACGAAGGCCGTCGTGCGCCGTTTCGCCGACATGGAGGTGTTTGTCGAAATCCAGGAAAACGTGCGCGGGGCCGACTGTTTCGTCATCCAGTCCACGTCGTTCCCAGCCAACGACCACCTGATGGAATTGCTGATCATCATGGATGCGTTGCGCCGCTCCTCCGCGCGCCGCATCACTGCGGTGATCCCCTACTACGGCTATGCGCGGCAGGACCGTAAGCCCGGACCGCGCACGCCGATCTCTGCCAAGCTTGTCGCCAATCTGATCACCCGCGCGGGCGCCGACCGGGTCATGACCCTCGACCTGCATGCGGGGCAGATCCAGGGTTTCTTCGACATTCCGACCGATAATCTCTATGCCTCGCCGGTGATGGTCCGCGACATCAAGGAGCGCTTCAAGCTCGACAACATCATGGTGGTGTCGCCCGACGTCGGTGGTGTCGTGCGCGCGCGCGGACTGGCTAAACGCATCAACGCACCGCTGGCGATCATCGACAAGCGGCGCGAGCGCGCCGGTGAATCCGAAGTTATGAACGTGATCGGCGACGTGGCCGGCTACACCTGCATGCTGGTCGACGACATCGTCGATTCCGGCGGCACTCTGATCAATGCGGCAGACGCGCTGCTCGAGCAGAAGGCAAAGGAAGTCTACGCCTACATCAGCCACGGCGTGCTGTCAGGCAACGCTGTCGAGCGCGTTTCGAAGTCACGGCTGAAGGAACTGGTGATTACAGATTCAATTCAGCCGACCAAGGCCGTGCTTGCCGCGGGCAACATCCGAGTCCTGGAAATCGCCACCCTGATCGGCGAAGCCATCGGCCGGACGGCGCACGAAGAGTCCGTTTCAAGCCTCTTCGACTGAGTCGCAGCGCCACTTATCCACCGGAAGAGTCAACCATTCCCAGCATTGCCTGTGGATGGAACGCTGCATGGCATTGCACGAAAACGGCAAATCACGGCTCACTCATTTTCAGCGACGCCTTTGGCAGCCGGAATCGAGCGGGTATAGTCGGTTAGCCAAGTGATTCGTTCGCGAGTCAAGGCGTCCGTATCTCCCTGCGTCGATGGCTTGTTGTAGCTCGCAAGGGCCTGTCCCGTTGCGTCCAATGGCTTGCGTTTCCCTACGCTCAAATTCGGCAAAGCGGAGACGTCATGTCCCTCCTCGGCTATCAGGACGAACAGCGACTCAATCCCCTCGACGTGGTCGAACGCCTTGCGGCGGTAAACGACTGGTCGTTCGAGCGCGCGAGCGACGACGAAATCACCATTCTCGTGACCGGCAAATGGACCGACTACCAGGTGTCATACACCTGGATGGGCGACATAGAGGCGCTGCATCTCGCGTGCGCCTTCGATCTCAAGACGCCCGAGCGCCGGCGCGCCGAAGTGCAGCAACTCATCTCGCTCATCAACGAGCAGATGTGGGTCGGCCATTTCGATCTCTGGATCAAGGAAGGGATCGTGATGTTCCGCCACGCGCTGGTCCTGTCCGGCGGCGTAGAAGCCTCGGGCTCGCAATGCGAGTCCCTCCTCGGCACCGCGCTCGACTCCTGCGAACGCTATTTCGCAGCCTTCCAGTTCGTGGTCTGGGCCGGCAAGGGGGCGCGCGAGGCGTTGTCCGCTGCAATGTTCGAAACCTCAGGCGAGGCCTGACTTCAAACGGACGCCGCATCTTTTCTTACGTAGCACCGCCTCTTGTGAGGCCCCGCGCAGGCGGGGCATCCACTGCTCCTCAGCGCCGATAAATATTTTCGATAGCGGTGTTTACTGGATCATCCGCTTTCGCGGATGATGACGGCGGAGATATCAATGGCTCGTCGAAAGCAACCGTCGCACAGCCTTCGGAAGTTCAAAGGCACGCTCGTTCTTGTCGGTGCCGGCAAGATGGGCGGCGCCATGCTGGACGGCTGGCTCGCACGCGGACTCAATCCAAAAAGAGTTGTCGTGCTGGAGCCGCAGCCGGCGAAACCGGTCAAGGTGCTGGCGCGGCGCGGACTGTGTCTCAATCAGGAAGGCAAGATTGCCGACGCGGCCGCAATCGTGATCGCCGTCAAGCCGCAGAGCGCGCCCGAGGCATTGCCGCCGATCGCTACATACGTTGGAAAGAACACGCTCGTGCTCTCGATCATGGCCGGCCGCACCATCGCGTTTCTGGAGAAGGCGCTTTCGTCCGATGCCGCGATCGTGCGCGCGATGCCCAACACCCCCGCCGCAATCGGCCGCGGCATCACCGTTGCGGTCGGTAATCGCAAGGTCGCGCCGCGCCAGCGCAAGCTCGCAGGCGATCTGCTGGCGGCGACCGGCAAGGTCGAATGGGTCACTGATGAGCAATTGATGGATGCGGTGACGGCCGTATCCGGTTCAGGGCCGGCTTACGTTTTCCTGCTCGCCGAATGCATGGCGAAGGCCGGCATCGCCGCCGGCCTGCCGGCCGCGCTGGCGACGACGCTTGCGCGCGAAACCGTCGCGGGCTCCGGCGAATTGCTGCATCGCTCCTCGCTCGATGCAGCGACCTTGCGGCAGAACGTAACCTCGCCCGGCGGAACCACGGCGGCCGCGCTGGAAGTCCTGATGGGCCCCGGCGGATTCGACGCTTTGCTGACGCGGGCGATCGCCGCCGCCACGCGCCGCTCGCGTGAATTGGCGGGCTAGCCTGCCCTAGAAGGGTCGCCTTTGCGGACCTAGATTAAGGGCAACACATTAGCCCATTGGGAGGCGTCCGTGGCCCGCAAGGCAAAACGCAAAAGCAAGACATCCGCCGCGCCGCCGCAGCCGCGCGGAAATACCGACCGCGACAAGGCGATTGACGCGCTGATGGCGCTGCTCGCAGAACAGCCGTTCGAGCAGATCGGCCTTGCCGACATCGCCGGCCGCGCCAGGCTGTCCTTGTCGCAACTGCGCGGTGAGTTCGGCTCGACGCTGGCGATCCTCGCCGGCCACATCAAGGAAATCGACCGTGCCGTGCTCGCCGGCGGCGATGCTGGCATGGCGGAAGAGCCGGCGCGCCAACGCCTGTTCGACGTGCTGATGCGCCGGCTCGAGACGCTCGCGCCCTACAAGGAGGCCGTGCGATCGCTGATGCGTTCGGCCCGGCGCAATCCCGGTCTCGCGCTGGCGCTCAATGCGATGGCGGTACGCTCGCAGCAGTGGATGCTGACCGCCGCCAATATCGGCGCGTCCGGCCCGATCGGCACGCTGCGCGCACAAGGCGCGGCGCTGATGTTCGCGCGCGTCGTCGGCGTATGGCTCGACGACGACGAGCCGGGCCTCGACCGCACCATGGCCGCGCTCGACCGCGGTCTCGCGAGCGGCGAACGCTGGGCGGGATTTCTCCACGATCTCTGCGCGCTGCCGAAATGTGTGTTGCGGGGTCCGCGCCGCCGCCGGCGGCCGTTCGACGAAGGCGCAGCCGAAGCCGACGCGGCCTGATTACACCGGAACTCTCACAGTTGCCCTCAGGCCCCCGAGCGGGCTGTCGTTGAGCGTGATGTCGCCGCCGTGCGAGCGCGCGATGTCGCGCGCAATGGCAAGCCCCAGTCCCGTGCCGCCCTCGTCCTGATTGCGCGCGTCGTCGAGCCGCAGGAACGGCTTGAATACTTCCTCGCGCATGTGCGCCGGAATGCCGGGACCGTCGTCATCCACTGTCACCGTCAGCCAGCGATGATCGCGGTGGCCGGTGATCGCGATCGAGGGCGCAAAGCGCGCCGCATTCGACACCAGATTGGCAAGGCAGCGCTTGAACGCCGCCGGCCGCACGGTGACCACGGGCGGCCCGTGAAACACAACAGTGGCCTTGTGGCCGTGGCGCTCGACGTCGTCGCGCAGTTCAGCGAGAAATTCCGCCATGTCGGTCGGCGCCGATTGCTCGCCGAGGTCGCCGCGCGCGAACGCGAGGTAAGCTTCGAGCATGCGCGCCATCTCGTCGACGTCTTTCTTCATCGCCTCGACTTCCGGGCTCTCGCCGATCAGCGCCAGCTCGAGCTTGAAGCGCGTTAGAATGGTGCGCAGGTCGTGCGAAACACCGGCGAGCATCGCCGTGCGTTGTTCCATCGTGCGCTCGACCCGCGCCTTCATCTCGATGAAGGCCTGCGCTGCGCGTCGCACCTCGCGCGCCCCACGTGGGCGGAAATTCGCCACCTCACGGCCTTTGCCGAAACTCTCGGCGGCGTCCGCCAGCCGAAGGATCGGCTTGATCTGATTGCGCAGGAAAATGATGGCGACGGTCAGCAGAACCACCGAAGTTCCGACCATCCACAAAAGGAAGATTTCCGAATTCGAGGCATAGGCCGCGCTACGCCGTGCGAACACCCGCATGACCGCATTGTCGAGCTGGACGCGGATTTCGATCAGCGCCGATTTACCGACGGTATCGAGCCAGAAGGGCCTGCCGATCTGCTTTCGAATTTCCTCCGACAGCGATTGATCCAGCAGCGAGAAAAACGGCTTTGGCCCCGGCGGCGGCATCTCGGAGATGGGGAGGAAATCGACGACCAGACCGAGCCGCTCCTGCGCGATGCGCCGGATTTGCGCACGGTCGGCATCCTGCGGGTAACCGTTATAGACGTCGATCAGCGCCGCGATATCCTGCACGACCGCCGCGGACAGGCGCTGCGTCACCAGATTCCAGTGGCGCTCCATGAACACGAACGCCACCACGGACTGCAGGATCACCATCGGCAAAATGATGATGAGCAATGCGCGTGCGTAAAGACCTTTCGGCATCACGCTGTTGAGCCAGCGGCTCGCGCGCCGCCAGCCGTCGCCGACGCGCACCGCCGCCGTCCGTATCGAGCGGATGGTGGCGACGCCGATGTCGAGGCTAGTCATGTCGAAATCACGAGCCGATAACCAACGCCGCGCACCGTTTGCACGATCAGAGGATTGGTCGGATTGCGCTCGATCTTGCGGCGCAGTCGGTTCACCTGCACGTCGACCGCGCGTTCGCTGACCGAGCCGCCTTCGCCGGCAAGCGCGAGCCGCGATACGGTCTCGCCCGGTGTCGCCGCCAGCACACGCAGCATCTCGCGCTCGCGGTCGGTCAGGCGGATGGCTTCCTCGCCCCGTCGTAACTCGCCGCGCGCGATATGGAATACGAACTGGCCGAAGCGCACGGATTCGGTGGGCGGCGTTGCGGCGGGCTGCGCGCGCTTGAGAATGGCCGCGATGCGCAGAGACAGTTCGCGCGGCTCGAACGGCTTCGACAGATAGTCGTCGGCGCCGATCTCAAGCCCGCGGATACGGCTCTCGGCGGCATCCCGAGCGGTCAGCATCAGAATCGGCACGTTTGAGTTGCCGCGAATCGCCTTGGCGAGATCAAACCCGGTTTCGCCGGGCATCATCACGTCGAGGATCAGCAGATCGAAGCTCAGGCCGTTCAGGCGCGCACGGGCTTCCGCGGCCGTCTCGGCCGTTGTCACACGGTAGCCTTCGCCGCTGAGGAAACGCGATAGCAGATCGCGGATGCGCCGGTCGTCGTCGACGACCAGAAGATGCGGCGCATCATCGGCGAGCGGAGCGGCGACAGGCATCGGGCGCACTCCCAACGCACCTCAAGGACGCTTGCCGGCGTGATCGCCCTTGGCGATCAGACGCATAACGGCGTCGCGATTCTCGGCATCGATCATGGCGGTCAGAAAGCGCCGCGCGGCGTCGTGGGCGCCGGGGCCCAGCGCGGCAAAGGCACGTGTGATGCGTTCGGTCTGCAGCGCAGCAAGCTTGAGCGCCAGCGCCTGTCCCTTGGACGTTACGTAAAGCAAGCGCTGTCGGCGATCCTGCGCACCCTCTTTCTGCACCACGTAACCCTGGTCAATCAGTTGCTTGAGCACGCGGCCGAGCGACTGCTTGGTGATGTTGAGAATGCCAAGAAGTTCCGCAACCTTCATGCCCGGATTGCGATTGACGAAATGCAGCACCCGGTGATGCGCGCGCCCGAAGGCCAACTTGCTCAGCACCACGTCAGGGTCGCCCACAAAGTCGCGATAGGCAAAAAACAAAAGCTCGATGATGTCCCAGGCGAGCTCATGCGAACGACTTTCGCCTGGACCCCCGGAAGGCCGATCGGCCAAGGCTGTCGTGCTGCCGGTCAAATTTATGTCAGCCATATTGACATATTCTCGTTTTATTATTACAAAAGACCCCGTGCAGACGAAATGATCGTGCCGATTAGTCGGCTTTGGCGCCATAACGCCACGTCTGATCGCGCGCTTAACATGGGCTTGGGCCAGTATTACCGGTGTTGCCCTGTGAAGCAAAGTGTTGGATCGCGCGAGAAAAAAGCGCCATTAAGGCCGGGAAACCGCTCGGCCGAGCCTGTGGAACGGTTTGAGTGAGGAGGGAATAGCCATGGCAGCACAGTCCTACGATCGCCTGGAAGGCGTTATCTGGTACGACGGCAAGCTCGTGCCGTGGGAGCAGGCCAACCTGCATGTGCTCAGCCACGGCCTGCACTACGCGAGCTGCGTGTTCGAGGGCGAGCGCGCCTATGGCGGCAAGATATTCAAGAGCACCGAGCACTCCGAGCGGTTGAAACGCTCCGCCCAGATCCTCGACTTCGAAATTCCCTATTCGGTCGCAGAGATTGACGCCGCCAAGAAATTGGTCGTCGAGAAGAACGGCAAGAACGAAGCCTATGTCCGTCCCGTCGCCTGGCGCGGGTCGGAAATGATGGGCGTCTCGGCACAGAACAACAAAATCCACCTGGCCATCGCGAGTTGGGAATGGCCGAGCTATTTCGACCCCGAGCAGCGCCTGAAGGGCATCCGGCTCGATCTCGCGGAATATCGCCGGCCCGATCCGCGCACTGCGCCTTGCCGCGCCAAGGCCGCCGGCCTCTACATGATCTGCACTATCTCCAAGCACAGAGCCGAGCGCAAAGGCTATGCCGACGCCATGATGTTGGACTGGGAAGGCCGCGTCGCAGAGTGCACGGGCGCCAACATCTTCTTCGTCAAGGACGGCAAGATCCATACGCCGATCGCCGACTGCTTCCTCGACGGAATTACCCGTCAGACCACTATCGCGCTGGCGCGCAAGCGGGGCATGGAAGTGATCGAGCGGCGGATCATGCCGGACGAACTCGATCAAATGTCCGAGTGCTTCATCACCGGCTCGGCCGCCGAAGTCACCGCAGTGGCTGAAATCGCCAACTGGAATTTCAATCCGGGCGGCATCACCAGGACGCTGATGGAGGACTACACAGCGCTGGTGAACGCGAAGGAAAAAGTCGACGCGTAACGATCAGCCGTCCTTGCGGACGGCGACTGCATCCGCGCCCGGCTCTTCCGGCCGCCACAGCGTGACATAGCGCACGTTATTGTCCGCGACGAAGCGGTCCATGCGCTCATCGAGGACGCGATGCCGGCTTTTCGACGCATGGCGCAGCAATAGCTCGCCGTCACGCGCGAAACTGATGAAGCCGACGTGGAAATAATCCAAGTTCGGCCGCGACGTCACGAAGCCGATGATGTCGCCATCGGCCAGCATCTTCGTGTTTGCCATGAAGACATCGCGCGGGATCACGGTCATCGCGAACCGACGCTTGCCGAGCGCGCGGTGCCAGTAGACGGTCTTTTCGAACGTCACCGATCCGTCCATCGTCAGTGCGCGGCACGTCTTGTTTTCGACGTTGTGCTCGCCCCACTCGAAGAAATAGTGGTTGCGCTCGCGCCAAGTCACGATTCCGTTGTGATAGCGGATCGCACGCAACACTGTCGTGAATTCTGAAGGTTCGCGCGCGATCGCGGCGGCGAGCACTGTTTCGCAAAACGTGACGCAATCGAATGCGTCATCGCGCACGACGAATTCTTCCCTGCGCCGCGGACCGCCGATCAGCGTATACCCGCGGTAGCGCGTGCCACGCAGCGCGCCGGAAATAAAATCGACGCGCTGCGAAATCCCGCCGTGCGCCTTCGCCTCGACGATAAGTGTGTCGATCCGCGACTCGCCCGCAACGGCGCCCCGCCCGCCGCCCGCGAGATACGCGCCTCCGGCGAGAAGACCTAGGACATGACGGCGGCTCAACGCGGCCATTGCGTTCAATCCCTTACCACGACGAGCCGGTCGGCGCCCGATTCCGCGCCCCAGACTTCCCCCGGACGGCCGAGAAGCTGGCGGACCGCGGCGCCTTGTTCGCTACTCGGAAAGCTCTGGAATTTCTCTGCTT
Source organism: Pseudolabrys sp. (assembly GCA_035546875.1). GTDB lineage: Bacteria > Pseudomonadota > Alphaproteobacteria > Rhizobiales > Xanthobacteraceae > Pseudolabrys. The sequence goes on from DASZVZ010000082.1 coordinate 79,533, forward strand.
CCGGATCGAAGCGAACGATCGCATTGCCGACGAAATCGGTCAGCCACACGATGTCCTTGTCGTCGACATAAACCGCGTAGCATGCGGCCTTGCTGTTCGGCAGGCGCCACACCTTCCAGCTTTTTGCAATCGGATCGTAGCGGCCGACCTCACCGGTGTTCCAGAAACTTACCCACAGCAGGCCCTTGGAGTCCGACCAGATCCGGCGGGGTCCAACGCCCGGCTTCGGCGGCGGTACCATCATGGCGTCGCCGCTTACCGTATCGATCTTGGCGATGTGATCGCCGGCGAGCGATGCGTACCAGACCTCACCTTTAGGCGTTGTGGTGATGCCGTAAGGGCCCGGTCCCTTCGGTGCCTTCCATGCTTCGACCTTGCCGGTTGCCGGATCGACGCGGCCATAAACGCCGTTTTGTCCGGTGAACCAGAGAATGCCCTTGCGGTCGAAGGTGGCCGTGTTGAGGTTGGCGTTGTCGAATTCCTTCGGCAGCGGGAAAAGCCTTACCGCTCTCGTCGCGGGATCGAAACGCGCTATCGCGTTTTGCCCACCTTCGGTAATCCATGCGGCGCGATCGGGCCCGACGATGACGCCGTGCGGCGCGGCATTGGGGCCGAGGGAAATCTGTTCGACCTTTCGCGTCTTCGGATCGAGAATGCCGAGCGCGCCTTGCGCCTGTGCGGTGTACCAGACAGTTCCGTCGGGCGCGGGCGCGACGTCGTGCGGGTGCGCGCCATCCGGCACCTTGTAGTATGAAACTTGCGCGGCCCACGCGGCACTGCTTAGCAGCGCGCCCACGCATGCCACAACAATCGCCAGCCGCCTCACCTGCCCCACTCCAATCGTCAATCCAGTGCAGCGCTAAAATCGCAGACCGAAACCGATGCCGTACCGCGTTTCCGGCTCGCCGGTAGCGCTGTTCGGCTTGCCGGCCGGAATCGGTTGCCGGAAGCCGGGCTCGATTTTCGTCGTCTGACCGTAAAGAAAGACGTCGTTCTTCTTGTCGACATCGACCTGATATTGCCGCGTCTCACCATCTTTGCTTTTGGTTTCGTGCGTCCGGTATTCCAGATCGCCTAGCTTCTTCGTCGTGGTCGTTTCCTCCGGTTTGCCTGTCTGCGCCGGAGAAAGCGAAGTCGCCGCCAGTAATGCCGCCGCCGCGATAAGCAAAGTTCGCATGACGTCCTCCTCTTTCCGCCGGTACGATCAGCGCACCGGTTCGCGGTCGCCTCGCATTGCAGCCCAACGCTCGCTCGCCTCTTCGTCACTCGCCTTGGGCGCGACCCAAGCCGTGCCGTCTGCCGCTTCGACCTTCTTCCAGAAGGGGGCGCGCGTCTTCAGAAAATCCATGAGAAACTCGGCCGCCGCGAACGCAGCTTCACGGTGCGACGACGCGGTGACGACCAGCACGATATTTTCGCCAGGCTCGATGCGGCCATAGCGATGAATGACGGTGATGCCGAGCAGTGGCCAGCGCTTCTCTGCTTCGGCCACGTGGCGTGCGATTTCAGTTTCCGCCATGTCGGGATAATGCTCGAGAGTGAGCGCCGCAATCGGCTCGTTCGCCTCGCTGCCGCGGCAAATGCCGGTGAAAGAAACGAGCGCGCCGATATCGGTCCGCCCGCGCACCAGCTTTGCGGACTCGGCGGCGGCGTCGAACGGTTCGCGTTGCAATCGGACGGTCGCGGTCATGCCGTTAATGTACTCCCGCGCCGACCCGCGCGGGAGAGGGCTAACCCCCCGTCATCGGCGGGAAAAACGCGATTTCGCCGGCATTGTTAATAGGCGTCTGCGGCTGCACGTGGTTCCGGTCGATCGCCGCACGGATCACCTTCGGGTTCTCGAAGGCATGGGCGTATTCCTCGCCTCGCGCCGACAACCAGGTCATCAGGTCGCCGACCGTTTTTACATTGGCCGGAACCTCGATGTCCTCTTCGGGAATCCCAACCCGCTCGCGCACCCAGGCGAAATACCGCAGCTTCATCGGCTAATCCTCGATGAGGTAGCGCAGACCAGCACGGAGATAATCCCAGCCGGTGTAGAGCGTCAGCAGCGCCGATAGCCACAGCAGCGCCAGCCCGAACGCCGTGAAATAGGGAATGACCAGATCGCCGGCCCGGCCCGCGAGCAGGAAGCCGACCGCCACCATCTGTCCAGCCGTTTTCCACTTGGCGAGACGGGTCACCGGCACGCTGGCACGCAGCTCGGCGAGGAACTCGCGCAACCCGGAAACAAGAATCTCGCGGCACAGAATGATGATCGCCGCCCAGAGCGACCAGCCACGAATCGTGCCGTCGGCCGCCAGCATCAGCAGGCAGGAGGATACCAGCAGCTTGTCCGCAATCGGATCGAGCATACGCCCAAGCGTCGACTGCTGGTGCCACGCCCGCGCGAAATAGCCGTCGAGGAAATCCGTCACGCCCGCGGCGATGAAAATGACGACCGCCAGCCAGCGCAGCCACAGGCCGCCGCCGAGCAGGGCCTGCCAGTAAAGGCAGGCAACCACCGCCGGGACGGCCACGATGCGCCCATAAGTCAGGAGGTTCGGCAGCGCGAGAGGGCGCGACCGATAGGGCTGGCTGCTCACGGAATTCATGGGCAAAAGCAATACCCCTCGCGCAACGTCGTCAACCGCCAGAAGGTCGCGATCCCCGCTGATTACTGGATCGGCGGCTTGGGCAGACGACTTTTTCCGGGCTCCATGACGAAAGTTTGGTCGAGTGAATACCACTCGCCTTTCACATCCGCAGCCGGTGCCGGCCCGTCATGCCGTATATAGTTGCCGACGAGCGCACGGGTAACACCGAACTGCACGTCCGTTTCCAGCCGTTCGTCGTCGTTGACATAGATTTGCGATATCAACGTCTTGAACCCCTGCTTGAAAATCAGGAAGTGCAGATGGGCGGGCCGATAGTTATGCCGTTTGGTGGCACGCACCAAGTCGCCAACCGGCCCGTCGATCGGGATCGGATAGCCGGCGGGTTTCACGCTGCGGAAACCGAAATGACCTTGCGCGTCGGTGGTGAACTTGCCGCGCAGGTTCATGTCAGCCTGCTTCGGGTCCTGCTGTTCGTAAAAGCCCTCCGGCGACGAGTGCCAGATATCCACTTCGGCTCCCTCGATCGGCGTGCCGTTCAGGTCCCTCACCCAGCAGTTCACGAACAGCGCGGGCCCCGGCGTCGGCGACCGCACGATCGAGCCGCCGCTTTCAGTGCGCGGTGAATTCATCCGCCAGAACGGGCCGAGCAGGTTGGCTGTTGTTTCGGTCTGGCCGTTGTTGCCATTGTTGAGCAGGCAAATGAGCGTGGAAAAGCCGAGCGAGCCCGACATCAGCACGACTTCATTGTGACTGGCGGTGGTCTTCTGGCCGAGCGCGGTGATGTAGCCGACGGCCTTCTCGAATTCTTCCTCGGTGAGATGAACATCCCGCGCAAAAGCGTGAAGATGTTTCACGAGAGCGGCGAGAATTTCGCATAGCCGCGCATCCTCCACGTTCTTGAACGCATCGAGCACCGCGTCGGTGACGTTTTCCTGCCGCTCAATGATCATTGCTTCCCTCGCGTTACGTATGTTCGTGGAAGAAGTCATATATCTTCCGAGCCGTCTCCGCATTAATTCCCGGCACCTGCGCAAGGTCGGGCAGCGATGCCCGCTCGATCGCTTTCAAGGTGCCAAAATGGCGGAGCAGCGCGCGCTTGCGGGTGGGCCCAATCCCTGGAATTTCCTGCAAACCGGCCTCGCGGATGTCCTTCTTGCGTCGTGCGCGATGCGAACCGATGGCAAAGCGGTGCGCCTCGTCGCGCAGCCGCTCGATGAAGTAAAGCAGCGGATCGCGTGGCGGCAGCTTGAATGGGCTGCGGCCCGCCATGAAGAAGGTCTCACGGCCGGCGTCGCGGTCCGGCCCCTTTGCGATGGCGACGAGCGGCACGTCGGTGAGGCCGAGCCCCGCCAGCGTCTCCTGAGCCGCACGCAACTGTCCCTGCCCGCCGTCGATAAGGACCAGATCCGGCCACGGCTGTTCCTCGTCGTGGCCAGGATCGCCGGTCTGCTCAGCCGCGATTGCTTCATCGAATGTCGGCGGCTTGTGCTCTTCCATCAGCCGCTTGAAACGCCGCTGCAGCACCTCACGCATCATTCCGTAGTCGTCGCCGGGCGTGAGATCGGCTGAACGGATGTTGAATTTGCGGTACTGATTTTTGCGGAAGCCTTCCGGGCCCGCGACGATCATGGCGCCGACCGGATTGGTGCCCGCGATGTGGCTGTTATCGAACACCTCGATGCGGCGCGGCGGCCGCGGCAACGCGAAGGTCTCGCTCAGCGCATTGAGCAGCCGCTGCTGTGACGAGGTGTCGGCAAGCTTGCGCGCCAAAGCCTCGCGCGCATTGGCCAGCGCATGCGTCACCAGTTCCTTGCGCTCTCCGCGCTGCGGCACCGCGACTTCGACCTTGCGGCCGCTCTTGACGCATAACGCATCGGCGAGCAGAGCACGTTCTTCGAAGCCGTGTGAGACCAGAACGAGCCGGGGCGGCGGCTTGTCGTCGTAGAACTGCGCCAGAAATGCGCTCAGCACTTCGCCGGGTCCAAGCGCGCGGTCGGCTTTCGGGAAATAGGCGCGGTTGCCCCAGTTCTGGCCGGTGCGGAAGAAAAACACCTCGACGCAACTGAAGCCGCCGCTCTGATGTACAGCGAAGACGTCGGCTTCCTCGATGCTGCGCGGGTTGATGCCCTGATGTGACTGGATCGCGGACAGCGCGGCAAGACGGTCGCGATAGATCGCGGCGCGCTCGAAATCGGTCGCCGCGGAAGCCTTGTCCATCTCCGCCGCCAGCTCCTGCTGCACGACGCGGCTGCGCCCCGAGAGAAACTCGTTCGCCTCGCGAACCAGTTCGCTGTAGCCGGCAAAATCGATTTCGCGCGTGCACGGCGCCGAACAGCGCTTGATCTGATACAGCAGGCACGGCCGCGTGCGCGCCTCGAAAAACGAGTCCGAACAGGAGCGCAGCAAAAAGGCCCGCTGCAGCGCATTGATTGTGCGATTGACCGCTCCGGCGTTGGCGAAAGGCCCGTAGTAGCGGCCCTGCCGCGAGCGCGCCCCGCGATGCTTCAGGATCTGCGGCGCCCAGTGATCCGAGGTGATCAGGATGTAGGGAAACGACTTGTCGTCGCGCAGCAGCACGTTGAAGCGCGGGCGCAGCCGCTTGATCAGGTTCGCTTCAAGCAGGAGCGCTTCGGTTTCGGTCGCGGTGGTGACGAACTCCAGCGACGCCGTCGCCGCGATCATGCGCGCGATGCGGCTGTCGTGCCCGGTCGGCCGCGTATAGGACACGACGCGTTTCCGGATGCTCTTGGCCTTGCCGACGTAGAGCACATCGCCTTTCGCATCGATCATGCGATAGACGCCGGGCGCTTTCGGCGCGAGCTTAGCGTAGCGCGCGATCGCGGCGAGCCCGGACTTCAGCGTGCCGGGCGCTTCCGCAATCTCAATTTCGGTTTCCGGCAGCGTCGACTCCTCGTCTTCCTCGACGAGTTCGGTAGCCGGATCGATGTCATTTTTGGTCCCGTTCATGAAACGCCCAAGCGGCGCCGTGCGCCCCGCGGCACAATGCAGCCGCGTCCTCTTCCTTTATCGTAAATGGTTCCTCAGCAAACATAGTAAATGGAGCGCAAGTCGAGTGCGTGCAAATAACAGTTCTTTAGGGATAAGGACTGGAGCTTACTTCGCGATTCATAACCGCTTAACGTAAAGTACCCGATAAACCTTCCACTAAAAGTCGATCTTTGCCCGCGTGAATACGCGTCGAACGCGCAATTTTTTCCGCGGCAAAGCCGACGAAGGGGACGAATCCCGCAGGAACTTGTCGCGGGACCGAAGTCAGAGTGGAGGGTGTGATGAGGAAGACGATTTGCGCGGCGGCCGTCATGATGGCTGCGTCCGGCGCCGCAGTGGCAGCCGACTTTCCGCCCAATGCGCCGTATGCCCCGGTGGCCGCGCCCCGCTATTACAACTGGGTCGGAGCCTATGCCGGCGCCAACGTCGGTTATCAGTGGGGCAATGTTACCAACAACCTGACCAACCCGAGCGGCCTGAACGGCGGCCTGCAGGCCGGCTACAATTGGCAGACTGGTCAATTCGTATTCGGCGGCGAGACCGACATCCAGATCACCGGCGCCGACGACACTTTCGCGCCGTACAAGTTCTCCAATCCCTGGTTCGGCACCTTGCGCGGCCGCGCCGGCATCGCTTTCAACAACGTCCTTTTCTACGGCACCGCCGGCCTCGCCTATGGCGGGTTGAAAGGTGAAACCGCCGGCCTCACCGAATCCAAAACACATGTGGGGTGGACGGGCGGGCTTGGTGTCGAGGTCGGTTTCAACCCGAACTGGTCGGCCAAGGTTGAGTATCTCTACGTCGATCTGAGCAATCGCGCCTACTCGATCACCGGCGCCAACAACGGGCTTGAGTCCAACATGATCCGTTTCGGCGTGAACTACCACTTCTGAGCACCTGCCAGCGTTTGCGTGGGCTGGGGAAGCCTCGGACCCTTCGGGGATCCGGGGTTTTCTTTTGCCACGGAACTTAATGGAACCGTATTCATCAAGTGTTCATGTTAGGACTTAAGTATTGCTTTACCATACTAAGGCATTCGAGTGCAGAAATTGAGGCAATACCGTGGCATTTGCTCGGCACAAATAAGTTGAATACAGCAACAACTTCATTGGCTTGTGTGTCTTTCCTGCACTAGACATTGATCTGTTTTCGAATACTTTGCCCGCCCATCAGTGCCTTGTGGGGCCGTTACTTGGAGGAGTGGTTATGAAGCGCGTGATTTTGGCGAGCGTCGGAGTGCTCGCGATGTTTGCAACAGTGGGCGTGGCTGGTGCAGCCGATCTTCCGCGCCGTGAGGCAATGCCGGCAAAGGCCGTCCCGTATGTGGCGCCATATACCTGGACCGGCTTCTATGTCGGTATCAACGGCGGCGGCGGTTGGGGTCGCTCCGCGTTCTCCGCTCCGTTTGCAACGCCGGGCTTCGATCTCTCAGGCCCGATCGTCGGCGGCACGCTTGGTTACAACTGGCAGGCTGGTCAGGCCGTGTTCGGTCTTGAGGGCGACCTCGACTGGAGCGATATCCGTGGCAGCCGCGCCTGCGCCGGTACGACATGCACCACGCGCAATCAGTGGCTGAGCACGGTCCGCGGTCGCCTCGGTTACGCGGCCAATCAGTTCATGCCCTATATCACCGGCGGTCTCGCAGTCGGCGACATCAAGTCGACGATTGCCGGCGTCGGCAGCTCGGACGACACGAAGGCCGGCTGGACGCTCGGCGGCGGCCTTGAGGCCAAAATCGCCGGCCCGTGGTCGGCGAAGATCGAATATCTCTACGTCGATCTCGGCCGCGGCTCCAACGTCGCGGGCGGCGGCGGCTCGAACTCGAGCTTCCACACCAACCTCGTTCGCGGCGGTATCAACTACAAGTTCTAAGACCGCCGATACGGTTGAAGGAAAACCCCGGAGCCTCGCTCCGGGGTTTTTTGTTGGCGGCCGCGCTCAAAAACGTCGCATGGAACAAAGCGTTGCCGTTGGGACACAGCCATAGGGCGACGTTGTCTGGGTAGGAACCGCCGTCTTCGATGTGAGTTGAACCGCCATCGGGGGACGGTGCTTTCGAAAACCGTCCGGTTCATTCCACTCGTGAGGTGCGTCATGAATACGTTTCTTCGCGCCGGCGTGGCGGTAGCCGCGATGGCTGTCGGCATCACGTCGACTTCAGCGGCTGACATCGCGCGTCGGCCTATGCCGGCGAAAGCGGTGCCTTATGTGGCGCCCGCCTATAACTGGACCGGCTTCTATGTCGGCATCAACGGCGGTGGCGGCTGGGGCCGCACCAGCGTCTCAGCGCCGTTCACGACCGGCGGCTACGACATCTCGGGCGGCCTTGTCGGCGGCACGCTTGGCTACAACTGGCAGGTCGGCCAGGCCGTGTTCGGTCTCGAGGGCGACATCGACTGGAGCAACATCGGCGGCAGCCATGTCTGCGCTGGCACGACATGCTCGGTCCGCAACAATTGGCTAGGCACCGTGCGCGGCCGGCTCGGCTATGCCTTCGATCGTTTCCTGCCCTACGTAACCGGCGGCGCCGCCTTCGGCGACGTCCGGACCCGCGTGACCGGAGTTGGCAGCACCGACCCCACTCAGGCGGGATGGACACTCGGCGGCGGCATCGAAGCGGCGATCGCCGGGCCCTGGACGGCAAAGATCGAATATCTCTACGTCGATCTTGGACACGCCAACGCGCCGCTCGCCGCCAACACGAAGTTCACCACCAACATCGTGCGTGCAGGCATCAACTACCGGTTCTGAACGTGAGCGTGTCTGAGTATGTGTGAGTACGTCTGAGCAGATAAACTTGAAAAGCCCCCGGCGTTCACCGGGGGCTTTTTTCTTGCGCGGAATTACCGCCGCGAGATTTCAGACCGTGACCTTTGTTTGCGCAAAGGCCGGTACTTGCGCGGCGAATTTATCGTGCCATGCGACCAGGCGAGGGTGATCTTTTCGCCAGCTTCCCTCGAAGCGCAGGTCGCGATAGCCCAGCGCACAGGCGAGCGAGATCTGTCCGACGTCCGGCATCGGATCGGGTTTCGGCGGCGCGGCCTCGAGCGTGGCGAGGCCCCGCGCGACTTTCTCCGCCTGACGCTCAACCCACGACTCCACGCGCATATTGTCCGGCCGGTAGCGCCTCTCATAAACCTGCAGCAGCGAGGCATCGAGAATGCCGTCGCACAGCGCCTGCAAGCGCAAAGCGGCAAACCGTTCGCCCGGATCGCGCGGCACGATGCGGCCGCCGCCGGCCCGGTGATCGAGGTATTCGAGGATCACGCGCGAGTCGTAGTACGCCGTTCCATCCTCCACGACGAGGGTGGGCACCTTGCCGAGCGGATTTTGCGAGCGGATTGGATCGGCCGCGTCGTTGAGATCAGTGTCGCGCACGTCGATCTCGCCATCGAGCTTGAGCAGACTCGCTGCGATACGCACTTTGCGGCCGAACGGAGAAGCTGGAGAAGAACGCAGGATCATCATGACAAAATGCACCGCCTTGACGCCAAAGCGGGAACTGTACCCGTGGCTGCTGGAGTAAACGAAGCTGAGACGGACGCCGTGGCCGGCGCCCGGGCCGCAATCAACCGGTGACCACCAGGTTCACGGCCTTCGGACCTTTGCCTTTCTTGTCAGGCTCGACATCGAATGTGATGCGTTGCCCTTCGTTCAAGCCCTTGAGGCCGGCCTGCTCGACCGCGGTGATGTGCACAAACACATCGCGCCCGCCGTCATCCGGCTTCACGAAACCATAACCCCTCTCGCTATTGAAGAACTTCACGGTACCCGTCTGCGACATCGGGAAAACTCCTCTCCCCGTAACTGCTCCGCCGCCGGCCCCACGGCACGGCGGCTCGGCCGGACATTCACATTCGGGGAAAGCGTCGGCCGCTCCCACGGCCTCAGTCACTCCGCCGGCCCCCACCGGAGGCGGAACGTCACTGCCAATGATGAAACTAGATACCAACCCGGCCCGGCTGGGAAGGGGCAGCACGATTAGCGCGCGGCCTCGCCCGCCAGCCAATCCAGCCGAAAGCCGCCTTTGTCATTTTGTCCCAAGGTCTTGGCCAGTACCGGTAACAGCAGAGACAGTTCCTTCTCAAGCACCCAAGGCGGGTTGACCAGGATCAAGCCGGATCCGTTCAGACGGCTCGGATCGGACAGGGGCGCGACGGTAAGCTCCGCGCGCAGAACCTTGCCGATACCGAGACGACGGATGCTTTTGGCGAGCGCATCCGGCTCGCTGCGTCCCTTGATCGGATACCAGAGTGCGAAAATGCCGGTCGCCCATTTGCGATGCGCTTCGGCGAGGCCACGCGCGAGCCGTAAGTAGTCGCTGTCCTGTTCGAACGGCGGATCGACCAGCACGAGACCGCGCCGTTCTTTCGGCGGCACATAAGCCGACAGCGCCGTCCAGCCGTCGATCTGCAAGGTCTTGATGCGCGGATCGCCGCGCAAGTGATTGGCCAAAGCGCGCGCCGCTTTTGGCTCGAGCTCGCACGCGATGAGGCGGTCTTGCGGGCGCAGCCAGGCGCGCGCCAGCGCCGGCGAGCCCGGATAGACTTTCAGGCGGCCGCGCTCATTAAGCGCGTCGATAACATCGAGATAAGGCTTGAGCAGTGCGGCCACTTTCTCCGGGATTTTCGCCGCGCGTAACAGCGCGATGCCATGTTGCCATTCGCCGCCGCGCGTCGCTTCCTCGCCGGAAAGGTCGTAGAGTCCGGCGCCCGCGTGCGTGTCGATCACGCGAAATGCCGCCGGTTTGCCGCGAAGGTAGTCGAGGATCCGGCAAAGCACAGCGTGCTTGAACACATCGGCGAAGCTGCCGGCGTGAAAGGCATGACGGTAATTCACGTCGTTAAAATCCCGCTTGCGCTCTTTCAGTAGCAGCAGAAGCGGCAGTTAGGCCAGACCGCGCGGATCGCCTCGCGCGGTCCATATGTCCTTTCGGCGCTAGCGCGATTGCAGGTTTATCGCGTCCGCCTCGCGCCCGCCACGCACCGGCGGCATCACGATGTTGTCGCGCTTGCAGGTCAAGCGCGCGACCTCTGCGCAATCGCGGAAGCTGAAATCCTTGTCGAGGCACACACGAACTTCCCGCAGGCGCTTGGTGTCGCAGGAAACAGCAAAACCGGCGCGCGTGAGACCCGGATTGGCTTTCACGAACGCATCCTCAACGGCATCCGGCGTTACGGTGCGAGGGCTGGTCAACGCTACGAATTCATCCGGAATCTTTACCGCCGCGCGCGCTTTGCGCACGGCGTCGAAATACTCACGCGCATTCATGCCCGAGCAGGTGCCGTGCCGGTCCCATTCATGGAACACGAGGTGCGGGCTAGGCATCAGCTCGAGCGCCGACGAAACGGTCGTGCGGTCGAGGCGGGGCGCCGGCACCTGGCAGTAGGACGGGTAGCCTTTTTCGTATTGCGGCCACAAGCCGTGCACCACGAACGCATAAGGCCGCGAGCCGCATTGCTGATCAGGCGTACGGCCGGGCGCGCGTTCACGCTCGGACGCGCAGAAGCTCGGCGACCACGACAACGCCAGCACATAGAAATCGAACTGCCCCGGCGTGTTCTGGCGGTACGCGGCGTGGGTTTGATTTTGGGCGAAGACGGAGTGGAGAGAGAGAACGACGAGAATGGCGGCAAATGCAGCAGCAGCAACAGCAGCACGACGAACCATGGAACGCCTCCCTACGCGATATTCAACGCGGGAACTTTATCTCAAAAAAAGAATATATCAAGAACAAAATGGAAACAAAAAGCGACCAATCCGCATTTATTATTCAAGGCCGCGCCATCTTGCAACGCGGGCTGTACGCCATGTTGCGGTCAAGTCCGACCACGCACCACTCCACACCCCAATCCATGCCGATCATGCCGGTGTCTTCGCCGATCGAGTAATAGACCATGTGCCTGCGGCCGTCGTTGACGAGCGCCGTGGCACGGCAGAAGCGGCGCGGAATGCTATTGGCGGCCCACGGGCGATAGGCCGTCTCGCGCACGCCCTCGAAACCCATGATCTGAAGGTCTGAGTTCCAGTACTGGCCCTCCTTTTGCGCAAAGCGCGACGCGATCTTGCCGAGCCCAGCTTCACACGGCGGAAGAAAGCCGTCGTAACGCGGACCGGTGAGATAAACGCCCTTTTCGAGCCAACTCGCGGCGCTCGCCGGCGTCAACGCCGCAAGGCCGAGCATTGCGGCAAGAAATACATATCGCACCATCAATCCCCACTGACGAAATCCGCGCAACATCTCTTTCCTCCCGCAATTTCTCGGTGAGTTTACCACAGGTTTTTCCCCACTGCGCCGACTTGATCACAACTTTGCGCGAGTTCTGACTCGTGATGCCGCAATTGTCTCGTCATCATTTTACGTGCGAGTCGGGATGGCGAGTTAAGACCGCGTAGCGTTGTGTTGCGCGGTCGCGTGTCGTGCCCGACGTAGGAGGAGACGATGACCGCGGCAGTCAAGCCGCTGGAAACGGTCGAGCCGGCGTTTGGTCTCGAGGCGGCAGCGCGGTTGTTGAGTGAGGCGCTGTCGCCGTGGGTCCAGGATCTTGGCCTGGTCATCGAAAAAGTAGAAGGCAACCGGCCGGCCGGCGCTCCGGATGATTGGCAACCTGGCGCGCTGGTTCGGCTGCCTTTTTCGCGTGCGATCTGTGGTCCTGATGGCGTGATTGGCAGCCAGGCGCTTCTGGCTCTCGCCGACGTCGCCATGATGTTTGCCTGCGCGGCAGCTTGGGATGGCTTTCGCCCGATGACGCCGATCGACCAGACGACGCATTTCCTGCGGCCCGCGAGCTTCGACATTGTCGCCAATGCGCGGGTGTCGCGGATCAGCCGGACGACGACGTTCGGCCGCGTGACGCTGTCGGGCGCGGCGGATCGCCGGCCAGTGGGAACGGTGTTGAGCGCCTATGCATTACAGTGACCGGGGCAACGTGATGGAGCGTCGCTTGCTGGCGGGTGCGGCATTGGCGTGTGGCGTCCTGCTGTCGTCCTGCGCCGGACCGGGTGTGACCAAGGGCAACGACACAGGCGGTATCATCGCGTGGTCGCCGGAAACGCGAGTCTATGCGCGCGACATCGCCGCGCAACATTGCGCCGCTTACGGAAAAGTCGCGCGCATCACCGGCGTCGTTCCCGGTTACGGCAACTACATCAGCTTCTCGTGCCGCTTCGACCGGCGCTTCCGCGGTTACGGATATTGAGCCGCTACGTTTTGGATTTTTCCGGCGCCTCGCGCCAATCGCCCAGCACCGCCTGAACCAGCGCGAGCGCAGCAACCGCCGCCGTGTCGGCGCGCAGAATGCGCGGCCCGAGCGCGAGCCGCACGATGTTCGGCTGCTTGACGAGCGCGGCACGCTCCTCGTCCGAAAATCCGCCTTCGGGGCCGATCAGAACCGCGAGCGGCAATGCCGCGCTCGCGGCGTCTGCCGGCAGCAGCGCCGTTCCCGGCGCGCGCGCTTTTGCTAGCGCCGCGACCGGATCGGCGATCTCGGCATCTTCGTCGCAGAACACCAGGAGACGTTCGGGCTTGCGTGCCTTGAGCACGCGATCGAATTCGATCGGATCGCCAACTTCGGCAAGCGTCAGCACGCCACACTGCTGCGCCGCTTCCACGACGTTGGCGCGCATGCGGTCGAGATTGACGCGCGAAACTTGCGTGTGCTGCGTCATCACGGGTTGCAGCCGCGACACGCCCATCTCGACCGCCTTCTGCACCATGTAATCGAGACGCGCGTGCTTGAGCGGCGCGAACAGCAGATGCAGGTCGTCCGGCCGCGGCTGCCCGCGCGTGCGTTCGCCGACCGAAACACCTACCGCCTTGCGACCGCTCGCGGTGAGGGTCGCCTGCCATTCGCCGTCCTTGCCGTTGAACAGCAGCACCGCGTCGCCCTGCTTGAGCCGCAGCACGTTGCGCAGATAGTTGGCCTGATCGCGGTCGAGCGCGATCTCGGTTCCACCCTTGAGCGGGGCGCCGGTGTATAGCCTTGGGGTGCGGAAATCGTAGCGGGCCATAGGCTTGGGACTTGGGGCTTTGGGCGACAATCAGGCTGCTTGGCGTCCACAAAGTCCTAATACAACGCTGCGGCCGCGTCTCTGGGCCGCGGGCCGGTTGTTTACCGTGCCGCTTTCCCGACGCATTCGGCCGGTTGTTAATAGGCCACTTCGAGTCGTTCTGCCTGTATAATGCAGGTTGACCGGGAGACCCTTCTTATGGACTTGCGCCGGACCTTGGCCGTCTTGGTTGTCGTGATGCCGTGGCTTGCCGCGCCTGCGCTCGCGCAATTTCAGCCGACGCAGCCGTTGCAGGCGCCGCAGCAGGCGGCCCCACAGCAACCTCCGTGCCTGAAGGACTTCCTCGCGCTGCGCGATGACGCCGGCAAGAAGGCGAAAGCAATTCAGGAAGCGCAGAAGCACAAGGCAAGCGTCTCGGAAGCGTGCAAGCTGCTGACCATCTTCACCGCGGCGCAGGCGAAGATGCTCAAATATGCCCAGGACAATGCCACCTGGTGCGGCATCCCTCCACAGATCATCCAGGAGATTACCGCCGGGCATAAGGACGCCGACACGGCGCGCGCGCGAATCTGCAAGATCGCCGCAAACCCGCCGCGGCCACGCGGCCCGACCATGAGCGACATGCTCGGTGCGTCGAACATCCCCGACGCCAACAACATCAAGACCGGGCGCGGCACTTTCGACACGCTGACCGGCACGCCGCTCGGCAAATGACCGCGAGCGCCGGACGGGTCGCCGATTCAACCGGCAACTGGGTTGACAGTCTCGCTCCCACGTTCACCCGTCCTTACCTTCGTCTCGCCCGCCTCGATCGCCCGATCGGCTCATGGCTCTTGCTGCTGCCGTGCTGGTGGTCGGCAGGATTGGCCGCCGTCAAAGCCGATCATCTGCCGAGCCTCTCGCACATCGTGCTGTTCTTCATCGGCGCCTTCGCCATGCGCGGCGCCGGCTGCACCTGGAACGATCTGGTCGACCGCAACCTCGACACCAAGGTCGAGCGCACGCGTTCGCGGCCGATCCCGTCCGGCCAGGTGACCGTCACGCAGGCCGCCGTGTTCATGGCGCTGCAAGCGCTGATCGGGTTGCTGGTGCTGATCCAGTTCAACCGCTTCACCATCGCCACCGGATTCGTTTCGCTGCTGGTGGTCGCCATCTACCCATTCATGAAGCGGATCACCTACTGGCCGCAGATCGTGCTCGGCCTCGCGTTCTCCTGGGGCGCGCTCATGGGCTGGCCTGCCGCCTTCGGCCGCCTCGATTGGCCGGCGTTCATTCTGTACGCCGGTTCGATCGCGTGGGTGATCGGCTACGATACGATCTACGCGCATCAGGATCGCGACGACGATTCACTCATCGGCATCAAATCGACGGCGCTGTTATTCGGTGAGCGCACGCGGCCGATGCTGGCGGCATTCTACGCCGCCGCCGTCGTCCTGATCGGCATTGCAGGATTCATGGTGGGCGGCCAGTTGATCTTCACGCTCGGACTGATCGCGTTTGCCGCACACCTCGCGTGGCAAGTCGTCCGCCTCGACATCAGCGACCCCGCGCACTGCCTGATGCTGTTCAAGTCGAACCGCGACGCGGGACTGATTTTGTTCGTCGCGCTGGTACTCGAATCGGTATTTTGAAATCCCACATGCGGTAAGGGCGGCCCCAACCGGCTTCGAGACATGAACCGGCGCAAAATCCTCATTTCCGGCGGCGGCATCGCGGGACTGACGCTTGCCATCCAGCTCAAGCAGAACGGCTTCGAGCCGCTGGTGATCGAGCGCGAACCAGGACCGCGCACCGAAGGCTACATGATGGATTTCTTCGGCACCGGCTGGGACGTTGCCGAACGCATGGGCCTGACCGGACGCTTGCGCGCCGTGCGCTATCCGATCGACGCGCTCGAATTCGTCGACGGCGCCGGAAAAGCCTGGCTACACGTGCCGATTTCGCGCGTGGGCCGCGCGCTGGGCGGCAAATACGTCTATCTGCGCCGGCAGGATCTCGAGGCCATCCTTGCCGAGCGAGCGGCCGAGATGGGCGTCGCCATCCGCTACGGCATGTCCATTGCCGCCATTGTCGACCACGGCGACGGCGTTCAAGTCCAATTCGAGGATCGCGGTGAGGACCAATTCGCTCTCGTCATCGGCGCGGACGGCGTGCATTCGCGCGTGCGGCATCTTGTGTTCGGCCCGGAGCGGGAATTCGCGCGCTTCCTCGGCCTTTACGTTGCCGCGTTTCACAGTACCGCGGGCCGCGACGCGCTCGGCCGCGTCGTAAAAATCCATGAAGACACCGACCGCATGCTGATGGCCTATCCGCTCGATGGCGAGCGTATCGACGCGACCTACATGCTGCGTCACGCCGAAGCGGATATTGCGAAAGCGCAGCGGCTCACATTCATGCGCCAGAATTTCCGCGGCGCCGGCTGGATCGCCGAAGACCTGCTGCGCGCGCACAACGACAAACAACCGATCTTTTTCGATACGGCAACCCAGATCGTCATGCCGCACTGGCACCGCGGCCGCATCGTCCTCGTGGGCGACGCTTGCGGCTGCCTGACGCTGCTTGCCGGGCAAGGCTCGCACATGGCGATGGCCGGCGCTTATGTGCTGGCGCAAGAGCTCGCGCGCAACGACGACCACAAGGCGGCGTTTGCCGCCTACCAATCGTTCTTGAAGCCGCACGTGGAGAAAAGGCAGCGCGACGCCGCGCGCTTTGCCGGCATCTTCGTGCCGTCGCGGCGCTCGCATCCGTGGCTGCGGCGGCTCGCGCTGCGCGCCTTCTTCAGCGAGTTCCTACTGACTAAAGGTTTCGCGTTCTTTGGGACTAAAAGCGTTCTGCACGGGCGCACGTGACGAAGCGCCGACCGAACCGGTCGACGTCACGTCATCGTCGTCATTATCCGTGACATAACCGTCCTGGCCGGGCACCGCGACCGGCACCTTGTCATGCACGGCAGAGGCAATCGAACCGGTGTAGGTCGGCGCATGATGTGCGGCGTAACGCGAACGCGCCTGCGCCGCCGCTACCTCGCCCGGGATTGCATTCGGCCGGCACGGATGGCGCCCGCTCGCGCGCCGCATCAGGTCCACGTGAATGTGATTGTAGTGATAGATGTTGTAGCCGGGCGCAAGGACTGTCGTGAACATGTCGCACGCGGACAACTGAACGTCGTGGAGGAAGCCCTGCTCTTCCGGCGTGCCGTGCCAGCCGTTCTTGACCGTGATCTTGCGTCCGTCGGCGAGCGTAAAGCCCGCGATATCGAGCGCGTTGCCGAACGCATGCTCGGATACGGTCGACGTGCCTGAGCCGACCATTTCGCGGCAGGCGTAAGACGAGATCTGCTTGATCTCGGTGACCGGCGAGCCGAACCATTTCATGGCGGCGGGCTGCACGCCTTGCGCCACCCAACGGTCGAGCGCGGAAACAAGCGGACAAGCAAGTGTCGCCGGCGGCGTCACTACCGCCATCGCAGTCGAGGCGACCGGCATGCGCTGCGGGCCGAGCGGCGGCGAAAGGTTTTGTGGCGCGGCATTATTCGGCGCGTTGTAGGCAGGCTGCGTGCGCGGATAGCTCGCTTCTTGCCGGCGCTGCGGCAGGATCGCGTCGTCAGGAATGTCGTCGGCGCGCGCCGGCTGCTGTTGCGGCTGGTAGCGCGGCGGGTTGTAGGCCGGCCGCGTCTCCGGATAGGACGGCGGCTGATAAGCGGGCTGGGTCTGCGGATAGGACGGGCGCGGCGGCTGCTGATAGGCCGGCTGCCGCTGCGGATAGCTTTGCTGCGGATAGGATCGTTGTTGCGGATAATTGGGCGCGACCAGGCGGCCGTCCGGCATCTCCACCACGTCGTCATCCTCGCCCGGCGCGGGTAGAGCCGCGCCGCGCGGCGCGCCGCCCGGCGGATCAAGTGACATCGGCGCGCCCGGCGAATAAGGCGGTGCGTAATTGGCGGGTCCCGTCGGACGCGTTTCGACCGGCGGCGTAGAGCGCTGCTGGTTGATCGGCCACTGCGGCATCTGGCTGGGTGCGTTCGGGATTGAACCAGGCGGCCGCAGTTCGTCGCCGTAGCCCATGGCAATCGAGGCTTCGCCCAGAGCAGAAACCTTGAGCGGGAAATCGGCGCCGCACATGCCGGGGCCTTCGATCGGCTCCATCTTCACGACGGCGCTGCCGACCTTTACGTCGCCGGACTTCAGACAGGCGACTTCGGCCTCGTGACGCCACGGTGCGCGCTCGCCGAAATTCATGTAGCCGCGGCCGCAGCCGGCCAGCGCCAGCAGCACGACAAGACCGAGAATCCCGAACGCGACGCCACCACGCCTCATGCCCGCGAAAATGCGAGGTATTTCTTTAACGAGGGATCAATGATCGGAAGGAGCGAATTCGTTAAGGATAAGAAATCGTTTCGTATCCTCCTGCGCGCGAGTTCCGCGCGCGCGTCGCGTCATCTCGTGGCGAAGAGTCTAACGGTGTGGCGCCGTGATCGCCGCGACCACCCCACGCGCGCCCTTTCGGCGCGCTCATGCAATCGGCGGGCCATCAGGCGTTCGCCCAAAATTCTCATGCAGTTTTGCGTGGCGGGGCTTTTTCGTGAACCCTTTGCGCGCAGTTGGCTGCCGTTTGCGGCTCAATCGTCTGTCGAATTTTCATGCGAAGCGAATTTTGCACCTGCGCATTCTTGCCGATCGTGGATTTTCCGCCGCACGATCAGCCGCTTGCCGCCGTCATGCTCGCCGCGCATGACGGCTAGTGCGATTTTCCGCGCTGCAGCGCCTAATCGTCCTTCGGCGTGCCGGCAATTTCTGCTAAGTCTTGATCACACACGTCGACAAGGGAGGCACATGCCGTGGACCTTACCTTGAAGCTGAATGTGCTGGCTGTGTGCGCTGTGTTTGTTTTCGTCGGCGCCATTTTGCTGGGTGCGTTCTGAGTTCAAGAGGCCGACGACAAAGCCAAAAGTCCCGGGTCAACTGGGGACCGAAATCAAAACACCGGAGGGCATTCTCTCCGGTGTTTTTCTTTTCCTCCGTAACAAACTGCGCTGTTTCCTCGGCGGCCGGAAGCAGCAGGCGGCCGCTTTCATTCCCTTTGCGCATTTACGATGGCGATCGGCGCCAATCCGGACTGCGTCGACGCGATCGTGCTGACGTGGACGCAATAGTGGCGAGGCGCCGTCGCGGCCGCCCGCACTCTCGTAACGCGCCGCGTTCGCCGGCGATGGACGGCTCAAGGAGCGCGCGCCGCATCATGGATAGGGCGGAACATGCGCCGGTAATGTCCCGCCGTCAGCCCGGTGCACCGTTTGAACAGCTTCCGGAAGAAGGCCGGGTTTTCATAACCGACGGCGGCTGCGATGTCATCGAACGACATGTCGCCGCTCTCGAGCAACCGCTTTGCCTCTTCGATCCGCAGGTTCTGCACGTAGCCGATCATGGTCGATCCCGTGGCGGACGAGAAACGGCGCTTCAGGCTGCGTTCGGGAATGCCGCATTCGCCCACGACGCCGGCTACCGCCTGCGACTCGCGAAAATGCCCGCGCAACCATTCTTCGGCCCGGCGAACGATCGAGTCGGCGTGCGCCTGCCGCCTGACGAGACTCGTGAACGGCAATTGGCCGTCCCCGTGCCATTGCAACATATAGACCTTGGCGATGTGCAGGGCCTCGCCGGGGCTGCAATGGCGCGAGATGATGTGGATCGCCAGATCGTGCCAGGCAGTCGCCCCGCCCGCGGTCACAATGCGTCCGCTGTCGTCGGCAAAGACGATGTTGGGCTCGGGGATGAAACGCACGTCCGGAAAACTTCGGCGGAAAAGATCCGCGTAGCCCCAATGCGACGTTGCTGCCTTGCCTTTGAGAAGACCCGCGGCGGCAAGCAGCACCGCGCCCGAGCACGCTGAATAAATGATGCTGCCTGCGTGATGGCGTTTACGCAGCCATTCCTTCAGCTCGGCATAGCGACCGTTCAGGTCGTCATCGGGCGCGATCCACATCTCCGGAATGACGATGATGTCCGCGGCGGCCGTCTCCTCGATGGTCAGATCGGGCGTTACCGGTATGCCGTTTCCGCACTGGAACGGCTCACGCGCGAGCGAGACGATTTTCGGCCGGATCAGGCGTTGTCCGGGTTCGTCCCCGACGAGATCGAGCCATAGCGTGCCGGTCGAGGCGAACACATCGATCAGCCCATAGATCGCGGACCCCGCGGATTCAGGCACCGCGAGGATCAACGCGTCGATCGGCTTGGCATCGGTGTCGGCCATTCCCGCCCCAGAAGTTGGCACAAAAGGATCGTTTTCGACAAAACCCGATCTGATCCAGGTGTGACTTCAACCCTAGTTTCCGTCTGCAAATACGCCGGGCCGTCGGGCCGCGGCCTCAAACTAACCGCAGGACTGAAGACATGCCAGTTTACCTGATTGCAGATGTGAAAGTGACCGACCCCAAGTGGGTGCCGGACTATGCCACCTCGGTGCACGGCCTCGTGCACAAGCACGGCGGGAAATATCTTGCCCGCAGCGGTAACGTGACGACGCTCGAGGGCAAGCCACTCGACACGACCCTGGTCGCGCTCATCGAGTTTCCATCGACGGACGCCGCGAAGGCTTTTGCCGGCGATCCCAGCTACGCGCCTTTCGCCGCCGCCCGCCGACGCGGCAGCGTGAGCCGGCTCCATGTGATCGACGACACCGATCTGGCAGGTACGATCGGCTACTTGCGCAAGAGCTGACACGCACCCGCCAACGCAACACCAAAGGTCTCAACCGATGAAACGCTATCTGATCGAACGCCACATCCCGGGGGTCGGCGGCTTGAGCCAGGCTCAGTTCAAGGCGCTTGCGGCAACTTCCAACGACGCCGTTGCCAAGCTTTCCGGCGCCGTGCAGTGGGTGCAGTCCTACATCGCTGCCGACAACACGTTCTGCATCTACCTGGCCGAGAGCGAAGACCGCGTTCGCGAACATTCGCGCCTCGCCGGGTTTCCCATCACCAGAGTCAACGAAACGCTCACCATCATCGACCCGTTGACCGCTTATTCCTGATACGGAGACGACAACATGACTGACGTCAACCGCGCGCTCTTTCTCCGCATCGCCCTGATCGTCATCGGCCTGCTTTGCCTTGCCCTCTATCCGTTGAGCATCGTATGGCCCTCGGGCTGGACCTGGGGTCACGGCCACTCGCACTACCTGGTGATGATCATCGGGGTCTATGCGACGCTAGGCGTGTTTCTCCTCCTCGCGTCGCGCAATCCCGACGCGCACGGGAGCCTCATCTGGTTCACGATCTGGTCGAGTGTCGTCCACGGAGCAATCATGACCGTGCAATCGCTGAGCGACACAACCGAGCGCGGCCACTTGATCGCAGACGTGCCCGCCCTCTTCGTCATCGCGATCGTGCTGGCTGTGCTGATGCCGCGAACGAAACCGGCAAGCAGTCGGGCGTAAAAATGACATCCACACGGATGTGCATCGTTGATGCGACGCAAAGCAACCCTCCCCGTAACTCGCGGGGAGGGCGCAATTATGCAGCCGCAGTGCGTGCAGCAGCGGGATCGTAATTGAGGATCGGCGCCAGCCAGCGCTCGCATTCGGCGAGCGTCATGCCCTTGCGGCGCGCATAGTCCTCGACCTGGTCGCGCTCGATGCGGCCGACACCGAAGTAATGGCTTTTCGGGTGGCTGAAATAAAGGCCGCAGACCGACGCGCCCGGCCACATCGCGAAGCTTTCGGTCAGCTTCACGCCGATCCGCTCGGCATCAAGCAATTTGAACAGTGTCGCCTTCTCGGTGTGGTCCGGCTGCGCCGGATAGCCCGGGGCCGGACGGATGCCGCGGTATTGCTCGCCGATCAGATCGGCATTCGAGAGCGTCTCGCTTGGCTCATAACCCCAGAATTCCTTGCGCACGCGCTGGTGCAGGCGCTCGGCGAAGGCTTCCGCCAGACGATCCGCCAGCGCCTTGGTCATGATCGAGGAATAATCGTCGTTCGCAAGCTTGAAGCGGTCAGCGATCTCGTCCTCGCCGATGCCTGCCGTCACCGTAAACGCGCCGATGTAATCTGCTAGCCCGCTGTCGCGCGGCGCGATGAAATCGGAAAGCGCGGTGTTGGTGCGCCCTTCCCGCTTCGACAACTGCTGGCGCAGCGAATGCAATGTCGCGATCGGCTTTTCGCGCGCCTCATCGCCGAACACCAGCACGTCGTCACCCTGCGCCTGCGCCGGCCAGAAACCGCACACCGCCGCAGCCTTGAACCATTTCTCCGCGACGATGCGCTTGAGCATCGCCTGCGCGTCGTCGAACAGGTTGCGGGCAGCCGCGCCGTATTTCTCGTCGGCAAGAATCGCCGGATATTTTCCGTTCAATTCCCAGGTCGAGAAGAACGGCGTCCAGTCGATGTAATCGATCAGCTCGGCGACCGGATAGTCGCGCAACAGCTTCGTTCCGATAAAGCTTGGCTTCGGCGGCATATAGGCGCCCGACCAGTCGAACTTGGGCGCGTTCGACCGCGCCGCCGCGAGCGGCAGCCGCGACTTGTCGTCCTGCGCGCGCGCATGCGCGGCGGCGATCTTGGCGTATTCGCCGCGCACCTGCGCCACGTAGCCGGGCCGGCCTTCCGCCGACATCAGCGCCTGCGCCACACCGACAGCGCGGCTCGCGTCGTTCACATACACTGTTTGCCCACGCCGGTAGTTCGGATGGATCTTCACCGCCGTGTGCACGCGGCTCGTGGTCGCGCCGCCGATCATCAGCGGCAGCTCGAAGCCCTGCCGCTCCATCTCCGCCGCGACATGGCACATCTCGTCGAGCGAGGGCGTTATCAGCCCGGAGAGACCGATAATGTCGGCCTTCTCGGCAATCGCCGTTTCCAGGATCTTTGCCGCCGGCACCATCACGCCGAGGTCGATCACCTCGTAATTGTTGCACTGGAGCACGACGCCGACGATGTTCTTGCCGATGTCGTGCACGTCGCCCTTCACGGTCGCCATCACGATCTTGCCGTTGGCGCTGCTCTGCCCCGCGCCGCGCTCTGCCTTTTCCTTTTCCATGTACGGCATCAAGTAGGCGACCGCCTGCTTCATCACGCGCGCCGATTTAACCACCTGCGGCAGGAACATCTTGCCGGAGCCGAACAGGTCGCCGACGATGTTCATGCCGTCCATCAGCGGACCTTCGATCACCTCGAGCGGACGCTTCGCCGCAAGCCGCGCCTCCTCGGTATCAGCCTCGATGAACTCGGTGATGCCGTGCACCAGCGCGTGCGCCAGCCGATGCTCGACCGACTTGTCGCGCCAGGCGAGATCGACCTCCTTGGCGTCCTGGCCCTTGCCGTGGAATTTCTTCGCCAATTCCAGCAGGCGCTCGGCGGCGTCGGAGCGGCGGTTGAGCACCACGTCCTCGCAGGCCTCGCGCAATTCCGTATCGAGGTCATCATAGACAGCCATCTGTCCGGCGTTGACGATACCCATGTCCATGCCAGCGTGGATGGCGTGATAGAGGAAGACCGAGTGCATCGCCTCGCGCACGCGCTCGTTGCCGCGGAACGAGAACGAAAGGTTCGACACGCCGCCCGAGATGTGCACGTGCGGCAGCTGCTTGCGGATGGCGCGCGCCGCTTCGATGAAGGCGACGCCGTAACCGTTGTGCTCCTCCATGCCGGTGGCGATGGCGAAGATGTTCGGATCGAAGATGATATCTTCCGGCGGGAAGCCGATCTTGTTCACCAAAATATCGTAAGCGCGTTTCGATATCGCGATCTTGCGCTCGAGCGTATCGGCCTGGCCCTTTTCGTCGAATGCCATCACCACCACCGCGGCACCATAGCGGCGCACGATACGCGCATGCTCGATGAAGGCTTCCTCGCCTTCTTTCAGCGAGATCGAATTGACCACCGGCTTGCCTTGCAAGCACTTCAGCCCGGCCTCGATCACGGAGAATTTCGATGAGTCGACCATCACCGGCACGCGGGCGATGTCGGGCTCGGCCGCGATCAGGTTGAGGAAGGTGGTCATCGCCTGTTCCGAATCGAGCAGGCCCTCGTCCATGTTGACGTCGATGACCTGCGCGCCGTTTTCCACCTGCTCGCGCGCCACCGTCAGCGCTGCGGTGTAGTCGCCGGCGGTGATCAGCTTGCGGAATTTGGCCGAGCCGGTGACGTTGGTGCGCTCGCCGACGTTCACGAACGGAATTTCCGGCGTGAGCGTGAAGGCCTCCATGCCCGACAGCCGCAGCTGCCGCGGCGGCTGCGGGATTTGCCGCGGCGCCTTGCCTTCAACGGCGCGCGCGATGGCCGATATGTGCTCGGGCGTGGTGCCGCAGCAACCGCCGACGATATTGACCAGGCCCGACGAGGCGAACTCGCCGAGCAACTCGGCCATGTATTCCGGGCTCTCGTCGTAGTACCCGAATTCGTTCGGCAGGCCGGCGTTCGGATAGGCGCACACCAGCGTGTCGGCGACGCGCGCGATCTCCGCGATATGCGCGCGCATTTCCTTGGCGCCGAGCGCGCAGTTGAGCCCGATCGAGGCAGGGCTGGCGTGCCGCACCGAATTCCAGAACGCTTCCGGCGTCTGGCCGGCGAGCAGCCGGCCCGAGCGGTCGGTAATGGTGCCGGAGATCATTACCGGCAGGTCGAGGCCGCGCTCGCCGCAGATTTCGGCAATCGCGAAGATCGCGGCCTTGGCATTGAGCGTGTCGAAGATGGTTTCGATCAGCAGCAGGTCGGCGCCGCCGTCGATCAGACCGCGCACCTGTTCGCCATAGGCGGTGCGCAACTGGTCGAAGGTGACGGCGCGGAAGCCTGGATTGGAAACGTCAGGCGAGATCGACGCAGTCCGGTTGGTCGGACCGATGGCGCCGGCAACGAAGCGGCGGCGGCCGTTCTCGGCTTCCGCATCGTTCGCGGCCTCGCGCGCAAGCCGCGCACCGGCGACGTTGAGCTCGTAGGCGATGCCCTCCATGCCGTAGTCGGCCTGCGCAATCGCGGTCGAGGAAAACGTGTTGGTCGAGACGATATCGGCGCCTGCCTTGAAGTAGGCAAAATGAATGTCGCGGATCGCGCGCGGGCGGCTCAAGTTCAGGAGATCGTTGTTGCCGCGCACCTCGCGATTCCAAGCGTCGAAGCGCGCGCCGCGATAGCCTTCCTCGTCGAGCTTGAGCGCCTGGATCATCGTGCCCATGGCGCCGTCCAGCACCAGAATGCGTTTGGCCGCTTCCTCGCGGAGCGCAGTTCGGGCGTTAGTGTGGGACGTTGGCACTGATGTGGGCTCCGGTTATGCCGCCTGTCCCATCGTGGGCCGCAGGCCCAAGAGGTGGCAGATCGCGTAGACGAGATCGGCACGATTCATGGTGTAGAAGTGGAAGTCGGTGACGCCGCGGTCGACCAGATCGAGTACCTGCTCGGCGGCGACCGCCGCGGCAATCAACTTGCGCGTGGCGACGTCGTGGTCGAGACCGTGGAACCGGTCGGCGAGCCAGGCCGGCACCGAAGCGCCGCAGCGGCTGGCGAATCCCACCGTCGCCTTGAAGTTCTGTACGGGCAGGATGCCCGGCACGATCGGAATGTCGATTCCGCGCGCGCGTACGCGGTCGCGATAGCGAAAATAGAGATCGTTCTCGAAGAAGAACTGCGTGATCGCCCGAGTCGCGCCGGCGTCGACCTTGGCCTTGAGCATGTCGATATCGGCTTCGACTGTCGGCGAGTCGGGATGCTTCTCCGGATAGGCCGACACGGAGATTTCGAAATCGGCGATGCGCTTGATGCCGGCGACGAGCGCCGCGGCGTTCTCGTAGCCACCGGGATGCGGCAAGTAACGCGTGCCCGGGCCATCGATGGAATCGCCGCGCAGTGCAACGATATGGCGCACGCCGACGTCGTGGTAGTTGCGCACGATCGCGTCGATCTCCTCGCGCGTCGCGCCGACGCACGTCAGGTGTGCCGCCGGCGTGAGCGGCGTTTCCGCCAGCATCCGCTTGACGATCGCGTGCGTGCGCTCGCGCGTCGAACCGCCCGCGCCATAGGTCACCGAAACGAAATTCGGCGACAGCGGCGCCAGCCGCTCGATCGAATCCCAGAGGATCTTGTCCATCTCCTCGGTGTTCGGCGGGAAGAACTCGAACGAGGTGCGGATGCGGCGATTGCCTTTTCCGACGAAGCGGCTGGGGCGCACGAGCGAATTCATCTACGCCACCTCGCGCGCGGCCGGCGTGGCCATCAGGGCGCGGGTGTCACGCGCAAGCCAGAGCGACACCGCGATCTTGCCGTCGGAGCCGGGCTCGGGAGACAGGCTCTTGTGCATCAGCGGCTCGAGATGCGCCGCGGTCATCCATTGCGTCACGGTTTCAGGTGCGAAACCGAGACGCCGGTGCGCATGCTGCTCGCGCAGGAATTCGAGCTCGTGCGGCGCGAAGTCGACGACCAGCAGTCGTCCGCCGGGACGCAGTACGCGCGCCGCCTCGCGGATCGCGCGCGCGCCGTCGTCGAGGAAGTGCAGCACCTGATGGATGATGATGACGTCGAACGAGTCGTTCGCCAGCGGCAGATCGTAGATGTCGCCCTGCCGCACGCTGCAATTTTTCAGGCCGGCGCGCTCCAGCCGGTCGCGCGCCAAAAGCAGCATGTCGAGGGAGAGGTCGAGGCCGAGCCCGCGCTCGATCTTAGGCCCGAACAGTTCGAGCATGCGGCCGGTGCCGGTGCCGAGATCGAGCAGCGAGCGGAACGGCCGGTCGCCGAGCGCATCGGCAATCGCCTGCTCCACCGCCGCATCAGCGACGTGCAGCTTGCGGATGCGGTCCCACTCGGCGGCGTGCTTGCGGAAATAGGCTTGCGCCGCGGCCGCGCGGGCGGCGCGCACGGAAGCGAGCCGCTCGCGGTCGCGCGCCACGGTCGGATCGGCGGGGTTGAGATGTTCAAGCAGACCGCGGGCGACCTCGGCGCCGCCGCCGTGCTCGGCGACGCGGAAAAAAGCCCAGGTGCCCTCGCGAAAGCGCTCGACCAGCCCGGCTTCCGCCAGCAGCTTCAAATGGCGCGAGATGCGCGGCTGGGACTGGCGCAGGATGTCGGTGAGGTCGGAGACGGTCAGCTCGGCCTCCGCCAGCAGCGCCAGCACCCGCAGGCGCGTCTCCTCGCCTGCCGCCTTGAGGGCGGCATTGAGGGCTTCGAAACCGAGCGGTCCGGGCTTGCTCATGACCTTTGCTTTGCGGGCCTATTCAGATGCTTCTTGGGACACGTCCCACTATATAAGGATATCTTTATACCTTTAAGAAGAGGTTCGCAAGCCTGACCTGATTGACTGTCAGCCGTCATTGCCGCGTCCGACCCGGCAATCCATGATGATTTTCGGAGCTACCGCATGAGCGACAAGGATTTCGGCGTCTGGGAGGGCGAGGTCACCACCGACCTGCCGGCGCGGCCCGATGCCGGCCTCTATTTCATCGGCCGCATCCGCACGCCCTGGAAAGAGCGCAAGGACTGTCCCAGGAACGCGCGCGAGTCCGACGCCGTCTGCACGCTGGAGGTCGATGCCCGCTGGGCCGCAGGCCTCAAGGACGTCGAGACATGCTCACATCTCATCGTCCTCTATTGGATGGATCGTTCACCGCGCGACATCGTGCTCCAGGTGCCGGGGCACTATGGCGTGCAGCACGGCACTTTTGCATTGAGGTCGCCGGCCCGCCCGAACCCGATCGCCATGAGCGTGGTGAAGCTACTGCGGATTGAAGGAAACACGCTGTCGGTCGTGGGGCTCGACTGCCTGGACGGCACGCCACTCCTCGACATCAAGCCGTATTTTGCCTCGACGGATTCGGTGCCGGAGGCCGAAGTCGGCTGGCACAAGAACAAGAAGTAATGCCGCGCTGAAAAGCGGGCGCAGCAACCCTCAACTCCCCGCAACAACGCAAAAGCGGTTCCTTCGTTCCAAATAAATTTGTTGACTTCTCGCGAAGCCGTGAGCGGGAACGTTTGAACCCCCGTCGCATTTTCTCCGACGAAATCGAGGCACAAGATCGGAGGGTGTCGTGCGTAAACTTTTCCTTACCACCGCAATCATGTTCGGCGCAGCGCTCGCATGCAGCGGCGCACAAGGCCAGTCGTTGTATCTTCCCGCGCCCGCGCAATCGCCCGCATCGATGCAATCGCCGATGCAAGTGATCTACGCGCCCGTGCAGCAGAACGATGCGCTGCCGGCCGACCGCCGGTACGACGAAGCGGTCGCCGCCGATCCGGAGCAATCCGACGCTCAGCTCGACCCGCGTCTGCAACGCCAGATCGTCGACTATCCGACGCGCGAAGCGCCCGGCACTATCATCGTCGATACACCGCACACGTATCTCTATTTTGTGCTCGGCAACGGCAAGGCGATGCGATACGGCATCGGCGTCGGCCGCCAGGGCTTCACTTGGTCGGGCGTAAAGTCGGTCGTGCGCAAGGCCGAGTGGCCCGATTGGTATCCGCCGTCCGAGATGATCGCGCGCCAGCCTTATCTGCCGCGTGTTACCGCCGGCGGCCCGGGCAATCCGCTCGGCGCGCGCGCCATGTATATCGGCGGCACCGAATATCGCATCCACGGCACCAACGATCCGAGCACGATCGGAAAGCACGTGTCCTCGGGCTGCATCCGCCTCACCAATGACGATGTGATCGACCTGTTCAACCGCGTGAAGATCGGCGCCAAGGTCGTGGTGCTGCCTCAGACCGGCAGTCCGACTGTCGCGCGCAACGACGTACCGGGCGCGGACAGCTATGCGGAAGCGCCGGCGCAAAGCCGCGCCGCGAAAACATGGGCGACGATCCGTCCGTCCGGCATTTACTGAAGCGGCAGACGCAAAACCGCCGGAGTCTTCGCGGACTCCGGCGGTTTTATTTTGCGGTCAGCTCACTCGCAATCGGACACAACGATCCGGCAGGTACCGCCGCATTGATCGAGCGCCATTCTCTTCGCGGCGCCTTCGCTGCTGCCCCAGCCGACGCCATAGCTCTTCTTGTTGGCTGCGTAGGCGCCGCATTGATCGAAACGCACCACCAGCTTGCAGTTCTTGTTGCCTTCAGCACGGCACTTGCGCATCGCCGCCTGGCCCGCGGCATCGCGGTTCGCTTCGTTAGTGGATACGCCGTAACCGATGTCCTTGATGGCGTCTCCTTCATCGTCGTCAACGGCGATCGCGCCGGCGGCAAATGCCGCCGCCGGAAGGCATACGAGCGCCAGCGCAACAAGCGAACGGTTAAAGATAGTCATTGAAAGCCCCCGCGTTTTTAATGAACCCCGGGGCGCAGCATAAAACAGGTCGCTTTTGGCGAGCAAAGGGTGGAACTCCGGTTGCGGCGCGGGAAAAACGGGGCGGCGCGCAATATTGTGAAGAACGGATCCGTCCCGCCGGGATTATATTTTGGGCTGTTGGTCGCGACCCCTTTGCGTGACCGGACATATCGCGACTGGTACGCTTGGCGTCGCGGCTGCTTGAACCCAAAAGTTCAGGAGGCTGCAATATGGCCCAAGCGCATGTTCTCACCGGCGCCGCCGCAAGGCCCGCGCACCCTGCCATTCGCACACTCGCCGCCGCCGATCTGAAAGACGCCCTGCAAAAGGGCTGGGCGGATTTCTCGGCAATGCCGAGCCACGCCATTTTTCTTTGTGTGATCTACCCCATTGTGGGTATCGCACTTGCGCAGCTTATTTTCGGCTATGCGATGCTGCCGTTTCTTTTCCCGCTAGCCGCAGGCTTTGCGTTGATCGGGCCAATCGCCGCGATCGGTCTCTATGAACTGAGCCGGCGGCGTGAGGCTGGACTTTCGAGCGAAGCAAGCCGCTCGCTCGACGTACTGCATTCGCCGTCGATCGGCGCCATCGCCGCGCTCGGTATCCTGCTGATGCTGATCTTCATCACGTGGCTGGCGACCGCACACGCGGTCTATGTCGCATATTTCGGCTATGCGATGCCGGCCTCGATCGGCCAGTTTGCGCGCGACGTGCTCACAACGCCCGCCGGGTGGAGCTTGATCGTCGTCGGCAACCTCACCGGATTCGTCTTTGCTGTTGTTGTGCTGACCATTAGCGCCGTCTCCTTCCCGCTGCTGCTCGACCGCGACGTTGGCGCCGCGGTCGCGCTGCTTACGTCGATCCGTGTCGTGGCGGAAAATCCGCGCATCATGGCGCTGTGGGGCTTGATCGTGGCAGCGCTGCTGCTGATCGGCTCGCTGCCATTCTTCATCGGCCTCGCCGTTGTGATGCCGGTACTTGGCCACGCGACGTGGCACCTTTATCGCAAGGCGGTTGATGCGCGGAAATGTCCACCGGCCGAGTTCCGCAAGCCTCCGGAACGGCGGCGTTATGCCGCGGATTTTCCGACCGCGCTTTTCGGATGAAGACGCACTTGTTTGCTTGACAGGAAATGCCATCGGAGCAGACTTCGGCACCAAGGCATGGAGGTGCGTATGACGCCACCGGGCCAGCGAGCCGCCTAGAACTACGGAATCCGTTCGGTCCGTAGCGAAGCGGCAAACCCACGAACGAGACGCCGGAAGCGCGCCCTAGCGGGTCGCAGCAGTGAGGCGAGACCCCATCTCGGCCACTTCCGGCGTTTTCATTTGTCCAGACCGTTTTCATTTGTCCAGACCGTCCGCCACTTCCGGAATGTCGCGCAACGGCGCGCCGATCGCCTGCATAATCGTGACTGGATCGGGCGAGAGCCCGACGCGCGGCGGGTCTTCCAGATAAGCGCCGAGATAGCGGCCGCGTTCGACGAGCGCCGAGCCGAAGCGACGGGCGCGCGTTTCGTACGCAGCAAGCGCCGCATCGATATCGTCCGGGCTGTCGGCAAGTGCATCCGTGAGCCACGCCGCGTTGAGCGCGGCCTTGGTTATGCCCGCGCCGACATGCGGGCGCGCGACGAAAGCAGCATCGCCCAAGAGCGTCACGCGCCCGACGGCAACATGCGGCGAGTCCAGATCGAAAATCGGCTGAAAGAACGGGGCCGGCGTTGCTTCAACCACCGCGACAAACTGCGGCGGCAGGATTTTTCGCGCTTCCGCGCGGAACGCGGCGACTACCTCGTCGCGGATCAGCGGCGGCGGGATGCTCACGCCGTGCTGCCGCCCGGCCGCATCGGTGCACAAATCCGGCAACGCGCTCGGGTGCACGGGGTGATACCAAAGCCAGTTCAGGCGGCGCCTTCCCGCACGATGGTCGTCATCCGCCCCTGGCTGCAGATAGGAAAGCACCATCTCGCGCGAAGGCAGGAAAAACGCGTAAGACTCGCGCAGCTCACGCGCGGCTTCGGGAATTGCCTGTTCGTCGATCACGCCCCGCCAAGCGATGTAGCCGGCATACGCGGGCGCGGGATTGTCGAAGGCCCGCGCCCGCACCGTCGAATGCAGCCCATCGGCACCAATCAGAATGTCGCCGTCCAACCGCGCCCCGCTTGTGAAGGTCGCACTGACTCCATCACCGCGCTGGACGACATCCGCAAGCTCCATGCCGGGCCGATAGCACTCGTCCGGCAATAAGCGCCGCAACGCGCGATAGAACAGCGCCCACGAACTCAGGATTTTTTCGAACGGCAGCCGCGCGATCACCGCACCGTCTCGGCCAAGACATAGGCGCGACGCGATCGGCACGCCGATCGACTCATCAACAGTAATGCCGAGGCGCCGCATGACGTCGAACAGCTCGACGTGCGTGCCGATGCCCACGCCGCGGCCGGCGAGGTCGCCGGTGCTGCGCTCGAATACCGTTACCGCCCACCCGGCCTGGCGCAGCAGCAGTCCGGCGAACAAGCCGCCGAGCGAACCGCCGACGATCAATGCGCGACCCATGGACGGAGCCTAACGTCGCCCCTCGCGCACGACAATTTTTTTGCTATACCTCGCGCGTTCAAAGCGCATGATTGCCGAAAGGTGGATACCGTTCTCGCACAAGGCCATGCGTAAAAGGAAAGAGACAGGTTCATGCGTATAGCGGCAATGGCGGCAGGGGCCGTCGGCGGATATTTCGGCGCGCGGCTGGCGGCTGCGGGTCACGACGTCTTCTTTATCGCGCGTGGCAGCAATCTCGCCGCCATCCGCAAAAGCGGACTGAAGATCGAGAGCGTGCATGGCGGCCTGCACCTACCGAAGCCGAACGTCACCGACAATCCGGCCGAAGTCGGACCGGTCGACGTGGTTATGTTCGCGGTCAAATTGTGGGACACCGAGAAGGCCGCCGAGCTGACCAAACCGATGGTCGGCCCGAACACGCGCGTCATCACGCTGCAAAACGGCATCGACAGTGTCGAGCGCATCGCGCCGATTCTCGGCCCGGAACAGACCGTCGGCGGCGTCGCTTATATTGCGACGGTGATCGCCGAGCCCGGCGTCATCAAGCACACCAGCCAGTTTGCGACCATGCATTTCGGCCGCGCCGACAAGAAATCTGACGCAGTGCTCGATGCCTTCGCCGCCGCCGGCAAGGCGGCGAAATGCGACCTCGATCTCTCGAAGGACATCGAGGTCGAGCGATGGCAGAAATTCGTCTTCCTTACCGCGATGGCCGGCGCCACCGCCTCGCGGCATTCTTCGATCGGCCCGATCATCGCCACCGACGAAGGTCGAAATTTTTTCCGCGCGCTGATGGAAGAGGCGCGCGCGGTCGGCAAGGCGAAGGGCGTCGACGTCGGCGAAAAGTACATCGAGCAGCGCATGGAGTTCGTCACCACGAAGGTCGAGCCCGGCATGAAAGCGTCGATGGCGCACGATCTCGAACGCGGCAACCGGCTCGAACTCGACTGGCTGAACGGCAAGGTGGCGGAGCTCGGCCGCGCGTTGAATGTGCCGACGCCGGCGAGCGACGACGTCTATTCCAAGCTGAAATCGCACCGCATGGGCCGGGGCTGACGCTGGCCTTGCGTCCCTCCGCCGACTAACATTTCCCCTCGGGGGCAATTGGCCGGGGGGCCGATGGCGCAAAATAAATCGGGCACGGCGAATAAGGCGCCGGCGGCGTCCGTGCGCGCGGGCGGCCGCCCCGGGGGGGCGCTGAAGCTCGCCGGCATGGCGATTGGCGCGATCGCCATCGTCGTCATTTTCTTTTCCGCCTCACTCTGGGCGCTCAACCACTTCTTCCCGTTGAATGACAATGTCGCCGCGCCGAAGCTCGCGGCGCTGCCAACCTTGCCGCCGCTCACGCGCTCCTCTTACGTGGTCGCACCGGTCGCGGTCGCGCTGACGGCGATCCGCACGGCGCTCGAAAATACCGCGCCGCGCGAACTCGTCGGCAAGAACGAAAACCCGGTAAGCAGCCTGTTGTCGAAAGCCGACATTGGCGTGACCGTCAGTCGCGGCGCCATGGCGGTCACGGGCCATCCGGAAGGTCTCACCATCGGCACGCCGTTCAACGGCTCGCTGCGGCTGACCGGCCAGATCGCGACGCAAGCCGGAAATCTCACCGGCGCCGTTACCGGCCTGCTCGACAACGCGGTCGGCAAGCAGGTGAAGGGCCTGACGAGCCGCGTGCTCGACCAGCGTGCGGACATTCAAGGCACCGTGCTGGTGACGGCGCATCCGCAACTGACGGCGGCCTGGCGCATCGAGCCAAATCTTTCGGCGCAGGTCGCGCTGGCGCAAAGCGCCATCCAGATCGCCGGCATCAAGATCAATGTCGGCTCCGACGTGAAGCCGATGATCGACCGCGAGGTGAACGCTCAGGTCGCGGCGCTGCAAGCGCGGCTGCGCAACAACCCGATCATCGAGCAGACGTTGCGGCGCGAATGGACGAAGCTCTGCCGCTCGATCTCGCTCGGCGGCGGCAAAACCGGCCTGCCCGAGCTGTGGCTGGAACTGCGCCCGACGCGCGCCGCCGCGGCGCAGCCGAAGATCGACGGCAACAACTTCACGCTCACCGTCGGCGTCATGGCGGAAACGCGCATGGTGCCCGCGCGTACCACGCCGGAGTGCCCCTTCCCGGCGCAGCTCGAGGTCGTCCCCGCTATGGAACGCGGACAGCTATTGGTCGGCCTGCCGATCGATTTGCCGTTTTCCGCGCTCAACAAGGTGCTCGAGGCGCAACTCAAAGGCCGCCACTTCCCGGAGGAGCCCGGCGCGCCGGTCGACGCCGAGGTGCACGGCGCGCGCATCGACGCTTCCGGCGACCGGCTGCTGATTTCGCTGAAGGTGAAGGCGCGCGAAAAGAAAAGCTGGTTCAATTTCGGCGCCGACGCCACCGTGCGCATCTGGGGAAAGCCGGTGCTCGACGCCGACAAGCAAATTCTCCGCTTCACCGATCTGTCGCTTGCAGTCGATTCGGATGCGGCCTACGGCCTGTTCGGCGCAGCGGCGCAGGCGGCGGCGCCGTATCTCGAGGATGCGTTGCGCGAAAACGCCGTGATCGACCTGAAGCCGTTTGCCGCCGACGCGCTGACCAAGATCGGCGCGACGATCGCCGACTTCCGCGAGGTGGCGCCCGGCGTGAGCGTCGATGCGGCCGTGCAAGGCCTGCGGATGACCGGGATCGCGTTCGATTCGAATACCCTCCGCGTCATCGCCGAGGCCAACGGCACGGTGAATGTGGCGGTGAGCCAGCTTCCGAAGATGTAGAGGCGCCGGCGGCGGCGAGGTATTTCGTTGCGCCTTGCATGGTGGAACTGCGTCACCTCGCATTGACACCCCCCGCGCGCAGCATAGATTAAGCCCATTCCGAGGGGTGCCCGAAAAGGGCTGAGAAAAACCCTTTGAACCTGATCCGGGTCATGCCGGCGAAGGGACAGGACATGATGCCATCGCTCTTTATCGCGAGACTGATCGGGCCGGTTTTCGCCGTTATCGGCATCGGCATGCTGACCAACAACGCCGCCTACCGCGTCATCGGTCAGCTGTTCCTCGGCAATTACGCCATCATCTACGTTTCCGGCATCCTGGTGCTGACCGCCGGTCTCGCCATCCTCAATCTGCATAACCGATGGACGCGCGACTGGCGTAGCGTCATCACCGCTATCGGCTGGATCTTCTGCACCGCCGGCGTCTGGCGGATCATCGCGCCGCAACTGGTGCCCTTTGTCGGCACCGCGATCCTGACGAGTTCGGGCTTCTTCACCGGCGCGGGCATCGTCCTCATCGCGCTCGGCAGTTTCATCGCATTCAAGGGCTACACGTCGGAAAGTCCCGCTACCCAATCGGAGACAGCACAATGAACAAGCCGGTCGTACCCACCGATCTGGTCACGCCGAAGGTCACCACCGGGGCGCTGCCCGCTTCGCGCAAGGTCTTCTCCGCGCCGGACGCGGCGCCCGATCTGCGCGTGCCGCTGCGCGAGATCGTGCTCGATGCATCGAGCGGCGAGCCGCCGCTGCCGGTCTACGACACCACGGGCCCTTATACCGATCCGAATGTCACGATCGACGTGGAGAAAGGCTTGCCGCGCACGCGCATCGAATGGGTCAAGGAGCGCGGCGGCGTCGAGGAATACGAAGGCCGGCCGATCCAGCCGGTCGACAACGGCAACGTCACCGGCAAGCACCTCGCCCGCAACTTCCCCAACACGCCGAAGCCTTACCGCGCACTCGACGGCAAGCCCGTCACCCAGCTCGAATGGGCGCGCGCGGGCGTCATCACCAAGGAAATGATCTACATCGCCGAGCGCGAGAACCTCGGCCGCAAGAAACAGCTCGAACGCGCGGAAGTCGCGCTCGCCGACGGCGAGAGTTTTGGCGCAAGCGTGCCGGCGTTCATCACACCGGAGTTCGTGCGCAGCGAAGTCGCGCGCGGGCGCGCCATCATCCCGTCCAACATCAACCACGCCGAACTGGAGCCGATGATCATCGGCCGCAACTTCCTGACCAAGATCAACGCCAATATCGGCAATTCCGCCGTCACGTCGTCGGTCGAGGAAGAGGTCGAAAAGATGGTGTGGGCGATCCGCTGGGGCGCCGACACGGTGATGGACCTCTCCACCGGCCGCAACATCCACAACACGCGCGAATGGATCATCCGCAATGCGCCGATCCCGATCGGCACCGTGCCGATCTACCAGGCGCTGGAGAAGGTCAACGGCGATCCCGTCAAGCTCGACTGGGAATGCTACAAGGACACGCTGATCGAGCAGTGCGAACAGGGCGTCGACTATTTCACAATCCACGCCGGCGTGCGCCTCGGCTACATCCACCTCACCGCCAACCGCGTCACCGGCATCGTCTCGCGCGGCGGCTCGATCATGGCCAAGTGGTGCCTGTCGCGGCACAAGGAGTCGTTCCTCTACGAGCGCTTCGACGAGATCTGCGACATCATGCGCAAGTATGACGTGTCGTTCTCACTCGGCGACGGTTTGCGGCCCGGCTCGATCGCCGACGCCAACGACCGTGCGCAATTCGCGGAGCTGGAGACGCTCGGCGAACTGACCAAGGTCGCATGGGACAAAGGCTGCCAGGTGATGATCGAAGGCCCCGGCCACGTGCCGATGCACAAGATCAAGATCAACGTCGAGAAGCAGCTCAAGGAATGCGGCGAGGCGCCGTTCTACACGCTCGGGCCGCTCACGACCGACATCGCGCCCGGCTACGACCACATCACGTCGGCGATCGGCGCGGCGATGATCGGCTGGTTCGGCACCGCGATGCTCTGCTACGTGACGCCGAAGGAGCATCTCGGCCTGCCCGACCGCGACGACGTGAAGGAAGGCGTGATCGCCTACAAAATCGCAGCGCACGCGGCCGATCTCGCCAAGGGCCATCCGGCGGCGCAACTGCGCGACGACGCACTGTCACGCGCGCGCTTCGAATTCCGCTGGCAGGACCAGTTTAACCTCTCGCTCGATCCCGACACCGCGCGCGAGTATCACGACGAGACGCTGCCGAAGGAGGCGCACAAGGTCGCGCATTTCTGCTCCATGTGCGGCCCGAAATTCTGCTCGATGAAGATTACGCAGGATGTGCGCGACTATGCCGCGACGCTCAACGATAAAGAGCAAGGCATGGCGCAGATGTCGGACAAGTTCAACGCGCTCGGGCAGCAGGTTTATGTCGATGCCGAGATGGTGAAGGAGAGCAATAAGGCGTTGTAATGCCTTCGACGCCAACATTCGCGTCTTGATCGCGGGTCTAGATGAGCGTCAGCTTCGGTTTCACCGAAGAAGAACGTTACGAATAATACCATCGGTGCTCTAAACGGAAATTGCGCGGCGTGGCGGCTGACGCGCCCTACCTCGCCTTCAACCCCACCATCTTCTTCTGGTCGTCATAAAGCACGTCGAAAAAGAAAAACGGCAGCGAGCCGGCCGACATGCGCGGCAGCGGCGGCGTGCGGCCGCCCGTGACCGTGACGTGCGACGGGCGCCCGGCGTCCGCCGTGAAATGCGCCTTCAGCCAGTTGCCGTTCTTGTCGGTGAAGGCGAGCGCCACGTGGTCGCCCTTGCTCACGTGCACGGCCTGCGGATGCGCGGCGTTGACGGTGATGCCGGGCGCGCCGGTGTCGAGCAGCGCGGGTCCGCAAACCTGGATGTGGCTCGTCGCATCGTTGAGGCAGGTGGGAATGGCATCCTGAAACGCGGCGCCGGTCGTCACATGGAACAGGATGCGGTGGGTCGGGAAGATCGTGTAGCCCGCGATGTCCTGCGTGTCGGGATTGAGGATCAGCCGCCCGGGATTTGACGCGCCCGGCAGCGGCAGCTCGACGATCCACGACTGCGCGGCGATCTTGCGCAGCGGGTTGTCGACGGCGGCCGTGCCCATGGCGACGCCGACGATGACGTTGTAACCCTCCTTCGGCAGCCCGTCGCCGCCTATGCGGTAGTCTTTCGCGCTGATGCGCGAGGCCGGGCATTGCGGCCGCGACGGAATGCAATCGACCGAGCGCACGAGCTGGAGCGCGAACGGCTGCGCGCCCGCGAGTTGCCCGATGCGCACGCGCGCCGTGGCGACGACGCCGTTCAGCCTCACGCCGGAGTTGAAATGCGACACGCTCGGCGTGGCGGTGATCGAGACAAACGCGCTGCGGTTGACGGTGCCGGCCAGGATGCGCATGCCGGTCGAGCCAGTGTCGAGCATGGCGGCGATCGGCTGCGAGCCGCCGACGGAGACCGGAATGGAATAGCGGATCTGCCCGTCCGACAGGACGCGCTGGGAGATCGGCACTACGATGCGCCTGGGCGCCGGCGTGCCGCCGCGCGGGGCCGCCGAAGCGACGGATGAAGCGAAGAATGCGGAGGCGGCGATCGAGGCGAGCGCGATGCGTGACACCTGCACTGTGCTTCCCTTCCCAGCCCGGCAATCGCCCGCCCGCACTATGTCCAGATCGATTGCCTCCCGCAACCGGAACGGGAGCCGCGCGAGACCGGGCCGGGACAAGTTCCATCGCGGCGGATAGACTGAGGCACGGCCATTGGCGCTTGGGGGGTGAAACCATGAAGCCGTTTTCCGCGCTCGCGCTCGCCGCGATCTTCGTTCTCGCGCCGCTGTTCGCAAAGCCTGCCGCAGCGCAAGCGCTGCCGTCCGTCGAAAAAATGAACGCCTATGTCGGCTGCATCAACCGGCTGTCGGCGCGCGCCTACGATTCACGCTCGCGGTATTTCAGCTGGGTCGGCAAACAAGGCCCGACCGGCCGCGAGCGCAACATCTACGGCACCTATACGATCTACGACACGGCCGGCTGCCGGAAGAACGTCGAGAAGGCCAATACGCTCGAGCCGCACGACGCCGCGCTCGAAGCCGCGGCTTCCGCCTACGCCGATGCCGTCGGCAAGCTCGAACCGCTGCTCAAGGAAGCGGACGATTACTACGAGCAGCAGAACTACAAGGACGACAAGATGGCCAAGGGCAGGGCACTGCATCCGCGCCTTGTCGCCGCCTGGGATGCCTTCGCCAGCGCCGACCAGAAGCTGCGCAGCGAGGTCGACGCCATCAATGACCGGCGCGCGATGGCGAAGCTCGCCGAGATCGAGAAGACCGAAGGCCGCAAGTCGCGCTATTATGTCGAGGCGATCATGATCCAGGCCAAGCGCGTGCTGCGCGCGCAGGATACGGCAAAGCCCGATCTTGCCCTGATCGCGCAGGCGCTCACCGAATACGAGGAAACGATCAAGGGCGCCGAACAAGCGTCGGGCGCGGGCAGCCCGAAGATCGGCTCGATCTTCATGAGCACCGCCAAATTGTACCTCGTGACGGCGAAACAGCTTATGCGCCGCATCCGCGATCACGTGCCGTACTCATCCGGCGAGCGCATGATGCTCAACAACGCGATGAGCGGATGGATGGTCGAAGGCTCGCCGCCGCGGCTGTTGCGCGACTACAATCAGCTCGTCGACGCCTACAATCGCGGGGCCAACATCTGACGAGGCAAAGCCCATGGCTGATCTTCTCAAAGGCCGCCTTGCCGCGGTCACTGGCGCCAGCTCCGGCATCGGCCGCGCGATCGCAACCGCCTATGCGCGCGAAGGCGCCGTAGTCGCACTGCTCGACGTCAATGAAAAAGCGGCCGCCGCAGTCGCCGCCGACATAAAGAACGCCGGCGGCAAGGCGCATTCGTTTGCGCTCGACGTCACGAACCGCGGACAATGCGCAAGCGTCGCGGCGCAGATCGCGAGCACCGTCGGCACGATCTCCGTGCTGGTCAATAACGCCGGCATCATCCGCCGCAATCCGTTCACCGGCGACGCTGCGGCCGTCGCCAGGGATTGGGACGACACGCTCACCACCAACCTCGACGGCGTATTCAACGTCACGCAGGTCTTCGTCGGCCAGTTGCGCGCAAGCAAAGGCTGCGTCGTCAATATCGGCTCGATTCAATCGTTCCTGCATATGCGCACGCCGAGCTCGGCCGCCTACACGGCGGCAAAGCACGGCGTGCTGGGCTTAACGCGCGCGCTCGCCGCCGAGCTCGGCAAGGAGGGCATCCGCGTCAACGCCATCGGGCCCGGCCTGATCGAGACGCCGCTCAATGAGCAGATGCGCACGACCAGGCCCGAGGTGCTGAAGATTTTCATCGACCACACGCCGCTCGGCCGCGCGGGCAAGCCGGAGGAGATCGCCGGACCGGCGGTTTTTCTTGCGTCCGACCTTGCGACCTTCGTCAACGGTGCGATCCTGATGGTCGACGGCGGCTATCTCACTGTGTGAAAGGCGCTAGGCCGCCCTGCCCTCATCCTGCGCGTAACAACCGCGTTCGATTTCATCGATCAGCGTGCCGGCCCTGGGCTTCCAGCCGAGGTCCGCCCGCGCGCGCTTGGCGCGCACGCGACTGTTCGAGCCCATGGTGTCGTTCGCCGGCCCCTCGCCCCATTCCGCCGCCGCTTCCTCAACCGTCATGCTTTGCGTGCGGCCGCCGAAACCCAACATGCGGCTCACCGCCGCGCAGGCCTCGCGCATCGAGTTCTCGCCGTTCTCCGCGAAATAGAACGCGCCCGCCGGCGCTTTCTCGATCGCCGCCAGATAGAGCGTGACCACATCGTCGATGTGCACGTTCGACCAGCGGTTCTCGCCCGAGCCGATATGCTTCGCGACACCATATTTCTTCGCCAGTGCGATCAGCCACGGGACCTGGATGCTATGCGGGTTTTGCCCGCGTCCGCGCCCGTAGATCAGGCTCGGCGCGATCACCACCGAACGCACGCCGTTGCCCGCCGCGGCGCGCACCATGTTGTCGATTTCGACGCGGGCGGCGCGCTGCGGCGTCGGCGTGAACGGCGTATCCTCGTCGAACACGGCAGCGACGAATTCGCCGCGCGCGCGCGTGCCGACGATGCTCGAGCCGCTGGTGTGGATGAACGCCTTGCCGGTGCCGGCGAGCGCCTTCACGATCGCTTCCGCCGCGCCACGATGGCCGGCATTGGCGGTGTTGACGGTGGCGTCCGCCGCGCGCGCCGCCGCGGCGAGCGTCGCGCCGTCGTCGAGCGTGCCGGCAACCGGCGCGATGCCACGCGCGGAAAGCGCGGCGGCGCTTTCCGCCGAGCGCGCCAGCCCGCTGACGGAGTGACCGGCGGAGACGAGTGCCGCCGCCAGCGATCCGCCGATATAGCCGCTGGCGCCGGTGATGAAGACTTTCATGCGGCAACGGGGTCCCCGCTTTCGCGGGGATGAGCGCGCAACACGCTTACTTCACTGTAATCGCGAGGCCGTTGAGGTCGGCCGCGACGATTGCGCCGACGGAGCGGCCGGTCAGCGAGAGCACCGCGCCCTTCTGGTTGGTGAGTACGATCGCCTGCGCGCCGCGCCCGATCGCGCCACCCGCGCTGCCGGCGGCATAGACGCCGGCGACGTCGGAGGCCCTGCGGATGTTGCTCACGGTGCCGTGGAAACGCGTCTCCGAGGCGCCGAAGGTAAAGCCGTAGCTGATGCCGCCGATCGAGATCGGATAGCGCTTGCCCTGGAAGGTCAGCGTGCCGCTGCCGCCCGAACCGCCGACGATGAAGCCGGCCTTGAGCACCTTGAAGCTGATACTGCCGCTGTCGGCCAGCGCGGTGGTGGCGGCGGCGAAAAGCGCGACGAGCGCGATCAGGGCTGCACGAAATCCGATGGTTCGCATGATGTCTCTCCCGGGTTGCCGCATGCGGTCAAAAGCGCCGCGTCCGGAATGATAGTCAAGGCGCGACCACTACGACAACCGCGCCGCGCGCGGCAGTGCATGGCGTGCCGCCTGTGCTATCATCCGCCGTTATCCGGTTCCCGCGCGCAAGGAGGCACACGATGCCCGGCCTCACATCGCTCACGCTCCCCGAGATCGAGGATCGCATCGCAATCGCGCGCGACAACATCCGGCAATTGATCGAGCAGGCGGCCGCCATGTCCGGCGCCGGAGACGAGGCGCGCAACGCCGACCGGCTGGCGGAACAGCAGGCCGAGCTCGACAAGCTGATCGCGCAGCGCGACGCGCTGCTCAAGCACAAGAAGTAACGACGACCTGCAACCCGCGCACAACCGTGCGCGGGCCCATTGGGCGCGAACCCGTTTCGGAAACAGCGCTGGTACGGAGCCGCAGTTCAACACGCTACCGGCGGTGGCGTAACGACGCCCGGCGTTGCGCATAAACGCGAAGTTGGGATCGCGGCGTGGCGCGTCACGCGGGCCGTGTTTCTGTTTGCGATCACGCGCTCGCGATTACGCGGCTTCTCCGATCCGGCGCAGAATACCGCTGTTGAAGTCATCCTTTCCGGATGACGCAACGGGGGAGACCATCATGTGCAGGCTCTGTCGACTCGGTTTGCCGCAAAAACATTTCGGTTTTTCGCGGCGCAATTTCCTGAAAGGCGCGGCGGCTACCGGCGTCGCCGCCTCTTCGCTCAATCTGTTCCTCCCGCGCCCCGCCGCCGCGAAGCCGCGGCCTGCGCCGCGCGATACCGGCCGCTTCAACACGCGTTACGTCATCCGCAATGGCGCCGTGATGTCGATGGATTCGTCGGTCGGCGACTTCTCGAAAGCCGACGTGCTCATCGAGGGCAAGAAGATTCTCGCGGTGGGGCCGAATATCCACGCCGGCGGCGCGCAGGAAATCGATGCCACCGACCGCATCGTGATGCCGGGCTTCGTCGACACGCATCACCACCAGTTCGAAACCGCCCTGCGCAGCTTCCTCGCCGACGGCGTGCTGATCAATGACGGCTCGGGCTCGCCAAGCGGCAGCACCACTTATTACGAATACATCCTGCTCACATTCGCGCCGGTGTACCGGCCGCAGGACGTCTACATCAACGAGCTGTTCGGCGGGCTGTCGCAGCTCGACGATGGCGTCACGACGGTGCTCGACGTCTCGCAGATCCACCACTCGCCGCAGCACTCGGATGCCGCGATCCAGGCGCTGTTCGATACCGGCCGCCGCGCCGCGTTCGGCTACTTCGAAAGCGCGGGCGGGGTCGCGGGCAACAAGTATCCGCAGGATGCGACGCGCATCAAGCAGAAATGGTTCGCCTCGAGCGATCAGCTCGTCACCATGGTCATGGGCGGCGAGGTCTATCTCGGCGATGCGACCACCGAAGCCTCCTGGAAGCTCGGGCGTCAGCTCGGCTTGCAGATCGCCGCGCATATCCTCTCGCCGTTCGGCATCACGCCGATCATGGATGCGCTGGCGCAAGGCCAGGGCGGCAGCAACCACGACATCGGCATCGGGCCGGACAACCTGTTCATCCACATGACCGGTCAGTCCGACATGGCCTGGCAGCGGGTGCACGATGTGGGCGCGCAGGTCTCGATTGCCTTCCCGATCGAGATGAACATGCGCCACGGCCAGCCGCCCATCCTCAAGATGCAGAGCCTCGGCATGGAGCCGTCACTGTCGGTCGACGTCGAGTGCACGATGACGGCGGACTTCTTCACCCAGATGCGCGTCGCCATGAACATGCAGCGCATGGTGGTGAACCAGATGATCCTCGAACAAGGCAACTTCTATCCGCCCAACCAGTGGCCAACGCCGGCGCCGGGCACGCCGCCGCTGCTCACCACCCGCGACGTCCTGCGCTTTGCGACGATGAACGGCGCCAAGGCGTTGCGGCTGCAAAACAAGGTCGGCTCGCTCAAGCCCGGCAAGGAAGCCGATATCATCATCCTCGATCCCACGCGCATCAACGTGGCACCGCTCAATCAAGTGCCGGGCGCGGTGGTTTCGCTGATGGACCGCACCAACGTCGAGACGGTCATCGTCGCCGGCAAGATCCGCAAGTGGCAAGGCGAACTGCTCGACGTCGACCTGCCGCGGCTGCGCTCGCAGCTCGAAGCCTCGCGCGACTATATCTTCAACAAGGCGGGGATTCCGAAGAACCTGTTCAGCCCGCAATAAGTGGGCGGCTCCACACGCCGACGGAAGCGGCCCGCAAGGGCCGCTTTTGTTATCGCTCCGCGAGCGCGAGCTTCACGCCGAGCAGAACGAAAGCCGCCGCGAACGTGCGCCGCATCCACATCAGCACGCGCGGCCGCGAGATGACGTGCTCGCGGATCGCGGCGGCAAATAGGCCGTAGCCGACGAACACGACGAACGTCAGAGCCATGAACACCACGCTCAGCACGCCCATGTGCGCGAGCGGATGCGGCTCGTTGCCCGACACGAATTGCGGCAGGAAGGCGAAGAAGAAGATCGACAGCTTCGGATTGAGGATGTTGATCAGGATGCCCTCGACCGTAACTGCAATTGCGGAGCGCGCGCCGATTTCGTTTTCCACGCGCAAAGCGCCGCGCTCCTTCAACGCCTGCCACGCCATGAAGACGAGATAGGCGACGCCGAGCCATTTGAAAGTCTGAAACAGAAGCGCGCTGGTGTGCAGCAGCGCGGCGAGGCCGAGGATCGCCGCCGCCATGTGCGGGACGATGCCGAGCGTGCAGCCGAACGCCGCAATCACGCTGGCCCGAGAACCCCGCGAAAGCCCCGCCGCGAGCGTGTAGAGCACGCCCGTCCCCGGCGAGATAATCACGATCAGCGAAGTAATGAGAAATTCCACACTCATGGCGCGCTCCGATGCTGACCGGGGTGCATCATGAGTTGCCTGGCGAGGCCGGGCAAGGTAGGCCGCGCGCCGAACGGCAAGCGCGCGGCGCTCACTTATTCGATCACGCGTGGCGTCCGGTCGCCATGCCCGGCTGGGTACTGAGATCCCAGATCGCCAGGATGAATACCAGCGCACCCACGATCAGCGCATTCCACATTCCCACTATCGTCGTGGCGTAGTAGGCAAATACGAGCGGCGATATGAACAGCAGCACGCCGCAGATCAGATTGATCCATTCTTCCCACGGGCGCGCCCTGGCCAGCGCCGCGATCGAGAAAACGCCGATCACGACCCCGAGAATCCATGCTGTCCATGACGCGGGCGGCGAGGCAAACGAGCCGCCCGGATAAAAACCGAGCACCCAGGGCGAAATGAACAGCCAGATTGCGAGGATCAGGTTGCACCAATCCTGCCACTTGTTGGTATCGCTTTGAAGTTGCGGTAATTGCGCCATGACGGCCTCCTGTTTTCACAACACTCCGCTGCGCCGCAGCGGGCGGTCGAGGCAAGCCGTTGGATCGGGAATCCCGTTGCAGCGCGTCGCCGGCGCGAGCGAGTTCCCTCGCGGCCGCCCGATCCTGTCTCAGGAATAACGGCGACGGGCGGCGGTGCGTTTCGTGGGGGTGGCAAAATAACGCCCCCGGTGACGGCACGAAGACGAGCGTCAATCGCGCGCCTGTCCGGCACGGCGTACCCGCGGGGTTTGAAATCGCCGCTTCTGGCGCGCGTTAAAACCGCTTACCATCCGTCCCGCATCGGGGCACTTCACAACAGCGAGTTGGACTATGACACGACGCGTGAGCGTAATCGGCGCCGGCACCATCGGCGCGAGCTGGGCGGCCTATTTTCTTGCCCGCGGCTTTGAAGTCGGCGCATCCGATCCGGCGCCGAACGGCGAAGCCTTCGCCCGCCGTTTCATCGACAATGCCTGGCCGA
Source organism: Pseudolabrys sp. (assembly GCA_035546875.1). Lineage (GTDB taxonomy): Bacteria > Pseudomonadota > Alphaproteobacteria > Rhizobiales > Xanthobacteraceae > Pseudolabrys. Next base: position 124,497 of record DASZVZ010000082.1, read on the forward strand.
CGCTGGAAAAGCTCGGCCTTGTCGTCGCCGGCGCGAACCGCAAGCGCTTCGAATTCTTCAGCGATCCGGCGGCGGCCGTGAAAGGCGCCGAGTTCGTGCAGGAAAGCGGACCCGAGCGCGAGGACCTCAAGATCGACCTGTTCGCCACGCTCGACGGCGCGCTGCCTCCTTCCACCGTGATCGCAACGAGTTCGTCCGGCCTTCTGATCAGCCGCGTATCGGTAAAATGCAAGCATCCGGAGCGCTGCGTGATCGGCCATCCATTCAATCCTCCGCATCTCATTCCGCTGGTCGAGGTCGTCGGCGGCGGCAAGACTTCGGCGGACGCGGTTTCGACGGCGATGAATTTCTACCGCGAGATCGGCAAGCATCCGATCCACATCAAGAAGGAAGTAAAAGGCCACGTCGCCAACCGCTTGCAGGCGGCGCTATGGCGCGAGGCGATCCATCTCGTCGTTGAAGGCGTGGTCTCGGTCGCCGATGCCGACGCCGCGATCGCATATGGGCCAGGATTGCGCTGGGCGCTGATGGGCCCGCACCTGACGTTCCATCTTGCCGGCGGCGAAGGCGGCATGAAGCATTTCATGTCACATCTCGCGGCGGGTCCTGTGCAGAGCTGGATGGACGATCTCGGTCAGCCGCGCCTTACACCCGATGTGCAGAAAACGATTATCGACGGCGTCGAAGCAGAAGCCGGCTCCCGCACCATCGCCGACCTGCAACGCTGGCGGGACCGCAAGCTGATCGAGATTCTCAAGGTGTCCGGCGAACCCTGAGGCGCGCTCAGGCACGGGGCGGCATGAAGCGCTATCTCATTTTCGGATTGCTCGGGCCGCCGCTCGGCTTCGTCACCGGATTCTGGATCATCCTGCAAGCGATGAACTGGCGGCTCGGCGCGGCAAGCACCTTCGACTATCACCAAATCGTCCTCATTCCCCTCGCCTACGCTTTCGGCATCGTGCCGGCGCTCGTCGCCGCTTTGTTCGATCACGCACTCGCGCATTTCGCCGTGCGTTGGCGGATTTTGTGGACGACGCTGCTTTCGTATTTCCTCGGCTTTGTTCCCATCATCAATCCGCTCGTGTTGGGGCACATTCGCGGACCCGACTGGCTGCTGCTGGTTGGGCTGATGGGTGCCGTGCCAGGCGCGATCTGCTCGTGGCTTTCGGGCAGTACGAGCCAAAACGCACGCGCAGTTACTGAGTGAATATTAGGCCGCGCGACGATTTCTAGTACTGCACATCCATCACCCAGTCCTTGATCGTGATCCTCGCCGGATTGCTGTTGCCGCTGTCGGCGCTTACTTCCAGTAAAAGTGTGTGAGGACCGGCCGGCAGTTTGGCAAACCATTCAAAATGGTTGGAGGCAAACAGGTAACCTTGAATCACATCCGTCGGTCTCGCCAGCGGATTCATTTCGAGGTTATCGGCCTTGGCTCGCACCGAACATGCAGCGTGGCAGTAGAGATAGGCCTGCAGAATGAGGCGCACGCAGCGGCTTGCGCCGGGCGGAACAACGATGTCGACCGTATTGTGCGTGAGAGGAACGTAATTGCCGTTACTGGCGGCATAAGAGGGTAGCTCTTCGCTCTTGATCACCGAACCCGATGGAGCGCCGCATTTCAAAATGACGGCGTAGGCGCCCTGCGGAATCAAAAGGAGCGCCAGCGCAAGTGCTATTGCGGTTTTCATTTTTCGCCTCCAGCCTAGCAGGACGCGTTGGAACAACCGACGGTAGAGTCTCGCACCGTCTCGTTGATTCCCTTGCCGCACGCAACTGCAAAAGCGGAGCGGGTGTTGATCGCTACTTGCCCGCGGCCTTGCGCAACGCGGCGTTGATGCGGTCCTGCCAGCCGGGACCGTCTTCCTGGAAAAAGTCGAGCACGTCACGATCGATACGTAGCGACACCATTTCCTTGACGCCGGGCAGAGACGGCGTTTTCGGTGGCGCTTCCACCGGCTTGGTGGTCGCTGCCTTGAAGGCCTTCTCGGCTTCGCTGCGTGAATCGCCGATCGGTCGTCGCGCCATTTTCCACCTACCGCTTGAACAGGCCCATGATCGCCGCCTTGGCGAGCGTGTTGAAGTGCAGATTGAAGCCGACAACAGCGGCCGACGTGTCGGCCTTCACGTCAAGCTTTTCCTGGCCGACCGCAAACACCGTGAACAGATAGCGGTGCGGATGATCGCCCTCGGGCGGGCACGGGCCACCATAGCCGGGCGCGCCAAAATCGGTGCGCGTCTGCAACGCGCCTTCCGGAAGCTTACCGCCCGCACTGCCGGCGCCGAGTTGAAGTTCGGTCACGTTCGCGGGGATGTTCACGACCAGCCAGTGCCAGAATCCGGAGCCGGTCGGCGCATCGGGGTCGTAACAGGTGACCGCGAAGCTCTTGGTGCCCGCGGGCGCGCCCGACCATTTCAGATGCGGCGACTTGTTGCCGCCGGCACAGCCGAAACCGAAATCGGCGGACAGGATATGGTCTTTTGGCAGGTAATCCCCGTCCTTGAAGCTGTTGCTGGTGACTGCGAACGCCATGGCCCGTCTCCTGTTGCCGCTCCAACCCCGGAAACGTAACCTGCGTGACGCAAACCGCAACCCGGGGAACCCGTTCGGCACAGGCTCGTTGAACGGCGAAGTCCGCACACGAGGCGTTCCGATGTCGCATGTCACGTACAAGGTGGTCCGCCACGAAGACGGCTGGGCTTACACGGCCAATGGCGTGTTTTCCGAGCGCTTTCCGACCCACAAGGCCGCGCTCGCCGCGGCGCGCCGCGTGGCCGCCGAGCAGCGTGTACCCGGCCATACCGAAACGATCGAATGGGAAGACGAAAACGGCAAATGGCACACGGAAACCGCCAGCGGGCGCGATCGCCCGGACACCGACGTCGTGGACAGCAACTGATCGCTTCGGCCGTTAAGCAATTGGCAAAGCAGCCCGCGCTACTCTGACGCCGCTTGACCGAGGACGGCTTCGAGCCGCACGTCATGACGACGCAGGCGACGCCCAGGCAGATGTTGTTCTTCGGCTTCGTTGCCGGTGGCGCGGGCGTTTATTTTATTCTAGTCGGGTTGGCCATGTTGCCGATCCCCGGCGGCCCGACCAATTTGCACGGGCCGCTCTGGATCGTGCTCTGCGTCGGCCTTGCATTCTTGCTCGCGTCTCTCGCGCTGATCGTGCAGGCGCTTGGCCATGCCGACGCAACCGGCGAGTTGCCGCCGAGCGCGCCGCGCTGGATGCGATTGATTCAATGGCTGATAGGCGTGGCGATTTTCTCGTGCTTCGGTTTGATCGGGAGCTGGGTCGCATTTGCACCGGGCAAGCGGGCATTCTCCGGCAGCTTTCTGTTCTTCAGCCATGAGACGAACGAATTGATCGGCCGATCGGTATTCGGCTTCGGCGCCGTCATCGTGTGGCTGAGCACGATCGCCTTCGCGGTCTACGGCCTGCGCAGGATCATGCGTCCGCGCCCGTGACGTCGCGACACACTTAGGTCTTGCCGGCGCGCCGCCAATGGATGCGAAACGAGTTGCCTTGCGCATCGGGCGGTGCAGTCAACGTCAGATCATCGCCCGATAAAGTGATGAGCCGCTCCTGCGCGTCGCCGACCCGGTTCGGATTGACCGCCGTGAAGATGTGGTGAAACACCCTGTCCCCTTTCACCTCGAAGCGGCCGGCATAGGCGACGACACCGATGGCAGCCTGCGCACGCTCCTCCGCGCTGGCGGCGTCGAGATCCATACGCGCTGCCGTCTCGTTCACGCGCGCTCGTCCGATCGGGGTGTTGACCACGCTCATGAAGCCGTCGGCGGTGTACATGATCTGCGAAGCGCGCGGCACGTCCGCTTTCACGCTTCCGTCGGCGCGCACCAGCTCGCGTCCGCGCTCGCGCCAAACGCCCACCAGGTCTTCGTTTCTCATCGCGCACCCCCCGCATCGATTGCACGCATCATAGCCGGTCGGCGGAACGCAGCCTAAGCAGACTAATCTATTGCGTGCATATCGCGAAACCAGCAAACTCCCGGTGGTGGGGAGTAAACGTCGTGGTTCGGGGCGCGATCAGCATTTTAACGGCGGCTTCGGCATTACTGCTCGGCGCCTGCGTCGCGCGCGATCCGGCCGTATCGAGCGTCAACGCGGTGCCGGCCGGCAACTGGAAGATCGAGCGCCAGGTCGACCGCATCACCGGCGCGCCGCTGTCGAGCGCCTTCCTGACAACGCGCAACGTCTCGAATTCCACGGTTGTGTTTCCGCAGCCGGCAATGCTTCAGCTTCTTTGCTTCAAAAGCCAGCCGACGGTGCGTATCGCCTTCCCGTTCAAGATCGGCTCGGTCCACAATACCGAGCTCGGTTATCGGTTCGACGACAAACCCGGGCACCAGGCGGTCGGCAGATTTCTGGCCAACTACACGTCCGTGATCATCGACGACAAAGCTGAGGTGGCGCAATTCGTCGGCGAACTCGCGACCTCCAATACGCTCTACGTGCGCATCCGCTCGCTGACCGCGGGGCGCAGCACGGCTGAGTTCCGACTCGACGGAGCGCCGGCCGCCATCGGCGCCGCCTATGCCGGCTGTCCGGTGCAAAGCGCGCAGCCGGCAAAGCCGGCCGCGAAGAAGCACGCCAGCGCGAACTGACCTGATCTCACGTGTATTTCGGATCGCGGTCGAGCAATTCGATCGAGACGCCTTGCGGCCCACGCAAGAAGCAGACCTTGATGCCCGGACGCGGCGAATGCGGCGGCTTGGTGAACTCGACGCCTTTCGCCTTGAGATCGGCGGCGACTGTATCGATGCCGCTCACCGTCAGGCCGAAGTGATCGAGGCCCTGATAGGGAGTCACCGGCGGCGCATTGACGCCGTCGCCCGGCGCAACGGCCGCAATGAAAATCTTTTGGCCGCCGAGCTTGAGATCGACGCGGGGCTTGCCTTGCTGCGTGGAGCGGATCACCTCGGCGCCGAGCATGCGCTCGAACCATTGCGCGGTCGCTTCCGGATCGGGGCTGCGCAGATGCACATGATCCCAAGTGTATTGCGGCATGACGTTCCTCCGTTGTCCGGCGAGGAACTTACGCCGCCTTTGCGCGCGCGCCCAGCGTCACTGCCACAAATCGTAGGTGGCCCATTTGTCCTGAGGGATTTCCGCGCCGATGCGGTAATCGAACGTCACGACCCTCATGTGGTCGGGACTCGCCGTGCATGTGTACGACAACTCGTACCACTTGCCGCGGCTGCGGAATGCGCCGCCGGCGGCGCGTAACGTGTCGGCTGTGATGTTGATGCGCGATATCGCGTCGGCGACCACGCGATCCGGATGAAATGGATTGCGTGCGTCGTTGATTTTCTTCATCGCGGTATAATCGCAGATCTGCGCGAGCCTTTCGGTCGGATCGAGCATCCTGAGGCTGCGCTCAAAACGCGACTCGGCCGCCTCGGCGTGCAGCGTCATGACAAGTGCGCACAGGAACGCCGCTGCCACCGCCACTCCACGCGCCTTCATTCCCATTCCTCCGAATCCGTCCGCGCGGACACATGGCTGCCTCCGCTAAGCAAATCATCACTACAAAATAGCGCGGGTGAAACCGTCGCCGAGCCGAGCGCGACGGTTTTTCGCAGTCTTTCCACGATATTCGGCCGCTGTCGCCATAAAGGACGCATCATTTCCCGGACAGCACGCGCCTCGATCGCCGTCTCTCACGCAGCGAAGAGGTGAACGTGTCTGCGGCGCGTGAAGTTCAAACGCGCCTAACATATGTGTCCACATTGTGGCCGCGATCTTTCCATCTTTCACAGACGGCTTTCCAAAATTTAATTTATTGAAACGCCGCCAAAGCCGATTCCGAACGCCTCATTCAGCGCCTATTCACCCGAAAAATCGGAACCTCGCACTCACGACGAACGTTTTTATTGTGACACCGCGCCGGATCAGCGACGCAGTAGCGTTCATCCGGTACGGATCAGAAGAAAGAGAGGTACGCCATGACAAAGACCCTGACAGCCCTTGCGACGGCGGCGACGCTCGCGATCGCGGCGGCCACGGTTCCGCAACCGGCCGAAGCGCACGACGGCGGCGCGATCGCAGCTGGCGTCATCGGCGGCCTTGCCGCCGGTGCCATCATCGGTTCAGCCGCCGCCCACGGCCCCTATTACTACGGCCCGGGCTACTACTACGGCCCTGCGCCGGTCTATTACGGCCCCGGCTGCTACTGGACCAGTGAGCGATTCTGGAACGGCTGGCGTTGGCGCTGGCATCGCGTAAGGGTCTGCCGTTAACCGGTGGTCCCCATGAGAGGCGACATTTGAAGGAAAAATGCCCGGTGTTCGCTTGGACGCCGGGTATTTTTTAATGACGAGGGCGGCCCGGAGCCATCAAACTTCCGACAAAATTAAGCCTGCCTCTGTAATAGGACCGGGACGGGCTTGTTGGATAACCACCACGTCGGCCATCGGCCGGCCCGGTTCTTGGAGAGGGAAATCCCTATGAAGAAGACCCTGCTTGCTCTTGCTGCGGCTGCGACCATCGCAGCCGGTACACTGTCTGCGCCGGCCCCGGCGAGTGCCGGTTGCTACGGCTGCGCCGTCGGCGCTGGCGTGGTCGGCGGTCTCGCGGCCGGAGCCATTATCGGCAGCGCGATTGCCAACAGCCAGCCGCGCTACTATGCGCCGGCGCCCGGCTACGTTGTCTATCAAGGTTACGCGGCGCCATATCCGGTCGCCTGCCCGGGCGGTTACTGGGCACGCCGGCCGATCTATGATCGCTGGGGCAACGTCGTCCGTTGGAGCCGTCCGCGGTTCATCTGCCCGTAAGCTTCGCTTAACGATCTGATTGCGTCGCCGTAGCCGCTCGGGGGTGGCTACGGCGATGCGCTTTTGGGGGGATGGCGTATTCAGCGCCGCATGTGGTCGAGCACCGCCGCCGTCGGCCAGCAGTCGACCTTCAGTCCATTCGATTTCTGATAAGCGCCGAGCGCGGCGCGGGTGAGCATGCCCGCCTTGCCGTCGATCTTATCCTTGTAGAGCCCGAGCGCGGTGAGTCGCCGCTGCATCGTCTCGACCTCTGCGGTCTTGAGCTGGGCGGCCTTGCTCCACGGATGTTCGAAGGGCCGGCCGCCCGCGATACGGTCGCTTAGATGGCCGACGAACAGAACGTAGAGATCCGAGTAGTTGTAGTCCTTGAGCACGTAATAGTTCTTCGGCGTGAGAAAGCCGGGACCGTAAGCGCCTTCCGGCAACAGCAGCGAAGCTTCCGTTGCGAGCTCGACCGGCGTGAGCTTGCGGTCGTAGGCCGGCGCGAAGCCGTGCTTCAGCCACTCCGCCACCGGCATCACATGGCCCGGCTCGGCGATGGTGCAATCGACCGTCTTCGGTGCGCGCACCTCGATCGCCCAGGGGCGGCCGGTCTGCCAGCCTTTGCCGGCGAGTTGCTTGGCGGCCGAGGCAAGCGCATCGGGTACCGAATGCCAGATATCCGGACCGCCCTTATGGTCGAAGTCGACCGCGTATTTATAATATTCCGACGGCAAGAATTGCGTGAGGCCCATTGCTCCGCCCCAGGACGAGCGCAGATTGCTGCGCGGCACGCCGTCCTGCAGCATCTTCAATGCGTGCAGGAACTCATTGCGGAAAAAGTCCTTGCGCTTGCCTGTGTAGGCTTGTGTCGCCAGCACGCGTAGTGCGTCATGGCCTTGCACCTCGCGGCCGTAGTCCGTCTCGCGCGCCCAGATCGCGAGCACCACATTACCGGGAACGCCGAATTCCTTCTCGATGCGCCTGAGAGTGTCGCGATACTTGGCGGCATATTGCTTGCCCTGAGCGGCCAGCCGGTCGAAGGTCGACTCGCGCAAGTATTGACCCGGCGTCTGCACGAATTCCGGCTGGCCCGGCGGCGGCTTTTCCGGCTTTCCGGGAATGGCGAGGTCCGGCAGCGAGAGGTCGGGCTCGAGGCCCTTGATCGCGGCGTCGAACGTCGCGCGCGACACGCCGAGCTTCTGCGCGTCAGGCCAGGTCGATTGCAGGAAAGCATCGAACTGCGCGTCGGCGAAGGCCGCCTGCGCGATGAGCGTCAAAAATATAACAAGAGCGAATTTCGTTCCCGCCATGCCCGGCCTCATGCCGGGCATCCACGTCTTTCTTTTGGCAAAGCGAGACGCGCGCGGCCGGGATAAGCCCGGCCGTGACGGCATGGTCAATGCGCTCCCTTGCCGTGCGGCTTGTGGGCCTCAACCGGCGCGGAAAGCCGCTCGACCGTGGCGATGCCGATCGCCGACATGATGAACACCGAATGGATGATCGCCTGCCACATCACGCCAGTTTCGGTGAGCGAGCTTTCCGGCTTGCCGAGTTGGCCCGCATAGATGAACGTCCGTAGCAGATGGATCGATGAGATGCCGATGATCGCCATCGCCAGCTTGATCTTGAGGACGCTGGCATTGACGTGGCTCAGCCACTCGGGCTGGTCGGGGTGCTTCTCCAGCTCCAGGCGCGAGACGAACGTCTCGTAGCCGCCGACGATGACCATGATGAGCAGATTGGAGATCATGACCACGTCGATCAGGCCCAGCACGACCAGCATGATCTCCTGCTCGGTGAACTGGATGGCGCCGTGGACGAGGTGCCACAGCTCTTTCAGGAACAGGACGACATAGACCGCCTGCGCAACGATCAGCCCGACGTAGAGCGGAAGCTGGAGCCAGCGTGAGCTGAAGATGAGTTGCGGTAGCGGCCGCAGGCCCTTGTACTCCGAAGGAGGAATGCCGTCATCGGCAGCCATCGACATTGAATGTCTCCGTACCGGCGGCTCGCGCGCCCGCGCGAAAATCCACCCGGCCGTCTGCCTTATATTCGATTCGAGGCGGCCCCATGTCCGGGAAGGCGGCACGCTGTCGCGCCTTCCACATTATCGCGATGGCGCCCCTTGCGATTTCGCCGGCAGCGGGCCGAAGGCGGGTGGGGATATCCGCCGCTTGGAGGCGGCTTCGTAGGCGGAGGCGACCCGCAGCAGCACGTCTTCCTTGCCGGGCTCGGTGCGGAAGACGAGCGAGAACGGCAGGCCGGGCGGCGGCAGTTCGGTCGGCTCGTTGGACGGCACGTGCACATAACGCGCGCCATCGTCGCTGAGCTTGTAGACCGGGTCATACACGGTGGTGACGTAACCGGCCGGGATCAGCACCTCGGTGAGGCCGGCGTTCGGACCGCTTTGCGACTCCGGCGTCAGGTTGTTGCGGAAGCCCTGCCCCGCCCCGCCGATCTTTCCCGGCGGCCACGGCGTATGCAGGCGCACCAGCACGTCGAGCCTGTTTTCCAGCATCACCATCATGTCGGCGCGGCGCAGAAGCTCGCGCAGCATGATACGCTCTTTGACGCTCTGCCGCTCGCCGAGCGGATTGCGCATGTCGGTGACTTCGTCCCAGTTCAGGAATCCCGCGCGCTGGTCATCGCCCCAGAATTTCGAGCGCGCGTTGAGCGCGGTGAAATCGGTCAGCGATTCGCTGAAACCCTTGGCTTTCCAGTCGGCGGCGCGGCGCGAGAGATACTGGTTGATGTGGAAGCGGAACGCCATTTGCGGCGCCTGGTTCTGCACCGTTCCGAGATCGAGGTTCGCCGGCGGCGCGATGCGGCCTTCCGACATCGCGAGCATGTAGTCGATCGGCTTCATCGTGCCTGAACCGAAGACCTTGCCCGGCGAGAACTCGGTCGGCTGGATGGCGGCGGCGAACTCCTTGAACAGCGGCTGACCGTTGGCGTCGAGGCGATAGAGAATGTCCGGCATGAACACCGGCACGAGCCGCGCCAGCGCGACGCGATGATCGACCGTCATCGCCTCGGTATCGGGGTCGCGCGTCCACAGCGGATCGGACGATTCGACCAACGTCGCGCCGAGCTTGCGGCCTAGGATTTCCTTGATCTCTTTCGCCGCCGCCTGCGTGATCGGCTCTTCCGTTTTATAGCCAGGCCGCACGGTCATCGACTCGCGCAGGACGCCGATGCGCAGGCCTTTCAGCGACGCCGCGGGTTTTGTGTGCTGCGCGTAGTTGTCGAGCACGGATGAACGCGGCACCGTGGTGAAGGGATCGCGCGGATCGTAATAGCCCCCGACCGGGTCTTTCAGCGCGTCGAGCACTTTGGCGCAATCGCCGATGGTGCGCGCGAGGATGCCGGAACGGTCGACGTAAATGTCCGCGCCGATGGCGCCGCCGTCGAAGCCGAGCAGGGCCTTGTGCGGCAGGATGAGCGCCACCGCGTTGTGGTTGGCGGGACCGCGGCAGGAGGCACGCGTTTCCTCGCCCAGGCTCGCCATCACCATGTTGGTCGAGACCGAGGTGCCGGAGCCGGAGCTCGAGCCGAGCGAAGCGGCGCGGGTGGTGTCGTAGGGATTCGACGGATTGCCGCCCCAGGTGCTGCGCTGATAGCCGAGCGTCGTCGGCAGCACCTTGTCCGGCTTGTGCGAGCCGCCCGGATCGTCGGGCCGGCCGTTATATTCGGTGTTCACCGCCTTGGCGAAGATGATCGCGCCCTTCGCGCGCAACTGCTCGACCAGCACATGGTCGCGCGCGGGAAAATCGATGTCGTAGGCCGCATCACCGCCGCCGGTCGAGCGCATGTCCTTGGTGTCGAACGGATCCTTGAACGAGAACACGACGCCGTACATCGGCATCTTGCCGAGATCGGGGTTGCGGCCGAACTGCGCGTCGAGCGCGGCGGCGGTTTCGAGCGCATCGGGCAGATGGCGGAAATATTCGCACACCGGCGGCGCGCCTTTCGGCAGCGGGCCTTTCGACGGATGCAGGTCGTAATCGCCGCGACAGGTGACGGAACGCTCGCCGCGGATGTTGAGCGTCGCGAGCGCATTGACCTGCCCCGCGTTCGGTTTGCCGACGATCATGCCGAATTGCTGCGAGACGGACGGATCGGACGCGGTCCCTTCCATGCGGCCGAATTCGAGCGGCGGCCCTTTGTATTTGTCGAGATCGGGCAATATGTCCGAGGCCTTCACCGTTTCGGTGGGGAATTTCAGCGGCGCGCCGGCGCGCACCGTGCCTTTCGCCGAGGAAATTTTCGCGCCGTCCTGCGTCACCAGAAGGCTCGGCACGCCGTTGAAGGCGCGCACACGGGCGAGATAGTGCTCGACGACAGCGAGAACCGTGGTCTTGCCGGCTTTGATCGCGGCGTGCAGGTCCGCGATCGTCGCTTCTTCGAGGACGAAGGGCGCGCCCGCCGATTTGTCGGGCCCAAAAGGCTTGTTCATGCCCCGAATCTAGCGGGCTGGGACGCCATCGGCAAAGCGTCATTATCGATGCTCGCGCGAGATCGAGTCTGCCTCCGCGATATGCGCATGCCAGCGTTCGAGCGCGCCTTCGGCGATGCTGCCTTCCATCGACTCGATTGCTTCGTCGTAGCTCTGGCCTTCGTTCTGCGCTTCGCCGATGCAGACGAACCAGGCCTGCACGCTTTCCGGCAGCAGGGGGAAATGCGCGCGGAAGCACGGTATCGCGGCGCCGCGGCACGCGCGCGAGCGCCGGCATGTCGCGTTGGGGCAGAGCCGCCACAGGCCGAGAACGCCCGCCCAGCCGTGGATCGTCTGCTCCAGAGTCAGGGCCGGGTGGCGCGCTGTGGCCGAACATGAGTTGATGTCGCTCATTGGAATTCCTTTTTGCAGGGAGTGGGGAAAAAGGCGCGCAAGCGCCGGCGCCCGTATTGTTTGAAAAGAGCGCCGGGTGCGCTCCGGTGCCCCGCCGGGCGGGGCCGCTTTTCCCCGGCGCGCCTTGCATCGCGCGGGCCGAGGGGGACGGAGCGCCGAAAGGCGCATCAGTCCTTGTGTGCGCGATCCCTCATCGGGATCGCCGCGCCTCTCGGCGCTCCGTCACGGCGTTTTCCTTCGGCGCCGGGCCGCGCTTTTGGTCAGGCTGCCGGCGAGCCTTCGCGGGTTTCCCCGGAAAGGCGGGCCGAACGGCCGCCATCAGCGAGCTCCTCGCGGGGACCCGTAGTGGTCCCGGGCGGAGCCCCGGCGCCGCCCGAGTGCGAGGTTACGAGCCCCGCCCGCAGGCGCCGCACCTTCTCCCGTTTCGGCAGCGTCCTGCAGGAACGCCCCTCGAGGAGAAGGCGATAGGAATATATACCTGTATATGAAAGAAGTCAAGTAGCCGAGGGCATTGCATACTCGTGTCGGTTGCAGGATGATTCTCATAGTCGGGGGGAGAGCGACCATGGCCATCTCACAAAAAGTAACCAGCCGCATCACATCAGGCCTCAAGGCCTTTCAGTCAGTGCTCACAACGGCAAAGCAGCGCGACATTAGTGAATCGGACACGGTTGTCATTATCGGCGACATGCTGTCCGACATGCTGGGATATGACAAATATCAAAACATCACGACCGAATACGCCATCCGCGGGACATATGTTGATCTGGCCGTGCGCGTCGACAACCGGATTCGCTTTCTTGTTGAAGCGAAGGCCATCGGAGTCGAATTGAAAGACGCGCATGTAAAGCAGGCCGTGGACTATGCCGCGAATGAAGGCATCGATTGGGTGGTTTTGACGAACGCAGCCGAATGGCGAATTTACAAGGTCCAGTTCTCGAAGCCGATCGACAAAACCTTGCTTTGCGATTTCGACGTTCTTTCGGCAGGCCCTCGCAACGCCGAAATAATCGAATGCTTCGGAAATCTTTCGCTTGAGTGTTTCTCTCGCGGCTCGATGACTGAGCTGCTTGAGCAGAAACAAATCACAAGCAAATTTGCACTAGCGGCCGTTCTTCTGAGTGACACTATTTTGGACGAGGTAAGGAGGGAACTCAGGAGGATATCTCCAGGCCTCAAGGTTGATGTCGACTATTTGAAATCTGTCCTTACCAATGACGTCATAAAGCGCGACCTACTCGAATCCGAAGAGGGCGAAGCCGCTGCGGCAACAATTAAAAAGCTCCAACGAGCGCTAGCGCGCGAAAAGAAAAAGACTGACGATGGCGCTGTTGAAAAAGACCTTCCGATAACAACGGTCACCGCTGCGATCACTCAGCAGCCCAATCCAACTGTAGCGCCCGCTCAACCGGTTAAATGATAAACCGCAGGTGTCATCGCCAGGTTAATCCGGTCATGACAACGCGCGCTTGTGGACCGATCATAGTATCGCCCCCCAGGCTTCTAAGCCTGCGTGAGCGCGCGGATCAAAATTGAAAAAATGCCAAACCGAAAACCCGATGATCAAACAGAAAAGGTTGACTTGTTGCGCGGAGGGCAAGTCATATCGACTTTGACGGGAGCGTTCGGCAATTCTCTTCGAGAAACAAGACTAACCGCCGTTCTAGGCTATCTCATTGCACAAAACTCTAAGCCGTTTCTGGATTTGTTTGGCTTTAAGGGCCTCGCTCAACAAGTCTCTGTCGAAACGCGACACAAGACGGGCCGGTCTGACATTTTGATAGAAACTAATCTCGGAACTGGAATCGTCGAAGCCAAAGTAAACGCCATCGATCCAATTAAACAGGCGACGAACTATCCCGCTAAATGGCGAGCGCTTTTGACACATCACAAGCCGCCGAAATCCGAACGACACAATGTTCGCTATGTAACCTGGGAGAAATTATCTCACCTCCTTCAAATACAGGCCCAAACTGGCTCACCAGAGTTTCGTGTTGTTAGCAAAGACCTACTCGGCTACCTAACGGTGCATCACATGACAAAGAAACAAGCGTCAGTGGAAATCTATGCTCGCGAGATCAACGAACCGATCACACTAGAGTTGTTTTTAAAAGCCCGGCTGTATGGATGCATTTACAAGACCGGTAGCAAACTAGGAGAAGCGCTCTACTTTGCCCCGCACTTTGGAAAATCTATCTCAAAGAAACTACCTGGCATAAGCGTTGGAATAAGCTACGTCGCTCGAATCGAGGCAGTAGGTCAGGCAACCAACTGGAAGCAATTTCAGCAATTGATGAAGGAGGAACGTGGTCAGACATGGCTTCGCCAAAACGGAGAGTTACTAAAGCGTCTTAAGAGAAAGTGGACTTGGAACGATAAACATAGGTCCTTCGTCCTACTTGGATCACCACGGCTTGCTTTCAATCCGCCCGTGCTCAAGGAAAATTTGCAAAGCGGCAAGGGTTGGCTCAGCAATCATTATTATTCTTTTGAAGACCTTCTGAACGCGTGGGGGCGCTAGGTAGCCCATCTCGGAATACTACCAAAGATTTAAATTTTATGTAATACTCCTTTTGCGAGCAAATAGCTGAGAGGGAGAAACAGCATGGCGAACGTTTACATCGAAGCACGGCCCAAGGGCCGCCCCGAAGGGACGCATATTGATGACTATGTTGTCGAGGACCACGCGGACCACGCGCTCGGTACCTTTAGGACACAGCGTGACGCTATCGACTGGGCCAAAAAGATGGGCCATGCGCCGCTTGTTGCGCGCGTTCGGCATCTAAATAACAAAAAAATTCCAGATCATTGGCGGTCAGCCGGTTGATTTCGACTGTCATCACCGGGCTTGTCGCTGTGATCTCGCTTAGGAACATAGCGTCTTCCTAAGCGAGATGGCCGGGTCAAGCCCGGCCATGACAAAAACAAAGCGAGTCGTGAAAAACTACCGACTAAATTTCTTGTACTTCACCCGGTGCGGAATGATCGAGTCCTGCCCCAGCCGGCGCATCTTGTCCTTCTCGTAATCCTGGAAGTTGCCCTCGAACCATTCGACGTGGCTGTCGCCCTCGAAGGCGAGGATGTGCGTCGCGATGCGGTCGAGGAACCAGCGGTCGTGGCTGATGATGACGGCGCAGCCGGCGAAATCCTCCAGCGCCTCTTCCAGCGCGCGCAACGTGTCGACGTCGAGATCGTTGGTCGGCTCGTCGAGCAGCAGCAAATTGGCGCCGGACTTGAGCATCTTGGCGAGATGCACGCGGTTGCGCTCGCCGCCGGAAAGTTGCCCGACCTTCTTCTGCTGGTCGGCGCCCTTGAAGTTGAACGACGAGCAATAGGCGCGCGAGTTCACTTCCTTCTTGCCGAGCAGGATGATGTCGTTGCCACCGGAGATTTCCTCCCACACGTTCTTCGCGCCGTCGAGCGAATCGCGCGACTGGTCGACGTAGCCGAGCTGCACGCTCTCGCCGATCTTGATCGTGCCGGCGTCCGGTTTTTCCTGGCCGGTGATCATGCGGAACAGCGTGGTCTTGCCGGCGCCGTTCGGCCCGATGACGCCGACGATGCCGCCGGGCGGCAGCTTGAAGGTGAGGTCGTCGATCAGAAGATTGTCGCCGTAGCCTTTCTTCAGGCCGTTGAAATCGACGACGTTCTGCCCGAGCCGCTCGGCGACCGGGATGATGATCTGCGCCACGGTGTTGACCTTGGCGTTGGCGACCTTGAGCAGCTCCTCGTAGCGCTGGTAGCGCGCCTTCGATTTCGCCTGCCGCGCCTTGGGCGAGGATGCGACCCACTCGGATTCGCGCTCCAGCGTGCGGCGGCGCGCCTCGTCCTCGCGGCCCTCCTGCTCCATGCGCTTCTGCTTCTGCGCAAGCCACGAGGTGTAGTTGCCTTCGTAGGGAATGCCGCGGCCGTGATCGAGCTCGAGGATCCAGCCGGTGACGTTGTCGAGGAAGTAGCGGTCGTGGGTGACGATCAGGATGGCGCCGGGATAGTTGCGCAGGTGGCCTTCGAGCCAGTTCACCGATTCCGCATCGAGGTGGTTGGTGGGCTCGTCGAGCAGCAGCAGGTCGGGCTGGTCGAGCAGCAGGCGGCATAGAGCCACGCGGCGGCGTTCGCCGCCGGAGAGCTTCGTCACGTCGGCATCGTCGGGCGGGCAGCGCAGCGCGTCCATCGCGAGGTCGACCTGGCTGTCGAGGTCCCAGAGATTCTTGGAATCGATCTCGTCCTGCAGCTTCGCCATCTCGTCGGCGGTCTCGTCCGAGTAGTTCGACGCGATCTCGTTGTAGCGGTCGAGCAGCGCCTTCTTGGCCGCCACGCCCTCCATGACGTTCTCGCGCACGGTCTTCTCGGGATCGAGCTGCGGCTCCTGCTCGAGGTAGCCGACGCGCGCGCCTTCCGCGACCCAGCCCTCGCCGACGAACTCCTTGTCGATGCCGGCCATGATGCGCAGCAGCGTCGACTTGCCGGAGCCGTTGACGCCGAGCACGCCGATCTTGGCGTCCGGGTAGAAGGACAGGTTGATGTTCTCCAGCACCTTCTTGCCGGTCGGGTAGACCTTGGTCAGGCCTTGCATGTGATAGATGAATTGGCGGCCGTTCATTTCAGTCCTTGCTGTTGCCCGAATCCAAGCACGCGCGAAAGCCACGCTGCGTTACGCAATGTCCGGAGAATTCGCCGCTCATGTAACGAGCGGAACCCAAAAGGGCAAGCGCGGGCGCGCCTTCTTAGTCCCTCCCCGCTTCACGGGAAGGGTGGCGAGCCTCAGGGAGGCGGGTGGCGTCCGTTTCGATCGCGCGCAAACCCCACCCCCGATCCTCGCTGCGCCCGGATCGACCCTCCCCTTTCACGCTGCGGTAAAACTTCGGAAAGGCTGATCCAAAAAACGCCCCGGCCCCACCGTTTTCAAACCTGCTTTTAACCCCTGCCGGGCCACGATCCTTTCCCATGAACCTGACGCCGCGTTCGCGCGACCAAGGTGAAGCGGGCAATCAAGCCCGCCCAAGAATAGGGTTCGCGTCATGGGCCGCGCCATCGCCGAGATTTCCGGATCAGCAGCCTCCGCGCTGTTCCGTCCGCTGCATCAGGTCGGGCCGTTCCTTACCGCCTTCTGGCAGGAAATGACCCGCGACATGGCCACGCCCTACCGGCCCGAGCGACACTACATGCGCGGCCCCGGCCCGAAGTGGCGCGAGAAACACGGCGAGACGCCGGCCAACTAGTTAGCCGCTGTCATGCCCGGTCTTGTGCCGGGCATCTCGCTTAGGGACGCAGTGCCCTCCCAGGCGGGATGGCCGGGTCAAGCCCGGCCATGACAAGATCACTTGTACGCCTTCGCCTGCTTCTCGATCGCGGCGGCGTCGAAGTCGTTGATGTCGTCGATCAGGTCGTTGGTTACCAATTCCTTGGCGTCGATCTTGGTCTTGAGCACCCCGTTGGCGACCAGGAAGTCGATATACTTGTTGTAGTTCTCGAACGAGTTCTCGCCCCATTTCTTCGCCCCGCCGGCGGACGGCGGCCAGTTCGAGGCGCGCGCCTTCAAGGTAGCGAGGTCGTCGCGGAGCGCGGTCGCCTCGTCCTTGCCGGTCGCCTTGGTCTGCGGGTAGACCTCCCAGAGGATGCGGATCGCCGCTTCCGGATTGGCCAGCGCGAACACCGTGCCCATGGCGTAGCCCTTCGCCAGCGCCACCGACTGCGCGCGCTTGGTCTTCAGCGTTTCCTCCAGCGCGACGAAGCCGTTCGAGGGGAAATGCTTGATCATCGCGTTCGCCTTTTCCAGCGGGCGCAATTTGGCGCCGGCGTTCTCGGTGAGCGCATATTGCGTGTCGAACTGCGAGAGCGCGGCGACCTGCCCGCTCCTGACCAGCGCCGCCGTCTGCGCCGCTTCGCCGGCGACCACGATCTTGATGTCGGTGTCCGGGTTCATGCCCTCGGTCTTGGCGATGGCGCGCGCGATGATCACGCCGGCCGACGCCATCGAGGTGACGCCGATCGACTTGCCCTTGAGGTCGGTGAAGGTCTTAACGGGCGAATCCTGCGGCACCATGATGCCGTAGATATTGCCCTGATAGGCCGTATAGAAATTGAGCGCCTTGACGCCCTGCGGCCGGATGATGGCGAGCGGCTCGATCGAGGGCACCGAGTAGTCGACGTCCCGCGTCGCCACCGTCTTCACGCAGTCGGTCGAGCCCGGCAGCGGCACGAGCTGCACCTTGATGCCGCCCTTCTCGAACCAGCCCATCTTGGTAGCGATGGCGTAAGGCGCCGCCGCCGAGGTGACGGTCTTGGCGCACCAGCCGACCTTGACCGTCGTGGTCTCCGCCGCCGCGGGCGTTGCCGCCAGCACGGCGAGCGCTAGAAGCGCGAGTGTCTTTTTCATGTGGCTCCTCCCTTTTTCACTTTGGCGCCTTCCATTTCCATTTTCTGCGAGACGTCCCAGAACAGGATGCGCTTCCTGATCGCGGTGACGATGCCGTTGAGCGCAAGCCCCACCAGCGACAGGATGAGCAGCACGGAGAATTGCCCGGCGACGTCCATGGTGAAGTTCATGCTCTGGATCAGCATGCCGAGGCCGGACTGCGCGCCGACGAGCTCGGCGACGATGGCGCCGAGCAGCGCGAAGATCATCGCGATCTCGAGGCCGGCGAAGATGTAGGGCATCGCGTTCGGCAGTTGCAGCATCCAGAAAAGCTGCCAGCGCGAGGCGGCGAGCGAGCGCATCAGGCTGACGCGGTCCTCGTCGGCCGAGCGCAGGCCGACAATGGTGTTGACCAAAAGCGGAAAGAACGCGACCAGCGCGGCCGTGACGACCTTCGAGGTCAGCCCGAGGCCGAACCACACGATGATCAGCGGCGCGAGCGCGACCTTCGGCATGGCCTGGAACATGACGATAAAGGGATAGAGGAAATACTCGGTGCGGCGGGAAAGCGCGACCGCGGTGCCGAGCAGGAAGGCGAGCGATGTGCCGAGCGCGAAGCCGATCAGCGTCTCGGCGAGCGTGACGCCGATATGGTCGATGTAGAGGCGGCTCGCGATGCCGCGATAGAGCGCCATGAAGATGTTGGAAGGCTCCGGCAAAATGAAGGCCGGCACCGCGAAGAGGCGCACCAGCGCTTCCCACACCAGCAGCACAACGGCGATCAGCAGAAGCCGCAGCATGAAATTGCGCAGCGAGGACCTCATTCGAGCCCTCCTCCGGCGTTAAGACCGGTGCGGATGCGCCGCACGTAGCCGCCGAACGCTTCAGTCGTCATCACGTCGAGCGAGCGCGGACGCGGCAGGTCGATCTGCAGCATGTCGCCGATGCGGCCGGGGCGCGGCGTCATCACCATCACGCGGTCGGCGAGGAACACGGCTTCGCTGGTCGAATGCGTGACGAACACCACGGTCTTGCGGCGGTCGAGCCAGATGCGCTGCAATTCGACGTTCATCGACTCGCGCGTCAGCGCATCGAGCGCGCCGAACGGCTCGTCCATCAAGAGAAGCGCCGGGTCGTGCACCAGCGCGCGCACCAGCGCCACGCGCTGCTGCATGCCGCCGGACAATTCCCACGGATAGCGGTCCTCGAAGCCGGAGAGGCCGACCAGCGATATCAGCGATCGCGCGCGCTCGATCATGCGGTCGCGGCCGAGCCGCTGCACGTCGATGGGCAGCAGCGCGTTGTTGAGGACGCTGCGCCAGGGAAACAGCACCGGCGACTGGAACACCATGCCGATGTCGCGGCGCGGGCCTTCGATCGGCGTGCCGTTGAGCAGCGCCTCGCCGCTCGATGCCGGCATCAGCCCGGCGAGGATTTTCAGAAGCGTGGACTTGCCGCAGCCGGACGGCCCGACGATCGACAGGAACTCGCCCTCGCCCACCTTGAAATCGATATCGCGCAAGGCGGCGATGGAGCCCATCCGCCCGTCATAAACCTTCGACAGATCGCGCACCGAAATGGCGTCGCGCACGGCCACAGCCGGAGCGTCGGCAGCGATGGTGCCCAGCAGGCGATCCTCCCCTTCGTGTTCCCTCCGGGCTGCTCGTCCCGGTGGGCCGGCAGGCTCTTGTTGTGGGCCTCAGGCTATGGTGAGACCGTGCGCGCGGTCAACGACCGGGGCGGCAAGGCAAGAGGGACAGGCATCAAATGAGCGTCAAAGCGGCCATTCTCGACGATTATCAGAACGTTGCGATGAAATTTGCCGACTGGTCGCCGATCGCAAAGGACGTCGACGTCAAGGTGTTCAACGATCCGATCGGCGGACCGGACGCCGTCATCAAGGCACTGCAGGGCTTTGCCGTCGTGATGATGATGCGCGAGCGCACGCCGTTCCCGCGCAAGGTGATCGAGGGCCTGCCCGACTTGAAGCTGCTGATCACCACCGGCGCCCGCAACAACTCAATCGATCTTGCCGCATGCGCCGAGCGCGGAGTCACGGTCTGCGGCACCGGGAGCGTCGGCAATCCGACCGCCGGCATCACCTTCGGCCTGATGCTGGAATTGACGCGCCGCATCGGCTTCGAGAATGCACGGCTGAAGGCCGGCCAGTCATGGCAGGTGACCATCGGGCGGGATCTCGAAGGGCTGACGCTCGGCATCGTCGGCTTCGGCAAGCTCGGACGCAAAGTTGCGGACATCGGCCGGGCTTTCGGCATGAAGGTGATCGCGTGGAGCCAGAACCTGACGCCGGAAAAGGCGAAGGAAGCGGGTGCCGATTACGCGAGCAAGGACGACCTTTTCCGCAATTCCGATTTCGTCAGCATCCATTACGCGCTCAGCGACCGTTCGCGCGGCCTCGTCACAGCCGCGGACATCGCGCGCATGAAGCCGGGCGCCTACCTCATCAACACAGCACGCGCGCCGATCGTCGATCAGGCGGCGCTGCTCAAGGCGCTGCAGGAAAAGAAGATCGCCGGCGCCGGGCTCGACGTGTTCGACGTCGAGCCGCTGCCGCTCGATCATCCCTACCGAAAGCTCGACAATGTCGTGCTGACGCCGCACCTCGGCTACGTCAGCGAACAGAATTACCGCAAATATTTTCCCGATGTGGTCGAGGACATCCGCGCCTGGCTCGACGGCAAGCCGGTGCGCGTCATTGCGGCGAAGTAACGGCAAGCGCGCGCATTTTTTCCTTACGCTCGTTCCGAGAGAACGATTGCAGAAATTTTTGCGGGCATTCTCCGCTCAAACTTTATCGGCATTGTCGAGATTAGTATTAAGCCGACATTTGGCTGTGCATCCGTGACGCGCGGCACAGATTGAGCGCAACGCGCGTCCACTATGGCCCCGGCGTTTTTCAAAGGGGACATCAGATGGAACAGCGAAAGGCTATCGACGACATCATCGAAGCGGTGCCGTTCGGGCGGCGCAAGGTCGCGCCGCGCGCGTGCATCGCCGACAGCAAGCCGCATATCCGCGCGTTCCTGCGCGAGGCGCTGGAGGAGCTCGGTTTCATCGCGAGCGAATGTGCGCAAGCCGTAAACCTGAGCGAGACAGCCGGCGCGCAGCGTCCCGATCTGTTCGTGCTCGGGCTCTCCGCGGGCGGGCTGGCCGCAAACGACATGCTGGAGACGCTTACCGCGATGAAATTCGCCGGCAAGGTGCTGCTGTTCGGGCCGCCGGCGTTCCCGATGGTGACGGCAATCCGCGAGGCAGGCGCGGAAATGGGGCTGGCGATGCTGCCGTTATTGCCGACGCCGTTCAGCGACGGCGACCTGCGCGACAGTGTCGCCGACCTGTTGCCGGCGGAGGCGCCGCCGAGCCCGCCGGTCGACGTCGGCGAGGCGCTGCACGCCAACTGGCTTGAGCTGTGGTATCAGCCGAAAATCGAGGTTCGGACCCTCACCATGACCGGCGCGGAAGCGCTGGTGCGCATGCGGCATCCGAACTGGGGCACGGTGCCGCCGGCCTATTTCGTGCCGGACGTCGGCGATCCGCATTTCCGCGCGCTGTCCGAATTCGTCACCGCGCGTGCCGTCAACGACTGGCACTATTTCGCCGACCAGCACGGGCACGTTGAGATTTCGATCAACCTGCCGGTCGCCTATTTCGCGCATCCGGCGGCGATTTCCAGCCTGGCGCGCCAGATGCCGAGCCATCCGGCGTTCGAAGGACTGATCGTCGAGATGAACGGCAGCGACGTCATCCAGAATCTTGCGCTGGCGAAGGAAGCCGCGCGCCAGCTTCGCTTCCACAATATCGGCGTGTCGATCGACGACCTCGGCACCGATTGGCCGTCGCTGATGGAGCTCACCAATTTTCCGTTCGTGGAGATCAAGATCGACCGGCAATACGTGACCGGTTGCGCCAACGACCGGCTGAAGCAGACCGTGTGCCGCCGCATCCTCGAGCTTGCCGACGGTTTCGGCGCACGCACGGTCGCGGAAGGCGTCGAGACGCGCGCGGATTTTCTTACCGTGCGCGAGATGGGCGCCGACCTGATCCAGGGCTTCTATTTCGCGCGGCCGATGGAGCCGCAGAAATTCGCGCGCAAGGTGCTCGGCCGCTCGATGATGGCGCAGGCGTGAGCGCCTAGAGACCGAGCAGCTTTTCCGCGTTGTGTTGCGCGATGTCGCCGCGCAGTTCCTCGTCGAGCCGCACGGTGTCCATGAAATGCGCGGCTTCCTCGGACGATTCGAACGGATAATCGGCGGCGAACATCACACGCTCCGGCCCGAGCGCGGTGATGGCGCAGTAGAGCGGCTCCATCGAGTACATGCCGGACACCGTCACCCAGAGGTTTTCCTTGATGTAGTGCGACGGCGGCTTGCCGAGATCGACGCCGTAGAGCCTGGCGCGGCTGTCGAAGCGCCAGAGCAGATAAGGCAACGTCTCGCCGAGATGGCCGAGCACCAGCTTCGCCTTCGGATGGCGGTCGAACAGTCCGCCGAAGACAAGGCGCAGCGCGTGCGAGCCGGTTTCGAAGCCCCATTCCCAGGTGGCGCGCCGCAGCGCGCGATAGCCGTCGAGGACCGGGGCCGGCACGATCGGATCGGCCGGATGCAGGTAGACCAGCGTTTCGAGCGCCTCGACGCGATCCCAGAACGGCGTGAAGGCGCGGTTGTCGAGATAGAGGCCGTTGCTGTGGCCGTTAATCATGGCGCCGTGGAATTTCAGGTCCCGCACGCAGCGCTCGAGCTCGTCGGCGGCCGCCTGCGGGTCCTGCAAGGCGATATGGGCGAAGCCGGAGTAGCGGTCCGGCCGCTTCTGGATTTCGGCGGCGAGAAAGTCGTTCGCCTCGCGCGCTTTTGCGACCGCCGTTGCAGTGTCCCGCTCCGCCTGCACACCGGGACCCGAGACCGACAGCACCGCGCGCGCGATGCCGGCCTTGTCCATCGCCGCCAGGCGCTGCTCGCCGAAGTCGGTGAGCTGGGCGAGCAATTGCTCGGCCTTTGCGGCCGGGACCTCGGTCACGGTCGGCAACCAATCCTCGACGAGATTGGGGCTGAGGAAATGCTCCTCGAGGGCAATCTTTGTGACCATGCGCTTCCTCAACCCGCTGCGGCGCTTCGAAGCACCGCCCAATTTTTTCTATTTTTGCTGTACCGCATATTGGGCTAACGTGTACCATGATGCAAGGCGGATGGTTGCCGCCTTGTCGAGTGAGTATGCGTGTCGATGAACCGGCTCGTCACCAACGACAAGAGTCAGGTGCAGGTGATCGCCCGCGCGGCCACCATCCTGCGCGCGCTGGAGGACGAGAACGCGGGGCTCAGCCTTGGCCAGATCGCGCAGCGGGTGAACCTCGCGCGCTCGACCGTGCAGCGCATCGTCGCCGCGCTCGAAACCGAAAAGCTGGTGATCGCCGCGACCCCGAACGGGCGCGTGCGGCTCGGTCCGACCATCATGCGGCTCGCGGCCTCGGTACGCAGCGATTTCCTGGCCATGGCGCGGCCGTTCATCGTCGCGCTTTCCGAAGAGCTGCATGAAACCGTCGACCTCTCGATGGTGAAGAAGGATCACCTCGTTTTCATCGACCAGGTGATCGGCTCGCAGCGGCTGCGCACCGTGTCCGCCGTAGGCGAGACATTTCCGCTGTACTGCACGGCGAACGGCAAGGCTTATCTCGCGCGCCTCGACGATGCCGCGATCGAGCGCCTGATCGGACGCAGCTTCGAGGCACGCACGCCGAAGACGATTGTACGGCTCGACGCACTGCTCGCGGACCTAAAATCCGTGCGCGCGAGCGGAGTGGCCTTCGACCGCGAGGAGCACACGCTCGGCATCTGCGCCGCGGGCGTCGCCTTGCAGGATCCGCTCGGCAATTCGGTCGCGATCTCGGTGCCGGTGCCGGCGCAACGTTTCCTGGACCAGCACAAGCTCATCGCCGAGCGCCTGATCGCGACCAAGCGCGCGATGGAAGACCACATGAACGCACACGCCGCCTGACATCGCGGCAGGAACAGCAAGGAGGAAGCCGTGGCAAAAAGAATTCGCGGCGTGATGTTCGAAGAAAATCTGAAGAACAGCATGGAGCTGGAGTTCTACAACCTGTCCCATCGCTTCGGGTACCAGTCGCCGAACTGGCCGTATTTCGAAGACGTCAAGATCGAGCGCATCCACTACATGGCAAAGTCTGGCGTGCTGTCGCAGCGCATCACGACCTCGATGCACAACACCACGCACATCGACGCGCCGGCGCATGTCGTGCAAGGCACGCCGTTCATCGACGAGGTGCCGCTGCCGCACTTCTTCGGCTCCGGCATCGTGGTGTCGATCCCGAAGGAGAAGTGGGAACCGATCACCGGCGACGATCTCGAAAAGGCCTGCGGAAAAATCGTGCGGCCGCGCGACGTCGTGATCGTCAACACCGGCTGGCACAAATTCTACGAAGACAGCGAGGATTATTTCTGCCGCGCGCCGGGCTTCGTGCCCTCGGCGGGCGAATGGTTCGTGAAGAAGAAGGTGAAGGTCGTCGGCCACGACACGCAGGCGAACGATCACCCGCTCGCCACGGCAATCGGCCCGCAGCGCAACGGGCCGCTGCATCCGCACCTCGCAGAGGAATATCGCGAGTGGTCGGGCGGGCGCGACTGGAAGGACGATTTCCCGGAATGGGAGCCGGTGCACCGCATCCTGTTCAAGAACGGCATCATGGGCATCGAGAACGTCGGCGGCGACATCGACAAGGTGACGGGAAAGCGCTGCACCTTCGCCTATTTCCCGTGGAACTGGGACCGTGGCGACGGCTGCATCGTTCGGCTCGTCGCCATCGTCGATCCAAGCGGCAAATATCGCATCGAGCGCGGGAGGAAATTCTAAATGATCGTACGCAGGCTTTCCGAGGCGAAACGCTACGAGGCGCCGAACCACCGCAACTACGAGTCGCTGCGCATCTTCGGCGCGGAGATGGGCGGATCGCAGACGCTCGTGTTCGGCATCTCGCACTTCCAGCCCGGCGGCGGCGCGGGGCCGGACGCCTCGCCGCCGGAGAAGATCTACCACATCCTCGACGGCGAGCTGACGGTGATCGCCGGGGGCAAAGAAGAAGTGGCGCGCAAGGGCGACACCGTCTTCATCGCGCCGAACGAGAACCGCGAGATCGTCAACCGCGGCAAAGGCGTGTGCACGCTTCTGGTCGCGGTGGCGGCGGGGAAATGACGGGCCTTTGGCCCGTCATCACCGGGCTTGACCCGGTGATCCCGATCAGGCGGGCAGTGCTCCCCTAAGCGGGATGGCCGGGACAAGCCCGGCCATGACAAGAAAAGCAAGTGTGAGGAACGCCAATGTCCGACGACTTCCTGAAGAACCCGCTCGCGCTGTTCGACATCAAGGGCAAGGCGGCGATCGTCGCCGGCGCTTCCGGCGCGTTCGGCGCATTGGCGGCAAAGACGCTCGCCGGCGCCGGCGCCAATGTCGTGCTGGCGGCGAGCAACGCCGAGGCGCTCAAGAAGATCGCCGCGGAATGCGCGGCGCTCGGCGGCGGCAAGACGGAAATCGTCGCGCTGCGGCCGAGTTCGGAGGAAAACTGCGACAGGATCGTGAAGGCCGCAGTCGACAAGTTCGGCGGCGTCGACATCCTCGTGGTCGCGTCCGGCCTCAACAAGGTGTCGAAGATCGCCGAGCAGAAATACGACGACTTCCTCGAGGTGATGGACGCGAACGTCAATCAGTCGTGGCTGATGGCGCGCGCCGCCGGGCGGCAGATGCTCAAGCAGGGCCGCGGCGGCAAGATCATCCTCACCTCGTCGGCGCGCGGGCTGCTCGGACATCCCGCCGGCTACACCGCCTATTGCGCGTCGAAGTCGGCGGTCGACGGCATCACCAAGGCGCTCGGCTGCGAATGGGGCGAGACCGGCATCACGGTGAACGCGCTGGGGCCGACGGTATTCCGCTCGCCGCTGACGGCGTGGATGTACGAGGATACCGAACGGGCACAGACTGTGCGCAAGGGATTTCTCGCCCGCGTGCCGAAAGGCCGCCTCGGCGAACCGGAAGATCTGGCGGGGCCGCTGCTGTTTCTGGCCTCGAAGGCGTCCGATTTCTACACGGGGCATGTGCTCTACGCCGACGGCGGCTACACTGCCGGCTGAACAGACAAACGAATACGGGAGGATACGATGACGACGAAGATGACGATCTCGCGCCGTACCCTGGTCAAGACCGGCATCGGCGCGATGGCCGCACCCGCGGTGTTGCGCGCGCTGCCCGCGGAAGCCCAGTCGCAAGTGATCAAGATCGGTCACGTCAGCCCGCGTACCGGCCCGCTCGCCGGTTTCGGCGAGGCCGACCCGTTCATCCTCGACCAGGTGCGCGGTGTGCTCGCCAAAGGACTCAACATCGGCGGCAAGACCTACAAGGTCGAGATCATCACCAAGGACAGCCAGTCGAACGCTAGCCGTGCATCCGAAGTCGCGTCCGAACTGATCCTTGGCGACAAGGTCAACCTGCTCGTCGGCTCGGGCACGCCGGACACCACCAATCCGATCTCCGACCAGGCGGAAGTCAACGAAGTCCCCTGCGTCACCACCAATTGCCCGTGGCAGCCTTACTTCTTCGGCCGCAACGGCGATCCGGCCAAAGGCTTCACGTGGACCTACCTTTTTTTCTGGGGGCTGGAAGACATCATCGGCTCTTATCTCTCGCTCTGGGACAGCATTCCGACCAACAAGGTGATCGGCGGGCTTTTCCCGAACGACGCCGACGGCAACGCCTGGGGCGATGCGCAACGCGGCGTGCCGCCCGCCTACACCAAGGCCGGCTACAAGGTGATCGATCCCGGCCGCTACCAGCCGATGAACAACGACTTCACCTCGCAGATCTCCGCCTTCAAGGCGGCGGGCGCGGAGATCGTGACCGGCGTGATGATCCCGCCCGACTTCGCGACCTTCTGGTCGCAAGCCGCGCAGCAGGGCTTCAAGCCGAAGATCGTCACCATCGGCAAAGCGTTGCTCTTCCCCTCCGTCGTGGACTCGCTCGGCGCGCGCGGTGACGGCCTCTCCAGCGAAATCTGGTGGACGCCGAATTATCCGTTCAAGTCGGGCCTGACCGGGCAGACCAGCGCGCAGCTTGCGGAGGCCTACACGAAGACGACCAACCGGCCGTGGACGCAGCCGATCGGATTCCAGCACGCGTTGTTCGAGGTGGCGATCGACGTGCTCAAGCGCACCAAGAATCCCGCCGATCCGAAGTCGGTGCTCGCCGCGATCGTCGCCACCAACTACAAGTCGATCGTCGGCCCGATCCAGTGGACCGGCAAGCCGGTGAAGAACGTCACCAAGACGCCGCTGGTCGCCGGGCAATGGCAGCGCAAGGGCGACAAGTTCGAGCTGGTCATCACCGAGAACAAGACCGCGCCGGAAATCCCGGTCGGCGGCAAGCTGAAACCGCTCGGCTGAGCGGCCCGTCCCGGCAACGTGCCGCCGTTTCCCGCTTTGATGCAAGGCGCGGAGCGGCGCCGGCGGTACGATAGGCGGCGACGAATTCCGCGCTCGCGATTTCTGTCCGGAAAATCGATTGAGGAGGCCAAGCGATGGCGACCGAAGCGGGACTGCAAAAGACAAAGGAGGCTTTCGCCGCCAAGCCCGAAACGACCGGAAAGGTGAAAGTCGCGAAGCCGCAGAACGGCGCGGAATACATCGAGTCGCTGCGCGACGATCGCGAGGTCTACATCTACGGCGAGCGCGTCAAGGACGTCACGACGCATCCCGCCTTCCGCAACACCGCGCGCATGGTGGCGCGGCTGTTCGATGCGCTGCACGATCCGAAGCACAAGGACAAGCTGCTGCTGCCGACCGAGACCGGCAACGGCGGCATGACGCACGCCTTCTTCAAGGCGCCGAAGACGCCGCAGGAAATGCTGGCCGGCCGCACGGCCATCGCCGAATGGGCGAAGCTCACCTACGGCTGGCTCGGACGCGCGCCCGACTACAAGGCAGCGTTTCTCGCAACACTCGGCGCCAACGCCGACTTCTACGATCCCTATCAGGACAATGCGCGGCGCTGGTACAAATTCAGCCAGGAGCGCGTGCCCTTCATCAACCACGCCATCATCCATCCGCCGGTCGACCGCGACCGGCCGCCCAACGAAGTCGGCGACATCTGCGCGCACGTCGAGAAGGAAACCGACGCCGGCATCGTCGTCTCGGGCGCCAAGGTGGTGGCGACCGGCTCGGTGCTGACCAACTACACGTTCGTCGCGCACCACGGGCTCATTCCCGTTCAGGACAAGAAATTCGCCGTCGTGTTCATGGTGCCGACCAACGCGCCCGGCGTGAAATTCATCTGCCGCACGTCGTATGAGATGACGTCGACGGTCATGGGTTCGCCGTTCGACTATCCGTTGTCGAGCCGCATCGACGAGAACGACGCGGTCTTCATCATGGACAAGGTGCTGGTCCCCTGGGAGAACGTGTTCGTCTACGGCGACATGGAAAAGGCGAACAACTTTTTCCCGCGCACTGGATTCCTGCCGCGCTTCGTCGTGCACGGCTGCACGCGGCTTGCGGTGAAGCTCGACTTCATCGCCGGACTGTTGCTGAAAGCGACGGAAGCCGCCGGCACCAAGGACTATCGCGGCGTGCAGGCCAACGTCGGCGAGGTGATCGCCTGGCGCAATCTGTTCTGGGCGCTGTCGGACGCGATGGTGCGCGATCCGAAACCGTGGATCGGCGATTATTTGTTGCCCAACATGGATCCGGGCAACGCCTATGCCATCATCGCCACCATCGCCTACAGCAAGATCAAGTACATCATCGAGCAGACGGTCGCCTCCGGCCTCATCTATCTCAATTCGCACGCGCGCGATTTCAAGAATCCCGACATCAGGCCCTATCTCGACCAGTATCTGCGTGGCTCCGGCGGCTACAAGGCGGAGGAGCGCGTGAAGCTGATGAAGCTCCTGTGGGATTGCCTCGGCAGCGAGTTCGGCGGGCGACACGAGCTTTACGAAATCAACTATGGCGGCTCGACCGAGGAAATCCGCCGCTATTGCCTGTTCGGCGCGCAGGCGTCCGGCAACGCCGACCGCTTCAAGGGCTTTGCCGAGCAGTGCATGGCCGAATACGACCTCGACGGCTGGAAAGTGCCAGACCTGACCGATCCCGGCGAACTCAGCTACCACGCGCTGCACGGCAAGTGATGCAGGCGGCCGCCGAACGCACGCTTCTCGCGCTGGAGAAAATCTCCAAGCGTTTCGGCGCCGTCGTCGTGGCGGACGGCATCGACATGACGCTCGCGCAAGGCGAAGCGCTCGGAATCATCGGGCCGAACGGCGCAGGCAAGACGACGCTGTTCGGCATGGCGACCGGCACGGTCGCGCCCGATGGCGGGCGCGTCCTGTTCGACGGCGAGGACATTACGCGCCTTGCGCCGGAACGACGCTGCCGCAAGGGGATCGCGCGCTCGTTCCAGATCCCGCAGCCTTTTGCCGGCATGACCGTGTTCGAAAACGTCGTGGTCGCCGCCGCGTTCGGCAGCGATCAAGGCGAGCGCGACGTGTACGAACGATGTTCGGAACTGCTCGGGCAATGCGGATTAGCCGCGAAAGCCAATCTGCGCGCGGGCGGGCTGACGCTGCTCGACCGCAAGCGGCTCGAGTTCGCGCGCGCGCTGGCGACCAAGCCACGCGTCCTGCTGCTCGACGAAGTGGCGGGCGGATTGACCGAGCACGAATGCGCGACGCTGGTGGCGTTGATCCGGCAGGTGCGCGCGAGCGGCGTGTCGATCGTCTGGATCGAGCATGTCGTGCATGCGTTGCTCGCCGTCGTCGACCGCCTGCTCGTCCTGCACGGAGGCAAGTTCATCGCGGAAGGTGACCCGAAGACGGTGATCCGCAGCCCGCAGGTGAACGAGATCTACATGGGGATCGCCGCCGATGCCTGATGCACTGCTCGACGTACGCGGAATCGATGCGTTCTACGGAGATTTCCAGGCGCTGTTCGGCGTTTCGCTGCGCGTTGAAAAAGGCCAGGTCGTCGCGGTAATCGGGGCGAACGGCGCCGGAAAAAGCACGCTTCTGAAAACGATCGCCGGGCTGATGGCGCCGGGCCGCGGCGAAATCCTCTTTGACGGCAAGGCGATAGGCGGGGCGGAGGCGTTCGACGTGGTCGCGCAGGGTATCGCGCTGGTGCCGGAAGGACGCAGGCTTTTCCCCTCGTTAACGGTCGAAGAAAACCTGTTGCTCGGCGGCCAACTTGGCCGAACAGGACCTTTCTCCCTCAAGAACATCTACGAGTTCTTCCCTGTTCTCGCCGAGAGAAAGCATTTGCTCGCTCCTCTTCTCTCGGGCGGCCAGCAGCAGATGGCGGCGATCGCCCGCGCGCTGATGTCCAATCCCCGGCTGCTCTTGTGCGACGAGCTGAGTCTTGGATTGGCGCCGATCGTCGTGCGCGACATTTATGCCCGCCTGCCCGCGATCGTCGCGGAAGGGATTTCGCTCGTCATCGTCGAGCAGGACATCGTGCAGGCGCTGCAGGCGGCGAACCAGGTTTATTGTTTGCAGGAAGGCCGTGTCGCGCTCGAAGGCGCGGCGCGCGACATGACGCGGGAAAAGATTTCCGCCGCGTATTTCGGGGTGTGAGATGGCGGCGCAACAAACTCAAACCGTCGTCCCGGCCGAGCGCAACGCGCGAGAACCGGGATGCAGTACTCCGCAGCTTATCGAGGGGATATGGCGTACCGGGTACCCGCCTTCGCGGGGACGACAGCGAACCGGGCGGGGGTCAAACGCGCCGGCAGGAGCGACCCTCACCCCACCCCCCCCCCTTTCAGGGGGAGCGGCAAATACAGCGGCGCGCTGATGCTCTGGGTCAACGTCATCCTGCAAGGCGTGCTGATCGGCGGGCTCTACGCCATGTTCGCGGCGGGCCTGTCGCTGATCTTCGGCGTGATGCGGCTCGTCAACATCGCGCACGGCGACCTGATCGTGCTCGCGGCCTACATCGCACTCATGGTCGTGCAGGCATTCGGCGTCAATCCGATCGTCTCGCTCATCCTCGTCGTGCCGATAATGGCGGCGATCGGCTACGCGCTGCAGCGCGGGCTGCTCAACCGCACGCTCGGCGACGATCTCTTGCCGCCGCTGCTGGTGACTTTCGGCCTGTCGATCATCATCCAGAACGGGCTGCTCGAACTATTCACCGCCGACTCGCGCCGCCTCCAAGCGGGCGCGATCGAGGTCACGAGCTTCCAACTTCCCGGCGGCCTATGGGTCGGCGTGCTGCCATTCATCCAGTTCGCCGTCGCGGTCGCGGTGATCGCGGCGTTGCAAATGCTGTTCTACCGCACGCCGCTCGGCCGCGCCTTCCGCGCCACCTCGGACGACCAGGCGGTGGCGCAACTGATGGGCTTCAACACGCGGCATGTGTTCGCATTGGCGATGGCGCTGTCGCTCGCGGTCGTCGCGATTGCCGGCGTGTTCCTCGCGGTGCGCGCGAATTTCGATCCGGCTATCGGGCCGGCGCGGCTGATCTTCGGTTTCGAAGCCGTCATCATCGGCGGCCTCGGCAGCATGTGGGGCACGCTCGCGGGCGGCATCATCCTCGGCGTCGCGCAGGCGATCGGCGCGCAGATCGATCCCGGCTGGCAGGTGCTCGCCGGGCATGTCGCGTTCCTCGTCATCCTCGCGCTGCGTCCGGAAGGCCTGTTTCCGAAGGTGTCGGGATGAGCCTGCGCGTCGAACATTCCACGCGCTCGAGCCGCATCGGCGTCGTGGTCATCGCGGTTACGCTTGCCGCGCTGGCGCTGGCGCCGTTCTGGGGCGACCGGCAGACGTTGCGGCTGTTGTCGGAGATTTTCACCTTCGTCGCGCTGGCGAGCCTGTGGAATCTGCTCGCGGGCTATGCCGGTCTCGTCTCGGTCGGCCAGCAGGCCTTCGTCGGGCTCGGCGGCTATCTCCTGTTCGCGATGACGATCCTCATCGGCGTGCATCCGCTGGCGGCGATCCTGATCGCCGGGCCGATCGGCGCGCTGGTCGCGATCCCGGTCGCGCTGCTGATGTTCCGCCTGCGCGGCGCCTATTTCGCCATCGGCACCTGGGTGGTGGCGGAAGTCTTCCGTCTCATCGCCTCGCAGATTTCCGCGCTCGGCGGCGGCTCCGGCATCAGCCTGCCCGCCGGCATCGTGATCGCCATGGCGCCGAGCCGGCAGGCGCGCGAATTCGAGCTCTACTGGCTGGCGTTTGCGCTTACCGCCGTCATCCTCGGCGCCATCGTGGCGCTGCTGCGCTCGCGCCACGGCCTCGCGCTCACCGCCATCCGCGACAACGAACTCGCCGCGCGCAGCAACGGCATCGGCGTCACGCGCGTCAAGTTCATCGTCTACGTGCTGACCGCCTTCGGCACATCGATGGTGGGCGCGCTGATCTTCCTGCAGAAGCTGCGGATCTCGCCCGACACGGCGTTCAGCGTCAACGACTGGACGGCGTTCGTGATTTTCATCACCGTGATCGGCGGCATCGGGCGCATCGAGGGGCCGATCATCGGCACCATCGTGTTCTTCGTGCTGCGCGAGACGCTCGCCGATCTCGGCAGTCTCTACTTGCTCATGATGGGTGCGGTTGCCATCGTAGTGATGCTGTGGGCGCCGAAAGGCATCTGGGGCCTGATCGCCGAGCGCTTCGGCTGGCAGGCACTGCCGCTGCAACGGCGGCTGGTGCTTGAACAAGAAACGGGAGCAAAACGTTGAGCACGATCATCGATATCTACACCCACATCTACCCGGACCGTTTCTTCCAGGAGATGATGAAGGCGGCTCCGAAGCTCGGCAATATCGGCCCGCGGCTGCGCAGCATCACCAAGCTGTTCGATCTCGACGCGCGCTTCAAGGAGATGGACACGTTCGGCGATTACCGGCAAATCATCTCGCTGCCCAATCCGCCGATCGAGGACATCGCCAAGCCGGACGACGGCCTGCGGCTGGCGCGCATCGCCAACGACGACATGGCGGAGTTGTGCCGCAAGCACCCGGAACGATTTCCGACTTTCGCCGCCGCGCTTTGCCTGACCGACGTCGACGGCTCGATCGCGGAGGCGCGGCGCGCGGTGAAGGAGCTCGGCGCGGCCGGCGTGCTGATCTACACCAGCGTCGCGGGCGAGCCGCTCGATCTGCCGAAGTTCGAGCCGTTCTTCGCGGCCATCGCCGAACTCGATGCCACGATCTGGCTGCATCCCGAGCGCACCGCGGCGCTGCCGGATTATCTCGGCGAGAAGAAATCGCGCTACGAGATGTGGTGGTGCCTCGGCTGGCCCTATGACACGTCGGTGGCGATGATCCGCATGGTGTTCTGCGGCCTGTTCGACCGTCATCCGAACCTGCGCTTCATCACGCACCATCTCGGCGGCATGATCCCCTTTTACGACGGCCGCGTGGGCCCTGGCCTGAAGGTGCTGGGCGCGCGCACCTCCGACGAGGATTATTCGAAAGTGCTGCCGTCGCTCAAACGGCCGCACATGGATTACCTGCGCGAATACTATGCCGACACAGCGATGTTCGGCGGCGGCGTGCACGCACTGCGTTGCGGGCTGGAATTCTTCGGCGCGGACCGCGTGGTGTTCGCGACCGACGCGCCGCTCGGGCCGATCGCGCCGACGATCGCGGAGATCAAAAAGCTCGAGCTTGCGCCGGATGACCAGCGCAAGCTCATGTGCGGCAATGCCGAAAAGCTGCTGAAGATGAAGTTCGCCTGAGCGCCGCTACTTCTTCTTGTCGATGTCGTTGCGCTTCTCGCCCTGCACCGGCGTGAAGCTCGGCGGGTCGCTCGCCGGAAAGCTGTCGTCCACCGCGATGTCGACTTCGTCGTCCTGCTTGCGGCGCTCGCGCTGCTCGTCGGCCTTGTCCTTGACGCGCTTGTCGGAATGTTTGTCCATCGCCCTTACTCCTTCTTGTGTGTTCCAATGCAAACGCGCACGCAGGGGGACGTGTTCCGCCGGAAGCGGAAGGCGAAAAAATAGCGCTTAAACAAGCGTTTGGCCCTAACGGCATGGAATTGCGCTGTTCCACCGTTGTTCTGCCCGTGCCGATCCACGACATAAGAATTTCGGTGGCATGTCACACGGGGGGCTCCTGACTCGTCATGAGGTCGGAAACCAACGGAAAGGAACCCAGATCATGACCGCCAAACTCGATCCGTTTGCCGTCGCTCCTTCGCTGATGAAAAGCTGGATGGCCACGTCACTCGCCGTCGCGGGGAGCCTCGAGCCGGATCTCGTGCATCTCGTGGAGATCCGCGCCTCCCAGATCAACGGCTGCGCCAACTGCATCAATCTGCATGCCTCCAGCGCGCGCTCGAAAGGCGAGACCGAGCAACGCATCTATCTGCTGTCGGCATGGCGCGAGGCGCCGTGCTACACGGACGCCGAACGCGCGGCGCTCGGCTGGACCGATGCGCTGACGCGGCTCTCGGAGGGGCACGAGCTGGAAGAAGCCTACGAAGCGCTGAAGCGTCATTTCACCGAAGAGGAACGGGTCAAGCTTACGCTGATGATCAACATCATCAACGGATGGAACCGCCTCGCGGTCGGCTTCGGCCTGTTTGCCGATCCGGAGGCGATCAAGGCCACCGCGAAAGCAGCGGCCGCCTGACGATGAACGGCCTCCGAAACCAGGACGCAGCGGCGAGCTTCGAGCCGCTGCGTCCGAAGCTGATGCGGGTCGCCTACCGCATGCTCGGCTCGGTAGCCGATGCCGAGGATGCCGTGCAGGAGGCCTTCATCCGCTGGATGAAGGCCGACCGCGGCGAGGTGCGCGAGCCGGAGGCGTTCCTGCGCCGCTCGGTCACGCGCCTGTGTCTCGATCAGCTCAAGTCGGCGCGCCGCCAGCGCGAGACCTATGTCGGCCAATGGCTTCCCGACCCGGTGGTGGAAGAGGAGCAGGAGGAAGACGTTACGCTGCCGCTGATGCTTGCGCTGGAGCGTCTCTCGCCGCTCGAGCGCGCGGCGTTCCTGCTGCACGACGTGTTCGGGCTTGAATTCGAGGAAGTCGCCGCGACCATCGAGCGCGATCCCGCGACCTGCCGCCAACTCGCCAGCCGCGCGCGCACGCATGTGCGCGAGGCGCGGCCGCGCTTCAAGCTCGAGAAGCAGCGCAGCCTCGAACTTGCCGAGGCTTTTTACGCCGCCTCGCGCAGCGGCGACATGAAAGTGCTCGGCGCGATGCTGGCGGCCGACGTCAGCGTTCATGCCGACGGCGGCGGCAAGCGGCCGGCGGCCATGAAGCCTTTTGTCGGATTCGATGCGGTCATGAGGCTGCACGAGTATCTCGCGGATCTTTTCCGCAAGAGTGCTTCGAAACTGCTGCGTTTCGGATTCATCAACGGGTTGCCCGGCTTCGTCACGCTGGAGGCCGATGGCGAACTCCAGACGACGGCGTTGGACATCGAGGACGGAAAGATTGCCGCGATCTATGTGATGCGCAATCCCGACAAGCTGAAGCACCTGCACTAGCGCGCGGCGCTACAGATCCTGCGCGATCCAGGCGCGCTGCACGTCGTCGCACCAGTTACCGACGTTCCACTCGCCCCAAGCGCCGAGACCGCCCAATTCGTGCGGGCCGCAATAGACCGGCACATGCACGACCGAGAGGCCGTCATGCACGCGCGCCTTGGCGAGCGCGGCGCGCAAGGCATCGGCGCTGTCGCCGCCGGAGAGCGCAAGCACGCCTTTCACCGCCGACGCAAGTTGCACGTAATCGACCGCGACGCGATCGTTGGTGCGGAAGTCCTCGCCGTATTGCGCCACCTGCAGGCCGGTGATCGCCGCCATGCGGCGGTTGTCGAAAATGACGATGAGGCCGCGCACCTTGTGCTCGACCGCGTCGACCAAGATCTGCGGGTTCATCATGAAGGAGCCGTCGCCGGTGAACGCGACGGCATAGCGCGGCTTTTCGGCGAGCGCGGAAGCGAGCAGCGCGCTCACCGCAAAGCCCATGTAGGAGGCGCCCGATTCGGTGAAGGTGTCGCCGGTGCGCTCGTCCTCGACTATCTGGAAGCCGTTGGCCTGCACGTCGCCGGCGTCGAAGAACTTGGCGGCGTTATTTTCCTTGGCGAAGTCCGCGACGATCTTGATGGCGGCGGGTTGCGGCAGCACCGGCTTGCCCCAGGCATCGTCCTGCAATGGGCCGCACTCGTAGCGCTTGCGTTTGTAGGCGGCCCATTCGGCTTTCTTTTCGGCGCAGGCCTTGAGCCAGGCGGATTTGCTTTTCGCCGCGCCCGAAAGCTTCGCCGCAAGACGCTCCGCCACCGCAGAGATATCACCGGTGAGCGCGACCGTGTTGTTGTAATGCAGCGCGTCGGCGAGATCGCCATTGATATTGATGACGGCCTTCGCCTTCTTGTAGCCGATGCCGGAGCAGTCGGCCTGGCAGACGGCGCGCGAGCCGATGACGATGAGCAATTCCGCTTCGCTCATCGCGTAATTGCCGCTGATCGAGCCCTTCGACCCGCCGACGTGCATGTTCTGCGCGTGCGCGTCGGGCAGTACGCCGGTCGAGCCGGGCGACAGCACCACCGCCGCGCCGGCGGCTTCCGCGAGCTTGCGCACCGCCGCGTCGTGGCCGCGCGTGCCGCCGCCGGCCTTGATCGCGACTTTCGTGGCTTTGGCGATCAGCGCGGCGGCTTCGTCGAGCGCGGCATCGCCCGCCGGCGCCATCGGCTCGATCGCGGGCCGGTCCGGCAGCGCGGCGAGATTGACGGTCACGCGCGCCGGCTGCGTGTTGAGCGGCAGCAAGAGATAGAACGGCCCCGCGCGATACGGATGGTTGACGCAGAGCGCGCCGCGACGCAGCGCGTCGCGCACGGCTTCCGGCGTGTGCAGCACGTAAGACTGGCCCATGATCGCGGTCATGCGGCCGAAGGCGCCCTGCTCCCGCTTCGGCACCTGCTGCATGTTGTAGCCTTCGCCGTACGTCGTCTCGTCGCCGTAGATGTGATAGACGCCGACGCCGTTCGAGGCGGAAGCGAGCGAGCCGGCGAAGGCCTGCATCGCGCCCGGGCCGATCGAGGTGACGACGGCGGAGACTTCGCCGTATTGCCAGCGCAGCGCGGTCGCCGCGTGCGCCATCTCGACCTCGTTGCGGCAATTGATCGTGCGCGTCGCGCCCTCTTCCTCGTACACGCGCAAGACGTCGCCGAGATCGGTCGAGCCGTGGCCGAAGATGGCGAAATACTTGCGCACGCCCTGCTTCAACAGGCCGAGCACCAGCGCTTCCGACAGCGTGGTCTCGATCAGCTTCGGCACGGCCCCGGAAGCGAGCGCCGCCGCGAGCCCGCCCGCCTTGGCGACGGCGCGGGCGCGCGCGCGCATGGCACGGCGGCTCTCGCTTTCCGGATTGCGCGTCTGCATCGAGCTACTTCTTCATCTCCGCCATGGCGCTTTTGAGGATCGGATTCCAGCGCGCGATGTCGGATTTCAGCAACTTCTCGAGCTGATCCGGCCCGCGTTGCGCCTTCGGCGGCACGGTGCCGCCGAGCTTGGCAAGCTTTGCGCCGATCGAAGGATCGTCGAGCGTCTTGTCGAGCGCGCCGGCGAGCTTGGCGACGATGTCCTTCGGCGTGCCCTTGGGCGCGAAGATCGCGCTCCAGATGCTGATCGCGTATTTCGGGATGCCGGCCTCCTTCGCCGACGGCAGGTCCGGCAGCGCGGAGGAGCGCTGGTCGCCCGAGACGACGTAGCCCTTGATCAGGTGGCTTTGCACCGCCGGCGCGACACTGACGATCTGCTCGCAGAAATAATCGACGTGGCCGCCCACCAGATCGTTGAGCGCGGGGCCGGTGCCGCGATAGGCGATGAGCTGCGGCTTGAGGCCGAGCTCGGTCGCGAACAGGAGGCACGCCATGTGCGAGGACGAGCCGATGCCGCCGTGCGCCTGCTTGACGTTGTCGCCGTGCGCCTTGACGTAGGCGATGAATTCCTTGAGGTCCTTCGCCGGAAAGTCCTTCTTGGCGACGATCGCGACCGGCGCGTTCGCCGTCAGCCCGATCATCTGGAAGTCCTTCACCGAATCGTAGCGCACGTTCGGCGTCACGGTCGGCGCCGAGACGAGCGAGCCCATGCTGGCGGCGAGCACGGTATAGCCGTCGGGCTTCGCCTCCGAGGCGCGCGTGGTGCCGATGGTGCCGCCGGCGCCGCCGATGTTCTCGACGATGATGGTCTCGCCCAGCGCCTTGCTCATGCCGTCGGCCATGATGCGCGCGACCACGTCGCTCGGCCCGCCGGCCGGGTATGGCACGATCATGGTGATGGTGCGCGAAGGATATTTGTCTTCCGCGTGCGCGGCCGCAAATGAAACGGCCAGCAGCGTTGCGGCCAGCACGCCTGCAAATTTTCTATTCAACATTCTCCACCTCCCGATTTTATTTTCGTTGCTCTATTCGGCGGCTTGTACCGCCACTTGTAGTTCAGTTCTGTAGTTCAGTTCGCCTGCACGTGATCTTTCCCGAAAACCGGTTCCCGCTTTTCGGGAGCATGCGCGTCGCCCCGTTCCTTCTCGCGGATCGCCATCAGGACTTTTTCCGGCGTCGCCGGCAGCGCGGTGATGCGCACGCCGACCGCGTCGTAGATCGCATTCATGATCGCCGGGATGGTCGGGATCATCGCCGGCTCGCCGATGCCCTTGACGCCGAGCGGGCCGAGCGGATCGGGATCCTCGATGATGATCGAATTCACCTGCGGCACGTCGAGCGAGGTCGGCAAAATGTATTTGGCAAAGCCCGAGGTGGACGTGTGCCCGCCTTCGAGCCTGTAGTCTTCCATCAGGCCCTGCCCGAGCGCCTGGACGATGCCGCCCTCGATCTGGCCCTCGACTCCCTGCGGATTGACCGCGCGGCCGACGTCGTGCGCGGCCCAGACGCCGAGCACCTGCACCTCGCCGGTGACGGTGTCGACCTCGACCTCGGCGACCTGGCAGCCGAACACGTAGGCCTGCCACGGGCGGCCTGAGCCATCGACCGGGTGCAGGCCGGTCGTGTCGGTGCCGAAGGTGGCGGAGCCGACCGGCACCACGCCGCGATTTTTCGCGGTGTGCACGGCCTCGCCCATCGTGATGCGGTGATTGGTGTTCTCCGCCCAGATCTCGCCGTTGCCGGTGCGGATCGTCTCGGCGTCGACGTCCCAGACGTCGGCCATCACGTCGACCAGCCGCTTGCGCGCCTCGCGCGCGGCGAGCGCGACGGCGTTGCCGATCATGTAAGTCTGGCGCGACGCGCCGGCGTGCGAGGCTTCCGGCGCGCGCGCGGTGTCGTTGTCGCCGACCACCACATGCTCCGGCTTCACGCCCATTTCGTGCGCCGCGACCTGCGCCAGCACGGTGAGGATTCCTTCGCCGATCTCGGTGACGCCGGTGACGATCTTGGCGGAGCCGCCGTCATCGATCTCGGCCCAGGCGGCGGCGCGGTCGACCGTCGCGGTGCGCGCGATGCCGTACCAGCAGGCCGCCATGCCTCGTCCGCGCTTGCGGGCCATTATATCTCTCCCGTCATGCGGGGGCGCGAGCAAAGCGAGCGAACCCGGAATCCATCATCCCGGCGCTGCGGATTATGGATTCCGGTCCCACGCCTTCGGCGCGTCCCGGAATGACAAAAGGAGAGGACGTGATTTCTCACTCCGCGGCCTCCTGCTTTTCGGCCGACGCAAAGCGCGCGCCGAGCGAGACGGGCGGACGGATGTCGCCGCGATTGAGATCGCGGCGCGTGCCGCCGCGCTGCGCGGGCGCGCCTTTCTCCCAGCCCGAGGCTTTTTCGAGCGCGTTGAGCGCGCGCGTGAGACTGACGGTGCCGAGCTTCTGCTTGGTGTGCGTCGTGCCGCCGTCGCGCATGGCGTTGATGCGCCGGATCTCGAACGGATCGAGGCCGAGCTGTTCGGCGCAGATGTCGAGATGGGATTCGGTCGCGAACGCCGTCTGCAGCGCGCCGAACGAGCGGAAGGCGCCGGACGGCGTGTTGTTGGTGTAGATGCCGTAGGTGTCCACCTTCACGTTCGGGATGGCATAGGGTCCGGCGCCGAGGATCGCGGCCTTGCGCATGACGCCTTCGGTCGAGAGCCCGTAGGCGCCGCCGTCGCAGATCATGGTCATTTCGAACGCGCGGATGCGGCCGTCGCGCGTGAGCCCCATGCGCAATTTCGTGCGCGAGGGATGGCGCTTGGCCGTGGAGACGATTGACTCTTCGCGCGTGAAAACGAGTCGTACGGGCCGGCCTGTCTTCATGGCAAGCAAAGCCAGCATGCCCTGGTAGATCATGTCTTCCTTGCCGCCGAAGCCGCCGCCGACCGGCGACATGATGAAACGCACTTTCGAGATCGGCTTGGCGATGATGCGCGCCAGCATGTGACGGTGGTGCGTGACGTTCTGGTCCGGGCATACGAGCGTCACGACACCGTCGTGATCGACATAGGCGAGCCCCGCCTCCGGCTCGAGATAGGCGTGCTCGATGGCTTGCGTCGAATACTCCTCCTCGACGACGAGATCGGACTCGGCAAAGCCCTTCTCGACGTCGCCGACGCGGATCGGGATGTGCTTCGTCACGTTGTCGGGCGCGTAGTCGTGCAGGACCGGGGCTTCCGGTCGCATGGCCTCGTGCGGATCGAATACCGCCGGCAGCAATTCATACTTGACCTTGATCGCGGCAGCGGCGCGCCGGGCGGTGAGCAGGTCCTCGGCGGCGACGGCCGCAATCGCCTCACCGACATAACGCACCTTGCCGCGCGCCATGACCGGTTGGTCATTGACGAACACGCCGAAGCCGTCTTCGCCCGGCACGTCGGCGGATGTAATGACCCCTTCGACGCCGGACATTGCCTGCGCCGCCGACGTGTCGATCGAGACGATACGCGCGTGCGGATGCGGCGAGCGCAGCACCTGCACGTGCAGCATGCCGGGCATGGTCATGTCGCCCGCATATTTGAGGCGGCCCGACACCTTGCTCGGCGTATCGATGCGGCGCACGCGTTTGCCGATGAAATCGCCTTCGTCCGCCTCGACTTCCGCCAGCGCGGACGCCGGCAGGCGGCCGTTGTGCACATCGCGCGCCAGTTCGACCGCGTCGAAAATCTTCTGGTAGCCGGTGCAGCGGCAGATGTTTCCGCCGAGCCGCTCCTTGATCTCCTCGCGGTCGGCAAAAGGATTGGCGCGGATCGCCGCGGTCGCCGCCATCACCATGCCGGGAAT
Source organism: Pseudolabrys sp. (assembly GCA_035546875.1). GTDB lineage: Bacteria > Pseudomonadota > Alphaproteobacteria > Rhizobiales > Xanthobacteraceae > Pseudolabrys. The sequence continues at coordinate 165,702 of DASZVZ010000082.1, forward strand.
GCAGTAACCGCACTGGCTCGCGCCGGTCTTGTGAAAGGCCTGCTGCAACAGCGTGAGCTCGCCGGTCTTCGCCAGAGCCTCCACTGTTTCGATGGTCGCGCCCTGCGCTTTCGCAACCGGCATCAGGCACGACTTCATCAGCACGCCGTCAACGAACACCGAGCAGGTGCCGCATTCACCCGCGCCGCAACCTTCCTTGTTGCCGGTGAGGTTCAAGTCGTCGCGGATGAAATCGAGCAGTCGCTGATGCGGCTTCGCGGCACGGCTGATCTTGCGGCCGTTGATCGTGGCGGTGAGCTGGAGATCAGACATAGGCCGCCTCCAGCTCGGACGACAGCGCGTCCGGATCGGCGCCGGCGCGGCGCGCGGCGTTGATGAGCCCGCGCAGCATAAAGCCGCGCACCACGTCGCGGCGGTAGGCCTGCCGCGTGCGCGAGGCGACGAGATCAACCGGCATTTCCGCGGCCTGCTCCAGGCGTCCCGCAGTGAGAGCATTGCCACGCAGGAATTTTTCCACGTCCGTCAACCGCTGCGGCAGCGCGGCGATGCCGGCGATCGACAGCCGCACGTCCTCAACGCGGCGGCCTTCCGGATCGAGCTTCACCAGCACGGCAAGACAGACAAGGGATATCACCAGCGAGCGGCGGTGGCCGACCTTCTCGAAGCTGCCGCCATAGCCCGGCAGCGCGTCGCAGTCGAAGCCGGTGACGAGCTCGCCCTCTTTCAGCGCCGTCTTGTTCGGGCCGGTGATGAAATCCTTGAGCGGCATCGCCCGCTTGCCGGACGCCGACGCAATTTCGACCTTCGCCTCGTGCGCGATCAGGCAGGGCGTGCCGTCGGCGGCGGGCGAGGCGTTGACGATGTTGCCGCCGATCGTCGCCTGCGCGCGGATCTGGTCGTCGGCGAACCACACCGCGCAGCGTGGCATCTCGGGCAAGGCGCGCGCCAATTGCGGATTGTCGAGGAAGCGCTGGATCGGCGTGGCCGCGCCGATACGCGCGCGCTTGTCGCTGACCGATAGCTCATGCAATTCGGGAATTTTTGAAACGTCGATGAGTACCGGAATGTCGACGTCGCCCGCTCTGCCCTCGCGCGCCCACGGCAGCGTGTCGGTCGCGCCCGCGACGACGCGATAACGCCCGCGATTCTTCGCCATCGCGGCGAAGGCTTCGTCGAGCGAAGCGGGCGTCAGGTATTCGTCGCAGGTGAGCATGTGTATATCGGCTCTCCTCTGTCATGGCCGGGCTTGACCCGGCCATCCCGCTTAGGCTGGCACTGCGCGTTCCTAAGCGGGATAACCGGGTCACGGCGCTGCGCGCCGGCCCGGTGATGACAACTCCGTTGTCATTCCGCCGCGACCTTGTGCGCGGCGTCCATTTTCGCCTTCACCACCACCTTGATCGCGTCGTCGACGCGGTCCTTGGCGTAGCGGATCGCGGTCGGCAGATCGTCGAGCGGGAAGGTGTGGGTGTGAATCTTGGTGGCGTCGAAGCGCTTCTGCTGCATGAAGGCCTCGGCGCGGTGCGTGGCGCTCTTGCCCTCGCCGCGAATGCCGTAGACGTAGATGTTGTTGCGCACGATGTGCGCGACATCGACCGGCACTTCCTCGTGCGCGAAGGCCGCGAGGCAGACCTTGCCGCCGCGATTGACCATGCGCACGGCGTCGTTGACCGCGCTGGTCGCGGCCGAGCATTCGAGCACGTAATCGACGCCCTTACCGCCGTTGAGCTTTTTCACCTCGGCGACGACGTCCGGCGTCTTGCGGATGTTGACGACGTGGTCGGCGCCGAGCTCGAGGCCGATCTTGAGGCGATTGTCGCGCGTGCCTGTGAGGATGACGGGCTGCGCGCCGAGCGCTTTTGCCACCGCGACGCCGAGCAAGCCGATCGGGCCGGGGCCGGTGACGACGACGCTTTCGCCCGCGACGAGGCCGCCCAGTTCGGTGAGGCCGTACATGGCCGTGCCGGCGGTGACGACTAGCGTCGCCTCCTCGTCCGACATCTCGTCGTTGATCGGCACCAGCGTGTTGATGTTGTTGACCTGGTATTCGCAAAAGCCGCCGTCGGTGGTGAAGCCGTTGGCGCGGTGGCCCTTGTCGACATCGCCGTAGTTGAGCCCGTAGTTATGACACGAGGTGTACATGCCCTCGCGGCAACGCTTGCACTGGCCGCAGCCGGCGTGGATTTCCACCGTGACACGCTGGCCGATCTTGTATTCGTCGACGCCGGGGCCGAGCGCCACGACCGTGCCCATGTATTCGTGGCCGGGCGTGAAGTTCTTGTTGAACGGCTTGCCGCCCTGAATGGAAGCCGGCGGGCCGTGATAGATGATCTCGAGGTCGGTGGCGCAGATCGCGACCGCATCGATGCGTACCAGCACTTCCGCTTTTTTCGGGACCGGAATCGGCTTGTCGGTGAGCTTGAGCTCACCCGGATCGCCGAGCACCCAGGCTTTCTGCTTATCCGGAATCGGAAAGTCCTTCGATGTCTTCACACCGGCTGGCGCGTACATGAATCCTCCAGAATGCGGCCTCGAGGGCCGGTCAACTACATGGCGACGGCTTGCGGCCGTTCCGAGCTCGATTGCGCGCCCGGCCCGCCGAATTCGGCGGACAGCGCGCGCGTCGCGGCGGTTATCTCGTCGCGCATCAGCGCGACGTGTTCGTCGGTGGCGCGCATCGAGGGCGTCGAGGCGCTGATCGCGCCGATCACCGTGCCGGCCTGGTCGCGAATGGCGGCGCCGACGCAGATGACGCCGGGCAGGAACTCCTCACGGTCGACCGAATAACCGGAACGGCGCACCAGCCGCAGCGATTCAACGAGCGCCGGAAAATCCGTAATGGTGTGTTCGGTGTAGCGCTTCATGCCGGCGCTCAGAATGCGGCGCATCTCGTCTTCCGGCAGCCAGGCCAGGATCGCCTTGCCGACCGAGGTGGCGTGCGGCGCTTCCACCTTGCCGATGCGGCCGGTGTCGACACGCACGGCATGACGCGCCTCGCGCACGGCGAGCGTCACCACGCTGTCGCCCTGCAAGGCAGCGAGATGCACGGTCTCGCCGGTGACGCGGTTGATGGTCTCCATGTAGGGCTGCGCGCGGCGCGGCAGGTCGACCTGCAGGCAGGCGTGGCCGAGATAAATCATGCGCGCGCCCAGCGCGTAGAGCCGCCGGCCGGTGACCTTGGTGGCGAAGCCGCGCTTGATCAGGGTCGCCAGCAAATGGTGACAGGTGGAGATGTTCAGCCCCGCGCGGTTGGCGAGATCGGTGAGCGTCGCCTCTCCGCCGAGTTCGGCGATGGTCTCGAGCAGCAGCAGCGCCCGGTCCACCGATTGAATGCTGTTGCGTTCGGCGCCGGTGCGTTTGTCGTTTCCGGGCCCCGGTAGAATTTTTGCGTCCATGGGTTCGCTCCCTGAGCCCGAGAGGGAAATAGGCCGGCAGCGATGAGTCAAGAAGTTTTCGGAATGAGGAATCGTGTTTTCACGGAATGAAAACGACAAATGACGGCCGGCAACGTAAACCTGTTTTAGTCCAGAGGGTTAGCCGGCCGCTACGCCAGCCCGAGCTCTATTTCCAGCGCGCCGCAGAGCATCTGGCCAAGCAGGATATGCATCTCCTGAATGCGGGCGGTCGTGTCGGAAGGCACCACCAGCAGGTGGTCGCAATGGCGGGCGAGATCGCCGCCGCCCTTGCCGCCGAGCGCGGCCGTGATCAGCCCCATGCCTTTCGCTTGGCGCAGCGCGGCGACGACGTTCGGGCTCTTGCCGGAGGTGGAGATGGCTAGCGCCACATCGCCGCGCTTGCCGAGCGCCTCGATCTGGCGGGCGAAAACCTGCTCGAAGCCGAGATCGTTGCCGGCCGCCGTGAGCGCGGAGGTGTCGGTGGTGAGCGCGATCGCCGCGATGGCCGCGCGGCTCTTCTTGTAGCGGACCGTCAATTCGGTCGCGAGGTGCTGGGCATCGGCGGCGCTGCCGCCATTGCCGAAGAACATCAGCTTGCCGCCGGCGCGCAGCGAGATCGCGCAGGCCGCGACCAGTCCGCCGAAGGCCTTGCCGAGCGCGGCCTCGGTGTCGCGCGTCACCGCCGCGTGCTCGGCGAACTCGGCTTTGAAAAAGGCTGTTACGTCCATGGGCAATACCGAACCTTCCGCTCGTCCCCGCGCAAGCGGGGACCCAGGGAAAAAATCGACGCCGAAACAAGCCGCGCTGGATTCCCGCTTGCGCGGGAATGAACGGAGATTGTGGCCCCGCCCGGCATCACGCCGCCTCGCCGCGGAATTCCGGCACCGCCTCGCGCAGCGCATTATAGATCGCCGCGCGCTCGTTGCGGACAAGCCCCTGCTCCAGCGTGGCGAGCCAGCCGCGCAGCGCGTCGAGAGAGGGCTGCATGGTCTTTGCGGCGACGACGCCGGAAATGCCGATCTCGGCGGTTTCCTCCTCGCGCGAGAACAGAATCTCGTGCAGGCGCTCACCGGGGCGGATGCCGGTGAACACGATGTTGATGTCGCGGCCGGGCTCGAGGCCGGACAGGCGGATCATGCGCTCGGCGAGGTCGACGATCTTCACCGGCTGGCCCATGTTGAGCACGTAGACGGAGACATCCGTGCGCTGCGGCGCGAGCGCATGCGTCGCCGACGTGATGACGAGGTCGCAGGCCTCGCGAATAGTCATGAAGTAGCGCACCATGTCCGGGTGCGTAACGGTGACCGGGCCGCCGGCCTCGATCTGCGCCTTGAATTTCGGCACCACCGAACCGTTGGACGCGAGCACGTTGCCGAAGCGCACCGAGATGAGCCGCATCGGTGGCTTGCCGCTGCCCTGGCGCGCGAAATCACTGTCGAGCGCCTGGCAGTACATTTCGGCGAGCCGCTTGGTGGCGCCGAGCACCGATACCGGCTCGATCGCCTTGTCGGTCGAGATCATCACCATGGCGGCGGCGCCCGCCGCGGCCGCGGCATCGGCGACGTTGACCGAGCCGAACACGTTGGTCTTGACGCCCTCGCCCCAGTCGCGCTCGAGCAGCGGTACGTGCTTGAGCGCGGCCGCGTGATAGACCACGTCGGGCTTGAATTCGCAGATGAGATTCAGCATGCGCGCACGGTCGCGCACGTCGGCGATGCGTCCCATGATCTCGGCGGACGACTGCTTGGCGGCGAGCGTTTCCAGGACGGCGTGCAGCGCCGGCTCGGAATTCTCGATCACCAGCAGGCGCGCGGCGCCGAAGGTGACCATGCGGTCGCAGATTTCCGAGCCGATCGAGCCGCCGCCGCCGGTGACGACGATCGACTTGCCGGAGACGAACTGCTCGAGCCGGCGGTAATCGATCTTCACGCTCGGGCGCAGCAGCAGATCCTCGACCGCGAGCGGCGCAAGCCGCACCGCGCTGTCGCCCGCTTCGAGCGAGGGCAACTGGTTGAGCGCGAGGCCGAGACGGCGCGCCCGCACGAGCAGCGCCTCGGGGCGCGCGTCGGGCGAGAGCGCGGACGGCATCAGCACCAGCCGCGTCACGCGGTTGCCGCGGCCGGCGAGATCGGCGGTGACGCGCTCGAGATCCTCGACGTCGCCGAGCACCGGAATGTCGCGGATCGCCTGGCCGCGGTCGGCGCGCGACGGCGACAGGATGCCGACCGGCCAGATGTTCTTCACCGCGCCGCTTTCGATCGAGCGCAGCAGCACCTCGGCGTCCGCCGCACGGCCGATCACCAGCGCGGGCGTGGCATCGGCGACTTTCACGCGCTGGATGGTGCGTGCGTAGTGGAAATAGCGGTAGGCGACGCGCGAGCCGCCGAGAAAGAACATCTGCAGGAACCAGTAGAGCAGGATGGTGATCTTGCCGAAGAAGAACGTGCCGTAGACGTTGGGCGCGAGCAGCACGTAGTCGAGCGCGAGCAGCGAGATCGCCAGCACCGTCACCGCGCGGAAGATGTTGAACAGATCCGGCAGGGACGTGAAACGCCACTTGTTCCAGTGCAGCTTGAAGATGAAATAGACGATGCCGGCGTAAACGACGAAGGCCGGGATGAAGATGGCGAGGCCGTGCAGGCGCACGTCGAGCGCCGGCCCCTGGAAGCGCACGTAGAAGGTGAGCGCGATGGCCGCGGCGGTCGCGACCAGATCGTGCGCGACGATGAGAAACTGGCGCGGCGTAAGCCTGGGAATCCGCATCATGAACCGGCGCAGCGCCCCCGCGTCATCTTATCTCATTCGGCCCGCCTGGCCGTCGCAAATCTGCTTTGGCCAAACTATTTCGAGCAAATCTCGCGCCGGACCAGTTCGTCGATCACCTTGTTGGCGAGCGCATCGGCTTCCTGGCGGCCCGCCATCAGATGCAGCTCCGGATTTTCCGGCACTTCGTAGGCCTGGTCGACGCCGGTGAAGTTCTTGATCTCGCCGGCGAGCGCGCGCTTGTAGAGCCCCTTGGGGTCGCGCGCGATGCACTGGTCGATCGGCGTGTCGACGAACACCTCGACGAACTCGCCCTCATCGAGCAGCTCGCGAACCATGCGGCGTTCGGCGCGGAACGGCGAGATGAACGAGCACAGCACAATGAGGCCGGCTTCGGTCATCAGCTTCGCCACCTCGCCGATGCGGCGGATGTTTTCCACGCGGTCGGTTTCAGTGAAGCCGAGGTCCTTGTTGAGCCCATGACGCACGTTGTCGCCGTCGAGCATGACGGTGTGAACGCCGCGCGCATTGAGGCCCGCCTCGACCAGGTTGGCGATGGTCGATTTGCCCGCGCCCGACAAGCCGGTGAACCACAGCACCGCCGGCTTGTGATGCATCAGCGCCGAGCGCGCCTTCTTGCCGACGGCGAGATCCTGGTGGTGCACGTTGGTCGCGCGGCGAAGCGCGAACGAAATCATGCCGGCCGCGACCGTCTCGTTCGAATAGCGGTCGATCAGGATGAAAGCGCCGGTGTCGCGGTTTTCCGCGTAAGGGTCGAAGGCAACCGGCATCGCGGTCGCGATGTTGCACACGCCCACTTCATTGAGCGACAGGGTCTTGGCGGCAAGCTTCGCCAGCGTGTCGATGTCGAGCCGGTGGCGCAGCTCGGTGATCGTCGCGGTCATGGTGCGCGAGCCGATCTTCATGAAGTACGAGCGGCCCGGCATCAGCTTGTCGTTCGACATCCACACGAGCTGCGCGGCGAACTGGTCGGCGATCTGCGGCCGGTCGCGCACCGCGGCGAGCACGTCGCCGCGCGCAATGTCGATCTCGTCGGCAAGCGTCAGCGTCACCGCGCTCTTGGTGCCGGCGACTTCCAGGTCGCCGTCGGCGGTGACGATGCGCGCGACCCTGGTGGTGCGCCCGGACGGCAGCACGGCGATTTCGTCGCCCGGCCTTACGCTGCCGCCGGCGATCGTGCCGGCAAAGCCGCGGAAATCCGAATTCGGGCGGTTGACCCATTGCACGGGCATGCGGAACGGCGTGCCGGCGCGGTCGTCCTCGACGTCGACGGACTCGAGATAATCGAGCAGCGACGGCCCCTTGTACCAGGGCGTGCGGTCGCTGCGCGAGGAGACGTTGTCGCCGTCGCGCGCCGAAATCGGGATGGCGACGATTTCCTTGAATCCGAGCTCGGTGACGAAACTCTTGAACTGGGTGACGATCTCGTCGAATACCGCCTGATCGAACGCGACGAGATCGCTCTTGTTGACCGCAAGCACCGCGTAGCGGATGCCGAGCAGCGCGGCGATGATGGCATGGCGGCGCGTCTGGCCGAGCAGGCCCTTGCGCGCGTCGACCAGCAGCACCGCGAGCTCCGAGTTGGATGCGCCGGTCGCCATATTGCGGGTGTATTGCTCGTGGCCGGGCGTGTCGGCGACGATGAAGGAGCGGCGCTTGGTCGAGAAATAGCGATAGGCGACGTCGATGGTGATGCCCTGCTCGCGCTCGGCCTCGAGGCCGTCGAGCAGCAGCGCGAAATCGAGCTCCGCGCCGACCGTGCCGTGCTTCTTCGAGTCGCGCTCGAGCGCGGCGAGATGATCGTCGAAAATCAGGTTCTGCTCGTAGAGCAGCCGGCCGATCAGGGTCGACTTGCCGTCGTCGACCGAGCCGCAGGTCAGAAAGCGCAACGCAGGGCGCGTATCGACCTCGTCGATCCGCACCGGCTTTGCCGTCTTGGCGGTGACGCGCGCCGGGCCGCTCATCAGAAATAGCCCTCGCGCTTCTTCTTCTCCATCGAGCCGGCGTCGTCGTGATCGATGGCGCGCCCTTGTCGCTCGGAGCTCGCCGAATTGCGCATCTCGTCGATGATCTCGTCGAGCGTGGCCGCGCTGGAGCGCAGCGCGCCGGTGAGCGGGTAGCAGCCGAGCGTGCGGAAGCGTACCAGCTCCATGCGCGTCTTCTCGCCGGGCTTGAGCGGCAGCCGGTCGTCGTCGCGCACAATCAAGAGGCCGTCGCGATCGACCACCGGCCGTTCCTTGGCGAAATAAAGCGGCACGACCGGAATGTCTTCGGCGCGGATGTATTCCCAGACGTCGAGCTCGGTCCAGTTCGAGAGCGGAAACACCCGCATCGATTCACCGGGCTTGATGCGCGTGTTGAAGATATTCCAGAGCTCGGGACGCTGGTTGCGCGGATCCCATCCGTGCGCCGCCGAGCGATGCGAGAAGATGCGCTCCTTGGCGCGGCTCTTTTCCTCGTCGCGCCGCGCGCCGCCGAACGCCGCGTCGAAGCGGCATTTGTCGAGCGCCTGACGCAGCGCTTCCGTCTTCATCACCTGCGTGTGCACCGCCGAGCCGGACGCGACCGGGGAGATGCCGCGCGCAAGACCCTCCACGTTGGTGTGCACGATGAGATCGAGACCGAGCCGGGCCGCGGTCTCGTCGCGAAACGCGATCATCTCGCGGAACTTCCAGGTGGTGTCGACGTGCAGCAGCGGAAACGGCAGCTTGGAGGGATAGAAGGCCTTGAGCGCGAGATGCAGCATCGCGCTCGAATCCTTGCCGATGGAATAGAGCATCACCGGATTGCGGAACTCGCTTGCCGCCTCCCGCATGATGAAGATCGCTTCGGCTTCGAGCCGGCGCAACCGCATGGAGAGACTTTGCGGACCGGGCGACAGCCGTCCGGCGTCTCCGGCGCGAGGGGTTACTGTTTCCAACATTCTTTCGATGCTTGGCTTGCGGTCAGGGCGCGGATATAAGCCCCCCTTACCTCGCGGGCAACACTCATTAAATCATGTTCCTTGTCAACTGCGGCAAAACATGCCGAATGAAGCGGTTATAGCGCATGTTTGATCCCTCCGGACGGCGCCCGGCGGCATTTCTCGATCGCGACGGCGTGCTCAATGTGGACAACGGCTGGACCTACCGGCCGGAGCAACTGGTCTGGGTCACCGGCGCGCTCGATGCCGTGCGGCTCTTGAACGAAGCCCGTTATCACGTGCTGGTGGTTACCAACCAATCCGGCGTCGCGCGCGGTTTCTACGACGAGGCGGCGATCGAGCGCTTTCACGCGCACATGCAGGAAGGCTTGCGGGCGCAAGGAGCGCACGTCGACGCTTTCTATTACTGCCCGCATCATCCGCAAGGCTCGGTCACGAGATTCGCGATCACGTGCGCCTGCCGCAAGCCCGGACCCGGCATGCTCGAGCAAGCCGCGCGCGAATGGAACGTCGACCGCGCGCGCAGCTTCATGATCGGTGACCGCGACGACGATATGCATGCGGCGGCGGCATTCAACGTGCGCGGCATAAGGTTCGATCACGGGAGCCAATCCCTGCTCGACATTGTTCGCCGCGAGATTGCCGCCGGAGCGGCCCGACAATAACGCAGACGTGACGCGACGAATGCGCGCTGTTATCCGCGGCGCGCCTGTGCTATCCGGCGCGCAGAGCGGTCATCTCCGTGGCTTTCCCGCAATGACGACATCCCCTTCCGGCGCGGCCCAACAGGAACGGCTGCTCGCGTCCCTGCTGCTGCTCTGGCTCGGCGGAGCTGCCTTGCGGCTGACAATTCTTGCCGTGCCGCCGGTCATCCCGCTGATCCACGACGAACTGAAGCTCAACGCGACACAGGTCGGCATCCTCACCGGACTGCCCTCGATGCTTTTCGCGATCGCCGCGGTGCCGGGATCGCTGATCATCGCGCGCCTCGGCGTAAAGAGCGCGCTGGTGATCGGACTCCTCGTGACGGCGGTTGCGGGCGCGTTGCGCGGTGCGATCGGCGACATCGCCTGGCTCTACGCGATGACGATCGTCATGGCGATCGGCGTAGCCGTGATGCAGGTGAGCTTGCCGCCCGCAGTACGTGACTGGGCGCCAAAGCGCATCGGCTTTGCCACCGCCGTCTACACCAATGGGCTGCTGATCGGGGAAATCCTGCCGGTCGCGCTGACGCTGCCGCTTGTCTTGCCGCTCGTCGTCACTTGGCAACGCGGCTTCACCGTGTGGAGCGCGCCGGTATTCGCGATCGCGTTGCTCGTGCTTTTATGCGCGCGCCGGCCAGCGCGGCTCGCCACCAGCGCGCCAGTCAACCGCCGCTGGTGGCCGGACTGGCGCGATTCCCTCATCTGGCGGCTCGGACTGATGCTCGGCACGGTCAATGCGAGCTATTTCGGCAGCAATACCTTCCTGCCGGATTATCTGCGCAGCATCGGCGAGAGCGAGTGGATCAGCGCCGCGCTATCCGGGCTGAATATAGGCCAGCTTCCGGCGTCGTTCCTCTTGCTGGCGTTTGCCGGGCGGCTCGAACGAAAGGTGTGGCCTTATGTCGTGTGCGGGCTTCTGTGCGTGGCAGCGACCGGCGGCATCGTGTTCGGTTCCGGCGCGTGGATCGTCGCGGCCGCGACCATGCAAGGTTTTGCCGCCGCGGCGATTCTCATTCTGGTGCTGGCGTTGCCGCCGCTCCTGAGCGCGCCCGACGACGTGCATCGCGTCACGGCCGCGATGTTCACCATCAGCTATAGCTGCGCGGTCATCGTGCCGGTGATCAGCGGCTTCCTGTGGGACGTAAGCGGCATCGCCCGCCTCGCCTTCCTGCCGATCGCGATTTGCGGCCTCGGACTTGCTATTCTGGCGCCCGCGATCGTTCACGTGCGGCCGAGCGGGAGTTGATGCAATGCGTCCGATTCCGGTAGGGGCCAAAGGCACCTATACCCTGCGCGTGATGCCGGGGCATCTCGCCAACCAGTTCAAGGATGCGGCGCTGCCGCAGGTGTTCGCGACGCCGATGATGGTGACCGCCATGGAGAATGCGGCGCTCAACGCGGTGCGCGACTATCTCGACCCGGGCGAAAGCGCGGTCGGCACCGCGGTCGACATCAAGCACCTCGCGGCAACACCGGTCGGCCATCGCGTGGTGGCGCAAGCGGAAGTGACCAAGGTCGACGGCCGGCGCATCGAATTCAAGGTCAGCGCGCGCGACGAGATGGAAGAGATCGGCACGGGCACGCACGAGCGAATGGTCGTGGACATGGCGCGTCTCGACAAGCGGCTGAAGGCGAAGGCGCGCCCTTGAAGCGCGGCGCTAGCGCACGCCGCGAAAATCCGGATAGGCGGCATCGCGCGGCAGGATGACCTTCGGGGTCGTCGGCCAGGCGACGCCGAAAGCGGGATCGTTCCAGCGCACGCCACGGCCCGCGTTGGGCGTGTACTTGGCGCTGACCAGATAGCTGACGTCGCTTTCGTTCTCGAGCGTCAGATAGCCGTGCGCGCAGCCTTCCGGAACGTACAGCATGCGGCGGTTCTTGGGCGACAGCTCGACGCCGGCCCAGCGGCAAAACGTCTGCGATTGCGGACGCAGATCGATGGCGACGTCGAAGATGCGGCCGCGCACGCATTGCACGAGCTTCGCCTCACCGTGCGGCGCAGCCTGATAGTGCATGCCGCGCAACGTGAAGGCCTGCTTGTTGTACGACAGATTGGCCTGCACAGGACGCATCGTGATGCCGGCGGCGGCGAACTCGTCCTCGCAATACGTGCGGGCGAAAAAGCCGCGCTTGTCCTCGATCGGCTCGAGATCGATCAGCAGCACGCCCTCGACCACGGTCTTAGTAAATCGCATCGAAGCACCCGAAGGTTGGTATCCGCCGGCCTGGCCGGAAAGCGCGGCGGGTCATTGCCAGATTTTCCAGGGCGGCGAGCCGGACGCCCACAGGCTCTCGAGCAGCATCTTGTCGCGCAGCGTGTCCATCGGCTGCCAGAAACCGCGATGCAGGTGAACGCCGAGCTCACCGGCGGCGGCCAGCCGCTCGAGCGGCTCGCGCTCCCACAACGTCTCGTCGCCGGCGATGTAGTCGCCGACCTTCGGCGACAGCACGAAGAAGCCGGCGCTCACCCAGCCGCCTTCGCCGTCCGGCTTTTCCTTGAAACCGGTGACCTTGCCGCCTTCGATATCGAGCATGCCGAAGCGGCTCGGCGGCTGGGCCGCGGTGACGGTCGCGAGCCGCTTGGCGTTACGATGCCGCGCGATCAGCGCCGCGATGTCGACATCGGCGATGCCGTCGCCGTAGGTGAGGCAGAACTCCGCATCGTCCTTCAAGTAAGGCAGCACGCGCTTGATGCGTCCGCCGGTCTGTGTTGCCTCGCCGGTATCGACCAGAGTGACGCGCCATGGTTCGGCGGTGACGCTGTGCACGTCCATCCGGTTTTCCTTGAGATCGAAGGTGACGTCGGAGCGATGCAGGAAGTAGTTGGCGAAATATTCCTTGATGAAATAGCCCTTGTAGCCGAGGCAGATGATGAATTCGTTGAGCCCGTACGTGCTGTAGATCTTCATGATGTGCCAGAGCACCGGATTGCCGCCGAGCTCGACCATGGGCTTCGGCCGCACGGCGGTTTCTTCCACCAGGCGCGTGCCGAAGCCTCCGGCCAGAATGACGACTTTCATGGGTGCGCTCGCCGTCCCGATAGCGGACCGGTGCCGGTCCGGGCGAATTCAACGCTGGAACCGGCATCGTATTTGATTCGCGATTCGGCAAGGGGAGAAATCGCCCCCGCGGCGGACGGCAATATTGCGCGAGAGGCGCGCTAGATGACGGCGTTGGTCGCCGGGTCGATCAGGTGCATGTGATCGAGGTTGGCGCGTAGCTGCATGGTCTCGCCCGGGCCCTTGGCCGCCGTCGGCTCGACGCGGCCGCAGACTTCCGTGCCGCTGACGGTGAAGTACACCATCGTCTCCATGCCCATCGGCTCGACGACATCGAGCACGGTCGAGAATTCCTGCCCGCCGTTGCCGGACTGGCCGCGCGTTTCGGTGATGTGCTCGGGCCGCAGGCCGAAGACCACGTCCTTGCCGACATGGCCCTGATAGCGCGCGGTCCGGTTCGCCGGCACGGCGAAGGACAGCTTGTCCGACAGGCGCACCCGCAATCCGCTGCCGTTCCCCTCGAGCCGCGCATTGACGAAATTCATCGCCGGCGAGCCGATGAAGCCGGCGACGAAGCGGGTCTTGGGGTGGTGGTAGAGATCGTTGGGCGTGCCGATCTGCTCGATCCGGCCGCCGTTCATCACCACGACGCGGTCGGCGAGCGTCATCGCCTCGACCTGATCGTGCGTGACGTAAACGGTCGTGGTCTTCACCTTCTGATGCACGCGCTTGATCTCGGTGCGCATTTGCACCCTGAGCTTGGCGTCGAGGTTCGACAACGGCTCGTCGAACAGGAAGACCTTCGGATTGCGCACGATGGCGCGGCCCATGGCGACGCGCTGGCGCTGGCCGCCGGACAACTGCTTCGGGCGGCGATCGAGCAATTCGGCGATGTCGAGGATGCGCGCGGCGTTGTCGACGCGCTGCTTGATCTCGGCCTTCGGGAATTTGCGCAGGCGCAGGCCGAACGACATGTTCTCCGCGACCGTCATGTGCGGATAGAGCGCGTAGTTCTGGAACACCATGGCGATGTCGCGGTCCTTCGGCGGCAGGTCGTTGACCACCTCGCCGCCGATGGAAATCTGGCCGTCCGTGATTTCCTCGAGCCCCGCGATCATCCGCAGCGTCGTCGATTTGCCGCAGCCCGAGGGGCCGACCAGCACGACGAACTCGTTGTCGGGGATGTCGAGATTGATATTGCGCACCGCTTCGACCGCTTCGAAACGCTTGACCACATTACGCAACGTGACTTCGGCCATTCGAGTCCTCCCGGAAACCCGTGCAGTCCTGTCGACCGCCTTGTACGGCGGCTTGTTCGTCTATCCCTTGGTGGCGCCCGCGGTCAGGCCGGCGATGTAGTAGTCCATCAGGAACGCGTAGATGACGAGCGGCGGCGCGGCCGCGGTCAGCGCGCCGGCCATCAGCATGCCCCACTTGTAGACGTCGGCGCGGATCAGACTCGTCACCGTGCCTACCGTGAGCACCTGCTGATCCGACGAATAGAGGAATGCGATCGGATAGACGAAGGCCGCCCACGACACGGTGAAGGCGAAGATGGTCGCCGCGATGATGCCCGGCAGCGCCACCGGAATGAAGATCTTCAGCAGCATCTGCATGTGGCCCGCGCCGTCGATCAGCGCCGCCTCGTCGAGCTCCTTCGGGATCGACTGGAAATAGCCGATCATGATCCAGGTGCAGAACGGCACCGTCAGGGTCGGATAGACCAGCACCATGCCCCAATAGGAATTGAGCAGGCCGAGCGCCTTCACGATCTGGAACAGCGGAATGAACAGCAGCGTGTCCGGAACGAGATACGTGAGGAAGATGCCGGTCGCGAGAATGCCCGAGCCCCAGAACTTCATGCGGCCGAGCGAGAAGGCCGCGAGCACGCTCACCACCATGGTGACGCAGACGACGCACACCGTCACGATCACGGTGTTCTTGAAGTAGATGAGAAAGTCGGTCTGCGTGAACAGGATCCTGAACTGATCGAGGGTGACGCCATTGGCGATGATCCAGGGATTGGTCGCAAGGTGCGCCACCTCGGCATCCGTCTTGAGCGAGGTCACGATCATGTAATACGGCGGGATCAGGAAGAAGATCGCGAACAGCACGAGACAGACGTAGGACAGGATCAGAGCCCAGCGGCGGTTGCGGCGCAGGCTCGAACGTTGCGGCGCGGGCTTCCCCGCGGTCAAAGCGACGGCTGCTGTGCTCATCCGATTTCCCTGCCGCGTTTACGTACGCCCCGCAGAATGAAGATCGCGGACACCGCCAGGATCGGGAACATAAACAGCGAGGTCGCGGCTCCGAGCGGCAAGTCGCCGGAGCGGATGCCGAGCAGGAACGCGTAAGTGGCGAACACGTGCGTCATGTTGCGCGGGCCGCCCGCGGTCATGATCTGCACGATGTCGAAGTTGGCGAAGGTGACGATCAGCGAGAACAGGATGGTGATCGCCATGATGTTGCGCATCATCGGCAGCGTGATGTGCACGAATTTCTGCCAGGCATTGGCGCCGTCGATCGCCGCGGCTTCATAGAGCTGCTCGGGGACCGACTTGAGCGAGGCGAGGTACATGATCAGGAAGAACGGCGCGCCATACCAGACGTTGACGAGAATGACTGAGAAGCGCGCCCAATAGGGATCGCTCAGCCATCCGATCTCGTCGAAACCCAGGCTCTGCAGCACGTAATTGAAGGCCGAATGGGTCGGGTCGAATAGCCACCACCAGCCGAGCGAGGACAGCGCGAGCGGGATGACCCACGGCACCAGCAGCATGCCGCGCCACTTGCGTTGACCCTTGGTCGGAAGATTGTTGATGAGATGCGCGGTGATGAGGCCGATCAACGCTTTGAAGAACACGGCGCTGATCGCGAAGATCGCCGTCTGCTTGACGACCATCCAGAACACATCGCGTGAAAGCAGGAACGTGTAGTTGCCGAGCCCGATAAAACGGGTCTGCGCCTTGTTCAGCATCGAGAGATGAATGGAGTAGAACGCGGGGTAGATGATCAGGCCGCATACGATGACGATGAGCGGCACGCACATCAGTAGAGCGATGGTCGAACGCCTGCGGGCAAATCGCAGGACGCTTTGCATGAACGAGGGCTTGGCGCCCTGCAACGCCGAGGCCCAGGTGTGGACGGTATCGGCCATTCATCCCCTCATGAAGCTGGCAAGATTAGTGCATGCCGGCCAACCGGGCCGGCATGCGACATATGACATCAGGCCGGAGCGTTCTCTCAGGCGCGCAACGTGCCTTCGAGTTCCTTCTCGGCCCACTTGATGACGTCGTCGAGCTTCTCGTTGCCCTGCGTAAACTTGGCGACCATGACGGTATTGATCGCCTGGTTGTACATCTGGGCACCGACTTCCGCGCGCGCAGGCGCGCCGAACATGGACGTCTGCTCGTCGCCGCGCGGCGGATAGCTGTAGACCACGCCCTTCGGCGGCTCGACGTTCTTCCAGGTGTCGAGGTCGTACATGCTCTTGAACGACGGCAGGTCGTAGCCAACCGACGCCTCGACGAGTTGGGCGATCGACTCTTTCTGCGAGACGTGCAGGAGGAGGTCCTTGCCCGCCGACTTGTTCTTCGAGAACGACCACAGCCCGTAGAACTGCGGAAGCTGTCCGACGAACCGGCCCTTCGGGCCCTTCGGCATGGCGTGCAGCCAGATTTTCTCCGCGACCTTCGGATTGTCGCGCTTGGCGACCGCCCACGAGCTCGGCGGATTCATGATCCCGGAGCCCTTGCCCGAAATGATCCAGCGGTTGTTGCCGGCGTCATCCCACGCGTAGACTTCCGACGGATTCACCGCCATCAGCTTCTTGAGGTACTCGAGCGCCTTGCGCGTCTCGTCGGAGTTGATCTTGATGTTGTCCTTCTCGTCGACGAACACGACGCCCATCGAATTGAAGAACGCGCCGACCCAGTCGACCGCGTCGGATGCCTGACCCATCGGCAGGCCGACCGGATAACCGGCCTTGTGGAGCTTCTGGGCGCAATCGAGATAGAGGTCCCAGGTCCACTTGTCGGTCTCGGCCTTGTTGTATTTCGACTCGTCGTTCGGGAACATCGCCTGCAGATCGACGCCGCAATGTTCCTTGTAGAGGTCGAAGCGCGACTGGCACGGCTTCACCTGGCTGCCGATCGCGGTCGGAACGCCGCGCCACACGCCTTTGTTCTTGGCAAGGTATTCCGCGACCGGGCTGATCGGCCCGTACTTCTTGACCAGCGCGCCGACGACGTCGTCGAGCGGCTCGAGCAGACGCTCGTGGATGCGGATGTTCCAGTCGCGATGCGACATGATGTCGTGACCGGTGCCGGCTTGCGCTTCGGCGGCGGCGGTGAGCTTGTCCTTCTCACCTTGCGACGTGATGTAGTCGATGTGGACTTCGACTTTGTTCTTGTCGCCCCACTCCTTGCAGATCTTGTCGAACGCCTTGTTGGCGCCGGGGACCCAGTGGTCCCAGCAGCCAAGCGTCAGCTTGCCGGCCGCGTAAGCGCCTCTGACATACGGTGCGGCGAGCACCGCCGTCGACGCGAGGGCGGCCGTTTTCAATACGGTTCGGCGAGTTGGTCGCGATTGCATCGAAGCATTCCTCCCTGTGAGGTTAGCGTTGAATTTTATTGTTGTGAAAAGAGCCTATACCGTAACCCGTCGCCCGCATAGCGGGCCATGCCGGTTTTTTATGGGGCAAATAACCCTGTGGCGCGGTCACTTCCGTACCGCGCGGCAGCCGCACATTTTTGCGGCATGTTGCAATGCAAAGTGGTGGGCCCGGGAGGACTCGAACCTCCAACCAGACCGTTATGAGCGGTCGGCTCTAACCAGTTGAGCTACGGGCCCGGCGCAAACGGGGCAATCTTCTAGCAACCGGTGCGATCAAAGACCACTTGCACCTCTCTTTGCCCACCGCGGTTCCGCTAACATACGGCACCATAGCGCCCCGGGAGCACATGAGATGTATGCCTTCAATCTCGAACGCGAGCAGGAATGGAATCCGAAACATCACGTCGAGAAAATCCTCGGCAAGGTCGCGGACGGCGACGTTACCGTCGCCTGCTGGGAACCGGGCCAGATCAGCCCGAACCATTGCCATCCCGAAGCGACCGAAATCTACTTCTGCTTTTCCGGCGGCGGCACCATGCGCACGCCAAAAGAAACGATCCCGGTCGTCCCGGGCGCCTTTATCGTGCATCCGCCCGGTGAGGTACACGAGTACGCCAACGGGCCGACGCGCACGCTTCTCTTCCGCGTACGCTACGGCGAAGACATGCGCGCGCATCACTGCGCATGGCGCGGCAATGCGGAGTGGAAGCAGTCGGCCGAAGACGCCGACTATTACCGGAAGCACCCGCCCGGCTGACTACATCCGCAGCAGGCGCTTGGCGTTGCCGCTCAATATCTTCGCCTTGTCCTCGTCGGACAGCGGAATGTCCTTCATCCATTCGACGCCCGGCGGATTCATCACGAACGGCCAGTCGATCGCGAACAGGATGTGATCGACGCCCATCTCCATCACGCAGCAGAGCAGCGCCGGATTGGAGAAGAAGCCGCTCGTGGTGAGATAGAAGTTGCGGCAGAAGATGTCGCGGAAGTCGAGCTGCTTCTGCCCCGGGCGCTTGAGCGATGAGTCGATGCGCCAGAGCAGGAACGGGATCGTCTCGCCGAAGTGGCCGAGAATGATCTTGAGCTTCGGATATTTGTCGAAGGCGCCGGAGAGGACGAGCCGGATCGCCTGCGTCGCCGTCTCGACCGTGTAGCCCCAGGCCGGACGCACGACGAGCGGAAAATCCTTGGCGTAGTCCTGATAGTAGATCTGCGTGACCGTTTCGTTCGGCAGCGACGGATGCAGATAGAGCGGCACGTCGAGTTTTTCGGCACGCTCGTAGATCGGCCAGTATTTCTTCAGATCGATGAATTCGCCGGTCGACATGCCGTGAATCATCGCGCCCTTGAAGCCGAGCTGGGTGACGCAGCGCTCGAGTTCGTCGGCGGCCGCTTCCGGATTGGCGGTGGGCAGCGCGCAGAAGGCGGCGAAGCGCTTCGAATTGGATTTGACGAACGCCGCAAGCCTATCGTTGACGCCGCGCGTGATGGCCGGGCCTGTGTCCGCCGGCAGCTTCTGCGCCGAGGGCGCACCGTGCGAGAGCACCTGGATGTCGACGCCGGCCTCGTCCATTTCCTTGAGGCGTAGCGCGCCGAGATCGAACAGGCGCTCGTCGGTTTCGTTGCCGCGGCCTGCCTCGGGACCCTTGAAGTGGGACGCCAGCTCGCGGTCCCAATAATGTTCCTCGATGGCGATAACCGGGCAATTCGGCTTCTTAAACATGGCGTTTCCCCCGCACGTTTGTGACGCCGTTTCCTTAGCAAGCGGGCCCGGAACCTGTCACCCGGCAACCGCGTTTGGCGGCCAAGCACCTTACGCTCGTGGCGCGCGAATGGGTGGGGACAAACTTTCGTTTGGGGATTGACGCGCGAATCAATTATGGATCGCGCATGCTGCCGATTCTCCGGCTGACTCCAGTTGGCGGCGTCCTCATCGCCATTGCTGCGCTCGTCCTCGGCTTTGCCGCGCCGGGGATTTCGCACACGCGGGTCGCGCGCGTCGAACCGCCCGCGCGCGGCGTGCTGATGCAACAGACCGAACATCCGGAATGGCGGCAGTTTCTCATTCTTGCGGCGTTCCAGCGCGCCGACGCGCTCGACAAGCTGCGCCAATTGCCCGACACACCGGTGCGCGCGACGCCGCCGGCGCCGAAGCCGGTCATCTCGATGCCGGCCGCGGCATTGCCCGCGACCGAAATCTTGCCGCCCGTGATGGTGCCGCCACCGGCGAAAGAGGCGACGACGACCCCGGCCGAAGCATCGACGCCCGCGGCGGTGCTCGCCGGCTTGCCCACCGACCGCGACGGCGCGGACCCTGACGATACGACCGGGACGATCAGCGCGGCGCCGGAGTCGTCGATCCCGATCGACATCGGCGAGGCGTCCTCGACCGAATTACCGATCTCCAAGCAGGAAGAAAAGCCGCCGGTGATCCGCACGCCCGAGCGCGTCAAGCCGCCCGGCGAAACGCGGCGCAAGCCGGTGCAGCACGCCCGGCGCATCAAACCCGCCGCCAAGCAGGACCCGCAGCAATTCGATTTCTTCGGCGCGCTGTTCAAGAGCAGCGCCGATAACGGCAAGCTCGCGACGACCCCGCAAAAACAGCAATAAGACCGCAGCCCACCGGCCCGCCCCAGCACATCATTGGGCGAGACGATTCCGCGCGACATTGAGACAACCGCGCAGCCGGTGCAGGATAGCGCCAGCAAACCCGCGGCCAAGCGGGGGCGAACGCAGGGAGAGAAACGTGACCATTTTCTCAAAGGCTTTGGCCGTCGCAGGCATGATGCTGCTCGGCGCGGCGCTCGGTGAGAGCGCGCAGGCGCAGCAGATCGTCCTCAAGTTCAGTCACTACGTGCCGCCGAACCACGGCATCCAGAAGGACCTGATCGAGCCTTTCGCCAAGGCGCTGGAAGAGAAGACGCACGGCAAGGTGAAGGTCGAGATCTACGCGGTTAACTCCGCCTTCGGCAACGCGGCGCGGCAGGCCGATCAGGTGAAGGCCGGCGTCACCGACATCGCCTTCGGCCTGCGCGGCATTCCGCGCGGACGCTTCGAAAAGTCCTCGATCGTCGAACTGCCGTTCATGGTGAAGGACGCCGGCGCCGGCAGCCGCATCCTGTGGGAGCTCTACAAGGACGGCACGCTGAAGTCGGACTATGAAGGCTTCAAGGTGCTGGCGCTGATGACGCACCACGGCGGCCTCGTCCACACGGCCACGAAGCCGGTGCACACACTGGACGACTTCAAGGGCCTGCGGCTGCGCACGCCGAGCGATGCGGTTTCCGCGATGCTACAATATCTCGCCGCGAGCCCGGTCGGCCTGCCGCCCGCGCAGATCTACGAAAACCTGCAAAAGAACGTGATCGACGGCGTCGTCACCACCTGGGATCTCGTTTCGGCGATCAAGCTCAACGAGCTCATCAAGTATCACACGGACGCAAAACTCTACGTCGCGGCGTTCTATATCGTGATGGACCAGAAGCGCTTCGACGCGCTGCCGCCCGACGTGCAGAAGGCGATCGATGAACTCACCGGCGACACCTGGGTCAACCAGTTCGGCACGCTCTGGGACAAATGGGATGCGGCCGGGCTTGCCGATTCCAAGGCGCGCGGGCACGAGATCATCAAGATCGACGACGCGACCCGCGCCAAGTGGCGCACGCAGCTCAAGCCGATGATCGACAAATACCTCGCCGACCTCGAAGGCAAGGGCATCAAGGACGCGCACCAGATCTACGACAAGATGCTGGCGCTGTCTGCGAAGTACGACAAGTAGCGCGCGTCTCAAGGCTCGCCGTCCGTGCTCCGGCTGATTGACCGCTGCTTTGCCGCCTTGGCCGGCGTCGCGACGGCGAGCCTCATCGTCGCTATCGCGATGGTGGCGGCGGATATTGTGATCCGGAAAACCTTCGAGAAGAGTCTCATCGGCGCGGTCGACGTCACCGAACTGGTGCTGGTGATCAGCGCCTTCCTCTCGATCCCGCTGGTGTTCATGCGGCGCGGTCACGTGGCGGTCGAGATCGCGACCGATCCCCTGCCCCCGCGGGCAAGGCACTTGTTCGAGGGCTTCGGCGCGCTGCTCGGCGGACTCTTGTTTCTCGCGATCGGCTGGCTGTCGTTCCGCCCCGCCACCATGTCGATCGAGGCGGGTGACGTGTCGCAGGACCTCGCGATTCCCCTCGTCTGGTACTGGGCGCCTGCCATCGCGGGCTGCTTTCTTGCGGCCTTCGCCGGCCTGGTGATGGCGGCCCATTCGGTCATGCTCGCGCTGCGCAAGGACAAGCCGTGACCGGTCTCGGGCCCGGCCTGCTCGCGTTCGGCATTGCCCTGCTGCTGTGCGTGCTGCGCGTGCCGGTCGCGATCTCCATGGGTGTGGTCGGCTTCGCCGGCAGTCTCATCCTGCAAGGCGCCAACACGACCTTTTACGTCACCGGCACCACCGCCTTCGACAACGTGAAGAACTACGGGCTGTCGGTGGTACCGCTGTTCGTGTTCATGGGCGTGTTCGCCTCGCGCGCGGGCCTGTCGCGCGCGCTTTATGATTTCATCTATTCGTTTCTCGGGCGGCTGCGCGGCGGGCTTGCCATCGCGACTATCGGCGCCTGCGCCGGATTCGGCGCCATCTGCGGATCGTCGCTGGCGACATGCGCCACCATAGGCCGCATCGCGCTGCCGGAAATGCTGCGGCGAAATTATTCGCCGGAGCTCGCGATGGGCTCGGTCGCGGCCGGAGGAACGCTCGGCATTCTTATTCCGCCGAGCATCATCATGGTCATCTACGGGCTGATCACCTCGACGTCGATCGGCGCGTTGTTCGCCGCCGCGTTCGTGCCGGGCATTATCGCCACGCTTCTGTACATGTTCGCGGTCACCTACACGGTGCGCCGCAATCCCAAGGCCGGGCCTGCCGGCGAGCGAATGTCCAAGGAGCAGCGCTGGCGCGCGGTGCGCGATGTGTGGCAGGTCGCGCTGCTGTTCATCGTCACCATCGGCGGCATCTACGCCGGCGTATTCTCGCCGACGGAGGCCGCCGCGATCGGCGCCGGCGGCGCATTGCTGATCGCGGCGCTGCAAGGCAACTTTACCTGGCGCACGCTGTGGGACGGGCTGATCGAAACCGCCGTCACCAGCGGGATGATCTTCACCATTCTGATCGGCTCGGCGCTGTTCAACGTCTTGATCGAGGCGACCGGGCTCCCCGCCGCAGTGACAGCGGCGATCGGTGCATCCGGCTTCTCCTACACGACGGTCCTCGTCCTGATCATCGTGTTCTACGTCATCCTCGGCTGTTTCATGGACAGCCTGAGCATGATCGTGCTGACGTTGCCGGTGGTCTATCCGATCACCGTGCAATTCCACATGGACCCGATCTGGTTCGGCATCATCATCACGACCGTGGTCGAAATCGGCCTGATCACACCGCCAATCGGATTAAATCTGTTCGTGGTGCAGGGCCTTTATCCGCAGGCAGGACAGAAGGCGGTGATCCGCGGCGTCGCACCGTTCATCACCGCGGACCTGCTCCGGATCACGATACTTGCCTCGGTCCCCGCCATCACGCTCTGGCTGCCGCGGCTGCTGGGATTTTAGCCGCGGCGGCCTGGGACGATCAGGGAATGAGCTCGGGCCGTCCGTTGTAATCGGCCACGGCGGTCTTGTTCGCCGACGTGCCGGCCGAGCCTGTCGTGGCCGCCGACGCAAACGCGTTGAGGCCGGCGGCATTGGTGCCCGTCATACCCTCGCGCTTGGCCGCGTAGTAATAGCCCGCGGCATAGTAATGCACCGCGCGATCGGAGTTGCCGTGTGCGGCCTTGTACGCGCCGGCGAGATATTTGACCGCGTAGGTCATGTTGGTGTCGGCGTCGAGCAGGCCAGCCGCCGAGCCGCGATAGCCCATGGCGCGCGCGGTACCGAGACGGATCTGCATGATGCCGTAGTTGCCCTTGCTGATGACGCGGGCTCGCCCACGGCTTTCGCGCTTGATGACACGCCGCACGAGATCGACCGGAACGTTGTTGGCGGCGGCGTGCTTGCTGATGAGAAATTCGAGATCGCCTTTCGGCGCGGACGGAATGGAACCTGTGAGGTCTTGTGCGGTGGCAGGCGAAGCAAGCGCAACGGCAAGCAACGCGGAACCAACTGTAGCGAGACGCAACATGAGCACTCCAAATTTTTATGGGGGATGCAAATTAGTCGCCAGCAAGTTGGACCAGAATGTGGCGCGCGAGCAACGAAACCGCGCGCGCCGATGGTCGCATGCGCCGCTGCAGGCCCGGAATTTGCATTCGCCCGAGTCGTAGAAATCGCCGGAAAATCCTGAAATTTTCATGATGACGAATTTTTTCGGGGCATTTTCGGCGCGCAATTGGTGGGCCGCCCATAATCCATTAGAGTTGCGCGGCTCCGCCGCCGGCGGGCGATGAGAAAAATTGCAAGGAGTTCGTGATGCCGAAGGCCTACTGGGTGACGACCTACCGTTCGATTTCCAACCCCGATGCGCTGGCGGCCTATTCCAAGCTCGCCGGCCCCGCGATCACGGCGGCGGGTGGACGTTTCATCATTCGCGGCACGGCCGAGCACGCCTGGGAATCCGGCATGAAGCAGCGCACCGTCGTCATCGAATTCGACAACATGGAGAAGGCGCTCGCCGCGCACGAAACCGACGCCTATCAGGCCGCGCTTCGGGCGCTCGGCAAGAACGCAGTCGAGCGCGATATGCGGGTGGTGGAAGGCGCGGCCTAAAAGCTGCGCGGCGGGGCGAAGCGATGAAGACGTACGACCGCGGCGCGCCGCTGATTTCGCTGCACATCCCGCGCACCGGCGGCACGTCGCTCTTCCGCGTTTTGCAGGGCTGGTTCGGCGACAAGCTGATCCGGCACTACGCGCACAAAGGCGTTCCGCCGCAGCGGCACGTCTTGGCGGGGCCGATTTGCATCCACGGGCATTTCAACGCCGCCGGCGGCGTCGGCGTGCCGCAATATTATCCGCAGGCCGAGCAGTTCATGACGTTCCTGCGCGAGCCGTTCGACCGCCACGTTTCGCAGTGGCTGGCGCTGCGGCGCGTGCGCACGCGCAAGGGCGTCGATCCGGCCGTCGGTCCGGATTTCGAAACCTCGCTACGCCGCCGCGCGCGCGGGCACCGCGTGCGGCGAAACGTGCATTCGATGATTTCGCAATTCCCCGAGCCGCCCGAGGCCGGCAATTTCGGCGCGCTGATGGACGAGAAGTTCGTGTTCGTGGGCATCATGGAGCGCTACCAGGAGTCGCTCGACGCGCTCGCCGCCGTTTTGGGCAAGCCGCGGGCGGATGCCGTGCGGCTCAACGAGAGCCGCAGCGCCAACGGCGAATACGAGCATCTGCGTGCGTTCTACCGGCGGCACTTCGCGGACGAATACGAAATCTACGAAGCCGGCCGGGCGCGCAACGAAGAGCTCATTCGCCGCTATCGCTAGTCGCGCTCAGTAGTCCGCGAACGGATAGCGCCGGTGCGCCTCGCGCGCGAGCTTGTGCGCTTCCTCGAAGACATCGAACACGGCGTCGATCACCGAGCCGAGGTAGCTCAGGAAATCGCCGAAACCGGTCTGCGCCTGCTGGGCGCGAAGCTGAAGGGTCGTCATCTCAATCAATCTCCTTGTCGGACAAATGTTACGGGCGGCGATCGAAGCCGGATCCGGTGAGGAAGCGGTGCTCGATGTCGCGCTCGATCTGGTCGGTGAGCTTGCCGCCGGTATGCGCGAGGTAGCGCGCGATCTCGCGCTCGGCCGCGCGCCGGCGCGCTTCCATCAAGGCGGCGAGGAAGCGGGCGAACGGACCGCGCTTGCGTGCATCGGCGCGCGCAAAGGCGAGTTCGCGGGGTGAAACTGCGTGTGAGAAGAAAGCCATGGCTTCATCTCCCTTTCTCTAAGAAGGTCTGACGAGCCCTGAAGTGCGCTTCCGCGTTTCTTGTTGTCGTTGAGCGGGATATAGGTGATTTGCTGCACTGCAACATCCCCTAAAAAGGGATGGTCCCCATGCGCCTGGGGCATAAGGGAGTTAATACGATTGTCATTTTCGAATGGCTCGGGGGCGGCGACTCGGTGCCCGGGAGGGGCGCCTTGCGGCCCTGCGCGCGGAGCGCCTTAACGATCCCGCTCGACCTGAAAACCGGGCCGCGGCAGGAAGCGCTGTTCGATGTCGCGCTCGATCCGGTCCGTGAGTTTGCTGTTGTTTTTGAGGTAGCGCCCGAGCGCGCGCTCGACCGTGCGCTGGCGCGACATGAGGAGCGCCGCATAGAGGCGCGCGAGGAATCCGCGCTTCGGCGCGGCGCGCCCGGCCGCCGGCGCGCGCGTTGAAACAGCGTGCGAGAAAAAAGCCATCGCCTGATCTGCCTTTCGTTTTCGTCGGCAGGCATATAGCGGGCTTGTTGCGCTGCACCATTCCCTAAACAGGGGGTGGCGCGGGCCGTGCTCCGGCTCATTGGCACGCAAGCGGGATGCCGGAGCCTCGCGGAACCGGGTCGCGGGAACGAACGGCGGATACCGCGCCGGCAAAATTGCGGTTCGCGCATGCGCCGCAACGCGGCCTGCCTTGCGGATTTCTTTTTGACATTGGCGCGCGCATCGGAGAGAAGCCGCCATGCCAAAAAAACCCGGTACCAATCCCAAAGGCGAATTCGTTTTCTTCGACGTCGTGTACGAGGACGGCTCGCAGCGCTCCAACCGGCGCGTGCCGGCCGAGCTGCTCGGCGGCCTCGAGAAGGACGAGCCCGCGCGCGGCTTCATCATCGAGCAGGACCGCGAGATCGCGGAGAAGTCGGGGCGCGCGCCGCT